>CALHWB010000045.1 GCA_938036835.1 uncultured Propionibacterium sp.
GACTGAGGGGTCACCCCTCAGTCACGACGGCAACCGGCTTCCGAGCCACCCGGAGCGCTACTCAACCGAGGCCCAGCCAGCCTGCCACTGAATTCACCGTCAACGATCCGGCAGGCGACAAGATGGCCAAAACCCGAGCGACGATCACCACCGACCCGATCGCCAGTGCCAGCAGGAAGCCAGTCATCAGTACACCCCATATCCAATCCGGCAATGCTCCGGCACCATGCGCCGTGCCCGCTGCGGGAGCGATGCGCGTGGGCATGTTGAGCAGCAGACCGCACCGCAGAGGGTGGGTAGGCTGCTCTGGGTGCCTTCCAGAGACCTTGCTAAAGCCAGGTATCGCTGCCGGTCGGCGGTGGTCCGCGAGACGATTGCCTCGCCATCCGGTGGGATTCCTGCCACGCGGTGCCGCAGCCGCCAGCCGCCCAACCGTGCTGCCGCTCATTATCTTCTCCATCCTTCCGGTAATCCGCCAAACCCAACCAATTCGAACAGGCGTTCGGCCATCACCCTAGGCCAACTCGACACATCGATCAAGTGTTCGATTTCGCGTGTTCGCCCATGACTCGAATCCGATCGACCGGCAGCGACAGTTCCCGTCCAGATTGACCACTCTCGAACAGGTGTTTGATTCCAACCGATCAACGGCATAGGGTGCTGCCATGATCACTGTGCGGCGGACCTCTACCGGCCAGCCCGACGCCACCCGGCGACGCGCGGGACGCCCAAGCAACGACTCGGTGGCCCGTGAGTGCGGCGACAGCATCGCCGAATCGCCTGATTCCCCGGATGGGAGTCCGGGTTTGACCGTCCGCCAGCGACGCATCCTAGAGTTCCTACGCAGCACGGTTGAGCGGCGGGGCTATCCCCCGAGCATCCGCGAACTGGGCGAGGCTGTCGGGCTGGCCTCACCCTCCAGTGTTGCCCACCAACTCAAGGCGCTTGAGGCCAAGGGCCTGCTGCGTCGTGACCCCAACCGCCCGCGCGCGCTGGAGGTCAGATGGCCCGAACGATCGGTGGCCGAGAAACCCGAGCAGGCCTCCACTCCGCCCGGTGGCATAGATCTGCCAACCGCAGCGGTACCGGTGCCAGTACTGGGCCGCATCGCTGCCGGTGCCCCTATCCTGGCCGAGGAACAAACCGAGCAAATCATGCCATTGCCCCGCGATCTGGTTGGCGAGGGTGTCTTGTTCATGCTTGAAGTCCGCGGCGATTCCATGGTGGAGGCCGCCATCTGCGATGGTGACTATGTGGTGATCCGTCAGCAACCGACTGCCGAAAATGGGGATATCGTGGCAGCCCTGCTCGACGGTGAAGCCACCGTGAAGACCCTGCGCCGTACCCCAGGGCAGGTCTGGCTGCTGCCGCATAATCCGGCATACCAACCAATCGACGGCAACTCGGCAATCATTCTCGGCAAGGTGGTGGCGGTACTGCGCCGTATCTAGCCGGTTCCGGACAATCGCCGCAAGGCCTGGATAGCCACCTCGGAGTCGATCGTTATCCAGAAATCCGGTAGTGAAGCGCGCAGGTAGCCGCCGTATCTTGCCTTGACCAGCCGGGGGTCCAAGACGGCCACCAGACCCCGGTCCGAGTAACACCGGATCAGCCGGCCAGCCCCCTGAGCCAGCAGCAGGGCGGCGTGGGCTGCAGCGACCTGCATGAAACCATTTCCCCCAGCCTCGGTGACCGCCTGCTGGCGGGCCTGCATCAGTGGGTCATCCGGCCGCGGGAAGGGAATCTTGTCGATGACCACCAGGCGACAGGTATCCCCGGGGAAATCGACGCCCTGCCAGAGCGACATCGTACCCACCAGACAGGATCGTTCGTCGGCGGCGAAAGTCCGGGTTAGCTCGCTGAGCTGGGCCTCACCCTGGCACAAGAAGGTCAGGTCGGGCAGAGTGGTCCGCAGGTGCTCGACGGCCAGTTCGGCAGATCGTTGTGAGGCAAACAGTCCCAAGGTGCGCCCATCGGCGGCCCAAACCAACTCCGCCAGCTCCGTGAGCGCCTCGGCGCCGATTCCGTCACGACCGGGATTGGGCAGTGCCCCGGCGACATAGAGAATGCCCTGCCGTTGATAGTTGAAAGGCGAACCAACGTCAAGGCCACGCCAGCTGCCATCGTCGATCGGCTCGGTACCCGCCCCGATGCGATCGCTGCGGCGCAGGCCGACCGAGCCAGCCATCGTGTCGAAGGAACCACCCAGGGTCAAGGTGGCCGAGGTCAGGATGGTAGTACGTTCCCCCAATACGCGATCGCGCATCAGCCCGGCCACCGAAAGCGGTGCCACATTCAACTGGCGACCAAGGCGCTCACGGGCGCTGAGCCAAACGACATCGGCCGCATCCAGCTTCGCTATCCGCTCAGCGATATCAAAGATCTCCTTCATGGCCGCGCCGGCTTGGACGCGCTCGGCTTCCTCGTTCTTGCCCGCCATCGCCGATACCGCCTTGCGACTGACCTCTCGAATCCGAGTCACTACCCGACAGACGCCCTGATCTGGATCCGTAATCCTGCCTGGTTCGGCCAGATCCAGTTCGGCGACGAATTCGTCGGCGACCTCCAATAACTCAACCGCCAGATCGTCGTCCAGCCAGACCGCGCAGCGTCTGGTGAACCGCTCCACCTGTTGGGGCGACAGTTCGGCGCTGACAGCCCCGGTTACCCGAGAAGTCAGTTCGTGTGCCTCGTCGATGATCACCGCATCATGTTCTGGCAGGGCAACCCCGCCATGCATGGCGTTCACCGCCAGTAAGGCATGGTTGGTCACCACCAGGTCGGCCTTCCTGGCCCGGGCCCGGGACTGCTCGACGAAGCACTCGGCAGCATACGGGCACTTGTTGGTGCCCAGACACTCCCGTATCGGGACCGACACCTGCGACCAGGCTCCGGGTGAATGGCTGGGGGCGTCATCGCGGTCGGCCAGCCCGCCATCGCGGGCCTGCTGTTCGGCCCATTCACGCAATGCCAGCACTTCCGCGCCCAGCACCGAGGCTGCATCGGCGTCCGAGGATCTGACCGCCTCAGCGGTCTCCAAACCGGTCAGCAGAGAATCCTGATCGGCGCCGACCCGATCGCGTACTCGCAGCAGGCAGGCATAGTTTGTGCGACCCTTCAGAATTTCCGCCCGTGGATTGCGCTTGAGAACCTGCCTCGCGGCGTTGAGAACCACCGGGATGTCCTTATTCGCCAACTGCGCCTGCAACGCCAAGGTGGCGGTGGCGACCAGTACCGTACGCCCGTTGATCAGCGCCCACGCCACTGCTGGGGCCAGATAGCCCAGCGATTTTCCGGTGCCGGTACCGGCCTGCACCAGCAGATGCACACCATCGTCGAGGGCATTGCCCACCTCGGTACACATCGCCTGCTGGCCTGTTCTGGGCAGGCCACCGATCTGACGCACCGCAGCAGCCAACACCGCCTGACCCTGATCACTCACCGGTTAGGCTCGATCGTGAATGGCGCCAACTGCGCAGCCAAGTCGGAATGTACCCAGGCGTGCAGCCGGGTACCGGCGGGTTCATGGCTCAACTCATGGAGTTCTGCCTCACGGTGCACCCGATCGACCAGATCACCGCGGTTCCAGGGGACGATCACCTGCATCTCCACTTTCGGAGTTGGCAACCGCTGTTCGATCGCCAGCCGCAGTTCGGCCAGGCCCTGCCCGGTTTGCGCCGAGGTGAACAGGGCATCGGTAAAATGACAACCCAATACGGTAAGAACATCGGGGTCGGCTAGATCGCACTTGTTCATGACCATCAATTCCGCCCGGCTCGCAGCGCCGATCTCGCTCAATACCTGCCGGACCGCTGCCACTTGGCCCAGTGGATCTGGGTCGGCGGCATCCACGACGTGTACCAGTAAGTCGGCGTCCAGGGTTTCTTCCAGGGTGGAGCGGAAAGCCTCAACCAGATCGGTTGGCAGGTGACGAACGAAACCCACCGTGTCGGTGAGCGTGTAAATCCGGCCATCCGTTGTCGTGGCCCGGCGAGTGATCGGGTCCAGCGTGGCGAACAACGCATTCTCTACCAGCGTGTCGGCCTCGGTCAGGCGGTTCAGCAGCGAGGACTTGCCGGCATTGGTATACCCGACGATAGCTACCGAACTGATCGAATGCCGCTGTCGATCGGCGCGTTTGACCGCCCGGGTGGCCGCCATATCCCGCAGCTTGCCTTGCAACACCGCGATCCGGTGGTTTATCCGGCGACGATCGGTCTCGATCTTGGTCTCCCCTGGGCCACGCCCTCCGATGCCTAGGCCACCGGACGCCCGACCACCCACCTGGCGGCTCAGGCTCGTCCCCCAGCCCCGCAGACGCTGCCTCAGATAGTTGAGCTGGGCCAGTTCCACCTGGGCCTTGCCTTCAACGCTCTTGGCGTGCTGGGCGAAGATGTCCAGAATCAACGCGGTGCGGTCGACCACCTTCACACCGATCCGATCCTCCAGAGTGCGTAGCTGCGCCGGGGTCAGCTCACCATCGCAGATGACCGTATCGGCGCCATGCGCCAGAACGCATTCGCGCACTTCGGCCACCTTACCGCTGCCGACATAGGTGGCCGGATCGGGGGATTGGCGGCGTTGGACCAGACCGGCAAGCACCCACGAACCGGCGGTTTCGGCCAAGGCCTTGAGCTCCAGCATCGCGTTATCGGCAGCTGCCTGGGTGCCGCTGATCCACACGCTGACCAGAACCACCTTCTCCAGGCGCAGCTGGCGGTATTCGACCTCGGTGACATCGTCGAGTTCAGTGGACAGCCCCACTACCCGGCGCAACGAATTCCGCTCAGCCAGATCGAGTTCGCCGGACACCAAAGACCCATCGTCCCGGTACTGCTGGCGGTCCCCGATCGGTTCATCGGGTGGGGTAACACCAGCCGGCCCGGGACGGTAGGGATGGATCTGCGGAGTCATCGTTGCACCAGCGTACGCGACGGGCACGCGAGCCCGGATACAACCGCCCGATTATCGCGCGTTTCCCCCACAGCCAGCCCAGCTGGCCGTGGTGTGCGGCGATCCGCTCTGGGCCGTTGCCAGCGATCCGCTGGCTCGCCTGCGAGAGAGCGCGTCTGCGCCGGATGGTACCTGCCAGACCATCACACCGGCAGGGTGACGCTGCCGCGAGCCACGATGACCGCCGGGCCGATGAGGAAGGCGCCATCCGGTCCGATCTCAACCTCAAGAACGCCGCCAGGCAGTTGCACGCTAACCCGTCCGGTCGGGCGTTGCTGATTGGCCAGCCAGACCGCAGCGGAGGCGATCGCCCCGGTCCCACAAGATTCGGTCTCCCCCACTCCGCGCTCATGAACCCGCATCCGCAGCTCATTCGGCCCATGGGGCACGATGAAGTCGATGTTCGTCCCGTGGGGATGAGCCCTCGGCTCATACCTGGGGGGAATCTGCAACTGCAACTCGGACAGTTCCTGATCCGCTGGCAGGATCACCACCGAATGCGGCGGACCGGCATCGACCGGCCAGGCTTCGAATCGGCGACCCATAACCTTGATCCAGCCCGGGGACGCTGCGACCCGCACCGGTCCCAAACCGATCCTGATCCGGCCATCTGGCAGGAGCCAGGCCTGCAATAAACCGACTCGGGTACCGACTTGGATGGCCGGCTCGCTGCCTACCAGACCTTCCTCGATCAAATAGCGCACGAAAACCCGCAGCCCATTGCCGCACATCTCGGCGACCGAACCATCGGCATTGCGATAGTCCATGAACCACAGGTCTGGTTCGCCTGTCCAGTCCGCGATGTGCTGGGCCCGCACCACCCTCAACAGACCATCTCCGCCGATGCCGCTGCGTCGATCGCAGAGCCAGCGAACCTGCTCGACGGTCAGCGGTAACAGGCCATCGCGGTCCAGTACGACAACGAAATCATTGCGGGTGCCATGGCCCTTGGCGAAATTCAAGGTGCTGGTCATTGGCCCAGTATCGCATGGGGAACGCTGTGAGCCAGGTGCCACAAGATCCGAGCGACCAGATCCGGGGCCGTGGCGTCCAGCCAACGGATCCGCGGATCGCGGCGAAACCAGCCAAGCTGCTTGCGGGCGAAGCGCCGGGTACCATCGATGGTCGCCTGCCGGGCCTCCTCTTCGGTCAGTTCGCCTGCCAGGTGGGCCAAGACCTGCTGGTAGCCCAGCCCGCGAGAAGCGGTTAGGCCTTCGCGCAAACCCTTGCCCGCCAAGGCCCGTACCTCGGCCACGAACCCGGCGTCCCACATCTGCGTCACTCGATCGGCTATCCGGGCATCCATTTCGGCACGGGTAAGTTGCAGCCCGAATTGGTGCACATCGGTCAGCGCATAAACCGGGTCGGGTAGGCGCGGCTGGAAACTGCCGGTCAATTCGAGCACCTCAAGGGCTCGTACGATCCGACGGCCGTTGCCCGGTAGGATGACCGCTGCCGCCCGCGGGTCACGCCTGGCCAGTTCCGCATGCAGTGCCTCGGAACCGAGGCTAGCCAGCTTGTCCTCCCACTTGGCCCGCAGCGCGGGATCGGTGCCGGGAAACTCGAATCGATCCACGATGGCGCGAATGTAGAGGCTGCTGCCACCAACCAGGATCGGCAACACCGCATTGGCGCGCAACTCGGCGATCTTCTGGCGGGCCAAGGCCTGAAATTGCGCCACCGAAGCGGTCTCACGGATGTCAGCGACATCGACCAGATGATGGCGAACCCGCGCCAGTTCGTCGGCGGTGGGTTTGGCGGTTCCGATATCCATTCCGCGATAGATCACCATCGAGTCCCCGTTGACGATCTCTGCCGGCTGATCCAGTTTCACCAGGTTCTCGGCCAATCGAACCGCGAGATTGGATTTGCCACTGGCAGTCGGCCCGATCAGCACCACGAGCGGCAGCCCGCCAGGCATCTCAGGCACCCGGCGATCGTGGCATGCCCAGGCCAACGCCACTTGACCCGGACTGGTTCGCTGCCTGCCAGGCGTCTCCTCCCCGGGTACGGCGCAGGTTCCGCAGCGGTGCGTCAGCAACCAGATGATGCGGGGCCGCGTAGGTGATTTCGACCTCGGCGATATCCCCCGGTCGGGGTCGCGCCTGCGGATCCGCGGGCAACACCACATGAACCAACCGGTTGTCGCGGGCACGCCCTGAGATTCTGGCGGTATGTCGATCCTTACGCCCCTCACCGGTGGCGAATAATACCTCTACATCACGACCTACCTGGGCCTGGTTTTCCTCCCAACTGATGCGCTCAATGACGGCCACCAGACGCTCATAGCGTTCCTGCGTCACTTCCGCAGGTATCTGATCGGGCATGGCGGCTGCCGGCGTGCCGGGCCGAACGGAATACTGAAAGGTGAAGGCAGCACTGAACCGGGCCTGCTCAACCACCTGCAGGGTCTGCTCGAAATCCTGTTCGGTCTCGCCGGGAAAGCCAACGATAATATCGGTGGTAATGGCAGCCTGCGGCAGCCGATCGCGAACCCGAGCGAGGATATCCAGGAACCGCTTGCTGCGATAGCTCCGTCGCATGTCACGCAGTACCTTGTCGGAGCCGGACTGTAAGGGCATGTGCAACGATGGCATGACGTTATGCGTATCGGCCATGGCATCGATCACGTCCGTGGTGAAGGAGGCCGGATGCGGACTGGTGAAGCGCACCCTTTCCAAACCCTCGACCTGGCCACAGGCTCGCAGTAGCTTGCCGAAAGCCTGGCGGTCGGCGAACTCGGCCCCATAGGTATTTACGTTCTGCCCCAGCAGCGTGATCTCCTGTACGCCCTGAGCGACCAGAGTCTCGATCTCTCGCAGGATCTCTTCGGGACGCCGGTCGGTCTCCTTGCCCCGTAGGCTGGGCACGATGCAGAAAGTACAGGTGTTGTTGCAGCCGACGCTGATCGCCACCCAGGCAGCGTATGCCGAATCACGACGGGTTGGCAGATCGGACGGGAAACGTTGCAAGGCCTCGGCGATCTCAACCTGGGCTGTCTGCTCGATACGCGCCCTTTCGAGCAACACCGGTAGCGAACCGATGTTGTGGGTGCCGAACACAACGTCCACCCAAGGCGCCTTACGGGTGATCAGATCACGATCCTTCTGAGCCATGCAGCCACCCACCGCGATCTGCATGCCCGGATGCCGGCGTTTCACCTGGGCCATGTGTCCGAGATTGCCGTAGAGCCGGTTGTCGGCGTTCTCCCGAACTGCGCAGGTGTTGAAGACCACCACATCCGCGTCGGCACACGAACCGGTCACCGGCACCAGACCGGCTTGCTCCAGCAATCCGGCTATTCGTTCGGAATCGTGCACATTCATCTGGCAGCCATAGGTAACCACCCGATAGGTACGGGGCTGGGCATTCTCGGCTTTAGGATCAGTCATGGCCTATCCACTGTAGACGGTACGGCCCTGAGACACCGGGCACCAGCGCCCCTCCACCCCCACACCAGGTAGTCGATACGGCCCGCTGTCCACTTCTGGCTTCAGCATCCCTGAGCGCCTCCGGGTGACAGCGGGCCTGGTATCGCCTGTTTTACCGGGTGCCGTTCTTGGGGGAAGAACTGCACCTGGTTGGATCATGGCACAGCCCCTCGGCTAGCACCGATAGGTCCGCGAAATGAACCCTCAGCATTCAGGACCGTCCGGCATGGCCATGTCGTCATCGATCAACCCGGCCGCACTCACCGCAGCCTGGGCCGCCTGCCAGGCCAATTCACCGCTAAAACCTCGCCTGGTCAGCGCCGATGCCAGGCGACGCAGTGCTACCTCCGAGGGCAACCCGCTCATGGCGCGCACTCGCCGCTCGGCAAAACCATGGGCAGCCCGAGTCTCATCGCAACTGTCCAACTGGTCTACCGCGGCCAGCACAATATGGTCTGCGAGCCCCCTCCGGCGCAGTTCGAGCCGCAGCGCGCGCTTCGACATACCCCGGACCCGATACCGGGATTCCACCAGTTGGCGGGCGTAGGTGACATCATCTAGCAGCCCGACCTCAGTGAACCGATCCAGTACTCGTTCGATGATCTCGGGGTCGGTTCCCCGACGGGCCAGATGATTTGCCAGTTCGGCACGGCCATGAGCCCGTCGTTCCAAAGCATGCAGCGCGATCTCCCGGGCAATCTCGTATGGGTCGGCGTCCGGGTCGTGGACAGTCATCGACTTAGAAGTCGGTGCCGGTGACCTCACCGGTAACCGGATCCACACCGTCCGGCACTGTAACCTCCGCCATCCCCATCGCGGCGCGGATCTTGCGATCCAACTCGTCAGCGATCTTCGGGTTCTTGCGCAGGAAGTTACGAGCGTTCTCTTTGCCCTGACCCAATTGGTCGTCGCCATAGGTGAACCAGGCACCGGCCTTGCGGATCAGGCCGGCATCCACACCCATGTCAATTAGGCTACCTTCGCGGGAGATTCCCCGGCCATACATGATGTCGAATTCGGCCTGCTTGAAGGGCGGAGCAACCTTGTTTTTCACGACCTTTACCCGGGTACGGTTGCCAACCACCTCGGTGCCATCCTTGAGCGATTCGATACGGCGAACGTCCAAGCGTACCGAAGCATAGAATTTCAGCGCCCGTCCACCAGTGGTGGTCTCCGGGTTACCGAACATCACGCCGATCTTCTCGCGAAGCTGGTTGATGAAAACCGCGGTGGTATTGGCATTCTTCAACGCCCCGGTGATCTTGCGCAGCGCCTGGCTCATCAGCCGTGCCTGGAGACCAACATGCGAATCACCCATCTCACCTTCAATCTCGGCCCGGGGTGTGAGCGCCGCCACCGAGTCGATGACTACCAATGCCAGTGCCCCGGAGCGCACCAGCATGTCGGCAATCTCCAGCGCCTGTTCGCCATTGTCCGGCTGACTGACCAGCAAGGCATCGGTATTCACCCCAAGAGCCGCAGCATAGGCGGGATCCAGAGCGTGTTCGGCATCGATGAAGGCACAGATACCGCCCTCAGCCTGCGCATTGGCGATGGCATGCAAGGCTACGGTGGTCTTGCCACTGGACTCTGGACCATAGATCTCGACGATTCGCCCACGCGGCAGGCCGCCGATGCCGAGAGCGACATCCAAGGCGATCGAGCCAGTCGGGATGACCTCGATCTGGGCGTGGGTTTGATCTCCCAAACGCATGATCGAGCCCTTGCCATGTTGCTTTTCAATCTGGGCGAGTGCGGCTTCCAAGGCCTTCTCGCGATCGGCGACAGCCATCTTCGTGATGTCCTCTCATTAGCCAGCCGGCGCTGGGAGTCGGGTGGATCTCGTTGTCTCCGGACGCTATCGCCAGGCGCTGACAAATTGCGCGACCCAGCCATTACCTGTGGATAACCCGGAAGACTCCTCGATCGGCCACGCCCAGCATAACCGAACAAGTGTTCGAACCAGGGTTACGGCCGGCGTGTCGCATCCCCGGTTACCGACTACCTAGCCCGCCCGCCAGAGCAACTCGGTTCGGCCAAGCGGTACCGTCGTCAGCGCTCGCTGGGGGGCAATTCCAGCTGGGCCCAAACCGCCCGCCAGATCAGCTTGCAGGGTACTCCCGCAGCCAACGCCTCAATCACGGTATGACCCCCCAACTCGGCAAGATTGTGCTGCTCAGCCCACACCCGAGCATAGGACTCGCCGAACTGGCTATGGAGCCGCTGCCACAGTTCTGCCTCTCGCACGAAACCAAACCTACGCGGGCAGCCCGCGGTCAGGCCGCCATTACCGCCTGTTCGGCTTCCATATCGGCGAATCGCGTGGCCACCTCGGCATAGAGCCTCGACAGAGGGATGTGCAAAGCCTGACCGATCGCCAGCAGCAATTCGCTGGAGGCCTCCTTCTGACCGCGCTCCACCTCGGACAGATAGCCCAGACTTACCCGGGCCGCCAAAGACACCTCACGGAGGGTGCGCCGTTGCCTGATCCGCTCGGCGCGCAATACCTCACCCAGCAGTTCGCGAACCAACCCGGTCACCATTGCCGCCTCCGTGATCAGTTTCCAATCGCCGTTAACAGTGTTGAGAACAACCAATGATCCGACGATTATTCCGTCGCCGGACTGACCGGTTCCCCTAGGCAGTCCGTCAGCCAGGCCAGCGCCGCAGCCACGGTTTGCATCCTGATCTCACCACGGTCGCCCACCAGATCCAGTCTCCGAGCCCGGATTCGTTCTGTCCACCGCGCCGGCAGCGCCAATCCCAGCCAGACCGTGCCGGGGGCGATGCCATCCTGGGATTCCGGACCCGCAACCCCGGTGGTGGCCAACCCGACATCGGCCCGGCAACTCCAGGCCGCGCCCAAGGCCATCTCCTTGGCCACTCGTTCGTTCACCACACCATTCGCCGCAACAAAACCAGTCGAGACGCCGGCCAGAGAGACCTTCAGATCGGTGGCGTAGGCTATCAGACCGCCCCGGTAGACGGCCGAGGCGCCGGCCACAGCCGTAACGGCAGCGCCCAAACCGCCTCCGGTAAGCGATTCACAGGTCGCCAGCGTCCAACCGCCGGACGACAACACCCGGATCAGACGCGCGGCGGCCAGGGATGGCACCTCGTGCGATGGGTTCACGTGCGTTGCTCCCCTGCGGGTGCGGGATCCTCGCTGGGTGTGGTCGGCTCGCGAGTCTGATTGGCCCACCGAGCGGCTCCTCCGGTGACGCCTACCGGACCACCCGCGGCCAGCGCGGCAGCTCGCAGCCTACGAGCCTCGAACAGGTAGTCGATTCCGGTCAGTACCGTGAGGATGAAGGCGATCGTCAGCAAGACCCATTTGAGCCCGATGAACCAGAACGGCTCGGTGGGCAACCAAGGCAACCAACTGACCAAGGTGAAAGATTGCATCAGGGTCTTCAGTTTGCCACCTCGGTTAGCAGCCATCACCCCGTACTTCAGGATGGCGAACCGCAGTGCGGTGATCCCCCATTCACGGATCAGGATGACGACGGTGATCGCCCAGGGCAACTGCCCCACCACCGAGAGCAGGACGAATGCCACGCCGGTGAGCGCCTTATCGGCAATGGAATCCCAAATCTTGCCGAAGTCGGTGACCATGTTGTATTTGCGCGCGATGTGACCATCCAGGCTGTCGGTGAGAACCGCCATCACGAAGATGCCGGTGGCAACCAGACGACCAGCAGGATCCTGCGGATGCAACAAGAAGACGACGACGAGAACCGGAACAAACACCAGACGCAGCAATGTGAGGGCATTGGGCACATTCCAGGTGAAGCCGAGCACCTTTTCCCCCTGTACCGCCATCGCTGCTCCTTGATCGGGGTTCGACCGGTTGCGAACCGCAATTTCACTCTACTGCCACCAGCCCGGCTCCGGGCTCATCGCTATTCGCATCTGGCGATCAGGTCGATACCCGCGGAATCGGTAACGCGCGCCGTAACCAGGTCGCCAACGGCTGCATCCGGGGCGGTCATCAAGGTGGTGACACCATCCACCTCTGGACCCTGATGGGCTGCGCGTCCGAGAACCGCCGCATCGTCCACTCGCTCGATCAACACCTGTACCCGATCCCCGATCCGGTCGGTGGCCCGCTGCTCGCACAACCGCTCAACCAGTTCGGACACCCTGTTCTGGCGTGCGACGATCTCTTCAGTGCCCAGTTTGCCGGCCAGCCCAGCCGCTTCGGTGCCCTCCTCATCGGAGTACCCGAAAACACCCACCACATCGAGTTCGGCCGCCGCCAAAAAATCGGTCAGCAATTCGACATCCCGCTCGGTCTCACCCGGAAACCCGACAATCACATTGCTGCGGATCCCGGCCTGCGGGGCGAGTCTGCGGATGCGTCCGATCAGATCCAGGAAACTGTCCGGATCACCAAAACGCCGCATAGCGCGCAATACCCGTGGCGCGGCATGTTGGAAGGACAGATCGAAGTACGGCACCACATTCGCGCCGGTGGCTATGGCTGCCAGGATCCCTGGAGTCATTTCCGCCGGTTGCAGGTAACTGACCCGGATCCAGGCCAGGCCAGTTACCCGGCTCAGTTCCGCCAATAACCGGGGCAGGGCCTGCCGGTCGGCGAAGTCCTTACCATACGACGAGGAGTTCTCGCTGACCAGCATCACCTCACGAACCCCACGTTCGACCAGCCAGCGGGCCTCGGCAACGATCTCGCCGATTGGACGCGACAGATAGGCTCCCCGAAAGGACGGAATTGCGCAGAAGGCACAGCGCCGATCGCATCCCGAAGCGATCTTCAACGGTGCGAAGGGGCCGGCGTCCAAGCGCCTACGCAACACCCGGGGACCGGTGGGCGGTGCCACGCCCGCCGGCAGATCGGGAATCCCGCCGTGACCGGGCACCGCTCCTGCCGCGGCTGGCCGGGCCGCCGGCGCCAGTGGCAACAGCCGGCGCCGATCCGTGGGCCGGTGGGCGACCGGTCGTTCGCCGGCTAGCACGGCACGCAACCTCTCGCCGATCTGGGGGTAGGCATCAAAACCGAACACCGCATCGACCTCGGGCAGTTCGCCGGCCAGTTCCCGGCCATACCGTTCCGCAAGGCAACCCACTGCGACCACCGTCCGGGCCTGGCCCGCCTGCTTCAGATCTGCCGCAGCCAGCAGGGTATCTATGGAATCCTTCTTGGCCGGTTCGATGAAACCGCAGGTGTTCACCACGATCACGACCGCATCCTCCGGTTCACCAACCAACGTGAAGCCTTCGGCAGCTAGCCTGGCCGCCAACTCCTCGGAATCCACATCGTTGCGGGCACAGCCCAGACTGACCAGATGAACCGGGATCATCAGGCTCCGTTGCTCAGGTTAGTGAGCACCTCTGCCAGGTCATCGGGTTGCACCAGTACCTCCCGGGGCTTACTGCCCTCGGAAGGTCCGACCACGCCCCGGGTCTCCAGGATGTCCATTATCCGTCCGGCCTTAGCGAATCCGATGCGCAGTTTACGTTGCAGCATTGAGGTAGAGCCCAGTTGCAGTTCAATGACATGCCGGGCGGCATCCAGCACCAATTCCAGATCATCGCCGATGTCCTCGGCCACCTTAGTGGCTGTCTCGGGAGCAGCGGTGACATCCTCGCGATATTGCGGCGTGACCTGCCGTTTGATGAAGTCGGCCACTTCGCGGATCTCTGCCTCGGTCACCCACGAGCCCTGCACACGCATCGGCTTCGAGGCGCCCATCGGCAAGAACAAGCCATCGCCCTGGCCCACGAGCTTCTCCGCACCGGGCTGATCGAGGATCACCCGGGAGTCGGTCATCGAACTGGTTGCGAACGCCAGCCGACTAGGTACGTTAGCCTTGATCAAGCCGGTTACCACGTCGATCGAGGGGCGCTGAGTGGCCAATACCAGGTGGATACCGGCAGCCCGCGCAAGCTGGGTGATCCGCACGATGGAATCCTCCACATCGCGCGGAGCCACCATCATGAGATCCGCCAACTCATCCACCACCACCAGCAGATAGGGGTAGGGGGCCAGCACCCGCTCGGAACCCGGGGGAAGCTGTACCTGACCCGCCAGAATAGCCTTGTTGAAGTCGTCGATATGCCGGAACCCGAAGGCCGCCAGGTCGTCATAGCGCTGATCCATCTCGCGCACCACCCATTGCAGGGCATCGGCTGCCTTTTTGGCGCTGGTAATGATCGGGGTGACCAGGTGGGGGATCCCCTCGTAGTGGTTGAGTTCCACCCGTTTCGGATCGACCAGCAGCATCCGTACCTCATCTGGGGTGGCCCGCACCATGATCGAGGTGATCAGGGAGTTCACGAAGCTGGACTTGCCCGAGCCAGTAGCGCCAGCCACCAGCAGGTGCGGCATCTTGGCCACATTCGCCAGCACATAGCCGCCCTCGACATCCTTGCCCAGCCCGACGGTGAGGGGATGGCGATCGTTACGGGCCTTCTGGCTGCGCAGCACATCGCCAAGCGAGACCACCTCCTTGTCCCGGTTCGGGATTTCGATGCCGATGGCGGACCTACCGGGAATCGGGCTCAGGATACGGACATCGGCCGACCCGACCGCATAGGCGATGTTCTTGGACAGCCCGGTGACTTTCTCAACCTTCACACCACTACCGACCTCGACCTGATAACGGGTTACGGTTGGCCCGCGCGTGTAGCCGGTAACCCGGGCATCGATGTCGAACTCGCCGAACACGTCCTGCAGCCGTCCCACGATCGCATCGGAGGCCTCGGTGCGGGCTTTGGGAACCGTACCTGCCTTCAACAGCGCAATGTCTGGCAGGGTGTAGGTGACGTCGCCCGAAAGCGCCAACTGCTCCACCCGCGGAGGTATCGGCTCGGGTTCAAGAGCCAACCCGGCGGTGACCTTTTTGCTCTTGGCCTGCGGTTTTGGCGAGGACAACGGCAACGCGGGCTGTTCGGGCTCGGCGACCGGTTCCCGGGGCGCTTCGGCGACCGCCGGCGGTTCCTGTTCCTCGGCCTCGACTCGTTTGGAAGCCACCAGCGGACTGTCATAAGCCTCATCGACGCCATACCGCAGGCGTTCGGCCCGGGCCGCACGGCCAACCTCGATCCGGTCAACGATCCAGGCTACCCCCGATCCGAACAGCATGACCCATTCATGAATCGGCTTGCCGACTATGACTATCAGGCCGAACAGGCCAACGATAACCAGCACGAAAACGGCCAGCCAGTCCGGCATCAGCTGGCTCAGCATGGAACTGGACAGATACCCGATGAATCCACCGGCGACCCGCAATGCGGCCGGATCGGATGGAGCCGGCAACGGGCTGTGGTTCAGGTTGATGATGCCGAGCAAACCGAGCATGAAGAACGACCAGCCAACGACCTGACGCCCCGCCGGCCCGTTGGCCGCTGGGTTGCGCAAGGTACGCCAGCTCATTGCCAGCAGGAAAACCGGTAGCGCCTGAGAGGAGATCCCGAAGACAGTAGCGATCCCGACACGCAACCAGTCACCCAGTCGCCCGGGGATGCCCAGCCAGAATGAGGCGGCCACCAACACCGCCAGGCAAAGCAGTCCAAGACCTACCCCATCTCGGCGCAATGCCGGATCGGAGTTGCGAGCACCATCCCCGATCCGGCGTACCACTTTCCCCAGGCCACGAGCCAGCCCATGCCAGATCCCGGATAGACCGCCACGCACCGGGGCACTTGACCGGCTCGTCCGGCGGGTGGTGCTGCGAGACGAGGACTTTTTTGAACTTCCGGACGAACGCGAACTCGCAACCCTGCCGCTCCCAGAGCGTGCGCTGGAACTGCGAGGCCGCGCCGGGGAAGACGCACGGGTCGCCATGCGCTTAAGCGTATCGCACGCAGAACCGTCCTCCGGGATGGCACGCCCGGGACCGGCGTTTGGGATTCAGTGCCGGAAGTGAACCCATCCCCCGGCACCCTCGCGTGGACTGCCATCCACCAGAACCTGCGGCCCATCGGGCTCGGCCACGGGCAGCACCCGCCCGACCACATCCCAGTTGTCTGGTACCCGGCCCGGATCAAAGGCCGCCGCCAGGGCATGATCCTCACCACCGGTGAGGACGAAGGCCAGCGGATCGGCATTTAATGCCGCCGCCACGGCCCGCACCGGATCGCCAATGCTGAACCGGGCAGACTCCAAATCTATGGCAACGCCACTGGCCTGGGCGACATGGCCCAAGTCCGCCAACAGCCCATCGGAGATATCGATCATGGCACTCGCTCCGGCGAGCGCCGCCTGCCGTCCGGCACCATAGGGAACCTGCGGCTGACGCTGGGCATCCACGGCTGCCCGTGGTGAACGGAAGCCCCGGGCCAAGGTGGCCAACCCCGCCGCAGCCCAGCCAAGGCGCCCGCGAATCGCAATCACCTGGCCGGGCCGGGCACCCGAACGCAGCACCGGCGGCCGGCCGGCGGTTTCGCCGATCACCGTAACCGAGATGGTCAGCTCTCGCGCCCCGGTCAAATCGCCACCGACCAGGGCGACATCGGCGGTTTCGGCCTCCTCTCGGAACCCGGTCATGAATTCCTTGACCCAACTCAGGTCGGTGTCCTCCGGGGCGCCCAATGCAAGCACCATGGCCACCGGGCTGGCTCCCATAGCTTCCAAATCGGCGACATTCACTGCAACCGATTTGTGGCCGACGTCGACCGCGCTCGACCAGTCCCGCCGGAAATGAACACCCTCAATCAGCATGTCGGTGCTGATCACCGCCGATCCGTTGATCAGGAAGACGGCGCCGTCATCACCCGGCCCGACCGACACCGCCGGTGGCATGACGAGTCTTCTGGTCAACTGCTTGATGAGCCCGAACTCGCCGATCGTGCCGATGGTCGGGGGCTGGTCGGCTGAGATCATGAGGCCAAGGGTACCGCTACCCGGCCATAGTTTGCCCGCCTCCGGGCATCCCCGCAAAACTGGGGTACGTCCCGGGTAGTGCCCGGGATTGGGACCAACGGCCTAGCCGGCCACAGGCCCACTCCACTATCCGATCCGAGGGGTGTGCCCAGCAAGGAGAACCAGCAATGAACCGAGCCCGAAAATCGCGTGAACTCGACCCGATCGACCTCCAGTTGCTTCATCTGCTGGCCATCGACGGGAGACAGTCAAATAAGGAATTGGCTGCTGCCACGGGCATCGCTCCCTCGACCTGCCTGACCCGGGTACGACGACTACAGCGCGATGGAGTCATCAAGGCCGTGCAAGCGATCATCGATCCGGTCAAGCTGGGCTACCCGTTACAGGCGATCATCGCGGTGCGGGTCCGAGCAGATGCGCGTCGGCACCTGGAGGAGTTCAGCAGACGAATCTGTGCCTCCGAGATCGTGATGGGGGTGACCTTCGTCTCCGGCAGCTATGACTTCCTCATCCAGGTGGCGGCGGAAAACACCGCCGCCCTGCGTCAATTCATAGTACAGGAACTCAACTCGCTACCGATGGTGGCCAATACCGAGACCCATCTGGTCTTTGAGCGTTTGCAGGGCAGTTTTCCCGGCCCACCGCCACAGCGCCGCAGCGAGCGTTGCCCAGGAGGTAACCTCACCTGAACGCTCGCCACGGCGCTGTCCGATCCGGCCCAGAGGTGTGCTCAGGCCAGGGCCTCGTCCAAATCAGCCGCCGGCAGATCGGGGAAGGCTTGGCCGACGCCGGCGCAGGTCACCTTGCCCTGCCAGGTATTCAAACCCAACGCCA
>CALHWB010000046.1 GCA_938036835.1 uncultured Propionibacterium sp.
TGGCGCGTCCCCGGCCGGCCGGGGACGCGCCACGGCTGTGGGACACTGACCGGGTGACACCGTCCGAACCGCACCGGGCCCGTCGCGGACGCCGACGCATGAGCAGCGCCGAACGACGCAGCCAGCTCATCGTCATCGCCCGTGCGCTGTTCGCCGAACGCGGACTCGACGGCACTAGCGTGGAAGAGATCGCCGCCCGCGCCGAGGTTAGCAAGCCGGTGGTCTACGAGCACTTCGGCGGCAAGGAGGGACTGTACGCCGCGGTGGTCGATCGCGAGGTGGGCGTGCTGGAATCCGCCGTTCAGAGCGCCCTGCGCACCCCGGGGGCTGGCTACCGCGAAACCATCGAACGCGGGACACTGGCCCTGCTGGACTACATCGACGGTTGCCCCGATGGTTTCCGGATCATCTGCCGGGATTCTGCGATGCATTCGACCGCCAGCGCCGGTTTCGCCTCGATTCTGTCGGATATCGCCGCGCATGTGGCGGACATGCTCGCCCCACCCCTGGCCCGCCGCGGCCATGACCCCCGGCTCAGCAGGGTCTACGCCCAAGGGCTGGTCGGCATGGTGGCCAGTGCCGGGCAGTCCTGGCTGGACGAGCGCCGGCCCCCCAAGGAAGAATTGGCCGCACAGCTGGTCAACCTCGCCTGGCATGGCCTTGCGAACCTGGAAAGGCATCCCCTCCTGCTGACCCAGCCACCGCCAACACCGGTATCCGACCCGGTGCCGCCCGGCCAGCACACCGCCACCTGAGCCCCAGCCGGCCCCTCGATCGCCGATCCGGAGAGATCCGGCCCGCCGAGATCGGCCGGCGCGTCCGGATCACCGGGTCATTGACTGATCAACAGTTGCCGCAGCAGCGCCCCCAACCGAACCCGGCTATCGGTGTCCAGCCCGGCCATCAGAGTTTGTTCGGCGCCCACCAGATCGGCCAGCGCAGCATCCACCGCTGCCCGGCCGGCGGAGTTCAACTCGACCAGCACGCCGCGGCCGTCGGTCGGGTGGGCCAGCCGGGTCACGAAACCCCGCCTGGCGAGCCCGTCGACCCGGTTGGTCATAGTGCCCGAGGTCACGTGGGTGCGGCAGGCCAACTGACCGGGCGAAAGCCGATAGGGCGCCCCAGCGCGCCGCAGCGCCGCCAGCACATCGAATTCCCAAACCTGTAGATCCTGGCCGGCGAAGGCCCGGGACCGAGCCGCATCCAATAGCTGGGCCAGCCGCAGGATCCGGGACCAGACCTGCATCGGGGCAGTGTCCAGATCGGGCCGTTCACGTCGCCAGGCCGCCACCACCTGGTCCACCTCGTCCTCCGGCAGTAGGTGCGCTGGCGTGGGCTCTCCGGTCATGTCGTCAGCTTTCCTCAGCCCGGGCCAGCCGGGCCACTTCCGGCCCCGCGACCGGCCCGTGACCACGGCGCACGGCCCGCACCGTTGGCTCGCCTGCCAGACTGGCCGCCGCGGCGCCGGCACTGCTGGCGTCCGCACACAGGAAAGCGCAAGTCGGGCCGGAGCCGCAAACCAGCCCACCCAGCACCCCGGGCCGGGCCAGCCCGGCCGCCAAGGTTCCGGCGAGCTCTGGATACAGATCCAGCGCCGGGGCCTGCAGGTCGTTGCGTAACGCGGCGGCCACCCGATCCGGCTCACCGCTGAGCAACCCGGCCAGGCCATCGGATGCCAATTGGCTGCTCGGAGTCAATTCGCCTAGTTCGGCCAGCTCGTCGAAGCGGCGATAGACCTGGGGAGTCGACAGGCCGCGTCCGGCCAAGGCGAACACCCACTCCAGTCGCCCGGCAGCGGGCAACGCACGCAACCGCTCGCCCCGGCCGGTGCCCAGGGCATTGCCGCCGAGCAGCAGGAAGGGCACATCGCTGCCGAGTTCGGCGGCCAGACCCAGCAATTCGTCCAGGCTCACCTCAAGCCGCCAGCATTCGACGCAGGCAAGCAGGGTGCCGGCGGCATCGGCGGAGCCACCCGCCATTCCACCGGCCATCGGGATCTGCTTGTCGATTCGTAATTCGACGCCCTGCCGGGGATTCCCATGCCGATCCCGGAGCAACCGGGCGGCGCGGACGGCCAGGTTGGTCCGATCGCAGGCCAGCCGTTCGCTGCCCTCCCCCGACATCGTCAACTCGATCCGCCCATCGGCCCGGCCGGTGGCCTGCACCTGGTCATAAAGCGACACTGCCTGGAAGACGGTGCTCAACTCGTGAAACCCATCTGCGCGCCGGGGCCCGACGCACAGCGCAATGTTGATCTTGGCGGGGATGCGCACTCGCACACGCCAGCTTTGGGCCTCAGTCATCGGCATCATTACCGCAGGCTAGCGGAACGGCCGCGGGACCTGGCAGTCGCTGGGCTATCCGAGCGAACTGGTCAATGGTCAGCTCCTCCCCCCGCGCGGTCGGGTCGCAGCCAGCCGCCTGGATCGCCTCGGCAGCCCGGGCATTCGAGCCGAATAGCGGTGACAACGCCGCACGCAGCATCTTGCGGCGCCGAGCGAAGGCCGCATCGATGACCGCGAAAGCCCGTCCGCGGAGCACCTGGGCGGCCGGTGGCTCCCGCCGGCGAATCCGCACCAGACCGGAGTCCACATTCGGGACCGGCCAAAAGACCGTGGGCGGCACGGTGCCGGCCCGGCCGGCCCGGGCGTACCAGGCCAGTTTCGCGCTGGGTGCGCCATAGGCCTTCGCCCCTGGGATGGCCACCAACCGGTCGGCCACCTCCAACTGCACCATCACCAGCCCGTGCACCCAGCTTCCGAACCGGGCCAGCAGGTGCAGCAGCACCGGCACCGCCACGTTATAGGGCAGGTTCGCGACCATCGCGGTGGGTACCGGGTCGGGCAGGGCGGCGACGCGCAAGGCATCGGCGGTCAACACCTGTAGCCGCTGGGTGGCGTCGGGCTGCAGTTCGGCGACGGTCTTCGGCAGCAGGCCGGCCAGCCGCGCATCGATCTCGATGGCCTGGACCCGCGCGCCGGTCTCCAGCAGGCCAAGGGTCAGGGAACCGAGCCCCGGCCCCACCTCGATGACCACATCACCAGGCCCCACCCCCGAGAGGGCGACGATACGGCGCACCGTGTTGGCGTCCACCACGAAATTCTGGCCCCGCTGCTTGCTGGGTCGCAGGCCGATACCGGCGGCCAGCTCCCGGATCCGGCGAGGGTCCAGCAACTCAGGCACCGCTGGGCACCTGACCGGCGGTATCGCGGGCCGCCCCGGTATCGGTCGGATCGCAGCGGCCGGGTGCCGCCGCGTCGGCGGCCGGGATCCCCCAGGTGCCCCCGAAGGCTGCCGCGGCGTTGTCGGCGAACCGCCGGCAGGCGGCATCCAACTCCAGCCCGAGCTGGGCGGCCACGAACGCGGCGGTGTGGGCCATCAGATAGCTGGCATTCGGCCGGCCACGATGCGGCAGCGGAGTCAGATAGGGGGCGTCGGTCTCGATCAGCACCCGATCGGGCGGGGTCAACGCCAGCGCCGCCCGTAACCCATGATTCGCCCGGTAGGTGATGTTACCGGCAAAACTCAACCAGGCTCCCCGGTCGAGGACGCGGCGAGCAAAGCCGGCATCCCCGCTGAAACAGTGGAAGACTACCCGCTCGGGCCAGCCCTCGGCATCCAGCAATTCGGCGATCTCGGTGTGGGCATCGCGGTCGTGGATGACCAGGGTATGGCCCCGCTGGCGGGCGATGGCGATATGGCGGGCGAAGCTGCGATGCTGCCGGGCGATGCCGGCCGGCTCCCGGGTTCGGTAGAAATCCAGTCCGGTCTCCCCCACGGCCCGGACATGCGGGCCGGCGCCCGCCAGGGATTCGATGATCGCCAGCTCCTTTTCCAGCCGGTCATCGCTCATCCGGGCGGCGTCATTGGGATGGATCGCGACCGCCGCGATGACCTGCGGGTTGCCGGCCGCCAGCTCGACCGCCCACCGCGAACTGGGCACGTCGCAGCCGATCTGTACCACCCGGTCGATCCCGGTGGCCGCCGCCAGGCGCAGATTGTCGGCTACCGGCAGCCTAGAATGATCCCGGGTGGCATCCAGATGGGTATGGGCATCCACCGTGGGGGCGGGCAATGCCTCGGGTGGCGCCGGCAATCCCAGTCGCTGCAGCACCTGATCGGTCACCATGAACCGTCCTCCTGTTCGAGAGCCTGCGCCTCGGCGTCGCCGAGCCGATTCCCTGTGCCTGGGGACCCGGCAGCCGGGCGAGCCGGTTCGCCACCGGTGGGGGCCCGCGGGGTGGCCGGTGCGCCCCGCGGCATTGCCGGCCCGGCCATCGGGCCGGGGGGCACCTGGCCGCGGCCGGCCAGTGCCCGGTTGTAGAGTTCCTTGCGGCGCAGGCCGGCCACCTCGGCGACCTCGGCGACGGCGGCCGATAGGCGGGTGCCACCGGCCATCAGCAAAGCGACCTGTTCGACAGCGGCATCCCAGTCGGCGGCACCGCGTGGTGCACCCCCGACGACCACGGTGATCTCGCCGCGGATCTCATCCAGCCGGGCGGCCAGCTCGGCAAGGCCACCCCGCAGCACCTGCTCGTGGGTTTTGGTTAGTTCCCGGCAGATCGCAGCCGGACGCTCGGGCCCTAGGGTCGCGGCCGCATCGGCGAGGAACCCGGCAAGCCGGTGCGGAGCCTCGAAGAAGACCATGGTGCGCGGTTCGGTGGCCAGTTCGGCCAGCCGGCGGCGCCGCTCACCTGGTTTGCGGGGCAGGAAACCCTCGAAACAGAATCGGTCTACGGGCAGACCGCTGATCGCCAATGCGGTCAGCACCGCCGAGGGACCCGGCACCACGCTCACCGCCAGGTCGGCCGCGATCGCCGCCGCCACCAGGCGATAGCCGGGGTCACTGATCGCCGGCATACCGGCATCGGTAACCAGCACCACGACCCGGCCGGCCCGCATGTCGGCGATCAGGCCGGGGGTACGGGACGCCTCGTTGCCCTCGAAGTAGCTAACGATCTGGGCGCTGGTGGCGACCTGTAGCCGGGCAAGCAGGGCGTGCAGGGCTCGGGTGTCCTCGGCGGCGATCACATCGGCCTCCGCCAAGGCCGGGCCAAGCGCGGCCGAGGCGTCCCGGGCATCCCCGATGGGGGTACCGGCCAGCACCAGGCGTCCCCGCCCGGCAGCGAACTCGGCTCTGCTCATGAACAGCAGGCTACCCGCTCGGGCTGGGGTGGATGCCGCCCCGGGCGCGCTCGCCGGCCCGGCCAGCGGGGCCGGCCGATCCGCCCACGGCGCCCGCGTTGCCTGACCCCGGAGCCACCGGCCCTCTAGGATGGCCGGGTGAAACTCGGCGAGCTGATCGACAAGATCCCGGGCGGCAAGGCCGTGCAACGGCTGCGCGGCACCAGCGCCGACCCGCTGCTGCCCACCATCGACCGGCTGGACGATGCGGTAGCGCTGCGGACCGATCGGCTGTTGTCCTGGGTAGTCACCGTCCTGATCGGGCTGTTCGCCTTCGGTATCCGGTTGGTGAATCTCGCCAGACCGGCCAACCTGGTCTTCGACGAGACCTACTATGCCAAGGATGCCTGGTCGCTGCTGAACTTCGGCTATGAGCTGAGTTGGCCCAAGAACGCAAACGACCAGATCGTCATGGGCAACACCACCGCCTGGGAAACCAATTCCGCCTTCATCGTCCATCCGCAATTGGGCAAGTGGCTGATAGCGGCCGGCGAGTGGGCCTTTGGCATGAACAGCTTCGGCTGGCGGATCGGTGCGCTGGTGGCGGGCACCATCATGATCATGGCCACTATCCGGCTGGCCAGGCGGCTGTCGAGGTCGACGCTGGTGGGTGCGTTCGCCGGGCTGTTCCTGACCGTGGACGGGCTGACCTTCGTGATGAGCCGGATCGCCCTGCTGGACATCTTCCAGGCCATGTTCACCGTGCTGGCGGTGGGTGCGGTCGCCGCCGACCGGGATTGGTTACGGCACAGGCTGGCCAATCATCTGCGCGCCCACGGGCTGGCCGATCTGGGCGGGCGGTTCGGGCCGCTGCTGCTGTGGCGGCCCTGGCGGCTGACGGCCGGCATCCTGTTCGGGCTGGCGATCGGCTGCAAATGGAACTCGGTGTATGTGCTGGCCGTGTTGGGCATCATGGCGGTGGCCGACGAGTGGGGTAGCAGACTCACCGCCGGGGCCGACCGCACCGCGCTGCGTTCGGTGCTGATCAATGGACCGATCGCCTTCGTGACCATGGTCGTCTCGGCATTGGTCGTCTACGTGCTCACCTGGTGGTCCTGGCTGACCACCGAGGGGGGGTGGGGACGCGACTGGGGGGCGAACCATCCCGATCATCCCTGGGTCAAGTTGCTCGGCAAGCCTCTGGCCTCGCTGCTCTACTATCATCAAGAGATCTACAACTTCCATACCGGGGACTGGATCGCGGCTCAAACCCATACCTACGAGGCGCACCCGGCCGGCTGGCTGGTGATGGGCCGAGTGATCGGCATCGACGCCGTAAACGACATCCAGCCGGGTATCGACGGTTGCCGGGCCACCGGTGGGGACACCTGCCTGCGGGTGATCTCGGGCATCGGTACGCCATTCCTGTGGTGGTTCGCCCTGGCGGCAGTCATCATCGGGTTGGGTCTGTGGCTGCTGGGCAGAGACCATCGTTTCGCGGTGCCGCTGGTGGCCGGGTTGACGCCGTGGATCATGTGGTTCCCGAACGCCGATCGGCCGCTTTTCTTCTTCTACGCCATCATGATCATTCCCTTTACCGCGACCGTGTTGGCCATGGTGCTGGGGTTGATCCTCGGCCCGCCGGACGGCCCCGGCAGACACCGCCGCGCCTGGATCGTGGGCAGCGTGGTGCTCATCGTCGTAGCCAATTTCTGGTTCATCTATCCCATTCTCACCGACCAGTTGATGACCCGGACGATGTGGAGCCTGCGGATGTGGTTCTCGTCCTGGATCTGATCGGCCCCGACGACCACCGGTACCCCCAACCCGGCGGTGGTGCCGATCCGGCCTGGCCGCCGGCGGCTGGCGCAGCTGGTTCGCTGCTGTGCGGGGGCCGCACCCAAACCGCCCCCGGCGGGAACACAGCGACACCGATCCGTCATCGGGCCGGTGCTCGACCGGCACACCGGCCGGCCGGGCACCGCCACGGGAAGTCAAACCCCGCCAACCCGGCCCGTGGGGGTGTTCCACAGATCGACCGGGACGCACCGCATAGACTGCCCTGCTGGAAGGGGCTGGTATGGCGTTCTGGAAGCTGCACAACAACGGGGTTCTTGAGCCGGGCGTGGTGGTCGCGCCGGATGAACGATTGAGTTGGGGCAAGACGATCGGTCTGGGCGCCCAGCATGTGGTGGCGATGTTCGGGGCCACCTTCGTCTTCCCGTTGTTGATGGGATTGAATCCGCAGCTCGCGGTCATGATGAGTGGCGTGGCCACCTTGATCTTCCTGGCGGTGGTGCGGCACCGGGTACCCAGCTACCTGGGCAGTTCGGCATCCTTCGTTGGAGTCGCAACCGCCATCTATGCCCAGGGCGGTAAACCGGACGGCGTGTCGGGTGCCATGTTCTGGTGCGGGGCCGGATTGCTAGTCGTAGGCCTGATCATCCATTTCATGGGCTCTCAGGTGATCCATCGCGCCCTGCCGCCGGTGGTCACCGGGGCAGTGGTGATGTTGATCGGGTTCAATCTGGCCCCCGTGGTGGCCACGGTCTATTGGCCGCAGGACCAATGGATCGCATTCCTGGTGATGCTCATCGTGATCGGCCTGTCGGTTGGCCTGCGTGGGTTCGCCGGGCGCATTGCGATCTTCTTGTCGCTGATCATCGGATATGTGCTCAGCTTCGCCGCCGACAAACTGTTCGGACCGATCGTCCGCACCGCCGCCGACGGCACCGTCACCGAGACCTTCCGGGTCGATTGGTCCAAGGTGATCGAGGCCGACTGGATCGGTTTCCCACCGGTCACCGACCTGACCAGTTGGCAGTTCGGCGGCACCGGCAATGTGGTCGGCTTTCACGCCCCGAACTTCAACCTCGCCTACGCGCTGATCGCGTTGCCCGTGGTGATCGCCCTGATCGCCGAAAACACCGGGCATATCAAGGCGGTCGCCGAGATGACCGGGGAAAGCCTCGACCCCTATATGGGACGTGCAGTCGCCGCCGACGGCCTGACCTCGATGCTGGCCACCGCCGTTGGCGCCGGACCCACCACCACCTATGCCGAGAACATCGGCGTGATGGCGGCTACCCGGGTCTACTCCACCGCCGCCTATGTGGTAGCCGCCATCGTGGCCATCGGGTTCGGGTTCTCGCCGAAATTCGGCGCGATCGTCTCGGCCACCCCGGGCGGCGTCCTGGGCGGCATCACCGTCGTGTTGTACGGCATGATCGGGCTGCTCGGCGCGAAGATCTGGAAGGAAAACCGGGTTGATTTCGGCAATCCGTTGAATCTGGTGCCGGCGGCCGCCGGCATCGTCATCGGAATCGGCGATGTATCCCTGCGGCTGGGTTCGAATTTCACCCTGGGGGGTATCGCCCTAGGCACCATCGTGACGATCGCGGCCTATCACCTGGCCCGGGCGATCGCCCCCCGGGCGATGGTGGCAGCGGCCGAGGGCGCGGTGCTGATCGTGGACGCCCCGGGAGCGTACGAGACCGGCGACGTCCCGGCCGTCCGCGAGGAGCGCCGCGGCAAGCCGGCCCATACCGGCGAGCCGGCGAACCAACGCCGCCGACGGCCTCCGGTATGCCCGGAATCCACTGCGGCGTTCGAGTAGCGCGCCGGGCCATCCGGGGATCGGACCGCGACACGATCAAAGCGACCTCAGCCGCGTCGAGCGTCCCGGCGTCCGGCCGGGCCCGGATGGGATGTCCCAATATTTAGTCAACAATTGCATGTACAAATTGCGCCAACTAAGGTACTGCTTGCTTGGGCAACCCCAAGTGACAACGCCCCACGCAACCCCCAGAAAGGGAGCCCGTTGAGTATCCTGCGCAGCATCCGAATCGCCGCCCTGCTTGGCCTGAGCGTCGCACTGGCGGCCTGTAGTTCCGGTGGGGACTCCGCCGATGGCGCGGCCAGCCCAACCGGAAGCACGAGCCCGGCAACCACCCTTACCGTTGAAACCAACAACGGACCCGTTGAGGTACCCGCCAATCCCAAACGCGTCGTGGCCCTCGACAACACGTCCTTCCAAACCTTGCAGGCGCTCGGGGTCACCCCGGTGGCCCTACCCAAACCGTTGCTGCCTGCGTCGCTGTCGGCATGGGCCGATAATCCCGGCATCGCCGACATCGGCACCCATCGGGAACCCAAACTGGAAGAGATCAACGCTGCCGAACCGGATCTGATCGTCGGCGGCAAACGGTTCGCCCAGTACACCGAGAAACTCACCGAGATCGCCCCGGTCATCGATCTGGCGCCCAGCGTCGAGGAGCCCGGCTATGCCGACGCGCTGAAGGCACAAACCACGACGCTGGCCGAAATCTTCGGCCAACCCGAGGTTGCTAAGCAGCTCAACGCGGCACTGGATGCCTCCATTGCCGAGGCCGCCGGATTGACCCACGGCCAGACGGTATTCCTGGCCAACCACAACGGCGGCAAGATCGACAACGGGGCAGGCCGGATGGCCCCGCTCATCGAGCCGCTCAACATGACCGACGTCTTCGCCGGCCGGGCCGGCGGGTCCGATTCGGTTCACAACGATTCCGGCCTGGCCCCCGAAACGATCGCCGAGGCCAACCCCGACTGGATGATCGTGCTGGACCGGGACGCCATCACCGGAGGCGACGGCGCGGTATCGGCCAAGGCAACCATCGAGGCCCAGAAGGCATGGGCAAATACCACCTTCGTGACCAAGAACCAGATCCTCTACCTGGACGCCGAGTTCTACGTCACCGAGGGCATCCAGGCCTACACCGCCTTCTACGGGCAACTGGCCAAGGCCCTGCGGGACGCCGGGTGAACCTGATCTGGAAACGAGCGCTGTGGCCAGCGGCCGGCATCGGCTGCGCGGCTCTGGCCACGGCCTCCCTGCTCGTCGGCGGCTTCGATATCACCCTCACCGGCATCTTCACCGATCCGGCCCAACGCGAGATGTTCTGGGTCTCCCGGGTACCCCGAACGCTAGCCCTCGTCTTCGCCGCGCTGGCCATGACCGTCTCCGGAGTGATCATGCAGATGATCACCCAAAACAAGTTCGTCGAACCCACCACCTCGGGCACCAGCCAGTGGGCGGGCCTGGGAGTACTCGGCGTCCTGCTGGTCCGCCCCGATGCGCCCCCACTGCTCAAGATGGCGGTGGCCAGTCTGTGTGCCTTCGCCGGCACCATGGTCTTCCTGGCCGTGCTGCGCCGGGTGGCGCTCACGGGATCGGTCATCGTGCCCCTGGTCGGCATCATGCTCGGCGCCGTGGTCGGTGCCCTGGGCACCTTCTTGGCCGGCCGGTTCAACCTGCTGCAGCCCATGTCCGCCTGGCGATCGGGCGGCTTCTCAAGCGTGGTGCGCGGCTTCTACGAACCGTTGTGGGCGGTGCTGGGGGTGACCGTCGTGGCCTGGCTGGCTGCCGGCCGTTTCACCGTGGCCGGCCTGGGACGCGAGGTCGCCACCAATGTCGGGCTCGACTACAACCGCACCGTGCTGCTGGGTACCGCACTGGTCGCCTTGGCCACCGGCATCACCTCGGTTGTGGTGGGGTTCATCCCGTTCCTGGGCTTGATCGTGCCGAACCTGGTCTCCATGCTGCGCGGCGACGACCTGCGCAGCAATCTGCCCAGGATCGCTCTGCTGGGAGCCGCCCTGTTGCTGGCCTGCGATCTGATCGGCCGCACGATCATCGCGCCGATGGAGATCCCGGCATCGGTGATCATGGGCATCGTCGGGGGTCTCGGTTTTATCGCGCTGGTGGTGACTCGTTCTGACCGCAACGCCGATTGATCCGGCCGCCGCGGCCACGGCCGCCCCCGCCCGCCGCCGGCCCCGAAGGCTGGCCCCGGGCTGGCGGCTGGTGCTAGCAGCCGGGCTGGCGGTCGGTGCCGTGGCCGGCTATCTCGGCTGGCAGACCCGTGGCAATCTGGGTTTCGCGCTCGCCTTGCGGGGCGCCACCGCCGGAGCCATGCTGGTGGCCGCCTTCGCCCAGGCGGTGGCCACCGTCGTCTTCCACACCGTGACGGCCAACCGGATCCTCAGCCCCTCGGTAATGGGGTTCGACCGGCTGTTCGTCCTGATGCAGACCGTATTGGTCACATTGTTCGGCGGCGAGATCCTCGCCCGGACCGAGGGCGCGCTCCGATTGATCATCCAGACACTGCTCATGGCCGGGTTCGCCACCATGCTGTACCGCTGGCTGTTCACCAATTCCCGGGGCGGGTTGTATCGCACATTGCTGGTCGGTTTGGCGCTAGGAATGGCCTTCGACACGATCTCGACCTTCCTCGAACGGCTGCTGCACCCAACCGACTACGACCTGTTGTCGCTAGAGCTTTTCGGACGCATCACCGCGGTGGACGCCGGCCTGCTGCCGCTGTCCTTCGGGGTCTGCGCGGCAGCCGGCATTGTGGTCTGGCGGCGACGCCACATACTCGACGCCCTGCTGCTGGGCAGGTACCTGGCAACCAGTATCGGCGTCGATCATCGCCGGGAGCTGACGATCATGTTGATGGTCGTGGCCACGCTGGTGTCGTTCAGCACCGCGCTGGTGGGCCCGATGACCTTCTTCGGGTTCCTGGCTGCCACGCTCGCCTATCAGCTGGCCGGTACCCACCGGCACGCCTTCGTGCTGCCGCTGGCGGTGCTGCTGGGGGTGATTGCGCTGGCCGGCGGGCAGTTCATCATGCAGCATCTGTTCTATGCCGCTGGTTTTCTCACCGTGATCATCGAATTCGTGGGCGGCATCGTATTCCTGGCCATCCTGCTCGGTGGGAGGAAGTCGTGATCAGGTTCGATAATCTGACCAAGTCCTATGCCGGTACGACGGTTTTGGGTGGCGCGGGGTCCGGCCTGACCGGTGAGATCGGCGCCGGGGGCATCACCTCGATCATCGGAGCCAACGGGGCCGGCAAGTCAACCCTGTTGAATATCATGGGCCGCCTGCTGTCCCCCAGTTCGGGACGCGTCACGGTGGATGGTCTGGATGTCGCCACCACCCCCTCCGCCCGATTGGCCCGCAAGCTGGCCATTCTCCGCCAGGAGAACCATCTCACCGCTCGCCTGCGGGTGCGCGAACTGGTCGCGATGGGGCGTTTCCCGTACACCCGTGGCCGGCTGCGGCCTACCGATTGGGCAGCGGTCGACAGGGCCATCGAGTTTCTCGATCTCACCAGCCTGACCGACCGTTTCATCGACGAGATGTCCGGCGGGCAGCGCCAGCGTGCCTTTATCGCCATGGTGCTGGCCCAGGATACCGAGGTGATCCTGCTGGATGAGCCGCTGAACAACCTAGATATGCGGCATTCGGTGCAACTGATGCGGCAGGTGCGCCGGGCCGCCGACGAGTTGGGCCGCACCGTGGTGCTGGTGATGCACGACCTGAACTTCGCCGCCGCCTATTCCGACCGCATGCTGGCCCTGCAGAACGGTGAGCTGCGAGCCCACGCGCCGGTATCGCAGGTGATGACGGATCGGTTGCTCACCGAGGTGTTCGGCACCCCGGTGCAGGTGACCACCGTGGCCGGGCAGTTGACCGCCCTGTACTGCCGGGGCGAGACCCACCCCATCGGCAGGTGAGCCTTCCCAGTCCCGCGATGCCGGGAACGATTCATACCCAAGGTTGATTCCCGGTGTGGTGTGGGCACTGTGCCAGACCGTCAGGCGGCAGACTGGGGGGATGAATGCGAACCCGGATCTGGTCATTGGCGATGACGGACGGGCCCGGCCACGGTGGGCGGCCGCCTCGGCGGCAGAACAGCACTACTACGACACCGAATGGGGTATGCCGGTCATCGATGAGCGCGGGCTGTTCGAGCGACTGAGCCTGGAGGCCTTCCAGTCGGGGCTCAGCTGGGCGACGATCCTAGCCAAGCGCGAGAACTTCCGTGCCGCCTTTGCGGATTTCGATCCCGACCGGGTGGCCGGGTTCGATGCCGGCGACGAGGCCCGGCTGCTAGCCGATGCCGGGATAGTGCGCAACCGCCGCAAGATCACCGCCACCATCGGCAATGCCCGGGCCACGGTGGCCCTGCGCGCCGACGGCGGGTTGCCGAGACTCATCTGGTCGTTCCTGCCGGCCCGCACGGCCGCCCCGACCCGAACCAACCAGGTACCGGCCCGCACCCCGGTCTCCGAACGGCTCAGCCGGGAACTGAAACGCCACGGCTTCACATTTGTCGGCCCGACAACCGCCTATGCCATGATGCAGGCCATCGGCATGGTGGACGATCACCTGGTCGGGTCCTGGCGGCGCGGCTCCTCGGGGGTTTTCGCGGCCGATGGCCGGGTGCTCAACCCGCGGTTTCCGCTAGGTTGAGGCCGGCCATCCGATTCCCCGGCGATCTGTATGGCGTAAAGGCGGTCACTGCACCCGCCGGTGCTGAGGGCGCGAAACGCCGCCCCGGTAGGTACGGCTGCCCCGGTAGGTACGCGCCGGCCCGGTCGCCCGGATTGGGGGCCGCGCCGATCGCCCCGGCAGCACGCGGAATCATCGGGCCGCGACCTTGGCGAGCGCCTCGTCGATCTGTGCGGGGCCGAGCATGCCCACCCAGGTGTGCCGGATGATCCCGGTGGCGTCCACGAAGTAGTGCGCGGGTACCCCCTGCACGCCATAGGCTGCCGACAGCGTGGTCTGCTCGTCGGGGAGCTGGGCGAGTTCCAGGCCGAGCCGGGCGGCATAGGTGCGGACCGCATCCGGGTCCTCGCCCACGAAAACCGCTATCACCTCCACACCATCGGGCCCAGCCTGCTGTTGGGCTCGCTGTACATCGGGCATCTCGGCACGGCAGGCCGTGCACCAGGTGGCCATGAACACCAGCCAGACCGGCCGCCCCTGCAACCGGGAGAGTTCGAGTTCGCGGCCGTCTGTGGTGGTGGCGGTGAAGTTGGGGGCGGCCTCCCCGACCCGCGGTGCGATGGCCGCCCCGGCGACCTCGACCCTTGAGACGTCGTCCTCGGCGGGATCGGGCCGGGTCAGCCACCACCCGGTGAACACGGCCAATGCGGTCAGCCCGACCACGACGAGGTTACCGGCCAGGCTGCCCCGGATCCGGCCTCGCCAGCCGGGTCCGGCGGTGGTTGATTCGCGCGCCTCAGGCATAGGCGTGCAGCCCGCCGAAGAACAGGTTGCCGAAATAGGTGAACAGGATCGCACCGAAGGCGATCACCAGTAGCCAGGCCGCGCGATTGCCGCGCCACCCCCGGGTGACCCGGGCATGCAGGTAGGCCCCGTAGATAATCCAGGTGACCAGGGCGGCGGTCTCCTTGGGATCCCAGCTCCAGTAACTGCCCCAGGCGATGTTGGCCCACAGGGAACCCAGGATCAGCATCATGGTCAGCAACGGGAAGGTGACCACCACGGCCTTGTAACCCAGCTCGTCCAGGGTGTCTTGCCTGGGCCAGCCCCGCCACTTTACGTGTGGGGCCAGCAGATACATGATTGCCGAGCCGCAGGCGACCATGCCGGCACCGTAGCCTATCGCGGCGGTGATCACGTGCAGGGTGAGTAGCGGGCTGTTCTGCAGGGCGGGTATCAGCGGCTCCGCCGCGTACGACAAGGTGGCGGCGTAGATCAGCATGCCAAGGATCAGCGGCAGGGAGATCAGGGCCAGCGTCCGCACCCGGTACCGCCACTCGAAGAACACCTGGGCGAGGATCATGCCCCACGCGAAGGACAGCGCGAACTCGTAGTGGTTGGCGAAGGGTGCGTGCCCGGTGACGATCGTCCGCAGGATCAGTGCGGCGGTGAGCAGCAGCAGCGCCATCTGGGTCAGTTTGGCGCCCACCCAGACCGGGCCGACGGCGGCCCCGGGCGTGGCTGGTTTGGCCGAGGCCCGGCCGGTTTGGGAGCCACCGTCGGTTCCGGTTCCCGGGCTGTCGGCCAGTACTCTGGCACGTGTCGCAGACCGGTCGGTGGCATGCGCGGTGATCACCGCCATGAGATAGACGATGAACGCCACGATGATGAGCGCGGTGGTGGCCCACAACAGGCCCTGGGACAGCCGCAACATCTCAGTTGCTCCTCTCAGCTTCCTGAAGCCGTTCGGTTAGGGCGATCCGCAACTCCGCGAACCGCTTGGTGAATGCCGAGTCCCGGCGATCGGGTGAGGCGAACTGCACCCGGGAGCCATCCGCGGTTTCGGTCACCCGGAACCAGATCCGGTGGTGGCGGAGGAACATGGTGGCACAGATGCCGATCGCTAGCATCGCGCAGCCCAGCCAGACGATCGGGGCGCCCGGATCCTTCTTGACCAGGATGCCGGTGAACTGCTGTTCACGGATGTAGGTGTAGGTGACCCCAGCCACTTCGGCCCGGCCGCCGGGATCCAGGATCGCCGTCCCCAGGGGGACGTTCTCCCCGGTGGGGTAAACCTCCACCCTTAGCTGGCCGGGTTCGATGCCGGTGCCCTGCTGGCCGGACGCGGGGGTGACCGCGATCAGTTCCACGTCCCGTCCGGGCACCGGGAGCACCCCGTAGCTGTACCGGCCATCCCCGGTGGTGCTGCCCATCGGGATACCGCCCTCGAACAGCACCTCGCCGGCACCGGTGGTGGCCTTGACCACCGCAGCCATGCCGAAATAGGCCTGATGGAACATGATGCCGTCATGGGTCAGGGGCTGGTTAACCCGTACCTCCTGGCGAGCCACCTCCCGGCCGTCGCGGGTCAGTCGCAGGTCGGTGACGTAGTCCTTCGGTGCGCCGTTGTCATAGTAGGTATCGGCGAACGAGATCGCCTCGGCCACCAGACCGGTGCCATAGCCGACCTCGGCTGGATCGCCGACGGTTAGGGTGAATTCCTCATTGCGGAACCCGGTCATGGAACTCACCAGGAAACCGGCCATGATGGTCACGAAGGCCGCGTGGGCCAGCGCGGTACCCAGCGGCGCCAGGTGCCATCTGTCGGTGTACAGGTTGAGGCCGGGGCCCCGGTCGTCGGTGATGACCCGTGGCCTGCTGCCGGCCAATTGGGCCTTGACCTGCGCCATTGCCTGCTCGGGAGCCAGTTCGCTGGCGATGCTCGCGTTCAGTCGAGCCCGGTTGAAGAACTCGGCGGTGACCCGGGTATGCGGGTGGAAGGCTGCCTGGGCGAGGCCCGGCAATCGGTGGGCGGTGCAGGCGATGATCGACAACGCCAGCCAGATCATGACCACCAGGAATGGGATGGAACTGAACATGTTGAAGAAGCCGGCGCTCGCCAGGATGTCGGTCCATCCGCCGTAGGTCGGACGAACGGATTCCAGCCAGGACTTGAACGCCTCGGCGTCATGCTGGGTGCCGGCCGGGACCTGCGGGAACAGCACGCCCAGCAGGGCGAGCAATCCGGTGATCAGGATCACCGCGATCCCGAGGCGCCTGTTGTAGAACAGGGCGTAGCCGAGCCGGAAAAACCGCCCGGGAGCGAACTCCACCGCACCGTCCAGCCCGTCCACCGGTTCCTCGGTGCTGCGTTGTTCATCGGTGTTCAAGCTCATTCCTGCTCCTTCACGCGCCGAATTGGGGAACGACGCCAGCCAGCCGGTTGAACTGGTTGGTGATCATCAAGAACCCGATGACCATCAGCAGGCCACCGCCGACCAGGCCGATACCTACCTGGTGACGCCGGAACCAGTCGAAACGCACCTTGGCCTCGACCACCCCGATGGCAACCAGCATGAACGGCACCCCCAGGCCCAGGCAGTAGGCAATCATCAACGACACCCCGCGGCCTGCCGAACCGGAGTTCGTCGCCAGGGCGAGGATGCCACCCAGTGTCGGGCCGATGCAGGGGGTCCACCCCGCGCCGAAGACCACCCCCAGCAGACCCGAACGCAGCAGCCCCGGCCGGGCGGTGTCCCGGTGGGTCACCGGCATCCTGATCACCCTATTCAGCAGGCCGATCTCGATCAGGCCGGCGACGTGCAAGCCCATTAGGATCAGCGCCGCACCGCATACCACGCGCACCGGCCCGGCCGCGGCGCCCAGCGAGCGGCCGATCAGTCCCAGCGACGCCCACATCGCGATGAACACCAGGGAGAACCCGGCGACGAAGCTGCCCGCGTTGCGCATCGCCAGTCTGCGGTTGCCGGCCCCGCCGGGGCCGGGAGCCCCGATCAGCTGCCCGATGAAGGCGGGCACGATGGGCAGGAAGCAGGGGGACGCGAACGAGGCCACTCCGGCCAGCAGGGCGAGCGGGATGGTGACTTCCATGTCAGCGGCTCGGGGTCGAGGTGGGTGAGCGCCGCTCAAGCTGGTCCAGATACCGCTGCGCCCGTTCGGCGATGTCCCCACCGGGCGCCAATTCGATCACCTTGTGCCAGGCCTGCACCGCATGTTCCTCGTCCGGCGGGTCGGCCGACATGTACAGGAATCCCAGGTTGAACCATGGGGTCGGATCGGTGGGGGCGATCTCGGTGGCGTGCAGCCAGTGCCGTTCGGCTTCGGCGTCCATCTTGAGGTTGTATTCGGCGACCCCGATAGCCAGCAGGCCGTCAAGGTGGTTGGGGTCGATATCCAGAATCGGTTTGAGCGTATCCAGGGCGTCCTGGAACAGCAGCGCGTCCAGGTAGAGCTCACCGAGCTTCATGCGCAGGTCGGTGTTCTGCGGGTCTGCTTCGATTTGTGCCGCGAGCTCGGCGACCCTGCCCTGATCGATGCTGGGCATCGGGGTAGGCATCGAACCGATATCGGGGTGGTTGCTGGGCAGTCCGCTGATCGCGGGATGCCCGCTCGGCAGTTCACCGCTGGTGCCGGCGTTGCGGCCCAGTTGCTGGACGATGATCACCACCGCAGCCGCCAGCAGGCAGACCAGGATCAGGTTAACCCGTCCCGGACCATTCCGCCTAGTCGGCTGACCCGGTTGCCTGCCGGTCCCGGGTTTACGGGTGGGCCGAGCCGCCGGGGGTTCCTCGAAGTCGTCGGCGAACGCCTCCAACCCGACCGCCTCATCGCCGGCATCGGTGGTTTCGGCTTCGGCGGCCTGACCTGCCCCGGGCGATCCGGTCGTATCCGGCGGCCCGGTGACACCTGCCGGAAGCTCGTCACCGGTCGTATCCGACGCGTTGTCAGTTGATATCGAGCCGGCGGTATCGATGCTTCCACCAGCCGGGCCGGCGAGTCCGGCCTCGCCGGTCGAGCATCCGGCATCGTGGTTCCCGGCGGCCGGGGCACCGGCAGCGGGCCGGGCCAGCTGTCGATTGGCCCAGTCCTGTAGCCCTGCGGGTGCGGTAGCGAGGAAGGCGGCCAATTCGTCTGGATCCGGACCGGATCCGGGTTCCTCGTGCACCGCACCCATAGGTTGCTCCGTTCGCCGTTCAGCGAGTGCCCGATGGGCTCGGGGATGCGCCGGGCAGCGGGCCGCTCGCCGGGCCGACGTCCACACCGTGCAGCGCAAGCTGCCCTCTACGTGACCAGTCGGTGGCCTGGTTGAGCAACGAGATCTGGTAGGCGGGCGCGTGGAAGCCCTTCGAGTTCTCCGACACGTTGTAGTCGATCAGGAAGGACGCCCGACGCTGGTAGTCCTGGGCGAGCGCGATCTGTTCCGGCGTTGCGGTGCCATTGGCCTGGGCGGCCTCCAGATCCTTCACCAGGGCGTCGAAGGCCGCGAAGGAAATGTCCTGGGCGGCATACCAACGCTGCTGGATGGTATCGACCCGTTCCCGCATCTCCTCGGCGGTCGAGTGATGGCAGGTCAGGCAGCTTTGATTGATGCTCTTCTCGCTGCGCATCGGGGTGTCCACATCGTGATTGCTGACCTTGGCCGCGCCGTCGCGCATATAGGCCATGTGGCAGTCGGCGCAGGTGACGCCGTTGGCGGCATGGATGCCCTGACTCCAGGTATCGAAATCGGGATGCTGGGCCTTCAGTACCGGGGCGCCGGTCTGGGCATGCTGGAAATCGGTCCAGCCGATCTCGTCGTAGTAGCGGATGGCGTCATAGGCGGTCAGGCCGTACCGCCACGGGAAGGTCAAGGTGTTGCCATCGGGGGCGAAGTAGTATTCGACATGGCATTGGGCACAGACGTAGGCACGCATTTCCTGGGTGGTGGCGTCCCGGTTCACGTCATAGTCCATGATGCCCTGCGAGGCTTTGACGGCCCTGATGCCCGCGATGAATGCCGGTCGGGTGATGCGCAGTTGCATGGTCTGGGGATCATGGCAGTCGATGCAAGCGATCGGTCCCCTGGCGTGCTGTACGGCCTCGCCGTAGGTCAACTTGTTCATGGCCGCGAAGCCGGCCATCTGGTCCCCATTGCCTAGCTCGGCGTAGATCTCCGGCATGGAGGCGTGGCAGTTCAGGCAGGTGCCGGGCTGGTTGACCTCGGTGATCCGGCGGACGTAGCGCTGATCGGTCAGCATCCACTGGTGGCCGCGGGGTTCCCGGTACTCCTTGGAGAAGGCGTAGCCCTGCCACATGGTGACCAGCCTGGGATACTCCTCCAATTTGGAGTGCGTGATGAACATCCGGGGATCGTTGGGATCGCTCGGATTGTCGTTCGGCTGTAGCTCCTGCGCGCCGCTGTCCTCGGTTTGTAGGTAGCTCTCATATTGCAGGGGGAAGTTCCGGCCCCATACGGCCGGATCGTAGGTCTGGTCGGTCAGTTCCACCACCTCGGTGAAGGGCCGCTCGGCCTCCTGTTTGTGATCGAAGATCGTGATGAGCAGCCAGGTAAGCCCGGCCGCCGCTAGCATGCAGGCGATCAGCACCACGACCGGCACCCACCGCTTGCGGGGGCCGCTCCAGGTGTTGGCGCTCTCGCCGCGGGATGGTTTAGCCGGCTCGAAGAGATCGTCGGTGCCGTGCTCAGCGTTCTCGTTACTCATCTGTCACCTCATGTGTCCCACGCCGTCGTGGCAGCGGATGCACGACAGGGTTTCCCCGGTGTGATTGGAACTGTTTGTGATCTGGTCAACGAGGTTCTCGTGGCAGTGCAGGCAATTGGCCTCGGTGACCCGGCGGTTGTGGTCCCGGATCTGGATGTTCTCGGGATAGTCCTGCAAGGTGAATTTCAGGGAATGCATGAACCCGTTCTCGGCCTTATTGGCGTACTTGTGAATCAGGTTGTCATGGGGGGCGTGGCAGTCGTTGCAGGTGGCCACATCGGCGTGGCTGCCCCGCAGCCAGCCCTCGTACTGCTCGTTCATCGCGTGGCAGCTAGCGCAGGTTCTGGGGTCGTTGCCGAAATAGTTGGCTATCCCGGCGTAGTAGAAGGTGAACAGGCCGATCCCCAGGATCGCTCCGATCAGCGCGGCCAGGGCGATCCCCAGCCAGCCGGTGAACGCATGGGTGAACTCACGCCACAAGCGTTTGATGAGTCTTGCCATGTCCGTCCTCCTTCGCTTCGTTGCGAAACCGGTCCTACATCATTTCTACCAACTCCGCCGTGTCAATCGCAAGCCGCCGCACAAGACGTTCTGCCTAGACAGTTAGGGTTACCTAAGTTCGAACCGGTCGGGCATCACCCGGTATAACCGGGCATCGCCGGGCCCTTGGCCGGCGGCCACCACCGATCGGCCGGGCCCGCGTCGATGGCCCCGGGGCGGCCTCGCGGGCGAGCTGCCGGGCATGGCCTCAGCGGGCCAGCCAGGCCAGGTAGGAGTCGAAGGTGTAGGGCCGGCCCAGGAAGTCCGCCACCAGGTCTGCGGCATCTCGGCTCCCGCCGGGGGCCAGCACCCGATCGCGGTAGCGGGCCGCGATCTCAGGATCGAGCAGATCGCCGGAATCGAAGGCGCTGAACAGATCCTTGGCGATGACCAGCGACCAGGTGTAGGTGTAGTAGGCCGAGCCATAGCCCTCCAAATGCCCGAAGGAGGCGGGCATGCAGGTGCCTGCCAGGTAGGGAAACATCGAATAGCGTCGTTGGATCCGCTGGGTGTATTCGGCAAGGTCGCCGGGATCATCCAGGTGCAGCCGGTAGGCCAGCGCCGCATAGAACAGCTGGGTGCGTAGCTGGAATCCCTTACCGAAGTCGTCGGCCTGGCGCATCCGGGCGACCAGTTCGGCTGGAATGGGTTCACCGGCCGCATTGGTGGCGAAGCTTTGCAGCACCCCGACATCCCAGGCCCATTCCTCGAGCATCTGGCTGGGTGCCTCGACGAAGTCCCATTCGGTGGCCACTCCCGAGAACCGCACCCAGTGCTGCTGCCCGCCGATCAGTTCGTGGATCAGATGACCGAACTCGTGGAACAGCGTGATCACCTGATCGTGTTCCATCAGCCCGGTCGGGAAGTTGCACACCAGCACGCCCTCGGGCAGTTGCCGGCCGGCGACTCCCGTGGTGAGCGTGAACTGGGCGGCATGTTTGAACTTGCCGGCCCGCGGATGCAGGTCCAGGTAGATGCGTCCCACCGCGGCCCCATCGTCGCTGCGGGCGACATCGTAGGCGAGCACATCGGGATGCCAGACCGGCACCTCTACCTGGGTGTAGGTCAGTCCGAACAGCCGGCCCGTGACCGCCAGCACCCCGGCCCGCACCTTGGCGAAGTCGAAGTAGGTGCGCACCAGTTGGGCGTCCACCGCCAACTGCTCGCGGCGATGCGCCTCGGTGTAGTAGGCCACGTCATAGCCCTCGACCTGGGTGGCCTCGGGCCGGTCCTGTTGCAGGCGAGCCAGCAGTATCGCCACATCGCGGCGGGCGGATGCCTCGGCCGGCCCGGCGATTTTGTCGATGAATTCCCCGATGGCCGCGCCGGTACCGATCATCCTCGTCTCGGCCTCATAGTCGGGCCAGTTCGCATAGCCCAGCAGGCCGGCCAGTTCGGCACGCAGCGCAAGCATCTCGTGCAGCACCTCGACGTTCTCGGGTAGCGCCCGGGTGAGGGACGCCACGAGCACCGCCCGGCGGGTCTCGGCGTCCCGGGCGAAGTTCCGCACCGGGATGAGGTCCGGGTAGTCGGTGGTGACATCGATCAGCCCATCGGCGGCAGCCGGGTGGGCAGCCAGCCAATCCGAAGGCAACCCAGCCAGCTGCCCGGGAGCGAACCTGACGGTCTTGGTGCCCTCACGGATATTGCGCGCGAAGGCCTGGCCCAGCACGGTCAGCCGGTCATGCACCCGCTTGATCCGCTGACGGTCGGCTTGCGATGCGGCTACCCCGGCCCGGCGGAAGTCGCGTAACAGGTGTTCGAGCAGCCGCGCCGCAGCCGGGTCGAGACCGGAACCGTCCAGGCCGGCCAGGATTCGATAGAGCTCGGTATCCAAACCCAAATCGGTGATCAATCGCCTAGCGGCCAACGCGAACTCTTCGGCAGCCTGCCGGGCGGCTGCCTCCGGCAGCACCTCGCTGAACAGGTAACCGCGGTGGGCCACATTGCTGAGGACGATCTCGATGTCGTTCATCGCCTCGAGCACGCCCAGCGCGCCGGCGGGCGGGTTGGCCTTGAGGTCTGCGATGGCGCGGCGAGCCCGATCGAGCTGGGATTCGCCGATCTGCTGCAGCCAGGCGAGCCAATCGGAGGTGGGCATGGTCAACGGGGTCACTGTCACCGCCCCAGATTACGCGAACGTTCTCGCCGGATCGCATCCTGAGCGGCTGCCCGGCGGGCGGGGTTCCGCACGGCCGGGCAGCCCGAGACGAATCCGCCCCCGTCCTTACCCGAAGACCGGCCCGCTTCGCCTCCGCTGGCCGTTCCGCAATAGACCATTCCGCGGCTCACGCCACGCACCTTGCCGGGGCCCCACCCAATCCGGGCACCGGCCCCACCCATTCCGGGATTCCGTCGCCGGAGGCCGGCGACGACCCCAGCGCTCGGGTGCGCATCCATTGCGGCACCTAAAACCGTTGAGCGCTGGAAACCGTTGAGCGCTGGTCGAGACATCGGGCAAGCCGTCACCGGCTCACAGCGCCACCGATTGCCATTCCCGGTTCCTGTTGGCCCGGTCTGCAACGGGTTTGAACAGTGGACTCTTGCTAGGGAATTCTACAACTCACCGGCGCAACAACCAGCCGTAACAGGTCCTCGCCAATTCCTTCCAGATATCAAAATTTCGTCTTGTCCGCCGCCGTGGAACGGCAATCGCTTTGATAGAGACCGCACTTTTCCCCGATTTCACGAACTAGGGTGGTTGGGTGCTGAAGAACCTAGATCCGTTGCTGGTTCCGCCGCTGCTGGCCGCTCTAGCCGAGATGGGCCACGGAGATGTGATCGCGGTGGTGGACAGGAACTTCGCCGCCTATTCGCACACCACGCGGGTAATCGATCTGCCGACCGCGAGCACCGCGCAGGTGATGCGGGCGATCTGCTCGGTGCTGCCGCTGGATCTGTCCAGCGATTCCGCGGTGATCCATCTGTTGACCGATCAGGGCCACGAATCCCCCGTGACCACCGAGGTCCGCCGTATCTGGACCAGAGCGGAGGTCCATCCGGTGAGCGACAAGGGACTACGACGGCCAGAGTTCTATCCACAGGTCCGGGACGCCTACTGCGCGGTGCGCACCGGCGAGGTGCTGCCGCACGCCTGCTATCTGCTGCGCAAGGGAATCCGCTAGCGCCCGCCCGCCATCCTTTACCACCGACCGAAACCTACCCCAGCATCCAGACCCCCAGCCGCCCCCGCCACAAGACGACCAGCATGCCCGAGTGGGGCGTTCGCCCGTGTCCAGTTCCCGGGCGAACAGGCCCATCGCTAGACTGACTGCACCGGCACCAAGTCAGGCCGGCATCGCCGGCGATTGGTGGCAGTCATGACGGATCGTCCCGCACTGGATTCGCGACCGCTCGGCGTGATCCTGGTGAATGGGCTACTACCCAGGCCGATGGCCGGTCCTCCGGAGGCCACCGGCGCCTGCCCCGCTGGCGCACCGGTCAACTGGCTGGGATTGGCCAGATCGTCGGAAGAGGCGCTGACCGAACTTGAGGCCCTGCTGACCGGGCAGGGCCATGTGGTGCGGCGCCCGGGCATCGCCCCCGCCGGCAACGGCGCCGGGGCTCTGCCCGAGACCTTCTGGGAGCACGCCCGCTCGAAGCTGGAATCCGCCAGCCACCAGCTTGAGCTGGCCACGGGCACGGCGGCCTGTGTGGTGGGGGTCGGGCTGGGTGGCCTGCTGGCACTGGAACTGGCTCTCGATGGCCGGATCGCAGCCGTGGTTGCCTGGCAGCCCGATCTCGGGTTGCCCAAGGAACTGGACAGCGCCTGGCGGGCCGCCCGAGGGTGCTTCGAATTCCAGGAGCTTGCCGGCGAAGCCGTCGGCAGGCCGACGCCCGGGGCGACCGGCACCGGCTGGGAGTTGCCCGGCGATTACGCGGAAATCCAATGCCTGCGCCGAGAGATCGAGCACCTGCGGTCCCGCGTGCTGCCGGTGCCCGGGCTGGTCGTCTCCGATCTCGACGACGTCCGGGCGGTCGACCCGCGCTGGTTCGGCGCTCGAACACAGCGGAACCTGTGGCTGACGGTGGCCAGCGATGGCGATGTGGTCCGCCCGGACGGGGAAAACGCCTGGGGGCGCACCGACACATTGCGGGCCACTGCCGATTGGCTGAACCGGCTGCCCCGGGCCGAGGCAAGCCGACGGCGGGCGGACGGCCGGCTGGTTGAGCCGGCCACCGACCCGGGCGACAGACGCGGCAGCGTGTTCATCTCGTACCGGCACGGCGCTGAGGGATCCCGCCGGGCAGCGCATATCGTGGGCTATCTGCAAGCGGCCGGGCTGCGAGTGTTTCTCGACAAGAAACAGATGGAACCCGACGACATCGTGGCTCTGATCGACCGGGCCATCGCCGACGATTGCAGCGGCGGGGTGATCGTCGCCACGCCGGACATCGGCCACAGCGCTTTCGTGCAAAGACAGGAATTGCCCAGGCTGCTCGCGCACGCCGAGCGGCATGGCATGCGGATCGCGGTGGACAATGCCATCCGCAGCGCCGATGACCCCGGGCGCATCGACGTGCGAAAACCGCTGGACTTGCTGGGCCTGCCCCAAGAAACCCTGGACAACTTCACCCAGTACGACATGATGGGCGTCGAGCACGCGGCAAATGCCCACCCCGGCCTGCCGGTGACCGAAAACTATGGGATCGATTCCTATATCGAACACCTACTGCGCAGCCGCATGGAACCACTACGCAACCACCCGGTGTACCTGGACATTCACACCTATCCCGGCCTGGGTAGCGATATCCCCGACAATCGGGAGGCCGATCTCCGGATCCGGCTTTGCCTGCCCGGATACCCCGGTGCAGAATGTCACCGGGAACGGGTGGCCGCCTTGCGACGCCTCAAGCTGACTCTGCGCTCGATCGGCGAGGCCCTGCACGCGGCCGGCCCCGAACGGGTGATCGTCACCGGGGGCGCCCATCAGTCCATCGCTCTGGCGCTGGGCGGCATGCTGTCGGAGCGCCGGCTGGCCTGCCCGGTCATCGTCGAGGACCGCTATGGCGCGTGGGGGCTGCCCAACGACCACGACCCCCAGGTCTTCCGGGTTTCCGAACCGGTCACGGTGGACGAGGGTGAATGGGACCCATCGGCGCAAACGGTAGCGGTGCTGGTGGCCGGCCCCCAAACCGACTCCAGGATGTTCACCGACTTCGTGGCAAAGCTGCGGACTCCCATCGCCCGGGCCGCGATCATCGAGGCCTTCGACCCCAACCGGCCCGGCGATCCGACCGCCACGATCGACGCCCGGGAGGGTACACGGCTCGCCACTCGGATCGCCGCCGAGGTGACCGGCTTAGCCGGTGGCCCGGGCAGCGAGATCCTGCTGTGCCACGCATTGAGCTTCCCCCTGGCCGTATTGCTGGGCCGGCTGCTCAACAAGTACCGCATCGTCTGCTACGAGGCCATCGGCAAGCAGTGGTATCAACGCCTGTGTGCGCTGTCCCAATCGGACGCCCAGATCGACTGCGTCTACGACGATCCCTGGCAGCCGGGCGTCCCAACGGAGTTCTGGTAGACGCTAGGATACGCGGCCCACCATCCGCGAGGCGAGCGTCCCCCTCAGCCAGCGCTGACCAAGGTAACTGCCCCTCAGGCACCCAGCTAAGCAGATCGACCTGTCTCCAGGAGACGCACAAACGTCATGGGCATCAGGTCAATCGTCTCATAAAGGAAAACACTGATGGATTTCAATTTGCGAGCTGTAGCAGCCGATATCTGCCCACTGGCTTGTTGCCAGGGCAACCCCAGGTATTGACGCACACTCACTGACCGCCTTTGAATTGAGGCGTGCCTGCACTGCGGTGCAACATTCTTATCAAACACGAGCGCTCCGACGACACCTTTGTCCTCATCAATACGTACCCGATATAGAACGGTGTCATGCCCGTCCGGCTCCGGTGTTCGCCACCCCCACAGATGAGAATAGGGCGGTGCAGTACTCGGGCAGGGGCCTATCTGCAAACCACCGTAGTCGGCCCAAAGGCAGGTGACGTCTCCCAAAATCTCCCGTACAGCGGCCCATTCCTGTACACCCCACCCATACAGAATTGCGCTGCTCTCCTTGGGGCTCACTTTGCGTCCCTTTCAATGACCGGATCCAACCGGCTAAAGTCCACTGTTATACCGGCGAACTCAACAGCCTGCACGGTGACCATACCAAATCCAATCGCACCACGGCCCCCCAAGGTAATCAGTCCATCGTTTAGATCCCGCATTGCATGCAGCAGTGCTCTTTCCACCCAGGCGTGCTTGCCCGGTAGCCGTGGACCGACGACTTTCAACTCCATGGTCAGGTTAGGCTGGTATCGCTGTTCAAAAAGCGCCCCATTGCGTGTACCGCCAGTGAAGCGATCGATTGCGATTCGCGCGTACGTCTTGATTTTCGACTCCTCCACCCGGGACATCATGTCAGCTTGTAGCCAAGGCGAATTGCTGAACTCCCACATTCCGCGCCGCTGGGTCGATCCAAAAGCCCGGCAAACCCCGCAGGTTCCGCAGCCTGTCCACTCGTTCGCGTCGAGACAGGTAATCATGCCAAGCGAACGACCTATGAACTGCACACGTGAACGCAATAGACCCTTCCATGCCGTGCCAAAGGTCTGAGTTTGACCATCGTCGGGTAGCGCGTAGTAGGGGCATCGTACCGTAGCTGTCAGCAGAGGCGGTTGCGGTTCAAGCCCGACGGCAGTTCCTTTGGCATCCGGGAACCAGGTCTGTCCCAGCTTTAACAGCCGATCGACCCGCGCCATTGCTGGATCCGGTTCCAACGGTTCTAGTACCTTGCCATCCTGACGGCCATCACCTTTCTCGCCGCCCAGATTCGCCGGCTCCAACTCCAATAGCTCAGCTACTTCATCCTTGTCATCGAGGTTCAGTACCCGATGACAGATCTCGGTGACCTGAGCATGTCCCATCCCGGTGGTTTGCCCACCACCGAACCGTGGCCGCCACCTCTTCAAATCCTCAAGGAATGGATACGGATCAGAAGTTTCGGTTCTAAAGTAGACCGATACGTTTCCGCCGGTCACTTCTTCCACAGCGAAGAGACCCTTGTCGGCAGCCGCCCCACGATGTCGATCAATCTTCACTCGATGCCGATTGCCGATCTGGGCATCCGTCACTCTCACGCCGAGAACCCACCAAGGCGAGATCACCGGTTCCGAGATCACCGGTTCGCCGTCGGGCAACGACCCCAAGAACCGAGTCGCCTCGGTCCCGAGGAAGGCTCGTAGATCACCTGCCACGCTGGTACCCGGAATCACGGGCCGACGAGACAGCGAAACGTCGTCCCGCGGCTCGGTCAAGGTTTCAGCGGAGTCTTGGGATTGTGTTTCCCAAGCACCGATCCGCCAAGGCGTTTGCATGGCGATCCGCACTCGCACATAGGTACGTTTCATGACCTTGATCCCCTTGTGATCTGGAATGCAAGACTGTTTCGCTGATCCTTCGGAACATCCCGGATGATCTGCTCGATGCCCTCGCTCTGTGGCTTGGACAGCCGGCGCGCCATGGGCTGGTTTTGCTGTTCCCGGGTAAATTCATCACCTGGCTGCGTCGCACGTATCAAACCGGCGAGCCATTGTCGCTGGTCATAGCTGAGCCTCAGGGCATCCACTTTGTCGGCCCAAGACATTCCGATTGCCGATCGTTCCGACGTCGCAGAATACGAAGACGACTGCCGGGACGCTACCGGCTGCTCGCATTCATTCAGGGATGCCGATCGTTCCTTCTCGGTGATCGCCGTCAACCAGCCGTATCCTTCATTGCGTCGTACCCCGATGCCACCCGCGATGGCAGCCAACAGGTCGGCAGGCTTCGGCACCCGCACCTTGGCGGTCGCTCCCGGGGCCAAAGATATCTCCTGTGGTTTGGGCAGACCACTGGCAATATGCCAGCCTCCCGCACTGAACGTGTCGAGGCGACGCGCCCAGGTGTCTTCGACTACCAAGCCATAGGATTCCAGCGCAGCCGTGAAGTCTGCCGTGGGCGCTCCGAACGCGTCCACCAGTATTGTCGGCGAGCAAGTTCGAAGTACCACCTCGGCGTCGTTCCGGGGAATACTCGGTTCTGATGCCACAGTGAGCTGTACCGCACATTTTCCCATGACGCTGCTTCTACCCCCGACGAAAACGGTGTCCAGTCTAAGCAACGTCGCCGTGGGCGCTGCATTTGGAAGTACTATGTGGCCCCGGAACTTTGTTCCAGCCTCAATAGCTTGCCTGCTGAACAGCTGCCCCGTGGCCGCCGTATTTTTCCGTGGCGTCAGCGCCGTAGTCGTCTGGGTGATGAAACGACCGCCTAGGTATCCGCCTGCACACCGCTCGTACCCCTTGGCCTGGGCATCGGCCGGTGTCAATCGCTGGGTGAAGGCCTCATCGATCCGGATCTCGGATTGAGGTGTCTCCGGCTGTGGATACTTCATTTTCTGCTCCGACTGGCCGATTACTGTTACCCCATCGGGAATCACGGGACTGAAGCGCGCACGCTCGAAAACCTGCTTAAAGTCTTCGTCCCGCTGGTTACCCTGGGCCATCCAGGCCGCGGCCAGAGCTCCCCGCATGACGGATCCCGGGATGACCGGGTGACTGGTGGTCAGGAATGCTCGCGTGCCACCTTGCCCCAAAGACACCCGCTGGCTCGCGGTGACTATCAGATCAAGCCAGCAGGCCATCATTGCACCACCTCTCGAAGCTGCCAGATGAGCACCAGATCGTCCCGCACCGATCGTGCTGGGCAACTGATCGACACCCAGCCCATCCCTCTGGTGCGACGCTGACCGACCTTCTCTACTGCACGCCCAGCCAGATGGATAAGCGCCATATGATAGTCGACCAATCGAGTACCCGGACACAGCCGGAATCCGCAATCCGGTAATGCGGAACGCTGGGTAACCTCCAATGTGGCCGGCCCCATTGTCGCCTCTTGTTTGATGTGTAGCGCTCCGGGACAGACCACACCACCAGCCCCCAGCCGAATGCTGGCTCTGGACTGGTAGCGAACGGTTGACGGCTGTGTGACCTGGAAATTCCACGGGCATTGCTCTCCCTGAGGACCGCCGAACACGCTCATTACGAACGGGTGATCGCGGTCATCAGTACCCGGAAGTAGCCAGCGTGCCTCGTCGCGGAACACGCCCTTGATCGCGGCGCTGCTGATGGGCTGTTCATGGTCGAGTACCTCATCCAAACCGTCGGCGGCCAAACCGGTGCCGAATCGGACGCTCGTCGCGAACTGCATGCACATGGTCATGGATGTCATCGCCACCACCTGCCTATGGAAACAAGATCACCGATCAACGTCGTCTGCGCTGCGCTAATGGTTCCCGCATCGATACTCATGATCTCGATAAGTTTTGCGACTTCGGGCATCCGGCTGCACAAGTACGCCAGCTTCTGCCGAGCGATGGCCTCATCACACCCACCGATTGCCGCGACCAAGCTGGTCACCGAATTGGCCGACATGCCACCCAGATGCTGCAATGCCGCACATTGCCCGTGAAGCTGGTCTAGAGACCAAGGCTTGCGGTAGCCGTCGGGGCCGTCGTGGGTCAGATCGAGCCAGGCGAAACTCCAACCCTTCCCCATCACCGATCGCTTGGCATCCTTGAGCAGGCGTTCGGATATGGAGATCTGATCTCCAAAGGGTACCTCCGCCTTGCATATGACCATGCCCGCAGACATGGTCATATGATCTCCTTCAACGCCGGAACCTGGCGGATCCTGTGCCAAAGAAGTCATGAATCGGTCCAGGAACCGCCAGCACCGTTCTGCCGGGAGACTGATCAGCAGATCGTCGCCTCCCATGATGTGTGGAACGAGTGGCATGATCTCGTCTTGCGGATCTAGAATTGCCGAGGCCGCTTCAAGCAACGCTTCCTTGGTAACTGCTTTGACACGTTCCGAGATGTCTTTTAGCTCGGTCGTGTTACCAATTTTGGCTGCCCGGGTCTTAGCTTTCCCGAAGAGCTGGCCCAGTCCGTTTCCGTCAGCAAAGATGAGGGCAGTATGGTTGTCACGATGTGTTCTAACTCGATGAACTTCAGTTTCCCAGGTCAGCTCGCCCAGTTCCTGAAAATGCTGGCTGCCACGCAGTTCGTTCTGCCCAGGTCGTTTACGATTCAGCTCGTCACGCAACCACCACTCACAGATAAATCGATTCGGGAAGCGATCGTTTGCCTGTGTTCGGACAACCTTCTTCCAACGATCGCCAACGTTCTTCTTGAATCGGGTGTCGCAATCCAGGCACAAATTCAGCGGGTCTGGCACATCCGCATAGCGCACATCACGTAGGTAACTGGCCGGGGAGGTACGGCATTCATCGCATAGTCGCACAATCGGCACTTCACATGGCGCAGGCTGATAGGTTTCTTCGTACCATTCATGGTCAGTTCCCAGCAGGGCTGCATATGGTTCACCACTGGTTATCCAGTTTACAGAAATCGTCACAGCCGGCAGCCTGCGTTTGATGCGTAGCGCGAGATCGCGACCGGCGTTTAGCGTCACTTCCTCGTCATCGCCGAGCAAGGACACTACACCATCCATATTCAAGGCTTCTTCGTTCAAGCGAACGCCGTGGTGATCATTCAACACCTCCTGTACCAGGCATTCCTTACGACCCTCCTCGGTCGCCTGAGCTGGTAGCAAAGTGACCAGCACCAACTCCTCGGACGCGCCGCGCCGCCCCCACAGTCTGCGAGATCTGCCCAGATAGGCTTGGATTCTGCTGACCGCCACATCAATATAGGTTGTCATTCCAAGCCTCTCTAAGCATCGTCAGCTTCCATTTTACATGGTAGGTATTGATCCAATTCCGTAGCATCTGGCAACGGCATCAGGTCACCCTCGCGGCCACCTGTGTGGTTGCTGAACCAGCGGAATGATTCCCCAAACTTCTTCGATTCGCGGCTAGCGAACGACTCGGTCGTTGGATAACTGATTCGGTCTGCGTCTACAGACTTCGTCCCCAGTATCCGGCGTAATGCGGAATGTGCCGCTGCCAGCCCACGCGGCTCTACCAAGTTCCGTACATGGCCCAGTACCTGCTCAACGGTAAGACGGCTATCGGCATCGGCGTTGTAGCGTTGGCTGGCACTTTCGGCCTGGAAAGCCTCCACCCGGGTGGTTGCCGTGCCATATCCGAGCGGTTTCCCACCACCCAGGTGAGTGGCGCAGTCGGTAGCAAAGAATGCACTCGGATCGGCTGCGGCGATCAGCCAGCCGATTTGCTCGATATCCAGATTGTCGAAGGAGATCCGGGTACGCAGAATGGTTCCGGCCGCCACCGAAGATGCGCTGCCATTCTGATCGCTGTTCCAGGATGAAGGTTCTTGCCTTCCGTGATTGACCTGACCATGCCAGTAGAATTTGCGACCCCTGATTTTGCGTAGAGATTTGCCATCCGCTATCGATCCCCAATGAGAAACAGGAATATGCGATTCATCTTTGCTGGCCCTGCGCCTATTAGCCTCAGGCGCCTCCAGATAGAATCCGCCGGACGAAGGCTTGGGCGACCGCAATGGAGGCAATTGCTTATCGCTGATCTCGACGGGTGACTCGCTTCGTCCCCAGCCCACGTGCACATGTGTTCGGTAGGAGGCCTGGTCATGTTCCTGGCTACGTTCCGCCCGTACGGAGCCGAACACTGCGCATGTGGGGCACAGTGCGCGAGGATCACTGCACGGCAGATAGTAATCGTCCATGCGCTGGCCCACTGGCGAACTGCCATGCGAACGCCAGATAACAGCCATCTTCAGGTTGTCCTTGGAGACCCAGACGGTGTCACCGACGCCGAGCCAGCCATCGACTTTTCGTCTGCGCCCAACTAGGGCTTTCTTTTCGCCGTGCCACACCTCATCATGGGGCCAGTCTTGCTCACCAGGTACGCAACCGGAGGTATCCGATGGGTGATCGTTACCGATCAAGTCCGCATTGCCATCGCAAGCGTCCACATATCTCGACCACTGCTCAGGCTCAATCGCTATTTCTTCTTCCCCAAGCTCAGAGACTGCCACGTAGTAGGATTTCTTGTCTCTGATCGCCGTGGACCGGGTCAGGTGGACCACCCAGCCCGATCCTGCCTTAACCGAAGCAGAACTACATGCCTCGAAACGCTTTTTTGCCGCACTCTTTGTCATTAGCTTGTTATTATTATCAGCGATTTTGCCGGCGGTCTTCGTGTTATTCGATTTAAGACCGAAGGCAACCTCCATTCCGGAGTACAGCTTTCCGACGAGTCCGGGATCGAACTGGATAAGCGGCACCCAGCATGTCCGCTTGGTCTTCTTTACTTTTGTCACGGCATGCGTGATTGGATCGATTTCGCAAACCACTGCCAAATAGTCTCGATCGCCGTCATACGCATTCATTGGATCGCGATGCACAGGCACATAGTCTGGATCCAGGATCCTCATGCACCCGCCTGACAACGCCTCGTGCAGCGAGCGAAGGGCACCACGCAATGAAGATCCTGGGTACTCAAGATGGTCGCCAGGCGCCAATCCGGTCTCGGAGGGAAGCAACAGCGGCGTTGTCATGGTGAGCACCCAATCGAAGTAGCCCGAGTAGCAGTCTTCGAGCATCTTCGCGTGACCATTTGGGGAATGTTTCTTAAGATTCCCATCACCGATGATCGGCAATGGCACAAATGAGTACGGATTGATAAACGAGAGCTCGGAACCGTGCTTCCGCTGGATCTGCTTTCGGATCTCGCTCTCCTCCTTTTTTTGGTGTGTCTCCTTCTTTTTGCGTATCCATCCCTCTCGTCCACCTTCATTAAGCCAGACCGCGGTCGGCGATTCAGCGAACGGCACCACTGCCAGCACGACATCCGCCGAGTTTGCCAAGGACCCGCAACGCGGCGGCCACACTGCCAGCACGACATCCGCCGAGTTTGCCAAGGACTGGGCCCAAGGCTCACAAAGCCCCTCAACTGTCGCGGTACACCCATCGGATGCAGTCACTTCAACGAGGCAGGTTTTCTTGCGGAACTTCTTCACGGCCGGGCTGATATTTTCCAGGTCGCCGGGATTATCCGGTGTTCCGCCCACTCCGATCAAGTATTGCACGGTCTCGCCGTCAGATCCCCCAGCCTGCAAATCAAGCATCTCGATAAGATCATCCTCGGCAGAAACTGGTGCGTACTCGCCTCCGGCCGCACCGTTCCACAGCGTCCACTGCCAGCCGCTCTTGTCCCGCTTGTAAATTGCGACCGGCTCACTCATCGTTGTTCCTTCGAACGTCCTGGATCGCTCACTTCGTGTACTTCCATTCAACCATTTGAAAGTGATGTTCCTTTTCCTGCAGCGGGCCGCGCCAGCAACCGGAATCCGGTGATGTCACCGTGTTCGTTGCGCAGCAGACCGGCGGGGAACACGAGATCGTCCCGCTCGGGGCAGGCGTTCACCACCAGCTGGGATACCACATAGACGACACCGGTTCGCGGGCTCGGCAGACCCTCGGGAGGTCCATAGCGCAGCCGGGTGAGCGGCATGCCGTTCGGCAGTTCGCCGTCGGGCAGCCATTCCTCGGTCAGTCGCACATTGCCCTGTTGTGGCAGGGTCACCGCCGCACCGTCGTCTGGTCGATACACCAACTGGGCGTGCGGGGTGTAGTTCAGCAATCGCTCCATCGGGGTCCTTCGCGGTGGCATCGTCTGAACGCGATCGCCGAAGGGCCAACGACGGCTCCGTCGCTTTGTCCGCTGGCCTTTGTAGAGTCCCCCGACAACTGCGTCAAACAAATCTAAGATTACGGGCAGAAGCTTAGCCTAAAACGCAACCGGGCGCAGCAATTCCACCGAATCAATTTTGCCGGTTCGGCCACCACGAGCCGGCGGGGCGATCGTGGTCGTCCCTCGCCGGCCACCCCGCCAATCTCGATCAATCTCGATGGCCGGGCCGGCCTAGCACCGGGTGGCCTGCCTCGATGACCAGGTTACAGATCTGCCTTACGCCACCGAGGGCCGCTATCCGGTGTGTCATGCGCAACCGACTGCGCTCCGCGCACGATGGCTCGTCGGCCCGGGCGATCCGCGCAGGCGGTCTTCTCCCCTACGGTGTGGCGTTCGTCCGCGAATCGCGATCGTGGCATGGGCAGGTGGTTCGCCGCCGGCGGGTTGTGGGGCATGCCGGGTGAGACGATCGCTACGCACCACGGTCGTCCTCCTGGAAGCACTCCTCCAGGAGGTCATAGACGGCTTGGTCGTCGATGGTGGCCCGAGAATGCCTTTTGCGTCCTGGCCGGGCTGTCCGCGCATCCTCGGTGCCGTTCAGCCCGGGCAGGCTACGGTCCTTCAGACGCTTTCGCAATTCCCTCTCGGCGGCGTCGGGGTCATTTTCGTCCTTGATTTGCTCTTTGGCAGGTAATTGGCTGAAGGGCACCAGATCGGGGTGGGTCTTTGCGGGCCCCGGTGGCCGGCCATCGCGGCGGCTTTCGCCATGGCTTGAAGGCGCCGCATCGGGGTGGGTCTTGTCCGGTTTCGCGTAGCTGAATCCTTCCGATCGCATGAAGGCGTTCCACCTGGCATGTTCCAGCCGGCGCAGGTGTTCCCGGCCTTCGAGACCGTTGGGGCTGTCAGGCTGATGGTGACGGTGCAGCCGCTGTCTGGCCTTGTGATGCAGCACGACCGCCATAGAAGAACGATAGTGATACTCGCTTGTGAAGAACTCTTGGATGCCTCGCCACCACTTATTCGCATCCAGGTCTGGTTCTTGTTGCACCCAGTGCAGGTGGCTGGCCAAGGCGGCGCTTTCCATATCCGATTGGATGATCGCCTGGTGAGTGTAGATCTCGCCCGTGCCGCCCACCAGGTCAATGGGCGGGGCACCGTCCGCCTGCAACACCTCCTGCAATGCCGGGCGCAGTTCGTCGGCATGCCGGGAGACCACCATGATGATGGGCTTGCGCTGCTTTCTGGCCAGTTCACGCTGCAACCGGATAGCAACCTGCAGGTTGCGGCTGTCATCGCCGAGGGAGACGAATATCAAGGTAGGGTTCGCGATTCGCAGCGCCTGCTTCACCAGCTCGGCGGAAGTAGCATCGATGCCGGGGTGAATGGTGATGTCGTGGTGGGCGTCATCGAACAGGATCCGTCTCACCGGCGGCTTCTTAGGCAACCAGTGGAAGGCCGATCGCCTGCGCCGGGCCGCAAGCAGGATCCGTCCTACCGGCGGCTTCTTGGCCAGGCCGGGATAATCCAGGCGGAATCGTTTGGCGATGTGCGGATCAGTATCGAACCCGTCCACTTTCAACAGGTACTGGCCACCGGCTGTGGTATCCATCTGGCAGAACCAGGTGAGGGCCTTCAGCATCTCCATGCCATGCTCCCCCAACCCTAAGATGACCGCCGATATCAACCGGTCCCCACGGTCGGTCGTGGCCGCCCGGCTGAATAGGTCAATGCCTCCGGTCTTGCCGATACCCCGAACGCCCGGTTGCTGGGAATCCTGCCATAGCCAGTTGTAGACCATGGTGCGCGCGATGTTGATGCGCCGGACCCGCAACGGGCCCGATCCGGCGGTGCCGGCTGCCCGGGAGCCATTCGCTCGCGATTCGGTATCCTCCGATGGGTTGCTCGATCTCGTCGCGCTGGTGACGATCAATCGGCCTTCGACGGAGTCCGAAAACAGGTATAGATCGGTCTGCCCACGGCGCCGGGTGTACCGCTCGTCCGATGTGATCTTGTAAGCCTGCCGCAGGTTCTCAGCCGGGTCTGAGCCCATGACGAAGAACCGCATTCGGCGTTTACGGCGCCAGGTCAGGGCGGGGGAAAGCGCATCGTCGCGCAGGCAGATGGCCTTCAGCCGATCGGCCCGTGCCTGTAGACCGGTCGAGAACTTGCTGTCATCTGATAGCACATTGGTGAATACGATGATCGATTCCGGATCGCATTTGCGGATGCTCTCGGCCAACGCCAGCGAATTCTCGTTGAGTTCACTGAATACATCCGCCCGACGACGGTGTCGTAGCCTGCGGGCATATTGCAGTTTGCCCCACAGATCGCCGATCAGGCTGACCACCAGGGTGACGGTCAGGATTGGCGCCGCGGCCGAAAGCAGCAGGGCGTAGCCGGCCCCGATGCACGCGAACCCGTCGGCCTCTCGCATTAGCCGAAGCGTTGGGGCAATATCCACCCCGGCCACGAACACCTGCATGGTGACGTAGAAGGCCCCGATAACTGCCCCTACCAAGCCGCCGAGGCCGTTCAGCTGCGCGACCTGGATCGGATAGATCAAAACCGCGACGAGGGCGACAAGCCACACCCGTGAACTCAATGAGGCGAACCAGCTCCGATCGAACCACTCGATGACCCTGCCCGGCCGGCCGGGACCGCGCGAGTTGCGGCGCGCCCAGCGCAGCGAAACCCAGATAATCAGCGAAATCACCGCGATCGCCAGGGACACCCAATGGCCCCACGTCATCTTGTCCCCCTATGCCCGCGCCGCCATGGCGTTGGTTAGGCCTCGGCCAGCGCTACCCCGATAGCCGGGCCCGATAGGCACCATCGACCCGGCTACCCAGCAGTCGAGATATTAGCCAGCCGGCAGTCCCGACACAATAAACCAGCAGCGAAACCAAACACCCAGCAGACCCCAGAACCCGGCCGATCGGCCGTCTTGTTGGCTCCGGCCGTTCCCAGCCCCTTCAGCGGCTGCCGGGCACGACCCACTATACTGAGACGGTATGACCCTCTCATTGGCACTGCTGGGGTGTCCGGTGTCGTCGCCGGCTATCACCGGGGGTGCCCGCCGATGAGATATGCCCGCCGGGGCCGTGTCCGGATCGTCGAACGCCTGCTCGTTTCGCGAACCTGGACCACACATTCTGGTCAGCGGTTAACCGCGCAGCCCGGGGATCTGCTGCTCACCGATGGCAATAGCACCTGGAGCGTCACCTCCGACGAATTCGCCCGCACATATCGCCCGTGCGGGTCGGTCTACGCAGAACGCTTCGGCGAGGTGGACGCCCGCCCTGCCGTTCCGGGCGAAGTCGTCGAATCTGCCGAGGGGCCCGAGACCGCCGTCCCAGGCGACTGGGTGGTCAGCAACGACCGGGGCTACATGTGGCTGATCGCCGGCTCCCGATTCCACGAGACGTACCTTCCGGTCACCCAGGACTCCTGAGACCCGGCCAGGCATGCCGCGCTCCCGCTCGCTAACCACGATCCGCCCACAATCCTGGTGACACCGGGGACGCGCAGGCGACGGCTGCCGATCTAGCGGCCGCCCGATACGACACGTGACGCGCCGCTGGGCGGCCTCCGGCACGCTGCCGCGGCAGCCCAGCGATGGCCGATTCCAAGATCTCGCCAAGAATCACCCACCCCGGATAAAAAATGTCAGTGGCACCTGCTGAACTTTGTGCATGGCATCGGGGGACCGCAGACCATCGGGCAGCGACATCTGCGACCGCACGACCAGTATCCCACCAACGGCCAACAGAAAGGCACGAGAATGACTACCCTCGATTTCGACATCCTGCGCGCGGCGGTCGGCGGCTCCCATGTGGCGCTGCGTTGCCGCACCGAGTTGCAGCCCGCCGGCGGCGTCGGCGACAAGGTGTTCCCGTCCACCTACGGGGTTTCGGACGGGGCCCCCACCCGGTATGCCACCGAAACCTACCGGGAGGATGGTGTGGAAAAGCGCAGCGTCCTGCTCGATTCGGTGGCCAGCAGCGCCAACCGGCACGAGCTTGCCCTCCAGGAGGGCCTGGATGCCGGTGAGATCAGCTTTCCGAATCCATTCGTCGATTTCACCGTGGACGAAGAGCTGATCGAGATCGGGCGTATCACCGCTCTGCAAGCCCCGCATCGGCTGGCCGATGCGATCTTCCGCGATTCGATGCTGGACGGCACCTTGTTCCGGTTGAGCGAGTTGGGCCACCAGATCACCGACGCCTCACCGGACGCGGCGACGGCGTTGTTCCTGACCAATCCGGTAGCCCTGCTGATGGGCATGTGGGATTCCACCGGCCCCAAGGGTGGGTTGGGCGCCAAATTCCAGCGGGCCTTCGTCTCCGAGATCGTCGGTTTGGGCGCCCAATTCGGTGTCAAGGTCGGCAGCCGGATCGACCCGCTACAGATCGAGCGCAGCGCGGCCACGGTGTATAGGCATGCCGAACCAGACCAAGGGTGGACGCTGGACGAGAGCGAAGCCCAGGTTGATAAGAAGGGCCCGGTGGCGGTGGGCAACAAGGGCGATCTGGGCCGGCCGTCCGCGGTCAACCACGGCAATGTCACCCCGTCGATCGACCACCAGGCCGGTGGTGTGACCATTGAGAAGGCCATTCAAACCACGGTGATCTCGTTAGCGGCGCTGCGCAAGCTACGTTTCTGCACCGATGCCTCCGGGGCCGCGCTGAGCGGTGCCGCCCGGCAGCGCGCCGAGTTGGCCGCTCGCACCGCTGTCGCCGCCCTGGGTGTGGTGGCGATCGCCTACCAGCGCGACTACGACTACGATCTGCGGTCACGCTGCCTGTTGGTGCCCACTCACGAGGCCCGCCTTGAGCTGGTGCCGCGCGACGGCAGCACCCCGCCGGTGTTCCCGGTCGACCGGGCAGCGGCGGTAGCCCTGCTGGAGCAGGCCGCGGCCGAATGCGCCGCGGCCGGGTTGGCCTGGCCGACCGAGCCGATCCGGCTCGTCCCGGCACCCAAACTGCGCGAACTGATCAAGCGCAGCCGCGCCCAGTCCTTTCAGCGACCCGCGGACGACCAGGCTGAATGATGCTCACCGTTGAGGTCGACTTCCTCACCGGGCGGTATGTGGCCGCCAGGCACGATGACCGGAACGCCCCCGAGTGGCCACCGCATCCGGCCAGGTTCTTCTCGGCGCTGGTCGCCGAATGGGCCAGCACACCCGAGGCCAACCCGGATGAGGAACTGTTGCTGCGCAGGCTGGAATGCCATGGTTCACCCCGCATCGGGGTGGGGCAGGCCAGGGCCCGTACTCCGGTAATCCACTATGTGCCGGTCAACGATGCTTCGGTGATCGGCAAGGCGCTGTGGCAGCGAGTGGAAAAAGCAACCGAGGCTCGCCGACGGCTGGCCGCGGGCAACCTAACCAACCGAGAACGCAGATCGGCGATGAGCCAACTCAACAAGGCACGCGATGTCGCCAGCCTAGTGCACGGCAAGTCGGTCGAGGAGGCCATGGCGAAACTCGAGGCCCTACCCGATTCGATGCCCGCGGGCCGGGATCGGCAACCCCGCACGTTCCCCTCGATGACCCTGGCCCCGGAATCCGACGGCCGGTGCATCATCACCTACACCTGGCCGGACGCGGAGCTGACCGGCCGGCAGCGGCAGACTCTCGACGGGCTGCTGGCCCGCGTGACCCGGTTCGGGCATTCGTCCTCGCTGGTCAGTTGCCGGTTGCTGGACGATCCGGTGCAGCAGATCACCCACTGGCCCGACCCAGATGCCGAGGAACTGTTGCGCACCACCGGGCCGGGACAGCTTGATGCCCTGGTCGAACTCTTCCACCGTCACCGGGGAGCCCGGCCGCGGGCTTTGCCGGCGGTCTCGACCCCATATGCCACGAGCCGGCCTCGTCCAGACCGGCCGCCGCGTAGCTCGGATACCGCCGGAATCTGGTTTAGTTTCGAGATCCGGCCGCGGCTGGGGGCACCGGCCTTGGCCAATCTGACCGCCACGATCCGCGGGGCGGTGTTGCAGGCCTGTGCGGCCACCGGCTCGACCCGGGGACGCGATGTCTTCGTGCTGGGGTTACCGAATGTGGGGCATCCGCAGGCTACCGGGGATCTACTCGGGGGCGCGGTGATCGTCCCGCGCGATCTCGCACCGGCGGAGCGTCGACCCCTGCTGCGGGCGGTGGCTGCCGCCCTCGACGGGGTGGCGCCGAGCGCGTTGCAGGGGCTGCCCAAGATCAAACGGCTCACCGATCCCACTCAGCTCACCCTGCAATGGGCTCGCTGGGCGCGGCCGGCACGCATCTGGTATTCCGCGTTACCGCTGGTCATCGCGGAATCACCGCGCCGTATCCTGGCCGCCGACGAGTACGAAACCTGGCTGATCGAATGGTTGACGCACTCGTGTTCCCGGGCGGGTCTGCCAAGTCCGGTGAATATCGAGACCACCCGCCAGTCTCTGCTGGCCGGGGTCCGGCCAGCAGGCAGTTTCCCACGGGTCATCCAGGCCGGACGCGTCCGGCGTCTGGTGCATGCCCGTATCGAGTTCGACACCCCGGTGGCCGGGCCGCTGCTCATCGGCGGCAACCGCAACCTCGGTTTCGGTCTGATGACCCCTACGAAGGAGCACCGAAATGACTGACCTGGCCCGCGATTTCGGTGCCTTCTTCAACCAGCTGTGGGGCATGGCACCCTTCGATTGGCAGGTGGCGCTTGCCGAGCAGGTGGTCACCACGGGCCGCTGGCCGGCGCTGCTCGACCTGCCAACCGGGTCGGGCAAGACGGCCGCCCTCGATATCGCGGTCTACGCGCTGGCCGCCAGGTGTGAAACGATGCCCCGCCGGGTCGCGTTCGTGGTCGATCGACGCACCATAGTCGATCAGACGGCGGCGCGGGCCCGGGCGGTGGCCGACCGATTGCAGTCCGCGCTGACCGGCGACCCCGCGTCCCCGTTGACCAGGGTGGCTCAACGCCTGGCCGGTCTGTCCGGCACGGGGGTGGCGTTGGATATTGGCCGGCTGCGCGGTGGTGGGCCCCGGCTACTCGACCCGCAGGAATGGCTGCGCTGGCCCGATCAGCCGGCCGTGATCGTCTCGACCGTCGACCAGTTCGGGTCTCGGCTGCTGTTTCGGGGTTACGGGGTCGGGCGCCGAATGGCGCCGATCCATGCCGGGCTGACCGGGGCCGACACTCTGATCCTACTGGACGAGGTACAGCTGAGCACCGCCCTGGTAGAAACCTTGGAGGCACTCGAGCAGTTGCCTGCCGAAATCCGGGTGACCAGGCCGAACCAGGTGGTCCGCATGTCGGCCACGCCCGGCACCGGCCCGCTGCAACGATTCCCGGCCGAACCCAGCCTGCTCACCGGGGACGCCCGGCTAGCCGGCCGGATAGGCGCCCGCAAACGCTGCCGGCTGCTGCCTGCCATCGGAAAGAAGGGGCAGGACCCCGCTGCCGCCTGGGGGTCGGCCATCAAGGTTCTGGCCGAACGACCAGAGATCACCGACGGGGTGATAGGTGTGGTGGTCAACCGGGTGGCTACCGCGGTCGCAGTGCACCGCAGGCTCGTCGAGTTGGGCCACGGTAGCCTGCTGATCACCGGCCGGATGCGTGGTCGGGAACGTACCCGGGCGCAGGCACAGGCTACCGCCTGGGCGGCCGCAGACCGCGAGACGCAGCCGGGCCTGCGTTTCGTGGTGGCCACCCAGTGCATCGAGGTTGGCGCTGACTATAGTTTCGACGCGTTGATCAGCGAGATCTGCCCGCTGGCAGCCTTGCGGCAGCGTCTCGGGCGCCTGGATAGGCGCGGCGTCCATGCCGCAGCCGGCCTGCCCGCCCAGGCGTTCATCGTCGCCACCACGGGCCAGCCAGCCGACGATCCGATCTACGGTCCGGCGCTTGGTGCCACCCTTGCGGAGTTGGAGAAACGGTTCGGCCATGAGGAGTTCGACTGCGGCCCGATGTCGCAGGATCTCACCGAGCTGGGTACGGGCCTGGATATGCCGCCGGTACCGGCGGCGGTGTTGATGCCCACCGATCTGGATGAGCTCGCCGCAACCACCACCGACCGTCCCCTGGAGGCCACCGTCGATGCCCTGCTGCACGGTTTCCGGAAACCAAACGCCGATGTCTCATTGGTGTGGCGGTTCGATCTGCCACCGTTGACAGATGACGGCATCGACGCGGCGAGCAGCATCCTCGGCGCGCTGTCGGCATTGCCCTCGGAAAGGCTCGATGTGCCGGTGACTGCGGTGCGGCAGTGGCTTGCTGCACCGAACGCCGTGCCGCCGGCGACCGCGGATATCGACAGCCCCGGCATCGAGGTATCGCCGGCCTCCGGTGTTTCGGTGAACCGGCGGGTTTGGCGGTTGGACGATGAAGGCGCCGCCCAACCGATCGATGCGCACGAGCTGCGTCCCGGCGATGTGGTGTTTGCGCCGGCCGAGTATGGCGGGCTGGTCGATGGGGTGTGGGATCCGAGTGGTACCGAACCGGTCAGCGACATCGCGGACGAGGTGACCTATGAGGCGGGCTGGGTGGTGTTGCGGCCTCGCGACGACGACCCGTGGCGGCGCCCCGATTCGGACGACGATTCGGAAACCGGGTCGCGCCGGGCCGAGTTCGTCGCCGAGGCAAACCGTCGCAGCCGGCTTCCTGGCCCGACGGCATCCGCCAGCGCTGCCGGTAGCCGGCAGGATGCCGGCTCGCACGAGGACCACGATTCGCGCCCTGGTTGTATGGCGCGCCTAGCAGACGTCGTCGACTACGGTGATCGTTGGGCGGTGATCTGCCCGGCGAGGCGCATCCCGGATGGCCGAGATGCCACGAATTCGCATCTGGGGGTGCAGGTTTCGCTGACCGATCACCTGCAGGGGGTGGCCGCGATGGCACGGGAAATGGCCGAACGCTGCGGGCTGCCGGACGAGTTGGTCGCCGATCTGGGGCTGGCTGGGGAATTGCACGACCTGGGTAAGGCAGACGAGCGTTTCCAGTTCGGTTTGGTTGGCGATGTGCTCGAACTGGCCAGTAGAGATGAGTTGCTTGCCAAGTCGGGCCGCCCCGGCGGGCATGTGCGCTGCGGCGATCCGTTTTGGGATTACCCGCCGGGCACCAGGCACGAGTTCTTGAGCGCCGCCTTGGCCTGTCAAGATCCCGGCCTGCTGCAGGAAGCCCACGACCCGGATCTGGTGTTGCATCTGATCGTCACCCATCACGGCCAAGCCCGGCCGTGGCCTGAGCTCGTGGCCGACCCGGCACCGCGTGAGGTTGCGGTGAGCGTGCGTGGCAGACGGCTGGTGACCAATACCCAGTTGACTGGCGACTTCGGTGCGCAGCAGGCGATGCGGTTCTATCGTCTGCTGCGCCGCTACGGCCATCACGGCCTGGCCTGGTTGGAGGCGGTGTTCCGGTTGGCCGATCACCGTCGCAGCGAAGCCGAAACCCGTGACCCGGAGGTGACAACGTGACCGGACTACGGATGCCACCGGCGTCCCAGCAGCAGAAATCGACGGGTGAGGAAGGTGACAACGTGATCGAGATCGAGTTGACCGGTCTGGATGGCAGCAATCCGCTCGGCTATTTCGCGGCTTTGGGTTGTCTGGCCGGTCTCGCCCGGCTATGCCCGGACGCCCAGCCCCGGCTGGGTTGGCACAATCAGATGCTGCCCAGACCGGTGCTGTACAGCACCGGTCTGGCATCCGATGAGATCGTGGCAGCCCTGGACGCCGACCGGCAGGCCTGGGCCGATGCGCCGGCGCTGACCTTCGACGGGTTGCCCGAGATCAAATTGAACGCCGCCCAGCAGCGCAGATATCTGTTGGCCTGCCGGGGCGCAGGCGATGGTGGCCGCAGCGCCGAACTGGCGTCTGCCTTGATCGCTGAGGGCACGTTCGCCAAGAACGGGGGAGGTAAACCTACCGACCTGCATTTTTGCGCCGGTAGCCAGAAGTTCCTGGCCATCGCCAGGTCGTTGCAACGCGATGTTACCGCGGATCTTTTGCGTGAGGCGGTTTTCGGGCCGTGGGAATACGAACACACCAGCGACCGGTTTGCCACCTTCGGTTGGGATGTCAGCGATGACCGAGTGTATGCCTACGGTTTCTCCGCGCCGGCCGGCACCGTCAAGCAGCTCGTGCCGGGAGCCGACTGGCTGGGCCTGGTCGGGCTGGCTGCCCTGCCGGTGCGCGGCCGAGGCGAACAGTCCCTGCCACCGGGCGCTTCGGGCAGTTGGAAGAAGGGGGTGTTCCGGTGGGGATTGTGGTCGGTGCCGCTGGATTGGGCCGCCACCCGCGCATTGCTGTGTACCGGGATGCCCCCTAGCCGGGTTGCTGGTTTCCGCACCGGTGTCTTCCGGGTCTATTCCGCCCGGATTCGCCGCACCGATCAGGGCGGTTACGGTTCCTTCTCGCCGCCCCGGGTCATCTGGGACGTCACCGCGGGTTCCCCGGCATGAGCACGCAGACAGACCCGATTCCGGACTCCGAGGATCTGTTCGATCGGCAGAACCCAGTCGAGGCAGCCGCCTTGACCGTCGCCGACCAGGCGGTCTTTCGGGTTCCCGCGCCAGCTCGGGTTGAGGCGTTTCGCTGGCGGTTGGTGACATCCGGTGGCTACCCGGCCAGGTATGCGGTGCTGGCTACCGACAGGCTGCGGCAGGCGGTGGTGCATGGTCTGGATACCTCGACCGATCCGCAGGACTTCCTGCTCGGTGGCCACCGGGCCAGCGAACAGACCCGGGCGCGTTGGGGCCGGCATGCGCATGCCCACTGGCTGTGGGATGAGGCCGATGGCTGGGTGAACGATCTGATGCTGTGGGTGCCGGCCGGGCTGACGGACCCCCAGGTTCGCCGCGTGCTGGCGGTGACCCGGTTGCCGCGCTGGCCGGTAGAGCCGGCCGGTTATCGCGGTGGCGAGTTGCATCTGCAGCAGGTCGGCCCGGCAGAGGTAGTGCTGAGACACCTAGGGTATTCGGTGGTCAGCGATGCCTGGGCTTCGGCGACGCCGCTGCTGACCACCTGGCATTGCAAGCCCCGCCAGGATTGGGGGCAGTTGATGGCTGACTACCTGGCCAAGGAGCTGCGGCATCGGTTCGGCGCCGATGCCCCACGCCCGGTAGCGCTTGAACTCACCGAACAGACCGACCATTTCACCCGCAGATGGGACGAGGCGATGCCTTCCCATCAGGCGTTCCAGGTGGATCTTCTGCAATTGGACCGCCCGGTGCCCGGAATACTGTGCCTGGGTGCCCTGAGCCATTTCGGCTTCGGCAGATTGGCTCCGCTATGAGCGAGTTCCCAGAGCTGATTCCGGCACGGATGGTCAGCGACTACGTCTACTGCCCAAGATCGTGCTACCTGGAATGGGTGCAGCAGCGGTGGGAGTCCAATGACGACACCGCGGCTGGGACGTTTCGGCATCGTAGCGTGGACGCCAAGGCCGGCCGATTACCCAGCCCGGGGGAGGAAGCTCCCCCGGAGGCCACTTTTTCGGTGGCCTTGTCGGATCCTGGTTGGGGGTTGACCGGAGTGATCGATCGGGTCGATCACGAGACGGGGCGATCCGTTCCGGTCGATTTGAAGAAGGGCCATCCCCGGTCGGATGGTTCCTGCTGGCCTGCAGACCGGGTGCAGGTGTGGTGCTATTCGGCGTTGTTGGAGGCCGCGGGCTTCCGGGTCGATGAGGGGCATGTGTCTTACGATGAGGGGCACACCCGGATTCCGGTCCCCTGGGATGCAGAGGCCAGGGTCAGGCTAGCCGAGATCCTGACCGAGATGCAGCAGGCGATGGGACGCACCCAGGCACCGATGCCGTTGCTGGACGATCCCCGGTGCCCGCGCTGCTCGCTGGCCGGGCTATGTCTGCCCGATGAGACGAATGCACTGCTGCATCGGAGGCAAAGCGAATTGCGGCGGATTCTGCCACGCGACCCTGATTCGGCCCCGCTGTATGTGGTCGAACAGGGCGCGGTGGTCAGGGTGCGGGGTGGACGCGTCCAGGTGACCTTGCAGGACGAGACGTTGGCCGACCTGCGTCTGATAGATGTGCAGCATCTTTGCGTGGTGGGTCATGTACAGGTCACCACCGAGGCACTAACCAAATTGTGGGCGGTGGGCGCGTCAACCATCTGGTTGAGCTACGGGGGTTGGCTGAATGGCTGGTCGCAGGCGCATCCGGGCAAGTATGTGGATCTGCGCCGCCAGCAGGTCGCGCGCGCCGCTACCGGTGGTGGGCAGATAGCGGCCGCCTTGATAGCCGGCAAGATCCGCAATCAACGCACCATGCTGATGCGCAATGCGAAACGTCTAGTCGATCCCCAGGTATTCGCCAGTCTGAAACAGTTGGCCAGCGATGCCGCAAGCTGTGATCAGACCGCGGTGTTGCTCGGCTATGAGGGTACTGCGGCAAGATTGTATTTTCAGCATTTCGCTCATCTGCTGTCCGATCCGCTCTGGCAGCGCTCATTCCAACAGGCTGGACGCACCAGACGTCCGCCGACCGACCCGGTAAACGCGCTGCTCGGATTCTGCTACTCGCTGCTGATTAAGGACCTGGTCGTGGCCTGCCTGGCGGTAGGGCTGGACCCTTACCTTGGGGTGCTGCATCGTCCCCGGTATGGCAGACCCGCAATGGCACTGGATCTGGCGGAGGAGTTCCGGCCGCTCATCGCGGATTCGGTGGTGTTGCAGGTGCTGAACAACGGGGAAGTCACCGAGTCCAGTTTTCTGCAGCGCAATGCGGGTGTGCAGTTAACCACGGCAGGACGCCGGGCCGTGCTGGCCGCCTATGAGCGCCGCCTGATGCAGGAATTCAAGCATCCGACTTTTGGGTATCGGATCAGCTATCGACGGGCTCTGGAGGTGCAGGCACGCCTGATGGCCGCGGTTTTCGTGGGTGAACTCAGTGAATACCCACCGGTGGTCACGAGGTAAGCCATGAGTAGGACGCGCTATTTGATAGCTTATGACATTTGTGATCCCAAACGGCTGCGACGAGTGATAAAGGTCATGGAGGGTTATGGTCAAAGGCTACAATATTCGGTGTTCTTATGCGACTTAAATAAGGCTGAACTGCTCAGTTGGCGGGCCGAGATAGTGCCAGAGTTGGAACCCAGGCAGGATTCGGTAGTGCTGATCGATCTGGGACCTCCCGGCTCACGCCCGATGGAAACCATCGGCACATCCCGCAGCCTGCCCACCTCCGGGCCGGTGATCGTATGATGCGAGCGCTGGTGTGCTGCGAGTCCTTGGCGTCAGTGTTCGTCCCCTTGTGCGAGTGGCTTTCATGGCTGTCGGACGCCGGCTCTGACCTTTACCGCGCACCATCTGGCAGACACCGCTCGCGAAGTCTGCTAGCATCCCTTGTGTTCGGCCGTTAGTTGGTCGAGCCGCATCACCCTCTGAAAATGAGGGTCCCTATTGAAGCATCGTGCCGGTTTCGCGGGCGTCGGTGACGCCGGGCATCACCCTCTGAAAATGAGGGTCCCTATTGAAGCTGCGCTCGTGCGCGGCGGTCTGCTAGAATTCGGGGTGCATCACCCTCTGAAAATGAGGGTCCCTATTGAAGCCAACATGGACCCGGGCGCGCCGGTGCGCCCGGTGGACCTGCATCACCCTCTGAAAATGAGGGTCCCTATTGAAGCTACACCAGAGCGAAAGACGTTCTCGCGCGCGGTCTGCGCATCACCCTCTGAAAATGAGGGTCCCTATTGAAGCGTTCGATAGCCGTAGCTTTTTCATATGATCCCGCCCCGCATCACCCTCTGAAAATGAGGGTCCCTATTGAAGCGCCACATCATGCCGCGGATACGGGCGTCCTGGAACAGCATCACCCTCTGAAAATGAGGGTCCCTATTGAAGCATAGGTGGCGGCTATGCTCCCGCTTTCGCGTAGGCTGGCATCACCCTCTGAAAATGAGGGTCCCTATTGAAGCACGCCTCTAGGCGTGGGCGGTTGCCGGTCCTGGCCGAAGCATCACCCTCTGAAAATGAGGGTCCCTATTGAAGCCATATAGTCGTGGGGGGGCGTGGGGTAGGCAAGACCTAGGCATCACCCTCTGAAAATGAGGGTCCCTATTGAAGCATTCTTGGCGGCACTCATGGCGTCGCACCAGGCGGCCAGGCATCACCCTCTGAAAATGAGGGTCCCTATTGAAGCGATTAGACAACCGTAGCTTTTTCATACAATTCCGCCCGCATCACCCTCTGAAAATGAGGGTCCCTATTGAAGCCTGCGAAGCGCCTCAGCACCACCGCGCACCCAATGCATCACCCTCTGAAAATGAGGGTCCCTATTGAAGCCCATCGAATTCGTCCATAATATTCACCCACCGGCGATGCATCACCCTCTGAAAATGAGGGTCCCTATTGAAGCTGGGGCACCTGGGGTTGCGGTGGCCAGTTCAAAATGCGCATCACCCTCTGAAAATGAGGGTCCCTATTGAAGCATGGGGATGATCTGGCGTTGCAGCGCCTGTCGTTGTTGCATCACCCTCTGAAAATGAGGGTCCCTATTGAAGCATGCTGAGCCCCGAGCAGTACAACAGCACGCTCTAGCATCACCCTCTGAAAATGAGGGTCCCTATTGAAGCATTTAAAGCTTTAGCGTTTACCCCGAGTGATCTGCGCATCACCCTCTGAAAATGAGGGTCCCTATTGAAGCACGGTCGTTATCGGCCAGCGTGGTCGCCGCTTTCGGCATCACCCTCTGAAAATGAGGGTCCCTATTGAAGCTTGGCGGCGCGAAGTAGGCAGCGGGTGGGGATTCGTGGCAAGGCAGAGCATCACCCTCTGAAAATGAGGGTCCCTATTGAAGCTTGGCGGCGCCCATCTCGGCGAGCCGGGTGGAAGTGGCGGCATCACCCTCTGAAAATGAGGGTCCCTATTGAAGCCCACAGACCGATAAGCGGGAACGTCTCGTGTCGGCGGAGCATCACCCTCTGAAAATGAGGGTCCCTATTGAAGCTTCTCCGACGGACAGCCCTTCGGGAATGGTGAGCCATGCATCACCCTCTGAAAATGAGGGTCCCTATTGAAGCGGGCAGCCCGTACATCGCCCACACCCAGTCGATCGCGCATCACCCTCTGAAAATGAGGGTCCCTATTGAAGCATTGGGTCCGCCGGCAAGGGTGGACGCTGGCACGAAGCATCACCCTCTGAAAATGAGGGTCCCTATTGAAGCAGGGATGGTGTAAATTGGTACAAGCGGCTCGGAATCGCATCACCCTCTGAAAATGAGGGTCCCTATTGAAGCATTGGCATGATGGCGACTATTTTCAGGTCGTCGCATGCATCACCCTCTGAAAATGAGGGTCCCTATTGAAGCGATTCTCTTCCGGCGAGTGGGCGTAAAGCCACGCGCCGGCATCACCCTCTGAAAATGAGGGTCCCTATTGAAGCGGCAGGAGCTTATGCTGCTCATGTCTACCTCCTTCGCGGCATCACCCTCTGAAAATGAGGGTCCCTATTGAAGCCATATCGCGAAGGGTATCCGCAGTATGCGCTATTGCTAGGCATCACCCTCTGAAAATGAGGGTCCCTATTGAAGCAATTCCATAAAGAGCCCATACCACCTAGGTGCTTAGCGCATCACCCTCTGAAAATGAGGGTCCCTATTGAAGCTTGAATGGGCGCCACCGACCGTTAACTTGGCTCTTTGTGAGGCATCACCCTCTGAAAATGAGGGTCCCTATTGAAGCCACACGTCCGGAAGGTACACCTCCAGACGCCGCGAGAGCATCACCCTCTGAAAATGAGGGTCCCTATTGAAGCGGCCCAGTTTTAAGGACATCCAGCCAATAGGCCCAAAGGCATCACCCTCTGAAAATGAGGGTCCCTATTGAAGCGAACAACTTAGCATCCACAAGGCTCGGCGGGCTGTCGCATCACCCTCTGAAAATGAGGGTCCCTATTGAAGCAACTGTCCCGCGAGGATCTAGAGGAGCCGGGGGCAAGCATCACCCTCTGAAAATGAGGGTCCCTATTGAAGCATATTATTGCGACTAAACAGCTTTTGCGTGAGGCGGGGGCATCACCCTCTGAAAATGAGGGTCCCTATTGAAGCGAACATACACCGCCGCGCGCCGCGAGGACATCCGCGGCGCATCACCCTCTGAAAATGAGGGTCCCTATTGAAGCGCGGCAAATGCTCGTACCCGAGATCCCGCATTTGGCCGGCATCACCCTCTGAAAATGAGGGTCCCTATTGAAGCCCAGATGTGGGTGGTGACGATACGCTTGCCGCCCCAGCATCACCCTCTGAAAATGAGGGTCCCTATTGAAGCGCCGAACGCCGAATAGGTCATTATCGTGGGCGCGCCCAGGCATCACCCTCTGAAAATGAGGGTCCCTATTGAAGCGAGGCTAACACACTCCCCATGCCGCCGGTACAGTCCGGGCATCACCCTCTGAAAATGAGGGTCCCTATTGAAGCCAGGCTAACACGGAAACGCCCGCCCGTTAGCAAGTTTAGCATCACCCTCTGAAAATGAGGGTCCCTATTGAAGCTCTCATGCGAGAGATTGCCCGTCCAGCCCGGACGGGGCATCACCCTCTGAAAATGAGGGTCCCTATTGAAGCGCCCCGAGCTCAATTTCCCAATCCGCCAACTGCTCCACAGCATCACCCTCTGAAAATGAGGGTCCCTATTGAAGCAGCGCTTATGATCTCGTGCACTCTTATCCCAAGGTGGTGCATCACCCTCTGAAAATGAGGGTCCCTATTGAAGCAGGTTGACTACCGCATCCCTGAGCCCCCCCGCATCCTCGCATCACCCTCTGAAAATGAGGGTCCCTATTGAAGCTCGTGGTCTGTGGTCTCCGCTGGAGCGCCCAGCGAGCATCACCCTCTGAAAATGAGGGTCCCTATTGAAGCCAATTCCGGCTGAGACGGCCGGTTCACGACCGTCTCGCATCACCCTCTGAAAATGAGGGTCCCTATTGAAGCATTTGTGGCGACGAAAGTTCTTCGCTGGGCAGATGATGGCATCACCCTCTGAAAATGAGGGTCCCTATTGAAGCTGATATCGCTTTAGCACTGGCCCCTGTGGCCGCCGAGCATCACCCTCTGAAAATGAGGGTCCCTATTGAAGCGAACGTCTCTACAGCGAAAATGCCGCGGAGCACAGCTTGCATCACCCTCTGAAAATGAGGGTCCCTATTGAAGCTCTCATGGTGGCGGACAGGGGCCGAACATCGAGTCCGCATCACCCTCTGAAAATGAGGGTCCCTATTGAAGCATGCTTATGGCGTTTGCAAATTCATGTTGGACAACTCGCATCACCCTCTGAAAATGAGGGTCCCTATTGAAGCAACAATACTCGCAATCGATATCTCGAAATACTCCAAGCATCACCCTCTGAAAATGAGGGTCCCTATTGAAGCGCGTCCGCCTGCGGTATGACTGTTATGGTGACCACGGGGCATCACCCTCTGAAAATGAGGGTCCCTATTGAAGCCAGCTCCGCCTGGGACGATCGCGTGGCGAGCGTCTCATGCGGCATCACCCTCTGAAAATGAGGGTCCCTATTGAAGCGAGGATCTATGATGCCGGAACGGCCCAAAGCGTCCCGCATCACCCTCTGAAAATGAGGGTCCCTATTGAAGCATTAGATCGCTAGGCCAGCCGCAGCTGCGGCTGGCATGCATCACCCTCTGAAAATGAGGGTCCCTATTGAAGCGTCATGGAACCTAGACGGGACAATGGAGAAATGAATAGGCATCACCCTCTGAAAATGAGGGTCCCTATTGAAGCCATCCACGCACGTCGAAGTTATTCCGGCGGAAACCCTGGCATCACCCTCTGAAAATGAGGGTCCCTATTGAAGCCGTTGCGGTGCAAACGCCCTAGTCAGGGCACCCTCCGCATCACCCTCTGAAAATGAGGGTCCCTATTGAAGCCGGTACGCGTAGCGGACAAGTAAGCCTCAGTGCAGGCATCACCCTCTGAAAATGAGGGTCCCTATTGAAGCCCCACAGAATCCGAATGGCGGCCACAAGGCCGCCATCGCATCACCCTCTGAAAATGAGGGTCCCTATTGAAGCGGTGCTCACCTGAAACAGTATCGGGAAACGTAGCGCTAGCATCACCCTCTGAAAATGAGGGTCCCTATTGAAGCTCCGACGCACTGCTTGTGGTGGGCATGGAGTGGTCGGGCATCACCCTCTGAAAATGAGGGTCCCTATTGAAGCATTCATGCGCCGAAGGAATGTGGGAACAGCTCTATTCGCATCACCCTCTGAAAATGAGGGTCCCTATTGAAGCCTTGTAACCCGAGGTTTGGCCCCAGCCACATGGGTCGCGCATCACCCTCTGAAAATGAGGGTCCCTATTGAAGCGAAACGCGCCGCCGAAATTGACGCCCAGATCGTGGAGCATCACCCTCTGAAAATGAGGGTCCCTATTGAAGCTTTTGAACCGCTGCCTCGGCCTGCTCATCCTGTCGAGCATCACCCTCTGAAAATGAGGGTCCCTATTGAAGCGGCTAGTCTGCGAAACGTGTTGCAAATCCGGGCGACGGGCATCACCCTCTGAAAATGAGGGTCCCTATTGAAGCGGGCCAAGTGCATGGTCACTTGGCTAGAATGTCAGGAAGGCATCACCCTCTGAAAATGAGGGTCCCTATTGAAGCTCCGTCTCGCCGCCCAGCCTCGGCACTATTGCTGGGCATCACCCTCTGAAAATGAGGGTCCCTATTGAAGCCCCCGGGTGTAGAGTTCATCAACCGCCGCACTGTCGGGCATCACCCTCTGAAAATGAGGGTCCCTATTGAAGCTTCAGGGAGCATATAGTCCCCGAAGAACCGGTCAAAAGGCATCACCCTCTGAAAATGAGGGTCCCTATTGAAGCAATCCATATGCGTCAACGCATACGGAATCGGCATAAGCATCACCCTCTGAAAATGAGGGTCCCTATTGAAGCGAACAAATATAGACAGTGCCCAACAAGTTGAGTCGTGCATCACCCTCTGAAAATGAGGGTCCCTATTGAAGCGCCCGCTGCCGGCCCGCTGCTGGCCCGCTGCTGGCCCGGCATCACCCTCTGAAAATGAGGGTCCCTATTGAAGCAATGCGTCCGGAGCATACGCCCCCGGATGCCGCGAGAGCATCACCCTCTGAAAATGAGGGTCCCTATTGAAGCATCGACGGGCCGGGTGGCCCAGTGCCACTGGTCGGAGCTGCATCACCCTCTGAAAATGAGGGTCCCTATTGAAGCGTATCGCCCTCGAAGTCTATGTACACGTCAAACAACGCATCACCCTCTGAAAATGAGGGTCCCTATTGAAGCTTGGTGTCAAGGGTGTAAAGCTCGTCAACCGCCGCATGCATCACCCTCTGAAAATGAGGGTCCCTATTGAAGCACGACTGCCCAGCGTAACCCGCTGGGTGGGCATGTGGCATCACCCTCTGAAAATGAGGGTCCCTATTGAAGCTGGGTGCGGCTGCGCGTCGTTTCTTATGCGCTGTCGCATCACCCTCTGAAAATGAGGGTCCCTATTGAAGCTTAGACGCCACGCGCCGAGCGTGGCGTACAAGACCGGCATCACCCTCTGAAAATGAGGGTCCCTATTGAAGCGTCCACGCGTACGGTCCACGACTGCCCAGCGTAACCCGCGCATCACCCTCTGAAAATGAGGGTCCCTATTGAAGCCGAGCAGGAGCTTGTGCTCATGTCTACCTCCTCCACGGCATCACCCTCTGAAAATGAGGGTCCCTATTGAAGCGTGAGATGCTCATGATGCTGTACGCTTATCCGGCCTTGCATCACCCTCTGAAAATGAGGGTCCCTATTGAAGCCTTTCCGAAGGAGGTGGGGCCTATAGGCAATAGCCAGGCATCACCCTCTGAAAATGAGGGTCCCTATTGAAGCTCAACGAACTGGAGGACGCCGCCCGGGCGGGCACGCCCCGCATCACCCTCTGAAAATGAGGGTCCCTATTGAAGCCGCGCCTCCCGACGGAGCAATCATCGGCCGGGAGGGCATGCATCACCCTCTGAAAATGAGGGTCCCTATTGAAGCAGGGAGTAGCCGGCACCGGTCAATCTTTGCTTTCCGCCGGCATCACCCTCTGAAAATGAGGGTCCCTATTGAAGCGTGGTTCCCAATGGGCGCTGCCTATGAGGTTTCTGGGGAGCATCACCCTCTGAAAATGAGGGTCCCTATTGAAGCACCGCGCTGTGCCGGCCCGCTGCCCGCTGCCCGCTGGCATCACCCTCTGAAAATGAGGGTCCCTATTGAAGCACTCGGCCTCGGCCGGCCCGGTAGGGTGATCCCATCGCATCACCCTCTGAAAATGAGGGTCCCTATTGAAGCGCCCGTCCAGCCGGGACGGGCAACAATAGCCGCTGCGCATCACCCTCTGAAAATGAGGGTCCCTATTGAAGCGTCAACCGCCGCATTGTCGGCTGGTGAACCAAGATACACGCATCACCCTCTGAAAATGAGGGTCCCTATTGAAGCCCGTACTACCCTGCTCCCGTGTCCGGAGCACCCATCGCATCACCCTCTGAAAATGAGGGTCCCTATTGAAGCTAAGAAACCCGAGCTCGGGACTCAGCCCCGAGCTCAGCATCACCCTCTGAAAATGAGGGTCCCTATTGAAGCCATCCTATGGCACGGGTGGGCGCTCCGGACACGGGAGGCATCACCCTCTGAAAATGAGGGTCCCTATTGAAGCCGAGTATCTGATTCAGTTCTTCGGGGAGCAGCAGAGCAGCATCACCCTCTGAAAATGAGGGTCCCTATTGAAGCGTCAACCATCGCATTAGCGGTTGGCGAGCCGTTATACACGCATCACCCTCTGAAAATGAGGGTCCCTATTGAAGCGAGACCCTGTTGGGTCTCCCGCATCAGGAGGCCCGCGGCATCACCCTCTGAAAATGAGGGTCCCTATTGAAGCACACGTGCTTCGGCGTTTTCGCTGGAGCGCGGGAGGAGCATCACCCTCTGAAAATGAGGGTCCCTATTGAAGCCCCACCGTCGTCACCGAGAACCCCGGCAACGGCCACGCGCATCACCCTCTGAAAATGAGGGTCCCTATTGAAGCGGTTTGTTCATTGACAATCAGCACATTTTTAGCGTCGCATCACCCTCTGAAAATGAGGGTCCCTATTGAAGCATAAATAGTTGTAATATCGGTGTCTTCCGGTGGCTCGCATCACCCTCTGAAAATGAGGGTCCCTATTGAAGCGCCGGTACAGCCTGTGGTTGCCCTGAGCGAACAACTGGCATCACCCTCTGAAAATGAGGGTCCCTATTGAAGCTCCTGGCTTGACCAAGACGCCGTCTGCGTACATGTGGCATCACCCTCTGAAAATGAGGGTCCCTATTGAAGCAAGGGTCGCGAATGCACCATGCGCGCTCACCGACCAAGCATCACCCTCTGAAAATGAGGGTCCCTATTGAAGCGTGCCGGCCTGCCGAGACCCCGCTGTCGTAGGTGAAGCATCACCCTCTGAAAATGAGGGTCCCTATTGAAGCGCGCCGCCTCGCCGGCAAAGCATATCGCCTTATCGGCGCATCACCCTCTGAAAATGAGGGTCCCTATTGAAGCGCGGGCCGCTGGGTTAGCTACCCGGTGGCTCGCTGGTGGGCATCACCCTCTGAAAATGAGGGTCCCTATTGAAGCTAGGTTCCTGCCCGCCCACCGGGCTCCGGTGGGCGGTTGTCGCATCACCCTCTGAAAATGAGGGTCCCTATTGAAGCGGCGCGCTATAGCCGGTAACGCGCACCGCGTCACCGGCCAAGCATCACCCTCTGAAAATGAGGGTCCCTATTGAAGCGATGATCTTGGCGCGTACTTTCTGCCGGACTTCGGCGCGCATCATCCTCTGAAAATGAGGGTCCCTATTGAAGCAATACGAGTGAGCAGTCGGCCAATCTTAGTCAATACCCAGCATCACCCTCTGAAAATGAGGGTCCCTATTGAAGCGGCGAGCATGGTATGCCCATGTCTACCTCTCCCGCGGGCATCACCCTCTGAAAATGAGGGTCCCTATTGAAGCTTTTAGGTAAATAACAAGAAAGGGTTGCGCTGACGTGGGCATCACCCTCTGAAAATGAGGGTCCCTATTGAAGCTTTTAGGTAAATAACAAGAAAGGGTTGCGCTGACGTGGGCATCACCCTCTGAAAATGAGGGTCCCTATTGAAGCCCAACAGGTCGCGCCTATATAGACTTCATGTGCTCCGCATCACCCTCTGAAAATGAGGGTCCCTATTGAAGCCCCAGGCCGCCTGCCATACTTCCCGCTCCTCCTCAGGCATCACCCTCTGAAAATGAGGGTCCCTATTGAAGCTGGAATCAGCTGTGGAAGTCGCCGCCCAGCACAGGAGCATCACCCTCTGAAAATGAGGGTCCCTATTGAAGCGTCTGATCGGCCGGGTAGGCGTCTTTGCCTGTTCCCGCATCACCCTCTGAAAATGAGGGTCCCTATTGAAGCGTTTTGGGTACGGGGGTACAACCTCCACTCCCCGGTCGCATCACCCTCTGAAAATGAGGGTCCCTATTGAAGCCACACATCTGTTCGGCTAGCGGAAAACGGCCTTCTAGCATCACCCTCTGAAAATGAGGGTCCCTATTGAAGCATTTGGGGGCAGTGTCATCCCGCCCACCGGGGCGCGGCATCACCCTCTGAAAATGAGGGTCCCTATTGAAGCGATCGTGTCCTCCACCGCATCGAACAGCATGCGGCGGAGCATCACCCTCTGAAAATGAGGGTCCCTATTGAAGCGGAACGGACCGGCACCGATCCGACCATCCTCGACACCGCATCACCCTCTGAAAATGAGGGTCCCTATTGAAGCGCTGTGCTGCCGGACGAAACCACGGAGATTCGTCTGCACGCATCACCCTCTGAAAATGAGGGTCCCTATTGAAGCGAAGGGGGAAAGTTATCTGGGGTTGAAGCGGAGGTTGAGCATCACCCTCTGAAAATGAGGGTCCCTATTGAAGCGAAGGGGGAAAGTTATCTGGGGTTGAAGCGGAGGTTGAGCATCACCCTCTGAAAATGAGGGTCCCTATTGAAGCGAAGAACCCGCGATAGCACCTGAGAAGGGGGCCACAGAGCATCACCCTCTGAAAATGAGGGTCCCTATTGAAGCTACCAGCTGGCGCGGTGGTCCAGATGACCGTCGAGCAGCATCACCCTCTGAAAATGAGGGTCCCTATTGAAGCTACCAGCTGGCGCGGTGGTCCAGATGACCGTCGAGCAGCATCACCCTCTGAAAATGAGGGTCCCTATTGAAGCAAACGCACAATCATAATAAACCTCTCTAAAAAAGCCAGGCATCACCCTCTGAAAATGAGGGTCCCTATTGAAGCTCCGTGGTCTGTGGTCTCCGCTGGAACACCCAGCGATGCATCACCCTCTGAAAATGAGGGTCCCTATTGAAGCTTGGTCCCCATTTACACGATCCCGCAGGAGCAATTCGCATCACCCTCTGAAAATGAGGGTCCCTATTGAAGCCGCACCCAGTCGCGGATGTCGATATCGTAGACCCAACGCATCACCCTCTGAAAATGAGGGTCCCTATTGAAGCTTCGCGTGGGGTTGCCGTAATACCTTGCGTGAAAAAGGCATCACCCTCTGAAAATGAGGGTCCCTATTGAAGCCCGCGACCTCGCGGGAAATAAGTACACCGGCGCGAGTGGGCATCACCCTCTGAAAATGAGGGTCCCTATTGAAGCTTCATGGCTGACTACTGGTATCCAGGCAATAATGGCGCATCACCCTCTGAAAATGAGGGTCCCTATTGAAGCCCCGGTGGAGTGGATGGCCACGGTGGACGTCCTCCGCATCACCCTCTGAAAATGAGGGTCCCTATTGAAGCATATATGTTGCTACCGACGGGGTTTGGGCAACCGCGCCTGCATCACCCTCTGAAAATGAGGGTCCCTATTGAAGCGCGGGAAGCATTGGTTTCCCGCGGCTAAGCTCGCTGGGCATCACCCTCTGAAAATGAGGGTCCCTATTGAAGCCACTCATAAGGCCGCCCAGCATGTCCTGTGCTGGGCGGCGCATCACCCTCTGAAAATGAGGGTCCCTATTGAAGCCCCAAACTTGAGTCGGAGACCAATGGCTACCCACCTCGCATCACCCTCTGAAAATGAGGGTCCCTATTGAAGCGGATTCCAAGCGGGCATCCAGTGCAGTAGCCAAGCTCGCATCACCCTCTGAAAATGAGGGTCCCTATTGAAGCAAGTCCGACAAGAAAACACCTCCCAAACGGTTTCTACCGGGCATCACCCTCTGAAAATGAGGGTCCCTATTGAAGCTGCCCGATCGGTGGGCCCCGGCCCGCAGCCCGGGCAACGCATCACCCTCTGAAAATGAGGGTCCCTATTGAAGCCTTGGGCTCTGCATCAGTTGCTTTAGCGTCTTCACTTGCATCACCCTCTGAAAATGAGGGTCCCTATTGAAGCCGCTGTCCTGCCCTTCCGGCTTATCGTCGTCCATCGCGGCATCACCCTCTGAAAATGAGGGTCCCTATTGAAGCCAGGCGTTGAGCGGCGCCCTGGACGTCGGCATCGACCTCGCATCACCCTCTGAAAATGAGGGTCCCTATTGAAGCCTGCCGACGGTCAACGCACCCATAGCCTGGGTGAAACAGGCATCACCCTCTGAAAATGGGGGTCCTCATTGAAGCAGGTAAGGGACTTAGCGATGCCACCCGCTTCGGTCATCGCCTAGTAGGCGCAGGTTCTCTTACGACGATGGAAATCTGTCAATTGTGGGCTGACGATAGCTTCGTGACAAGTAGCGTTGCCCACAATCACTCTCAGACGGATGCTGCATCCACGTCTTCAGCGCCCGATACCAATGTGGGCTTGGTCTTGTTCAGCACATGCATGGGGAACGTTATTTCCCGCAAGAGGCGCTTGAAGCCGCGAACAAACCGGCTCAACCCGGCAGCAGGCAGTATCCGGTATCGGGGGCGACTGGTTCAATCAAGCAACCGGGTTCACGCCCACGGTTTCGTTCTTCTCCTGCCCGCCGCCGTCCCACGCGGTCAGGGACGAACGGCACGATCGAACTGCTCCAGCACGACCTCTATGGCATCCATCAGGTCATAGTCGTGGTCGGTCATGGATTCGGCGAAGATTGCGTCCACGGCACCGATCAAGGCAATCGCGGTCGTTCGGGCGTCCAGGGGACGAATGTCGCCGGCCGCCTGGGCTGCCTGGATGAGCGCAGCCACCGGTGGCCAACGGCTGGCCAGCCGCGCATCCATTCCATCGCCACTAGATATCCCGGCACGGCTGGCGGAAGCCATCTCGATTATTACGCGCAACTGCTTGGGATGGGCGGACAGATACCCAGCCAGGGAGCGCACATAGGCATCCACCCCAGCCCGGGCCGTGGACGCCTGCTCGACGGCGGCCGAGGTCGTCCCCACTACCTCCCCCAGCACACGTTGACAGGCCGCTTCGATAACGGCGTTCTTGGTGCCGAAGAAGTAGATGACTGCGGCATTGGTGATACCTGCAGCGGCGGCGATTCGCGGCAAAGTGATGCCCCGCAAGCCGTGCCCGGCAATCAACCCGATCGTCAACTCGATCAGCTGTTCCCGACGTGCAGTCTCGGTGAAGGTAGGCGCCTTGGCGGGGTGTCCCGCTCGCGAGGCCCCCATCCCCGCTGCCGAGCCCCGGATGCTCTTGCGTGCAGTAGTCACATCAGACATCCTCGTGCACCAACCGCCACCAGGCCACCGCAATCGCCACGCCCGACCAGATCACAAACGACACCGCCCCGCCCAGTGTGCCGATCCGCTCAGCTCCCTCGGCATGCCCGGCCAGGCTATGCAACGCTGCGACCAGCAGCAATGGCATCTCAACCGAGGCGATATGCACCCAGCACCGGTAGTCATCGGCGACCATGCCTGGCTAGGCGCAAACGTTACGGTGCTGCCGGGGGTGACCATCGGGGACGGTGCGGTCGTGGGCGCCGGCAGCGTGGTCACCCACGACGTACCAGAGATGCACGTCGTGGCCGGCAACCCAGCCCGCACCGTGCGCATCCTCGAACCATCCCAATACGAGATCTCCCGCCAGCAGCGGTCATCGGCGCCCGACAACTAAACCAGACAGACGACCCGATTCGCCCACGATCTGACGCTCATCTGGTCGTCCGGCTCCGTCGGTTTGACCGCCATGACAACATGGTGTCTGGTCCCATCCGGGACCACGCCTTTGCGGCCGGGCGGCCACCGTCCCGAGGACGAGCAGATTGCGGGTTCGATTCCCGCCGAGGGCACGTGGACGAACAGCAAACAGTACCGGTTGGGACTGCTTCCTCTCAGCGGACCCCACCGGGACGTCATCGCAGCAAATGGGCCGAGATGATCGCGGCCAACCCGGGGCACTCCCAGTGGTATATCCAACGGTTCAAGTCGATGGCCGCCAGCGGCGCAGATCTGCTCGGCGAAGCCAGACTGCTGGACGCGCTTGCCCCCAGAACCGCGAGAATCCTAGATGCCGGCTGCGGCCCGGGACGGCATGCCGGGGCCTTGCACCGCCTCGGCCACCAAGTCGTCGGCATCGACCTCGACCCGGCGCTCATCGCAGCCGCCGAGCAGGACGATCCCGGCCCCCGATATCTGGTCGGTGACCTGGCCGGCTTCGAGTTGCCGGCCGATGTGCCGCAGCAATATGACCTGATCCTGTGCGCCGGGAATGTGATGACCTTCCTGCATCCGATGACCCGAGTGGCGGTGCTGACCCGGTTCGGGCGCTGGCTCGCCCCCGAAGGACGGGCGGTGATCGGTTTCGGCATGGGCCGTGGCTATGAGCTGGCCGATTTCGAATCCGACGTAGCCGCCTCGGGGCTGACCTTCGGCCAATGCTTCAGCACCTGGAATCTGCGGCGGCTCACTCCCGAATCCACCTTTCTGGTGGCCCTGCTCGAGCACCCGGCCTGACCGGTCCCGGCGATAGCCTCGCAGGATACCGGGCGCGGTCAGAACCGGGATGCTACCAAACCGCGCCCGGGCGCCGATATTCCACATCTCGGCTGGGTGCCGAGCACATCTCAGGCCCAAGCCGGCGCCAGGCCGGCCACGCCCACAGGGTGCAGCCGGACGACGGCTCAGCGCTGACCGCGCCGGCTGGCGAACAGGATCAACATGCCGAGCAGCACCACCCCGTAGGCGATCTGCTGACCGGCGTCCGGCAGCCCGACCACCTGCAGGAAGCTGAGCAACACCACCAGCGTGCCCACCCCGGAAATCGTGCCACCATAGCCGCCTACGCCACCAAAGATGCTGGTGCCACCGATAACCACCGCCGCGATGGACTGCATCACATAGGGTTCGCCCATGCCGTAATAGCTGGAGCCGATATAGCCGGTCAGCATCAAACCGCCAAGCGAAGCGGTCAACGCCGAGATCACATAGACCGCCACGACGACGACCCGCACCCGCACACCGGCCGCCTCGGCCGCCCGCCGCCGCAAACCGACCGCATACAACTGCATACCGAACACGGTGCGGCGCAACACCAGGATCGTGATCACCCCAAGCACCAACCAGGCCACCACTCCCCCGGTCAGCACCCCGGCGAAGCGGGTCTGCATGACGGCCACGATAGCCGGGCTGGCGTTACCCTTGTTGACCCCACCGGTGACCAGATAGCCGACCCCCAGCAGAATCGTCATGGTGGCCAGAGTCATCACCATGTCGGGGATCTTCAGCAATGCGATGCCCAATCCGTTGACCAGCCCGACCAGCAAACCGATCAGCAAGGTCAAGGCGATGGCTACCCCCATGTTGGCATTCGAACCCGCCATCACCAGCGCGGTCACCAGGTTGGTCAGGGTCATGGTGAAACCGACCGACAGGTCGATGCCGGCGATCAGAATGGCCAGGTTCTGCCCGATAGCCACCACGCCAAGAATGCCCATCAGCTGCAGCAGGCTGGAGATCTGGCTGCCGCTGCGATAGCCGGGAGCGAACACGAAGGTGACCACCACCACGATCGCAAAGATCAGGTGCGGGGCGATCTGCAATAGGGTAGGACGCTGCCGCAGCCAACCGGCCGCCGGTCCGTCGGCGGCCTGACCGGCCACCGGGGCTTCGATGGTGCTGCTCATGCCGGGCTCCTCAATCCCGAAGTGGTGTTGCGGCGCAGCAGACCGATCAGATATGGCACACCCAAGGCGGCCACCAGGATCAGGCCGACCGCGACATGCTGCCAATACTGGTTGATGCCCAGGCTGAACAGCAGGTTGCCGATCAATTGCAGGGTAACCGCGCCGGCGATCGTTCCGGCCAAGGTGCCGCGTCCGCCGGCCAGCAGGGTACCGCCCAGCACGGCCGCGGCAATGGCCCGCATGGTGAACGAGACCCCGATCTTCGGATCCCCCGACATGGATGTCATGGTGATCAGCACCCCACCCAGACTGGCGAACACGGCGCCCAGCACATAGGTGGACGCCCGCACCGCGCGCACCCTGATACCCGAGGTGAAGGCCGCCAGCTCGTCCTCACCTACCGCCATGATCGCGGGCCCCAGCGCCGAACGCCGGATCGGGTACCACAACAGCATCGGGATGCCAACGGTCAGCACCAGCGAAAAAGGCAGCGGGCCGATCAGCAACAGCGGGATGTCGGCAAACCATCTGGGCACCGAGCCGCCCGGTTGCGGCAACACATATAGCGCCGCACCCATCAGGATCGCCGAGGTCGCCAGCGTGATAACCAGCGGCGGCAAGCCCAGATAGGCGATCAACAGACCATTGACCAGCCCTACCAGCCCCGCCACCAGCAGCGCGATCAGCACGGCCAGCAAGACCGGTATACCCGCCCCGGTCAGTTTGACCAACAGCACATTGGCGATGGTCAACACCGCCCCGAGAGACAGGTCGATGCCCTTACCGAAGATGACGATGGCCATGCCACAAGCCACCATGGCCAGCGGCAGCACCTGGGAGATGATGATCGCGATCGCCGAGACCGACAATCGGGGCGTGTTTATCATCCAGGCCACCGCGACGATTGCCATGATCGCATATGCCGCGACGGCCGGTGGCTCACGCCGGACGAAACGACTGAGGCTCTTCATCTGTCCACCACCTCGGCAAGCTGTTCCTCGACACCCTGGAAGGCTGCGCCGGTGATGGCCTCCTCGGTGATCTGCTCCCCGATGAGGGTGCGCACAATGCTGCCTTCGGCCATCACATGGACGACATCGGCCAACCCGACCACCTCACTCAGGTCGGTGGATAGCATCAACACGCCGATGCCATCGTCGGCGAGCCGGCGCAGCAGGGCGTAGATCTCCTGCTTGGTGCCGACGTCGATGCCCCGGGTCGGGTCGGCGCACAACACCACCGCCGGGTCGGCGGCCAGCCACTTGCCGATCACCACCTTCTGCTGGTTTCCACCCGACAACTGCGCCGCGATCCGGCCGGCGTCCGGTGGCCTGATCGACATCTTGGTGACCGTCTCGTCCGCGACCTGCCGCTCGGCCGCCGGCCGCACCCAGCCGGCCACGGCCCGACGACCCACGGTGGGCAACGAGATGTTCTGCCCGATACTCATCGGCAACACCAGCCCCTGGGTTTTGCGGTCCTCGGGAATCAACACCACCCCGGCCCGGATGGCGGCTGCCACCGACCGGAAGGCCCGCCGTGGTTTGCCGCGCAGCATCAGCGTGCCGGCCGCCCTGCGTAGCCCGGCGATGCCTTCCAGCAATTGGGTCTGCCCCTGCCCGGCCAGGCCAGCCAGAGCGACGATCTGACCGGGAAGCACGCTAAGCGAGATGCCATGCACCGCGGTGCCCGGCACCGAGAACCCGCCAAGCCCGAGGACCTCGGCCACCGCGGGCTGCCTACTTGGCTTGTCGGGGTAGATAGCGGCGAGTTCCCGCCCCACCATCAACTTCACGATCTCCTGCTCATCGGTCTGACTGGTGGGCCGGCTGCCAGCCAGCTGGCCATCCTTAAGCACCACGATCTCGTCGCTGACCTCGAACATCTCACTCATCCGATGAGTGATCAGGACGATAGCGGTGCCCTCGGCGCGCAACTGCCTGACCAGGTTGAGCAGGGTTTCCACGTCGCCTTCCCGCAGGCCCGAGGTGGGCTCATCCAAGATCAGCACGCGCGGCGAGGTTGACATCGCCTTGCCGATCTCGACCAACTGCTTCTGCGCCAGGCTGAGATCGCGAATCATGGCATTCGGGTCTATCCGCAGTCCGACACGCGCCAGCATGTCGTTGGCCAGCGTGAGCTGCTCCCGCCGGTTCACCAGCCCGAGGCGGCCAACCGGTTCGCGGCCCAGGGTGAGGTTCTCGGCCACCGACTGATGGTCGAGAACCGACAGTTCCTGGGCCACCGCTGCGATACCCAGTTCCCGGGCCCGCGCAGGGGTGAGGACGCGAGGCTCGCCGTCAACGCTGATCACGCCCTCGTCCGGTTGATGGATACCGGTGAGCACCTTAATCAGGGTCGACTTGCCAGCCCCGTTCTCGCCGGCCAGGGCCAGAACCCGGCCGGGACGCAGCATCAGATCGACCCCGCGCAGCGCATGCACGCCGCCAAATGTCTTAGTGATCCCGGTCGCCACCAGGATGGGATCCTGCCCCGATACCGGGGAGTTGGGTGTGCCGGCCAAGGCCTGCGCCGGCAGACCGGAATCCTGCCCCGATACCGGGTAACTGGGCTCGGACATGGCAACTCAGCCAAACAGCTTGGATAGCACGTCGTCCGGCAGCTTGGTGGGCAGGAACATGGCATCGGACATGTCCGGACGCACCATCTCGTCCAGGTTGTCCTGGGTGATGATGTCCAACTCCACCTCGGGCATCTGGCCCGGATCCTCCCCACGCAATGCCTTGATGCCGTATTCGAGAGCGGTCACGACCAGCGTCGGGGATTGCGAAGGAGCGATCGACTCCCAGCCGGACGCATCCTTGAGCTCCTTCCACTTCTTCAGGAAGCCGTTGTAGCCCTCGCCCGGGATCGGCAGCATCGGCAGCCCACGCTGCTCCAGCACCTGTAGAGCGCCCAGAGTCATCGCACCACCCTGGGAATAGATGCCCTTGACATCGGGATGCGCCGAGAGCAGATTGCCCGTCGCGGCCTGCGCCTTGGCCTGATCCCAGTCACCGGCCGCGTTCGCGGTCACCTTGATCTTGGCAGCCTCCAGGGCCTTCTTGGCGGCATCGGCGCGTCCGATGCTGACCGGCGTCCCGGAAACCCCGTCGAGCATGAACACCTCATCGCCGCTGGCCAGCTTCTTGGCCAGCCATTCGCCACCGATCCTGCCGAACTCATCGGCCTTGGTGTTGACGATGATGTTGTATTCGCTTTCGACAGCATTGTCGAACGACACCACCTGGATTCCGGCCTGCTGGGCCCGCTCTACCACCCCGGCCAGGGCGGACGCGCTGGCGGCGTCGATCAGGATCAGGTTTACCCCCGAAGTGATCATGTCGTTGATCTGCGAGATCTGGGTGTCAACCGAGTTGTTGGCGTCGGTGACCTGATACTGCTTCACATCGTCGGCGAACTGGTTCTTGCAGGCGTATTCGAACTCGGCGACCATCTGAGAACGCCAAGAGTTGCCGGCCCAGCCGTTGGCCAGCCCCACCAGCAGCGGACCATCGACGCTGGGCACCAGGTACTTGGCGTTCGAAGCGCCCGCTCCAGCGCTGCCATTCGAGCTACCCGAACCGCTACCGGCGGTACTGCAGCCGGCTGCCACGCCGGCTACCCCCAGGGCCAGCCCGGCCTGCAGCAGCATGCGGCGACTCATTGGATTGAACATTTTTTCCTCCTGTTGCCTGACCGGCTACTCCTACCGGTCGACGGATTGACACGACCCCGCCGCGGTCAGACGGCTTGAGCTACCGATCGCGAGCCGGCGTGCTGGCCGGCCCGGTGGTAGCCGTCTGGATAAGCAGCACCGAGCCATCGAGTTCGTGGGCCCGGCTGCCATCCTGGGCTAGCGCCGTGGTAACCGCCAGCACCGAACGATCCGGACCGACGAAGGTGCAACTGGTCGGGTTCGCCACCGGCAAATGCCAGACCAGATCGATCTTCCCGGCCGGGGTGTAACGGACGATCCGGGCACCATTCCATTTGACCGACCAGAAGCAGCCATCGTCGTCCACGCAGCCGCCATCGGGCACATAGCCTTCCGGATCGCGGGCGAACGCACGCCGATTGGCGATGGCGCCGGTGTCGGGATCGTAGTCGAATGCCCAGATCACCCGCGGAATCGAGTCGGTGTAATAGAAGGTTTTGCGGTCGGGCGACCAATCTAAACCGTTCGAGGTGATCACCCCGGTCAACTGAACATCGACCGCGCCACCGGCCAAGCGGTACAGGGCCGAACTGGGTTCTTTTTCCGCATAGCTCATCGAACCGAACCAGCAGCGGCCCTGCGGGTCGACCTTGCCGTCGTTGAGCCGATGCGTCTGGGGATCGTGCGGGGCCTGCCACACCCGACGCCAGTCGGCGTCCTCGGTCTCCCGCCGCCACAGGCCATCCTGGAAACCGATCAGCCACCCCCCGTCGGCATGCGGTACCGCGAACCCCGGCAAGCCCGGTAGCTCGATGCTGCTGGCCCGGCTGCCGTCGAGTGCGGCCGAGTGCAGCCGGCGGCCGAGGATGTCAACAAAATGCAAGCGCTCGCCGTCCCAGACCGGGCCCTCCCCCAGCTCGGTCCGGATTCCGATCTGCAACAAATCCGGGGCGACTACGCTCTCGACCATGGTCTTCCTCGATCCCACTCGGTCTGGTTGATGTGCTGAATCCTGACTCGCAGCGGGCGTCCCGTCAAGTTCCAATCTTGAAGCAAGCCATCGGATAAGTCGCAGGCCTGCGCGGCGAGACGCATTCCCAAGGTAAGAGACCAAGTGGCTTCAATATCGGCCCAAGATAGTAGCCCACCGGCGGCCGAGCATGCTCTTGCCGGAACTCGGCGGCCACCAAAGCACCCAAGACGGCGCGCGAGCCTGCGCCGCCGCTGGACGCCCTGAGGCCTCGATTACAGCCGCCGGGCGATATCAGGGAGCGGGGATCCGGGTGATGTACTGCACGTCGTATAACACCACCGGAATCTGCCAATCGCCATTCCAGACCGCCGTGATTCCGGATATCCGGGCGGCCCTAACCAATTCGGCGGCGACACTCTCGCAGGCCTCCCGGTATTCACCCGGATCCACCCGCATCCGGCGCAGGATGCCCATGGGCCTGGGAGCAACGAATGCCTCCACATTGATCAACGCCTCACCGGGCGAAACCGCCAGCCGTTCGGCGTCCAATTCATTCATGTATACCACGCCGCGCAGCCCAGTAGCCCGATGCGCCACAAACGGATCGTCGTCATCGTCATCAAACTCCGACGCGATGGGCATCGCCCATTCGGTTGCGATCCGCCGCTCGCGTAAATAGCCGGTTACTTGTTCCAGTGGCCATTTCTGCGACCGCCACCCACGCTGTTGTTCAAAGCGGGCACGCCATAGCGCGTTCGCCAGATCGTCCAGTCGCGCGCTGCCACCGGACGGCATCGGAATCACTTCATCCCGGGCCAGTTCGCGCAGCATGGCCGCCAGGCTGGAAGGCACAAAACCGGGACGCAATACCAGCAGACGAGGCCACAGCCGATCCAGGGTCTGCTCATCGAAGTCCACGCTCGCCGAACGGCCGTCTGCATAGACGATTGGCGGCCGAGCGTTCGGATTCATAGGAAACAGCCAACAACCAATGGGTGGCGCTCGCAAGGAGTTGAGCGCAGTCGGGCTGGGTTTGCCGCTGGCGAGAGCCCGGTCACCGGACGCGCCCGCCGCGCACTCAGCCGGCTTTCACCCCCAGCCATCCACGCATTCGGCGAGTTCACCGACTACCACAGGCGAGCGGAACGGTAACATCGCTCACTCTCAACCATTCCCTTAACCCTGAGCCAACGCCTTCGGGCGATTCCGGCGACGCAACAAGCGATGAGGGGCTCCCGGCCGCTCCGCCGATCCACCGGTACGAGCACCTCATGAATTGGCATAACCCAGCCCCGGGCAGACATCGGAATGGCCGGGTCATACTACCGGTGGCCGGATGCCGCCGGTCGCGGTGCAACGGTCGCATACCGGAAGTCCACGCCGGATTCGGTGGCTACCGCCGCAAACCGGCCGTGTGGCCCCGGCATATCTGCACCGCCGGACACGGCTCATCCGCGGTGCCGGTGGTTACTGAGCCTGGTCCCGGTGCTCGGCGGCCGGCGAATCGCCGGATCGTGCCGCCTCAAGCTCGGCGAATTTCGCGGCCATCGTGGGGTTCCTACGGGTGAGTTTCTTCACCGTGACATCCTGCGCCTTGTTGTTGGCAAGCCGAAGGTTGCGTTCCGAGCCGAGCAGGGCGTCCTTCACCTTCTGCAACCGGTCGATGGCCTTGTCTATCTCCTCGATGGCGGTGTGGAACCTCCGGGAGGCCAGGTCGTAGTTACGCGCGAAGCCGTCCTTGAAGGCGTCCAGCTGGTTCTCGAAATTCGTGATGTCGATGTTTTGCGCCTTCACGAGTTCGAGCTCGGTCTTGTATTTCAGCGAGTTCAGGGCGGCGTTGCGCAGCAGCGTGATCATGGGGATGAAGAACTGTGGCCGTACCACATACATTTTCGGATAGCGGTGCGAGACATCCACGATACCGGAATTGTAGAGCTCGTTTTCGGGTTCCAGCAAAGTCACCAACACCGCATATTCGCATTTCTTCTCGGCACGGTCCTTGTCCAGTTCCTTGAAGAAGTCCTCATTCTTGTGCCTGGTCGCCGTGGTATCGGATTCGTTCTTCATCTCGAACATGATCGAGACCACCTCGATGCCCGCTTCGTTCTCTTCCCGGAAGATGAAATCCCCCTTGCTCCCGGTGCGCGCGTCGTTGTCCTTCTCGAAATAGGCATTCTGGAAGGCGGTGGCCCGCAGCCGGTTGAACTCGATCTCGCAGTGCTGTTCCAGGGTCTCACCGACCATCTTGGTCGACAGCCGTGCCTTCATGTCCCGCAACCGCTCAATGGCCTCATCGCGATCCTTGAGCTGGGTCTCGTACTTGTCGCGCAGGGATTGCTCGGCCAGTCGTTTCTCCAACGCGGCCCGCTCCAGTCCGCCGCGTAACTCGTCTCGTTCCTGGATCACCGCGTTGACCGCCTCGGTGACGGCCAGCCGGTGTTTGGTCTCTCCGACGGCCAGTTCGGCTTGTAGGGCCTGCACCTCGGCTTCCCGGGCGGCGGTGGCCAGCTGCAATTCGCTGGCCAGCCTGGCCTCGGCCAGCTTGGCGGCCGTCTGCTGTTCCCGTCTGGCCTCGGCCAGCTCGTGCTCCAGCCGGACGCGCTCCCGCTCCACCGCGTCGACGGCCTCGGTGACCGCCACTTTCTGGGCGAGCCGGCTGGCATCCAGCCTCGCCTGCAAATCCTTGATCTCGGCGTCCCGGGCGGCGGAGGCCTGCTGCAATTCGGTGGCCGCGTTCGCGGCAGCGACCTCCAGAGCATGCCGCTTCTCCTGCTCGGCCAACGCCAACCGCTCCGCAAGCTGCTTGTGGAACTCCTTGTCGCGTACCTGTCTCGCGATATCGGCGTAGCCGGCTTCGTCGATGGTGAACGCCCTGCCGCAATGCGGGCAGCTGATCTCGTGCATGCTGGTTACCTCCTGGCAAAGCATCCCACATCGGCTGCCGGCCGGGCGGTAAGCGCTGCGGTCCCGCTAGCGCCGATTCAACCTGGGCTCACGGGCCGGGGCCTCTTCCCGGCGGCCCATGCGACGCCGATCGTCGCCAGCACGAACCCAGGCAGACGACTCAAAACCTGTCATGTTGCAACCGGGTCATGCAGCATCCGACGCTGGGACGGCCACCGGGCGCCACCTGACCTTATCGCCGCTTAGGGTAGCCTAGGTAAAAAGCACCCGAACGAGCAGCGCTGGCCGGCTTTCCGCTATGGAAGGACTTGGATGTGACATTCGTGAGCATTTCTGCGCAGGGCCAGTGAGCCTCCCAGCACCAACCGGTCTTGCCCCCAGGTGACCGTCGGGCCACCACGACCGGGTGTGGCCCGACGGGTCACACCCGGTCACTGGTTCCGGCCAGCGGTTCGTCGCCCGGCGAGGCACCGGCCGTTGGCTGAGCCCAGCCGGCCAGCGGGCCGACCAGCAAAGACGGCGACACACTATGCCGTTGGTAGGCTGGGCTGTGACTACAACCCCAGCGGATCTTATTCAGGAGCCCCCATGCCAAGGATTCTTCGCCTGCACGATTTCAGCGGGCCAACGGGTCTGAGACTGGACAAGTTGCCCAGCGCACAGCCCGGCCCCGGCGAGGCGCGCCTCAAGGTACTCGCCTGCTCGGTCACCATCGATCAATTGGCCTACCTGGAGGGCAAGGGCTATGGCGAAGCAGGCCGCCCGGCGCTACCGGCAAGGTTTGGCTATGGGGCGACCGGCGTGGTGGATGCGATCGGCGAGGACGTCGACCCGAGCTGGCTCGGCAAATCGGTGGCGCCCATCGGCCCCTTCGATCAGGCCAGGTACGGCTGCGCCGGGGAGGAGGCCATCGTGCCCGCAGACACCCTGGTCGAGTTGCCCGCCAATCTGAGCCCTGAGCAGGGCGCGGCCCTGTGGATTCCCTATCTGACCGCCTATGCCCTGGTGCTGCTCGGGCAGGTCCGGGCGGGCGATCATGTCGTACTGCCTGGGGGCTCATCCACCGTCGGGCTGGCGGCGATCCAGATCTGCCGGGCCGTTGGCGCCCTGCCGATCGCGGTGACCCGTAGCGAACAGAAGGTGGCGGCGCTGCTGGCCGCCGGCGCCCAGGCCGTGGTGCACACCGGCACACAGGACTACGTCACGCAACTCGACCGGCTCACCGACGGGGCCGGAGCCCGCATCACCTTCGACCCCGTCGGGGGCAGTTTCCTCACCGCCGCCGCAGCGGCCAGCGCACCCGGCGGCATCATCATCGAATATGGCGTGCTCGGTGGGCTAGACGGGCGGTTCCCGGTCGAGCAGGTGATCGGGAAGGGCCTGACCATCCGCGGATGGACGGTCGGTGAGTTGGTGGCCGATCCCGTCGCCTGCCGGCAGGCCATCGACCATGTGCTGCAGCGGGTGGCCACCGGCAATTATCTGCCCACGGTCGCCGCCGTCTTCCCGCTCGCCGATGTGGTGGCCGCCTGCCATTACGTCCAGGCCGGCACCGGTCTGGGCCGCACGGTGCTTCTGCCGGAGAACTGAACGCTCCAGTCCGGCAGCCGGTTCGTTCCCGGAAGTCGTCTCCGGGCAGGTCGCCCCCTCCGGAACGAGCCGGGCAAGCCAGGGTTTTGGCCGGCCGGGTTCGCCCGCTGGCGGCGTGCTGCCGCAGACTTGGCCACTGCTGTATCCCGGCTACGCCGCGGGCACCCCGGCATCGTGGGCTCGGGCAGGCCGAATGCCACCGGAACCCCGCAGATGGGCCGCGATTACAACGCCCACGGCCCATCCCGGCCGATAGAACGAGTGAATTCCCTACTGAGCAGCTACAGCTATCGGGTAGTCGGCGGCGGTGAAGGTCTCGGGATCGGGTCCGGTTGACCGCCTGGGCGCATAACGGGTTCAGCTCGATCTGGTTCAGGACGGGCACCAGGCCGGTCTCATCCTGCAGATGCTGCAAATGGTGCGGCAGGAGGTTGCAGACGCCGATGGCCCGGATCCGGCCGTCCTGGCGGAGTCGGTCCATCGCTCGATAGGCCTGCACGGTGTTCGCGAAGTCGGTCGGCACCGGCCAGTGCGATAGGTACAGATCGAGGTATTCCAGGCCAAGCCGGGCCAGGCTGGCCTCGAAACCCCGCATCGCCTGGCCGTAGCCGTACTGGGCGGGCCACAGCTTGGTGGTGATGGACAGTTCCGCGCGGGGCACTCCGCTGCTACGGATACCGTCGCCGACCGCGCGTCCGTTCAGGTAGGCGGCGGTGTCGATTCGGTTTCGTCCCGGCGATCGCCATCCGAGATTGGGATCCGATCGCTCATCGTTTCCTCCTGGGGTAGGTCATCTGCCGTTGAAGACCGGGAATCTGCTGTGCTCGCCATAGTCCCGGACGTGCAACCCGCGGAGAACGGCCATATCTGGCGCAGCGATCTCGAAATCGACTTCGGCGTTGGTCCGCATGTGGTCGGGGTCGGCGGTCTTAGGCAATGCCACAGTGCCCAACTGGATGACATAGCGGATGCACAACTGGGCCACCGAGGTCGCATACTTGCCGGCGAGGGCCTGCAATTCGGCATTCTGCAGGATCACGCCGTGCCCGATCGGCGAATAGGCCTCGACCAGAATGCTGTGCCCGGCACAATATTCGATCAGTTCGTCCGGGGTGTTCCCGGCATGCACGAGCAGCTGATTGGCCTGCGGCGGAGTCGTGCAGGATGCCAGGATGTTCTCCAGGTCGGCCTGGAGGAAGTTTGACACCCCGATGGCGCGCAGTTTACCGGCCTGATGGGCTTCCTCAAGCGCCCGCCAGGCCTGCCGGTTGCCCTCGGCATAGTCGCCGCCCCGGAAGTCATCCCAGGGCTGGGGACTGTGGATCAGCATCAGATCGATGTAATCCAATCCCAGGGCAGCCAGTGAGCCGTCGATTGCGGCTACCGCGTCATCGTGGTTCTTCAGTTCCGCAGCCAGTTTGGTTGTCACGAACAAGTCGGTCCGGTCCACCCCACTGGTTCGTACCCCCTCGCCGACGCCGCGCTCGTTGCCGTAGGCCTGGGCGGTATCGATATGCCGATAGCCCAGCGAAATCGCCTGCCGGACGGCTTCGGCGGCCTGTTCGTCGTGGATGAACCAGGTGCCCAACCCCAACTTCGGAATGGTTACGCCGTTCGACATGGTGTAGGTCTGGTCAAGAATCATTGCGATGTGCTCCCTTTTGCCGGATCGTATGGGTGCGACTGTCGGAGTGGCGATGGGTCACGCCCGAGCGGCTTGCCGGCCGGCATCGGTGAGGTGCGCTAACCCCCACATGCCCGACGAACCGCTTGAGCGGGCCTTTCGATCGTCGCAGGCCCGGGCACATTCCAGTGTGGCACGTCCGGCAGCCTTCCCTGCGTGATATCCCATCTTGACCCCGCACGACGACGCCCGGTCTACGGGCCGGCACCAGGTGCAATCGTGCTGCGGGTGCCGGCGGCGCAGCCTCGCATCCCCGACCAGAGACAGGCCTACCAGCGCGGTCTATAGCTGGCGGCGATATGTCCCGTACAGAAACGCAATCTGCCGGCCGGACGATAACCAGATCGCCGCCCAGCCCTTGCGCCGATATAATTCAACTTGCATCGATCTAATTTAATAGGTTGGTGTTTTAGGGTTGCCCGGCACGGACGCGCCCCCATTCGACCCCTTACACCGGTACAATTAGCTGGGCCGGTGTCTCAGGGCATGGGCAGTATTGCCTGGGGCAGGCAGCAAATCCGCAGCAGACGCTTCCAAGAAGGGGCAGGCAGTCACCCCGGCGGCTAACCCGGTTACGGAAGCCAAGACACCGAAGTCGAGGAGGGAATATGGGAACTCAGCGAGTGAGCCGCAGGCGGCGGCAGAATCTTCGGCGGCCTATCGCCTTGCTTCTGCTCGGTGGACTGGTGTCCTGCTCGCCCATCATTGGCGATGGCAACCAGGGCGGGGCACCGGCTTCCCACACCGGCAGCGCGCCGGCCAGCAACGGCCCGCGTAATACCCCAACCCCCGGCAATAGCTCCGGGCAGCCCACCAGCGCCACTAGCGATGCCAAGGGCCGGGCGCCGGCCAGCTTCACACCGGATACCCAGCCGGCTGGCGGCCAGGAGGCACCGGCGGGCAACGGTGACCCGGCCGGATCGGACGATTCGCCGCGCGCTGCCCAGCCGGTCGGTAGCCAGGAGGTACCAGCCGACAACGGCAACCCGGCCGGATCGGGTGACGGCCCCGAGCCCCGCGCCCCCGAAAACCCCGTTCTCCCCACTACCGAAAATCCGGCAACCACACCCGGTGACCCCGCCGGCCCGGCGATACGACCCCGCCAGACCGGTCCGGCCCCCGGAACCAACCACGCCGGGAGCATCAGCGTCGAGGGAATCAACCGCGTCGGGCACACGTTTAGTGCCAAACTCACCGATCCCGACGGCGTCCCGGACGGCGCGGTCACCTACCAATGGCATGAGTTCTACGGTGCGCTGGTCGGAACCGGCGAGACGATCTACTTGACCAAGGATCTGGTCGGCATGCAGGTACAGGTGACAGCCGAATACACCGACAACGCGGGCAACTGGGAGAGCATCACCAGCCGGTTCAGTGGGGCGATCGTAGACGATGCGGCCGGCGGCACGGGTCAGGGAATCACCAGTCCAGCCGAGGATGCGCCCCGGATCTCGCTCAGCGGTCCCACCAGCGTGCCCGAGGGCGAAACCGCCACCTACACCGTTACTCTGGACAGACCCATGAATACCGATGTCAGCGCCGATATCCGGATCGACTATGAGACCAGCGACCCCGGCGATGCCGGCATCCGTTGGGACAGCCAGCGGGTTGTCGTTGAGGCCGGTCAAACCAGTGCCACATTCTATGTGGACACGACCGCGGATGGCATCGTTGAGGGCGACGAAACATACCGGGTGTCTATCAGCAATGCGGTTGTGGGCACGGTCAATGCGGCCGGCGTGAACCCGATCGAACCGGGGGCGGCCGCCCAATCGGTTTTCATGCTGTCGTACAAGCACCCGCTGGCGCAGGTTAACACCACCAACCTCTGCGACTACTGGAAGGCCATCCACGCCGCCGGCAGCGACAAGATCCCCTACGTACTGATCATGGCGGACGCCTCGCCGAATGCGACCGTCGATCCGGGCTATGTGTTCGCGCTGAAAAAGAACGTCGAACTCGGCTTCAAGAACATCGTCTATGTCAGAACTAATCAGCAGACCCGCGACATCGCAGAGGTGAAAGCGAACGCCGAGCAGTTCATCAGGCTCTACGGGGAAGACCGGATCCAGGGCTTCTATTTCGATGAGATCTCCTCCCGGAACAACGCGGCGACCGCATATCTCGCGGAATTGTACAACTATGTGAAGGAGAAATATCCAGACAAGCTCGTGGTCGCCAACCCGGGGACCCACATCACGGATGCGATCGCACCGTATGCGGACATTTTCATGACCAATGAGGGATCCGCCGACGAATACCTGAACCACTACCGGGCCCCGTTCTCTGCCTTCGAGAGCGATCCCGCGAACTCCCATCGCATCATGCACACCATCTATGAGGCGAAACCGGGCGACTACCAGCGCATAATCGATCTGTCGCGCAGCCGGAACGCTGGCTGGGTATTCATCACCACCGACACCACCGCAGGCGACGGGCGCCCCTACAACGATCTCGCGACGGGCTTCCCCGGCCTGGTCGATGCCATCAACGATCACGGCACCCCGGCCGACCCGTTCAGGAGCGGCACCTTACCGGTGCTGACCGGGGCAAACATCGGCGTGAGAAGCGTGCGCACCACCATCACATCCGGCCGCTAACCCCGGCTCACGCCGGTACCCCGGGCGGGCCGCGGCAGGGCGAACCGTCCGGGGTACCGGCGCTGCGGCGATGGCGAACCCCGAAGGCCATTTCGGTTGATCGCGGCCCGGTGCCGGGCCCGTCTGCCACCGGATACCCGACCCTTGGGCTGGCAAGATTGATCGAGTGCTGATCACCGTGACGATGACCGGACCCAACGCCGGTGCTCTGGGCTTCCTGCTGCACAAGCACCCGGATCGCGTCCAGCAGTTCACCTCCAGCGTGGGCCAAGCCACCGTGTGGTATCCCGAATCGTCGGACGAACGCAGCACCGCCGCACTGCTGCTGGAGGTTGACCCGATCGGTATGGTGCGCGGCAGGCCCGGACTGGGCCTGGCCGACTATGTCACCGACCGGCCCTACGCGGCGTCCTCGCTGCTCTCGGTGGCGATCGGGCGGGTCTTCGGGACGGCCTTGGCCGGACGGTGCGATCGGTATCCCGAACTGGCCGCTGCCGGTCACCCATTTGAGATCGGATTGCCGGCGGTGCCGGTGCGCGCGGCCCGAGGCGATCGGCTGCGGGGTGCCCGCCTGGCCAGTTGCCTATTCGAGCCCCTAGGGTGGCAGGTTGAATGCGCTGAGGCCGAACCCGGGCCAGACGACGCCTGGGGTCCAGCCCCCTACCTCGATCTGAAACTGACCGGCACCTTGCGGCTGGCCGATGCGCTTTCGCATGTCTACGTCCTGCTCCCGGTGCTGGACGACGCCAAACACTACTGGGTTGGGCCAGACGAGGTAGACAAGCTGATCCGTCGCGGCAGTGGCTGGCTGGCCGGCCACCCGAACCGTGACTTGATCACCCGGCGCTACCTCGGCCGGCACTCCTACGTACGCGACGCCCTCGCCCGGCTGGCCGCGCTCGACGACCGGCCGGCCGAATCCGAACGCGCCGAAACCGAACCACCCGAGACCGCGGCGGACCCCGGACCGTCAGGCGACCGGGACGCCAGGCCAGCGGCCAAGCCGCGGCTGCGCGACCAGCGGCGGGCCACGGTGCTCGGGGTACTGCACGAGATCGGAGCCCACCGGGTCATCGATCTCGGCTGCGGCGAGGGTTTCTACCTCACGGCATTGCTCGCCGACCCGCAGTTCACCGAGGTGGTCGGAGTGGATGTGGCCCCCCGCGAACTGGATCGGGCCGGTAAGAATCTGGGGTTGGCCCGGATGCCCGAACGGCAGCGGGGCAAGCTGACGCTGCGGCAATCGTCGGTCCTCTACCGCGACGAGACCCTGGCCGGCTACGACGCGCTGCTGCTGGTCGAGGTGATAGAGCACATCGAACCGGACAGGCTCGAATCGGTGGCGGCCAACATATTCGCCGGTGCCCGGCCCCAACATGTGGTGTTGACCACCCCGAACCGGGAATACAACGTGCGCTACGGCGACCTCGGCGCGGGATTGCGCCACCGCGATCACCGATTCGAATGGACGCGGGCCGAGTTCGTGAACTGGGCAGGCGCGGTGGCCGCCGAATACGGCTACCGGGTCGAACACCGGCCTGTCGGCGAGGTGGATACCGAATTCGGCGCGCCCACCCAGTTGGCGCTGTTCAGCTTGAAGGAGACCCGGTGAACGAATTGCACATTCCAGAGGTCTGCCTGGTGGCGCTGATCGGCGTCAGCGGATCGGGCAAGTCCACATTCGCCAGCCGTGCGTTCGGGCCGTTCGAAACGATCGGTGCGGATTTTTGTCGCGGGCTGGTCAGTGGCGCCGAGAATGACCAGTCGGCCTCGGCGGATGCCTTCGATGTGCTGTACTACATCGCCGCCAAGCGATTGGCGCGGGGGCTATTGACCGTGGTGGACGCCACCAATCTCGCACCGGAAGACCGCAAGCAGCTGATCGCCCTGGCCCGTGAACACGATGTGCTGCCCGTAGCTATCGTGCTGGACGTGCCGACCGAGGTCGCCCTGGCCCGCAATCGCTCGCGACCGGATCGCGAACTCAGCGATCGTACGATCAACCGCCAGGCCAGCCAGTTGCGTCGTGCGCTACGCCAGCTGGAACGAGAAGGGTTCCGCCGGGTGCATGTGCTGGATGGAGTTGACCAGGTAGCCGCGGCGCTAATCGTCCGGGACCGGCTGCTGACCGACTACCGCGACCGCACCGGGCCGTTCGACATCATCGGCGATGTGCACGGCTGCCTGGCTGAGCTTGTCGAGTTGCTGGGGTCGCTCGGCTACCGGGTTGAGCGGGACGCGACCGGGCGGCCTTTCGACGCTGCCCATCCCGAGGGCCGCACGGCCGTATTCGTCGGCGACCTCGTCGATCGTGGGCCGGATTCGGTGGGTGTGTTGCGGCTGGCTATGGGCATGGCCACCGCCGGTCATGCCCTGGCGGTGCCCGGTAACCATGAGGCCAAGCTGGTCAGGGCCCTCGACGGCCGCCGGGTGCAGGTCACTCATGGGTTGGAGACCACCCTGGCCGAGTTGGGTGCCGAACCGCCGGAGTTCACCGCCCGGGTGCACGACTGGTGCCGGTCGCTGGTCTCGCATCTGATGTTGGACGGCGGCCGGCTGGTGGTGGCCCATGCCGGGTTGAAGCAGGCCTATCACGGCCGGGCGTCCGGCCGGGTGCGGGCGTTCGCGCTGTACGGCGACACCACCGGGGAGACCGACGAGTACGGCCTGCCGGTGCGCTACCCGTGGGCCGAGGAATACCGCGGCCGGGCGCTGGTCGTCTATGGGCATACCCCGACCACCCGGCTGGACTGGGTGAACAACACGTTGTGCCTGGATACCGGCTGTGTCTTTGGCGGGAGGCTTTCCGCGCTGCGCTACCCCGAACGTGAAACCGTGCAGGTGACCGCCCGCGAGGTCTACTACGAACCGGCCCGCCCGCTTGGACCGACCGATGCCACCCGCGGCGGCGAGTTGCGGCTGGGGGATGTGCTGGGCCATCGCTCGATCGAGTCCCGGTATCTGGGCCGGGTCAGGGTGGGTGCGGAGCACGCCGCCGGTGCGCTTGAGGTGATGAGCCGCTATGCCCTGCACCCGAGCCTGCTGCCCTATCTGCCCCCGACGATGTCTCCGGTGGCCACCTCCGGGTCGGCCGGTTTTCTGGAGCATCCAGCCGAGGCATTCAGCCAGTACGCCCATTGGGGTATCGGGCAGGTGATCTGCGAAGAGAAGCACATGGGTTCGCGCGCGGTGATCTACCTGCGGCCCGGGGATGGCGCGGTCTACACCCGCACTGGGCGGGCGTTCTTCACCCCCAAGCTCAGCGCCCGGTTGCTGGGACGCGTCCGCGCCGCGGTGGACACGGCCGGGCTATGGGCGGAGCTGGGCACCGACTGGTTGCTGCTGGACGCCGAGTTGCTGCCCTGGTCGGTGAAGGCGGCCGAATTGCTGCGCGAGCAGTACGCCCCGGTCGGGGTGGCTGGCCGGCTGGCGACATCGGCGGCGATCGCCGCGCTACAGGCCGGGGCAGAGCGTGGCCTTGAGGTGGCCGAGCTGCTGGCCCGGACCAGACTGCGGCAGGCGAACGTCGCGGCCTACGAACGGGCTTGGCAGCGTTACGCCTGGCCGACCAATGGGCTCGCGGGGGTTCGGGTGGCGCCCTTCCAGGTGCTCGCTGGGGCCGCCGGCGGCTACGCAGAACGCGATCACCTGTGGCATCTGGGGGTCGCCGACCGGCTGGTGGCCGCCGACCCTGGGCTGTTCCGCGGCACCCGTCGGCTGGTGGTCGATACCGCCGATGCGGGCAGTTGCGCGTCCGGGATCGACTGGTGGGTCAGGCTCACCGCGGCAGGCGGTGAAGGCATGGTTGTCAAGCCGTTGGCTAACCTGAGCCGGACACCCAGCGGCACTCTCGTGCAGCCCGGGCTGAAGGTACGCGGGCCGGAATACCTGCGGATCATCTACGGCCCGGACTACCTGCTGCCGGAGAATCTGGGCCGGCTGCAGGATCGCAATCTGGGTCGCAAGCGCTCGCTGGCCCTGCGCGAATATGCCCTGGGGCTGGAGTCGGTGGCCCGGCTGGTCGATGGGGAACCGCTGTGGCGGATCCATGAGGCGGTATTCGCGGTGTTGGCGCTGGAATCGGAGCCGGTGGATCCCCGGCTTTGACCCGGTAGCGGCCCCATCGATGCACCGTCACGACTCCCAGGCAGCCCAACCCAATAGCCGAGACCTCCGGTTGCCGACCGGACGGATCGACGCCGCCTACCGCACCAAGTACGCCGGTAGCAGCTACCCGGCGTCGATGCTCGCCGCCGGTCCCCAGGCGGCCACCGTGGAGATCACCCCGCACACCGGCCGGGCTGGGCCGGTGGAGTACGGACTAGGCCGGCCCGGTCGGTGTTTGGTGGCCTATCCGGTGACTACGGCGTGGAAGTTGC
>CALHWB010000047.1 GCA_938036835.1 uncultured Propionibacterium sp.
GTTTCATCGAGGGAGTCGTCCCCCGCTAACACCGGACCGGCCAGCAGCCATGGTCTAAGGTTCCATCCACCACCTCGTCACCGGCCCGGCCGGTGACGATAGGGGACGTCATTTTAGGGACCGGTCCAGTAACTGGAACTGGCCCGATCCCTGTTCGAGAGGGGCAAGGCCGAGGGCTGGCATGCGAGTGGTCCGGCGGTGAACACCACGAACCGGCGTGGGTCAAAAGGTATGGGGATTAGGCGGTCACCATGGCGGTCTGCCAGGACGCTACCGGGCCTGTAACGCTGGACGCCAACGGCAACGTGGTGCACGAAGGCGTTCGGTTCAGCTATTACACGTATTTCCGGGTGGCCGACGACGGCCTGGTGAAACTGTTTCACGCCGATGCTGAGGGAGAGATGTGCGACTGATACAAGCTGGGTCTGCCGACCCTAGCACTGCTACCGGCACACACTTCGCCACCCCGGAATCTGCGAATGGTGCTGACTGCGATAATGCGTTACCATAGGAGAGCGCGGTGGTGACGTGTATCACGACACAACCGGCCCAGCGGGCCCAGCAGCAGGGAATACCGGGGGTACCTGCTGCTGGGTCTGCCTAACCGAGAACGCCGGTCAAGGCAACCGGTGATCGCCGCGGCCCGACGTTTTCCCACCGGCGATGCGTAGAATGCGCTGGTGAGTTCCCAGCCGACCAGCAGAGACACCCCTGGCGAGGATGAAACGCCAATCTCGAAACGCAAGGCCTCCGGCGTCCTGGTGGCCTCCGCGGTATCAGCGGTTGCCAGCCTGCTGATCACCGTGATCGCCGCCCGCGCCCTACCCGACCCGGCCGGCTACGCGGAGTTCCTGGTCTTCTGGGCGATGTACTTCGGCATCATCGGGGTTATCGCCGGGACGCAGAGCGAATCGACCCGGGCCGTGAGCGCCGCCAGCCTGCTGCCCGCCGAGCAACGAACCGGGGCCCGGGTGATGCACGCCGCCTGGCTGCTCGGCACACTCGCCGCGGCGACGGTGACGGCCACCGCACCGTGGTGGCGCCCCACCTTCCTGCCGGACAGTTCCTGGTGGGTGGTGGCGGTAGTCGGCTTGGGTGTGCTGTTCAGCGCGGGACACTTCACCATGGTGGGCTCCCTGACAGGACTGAAGCATTGGGGCAGCTATGCCTGGCTGTTCGGTGGCGAAGGCGCGGCACGCCTGATACTGGTCTGCGCGCTCGGCCTGGGCATGGCGGGGCAGCTGCTGGGGATGCAGGCGGCCACCGCGCTGCCCGCCCTGGTCTGGCTGGTGTTCGCCTTCGGCACCGGGCCGGGACGCGCAGCCCACGCGGCCCGCGCCGATGTGGGCATTCGCCGGCTGCTGCGCAACAGCCTGCTGGCGATGGCATCCTCGGCCTCATGGGCGGCCCTGGTCACCGGATACCCCGCCCTGCTGCGCGTCACCGGGGCCGGTGAGGATCCGGCGCTGCTGGCCGGCACCATTCTGGGCATCACGCTGACCCGCGCACCGATCATGATCCCCCTGCAAGCCCTGCAAGGCGTGGCCATCAACCAGTTCACCCGCAGCCGCGGCCGCAACCTGGCGATCTTGTTCAAACCGATGGCGGCGGTGGCGATCATCGGGCTGGTGGGCGCCGGACTGGCCACACTCATCGGACCCTGGCTGGTCGAGGTCTTCTACGGCGCCCAATACGCCGTCTCCGGGTGGACCCTCGGCCTGCTCACCCTGGCCGCTGTCGGCATGGCCAGCCTGGTACTGACCGGCGCCGCAACCCTCGGCATCAGCGCCCACGGCGCCTACACCGCCGGCTGGTTCCTGGCCGCGGTCAGCGCCTTCGCAGTTTCGCTATTGCCCCTCGGGCTGCCGGTCCGGGCCATCGTGGCACTCTTCACCGGCCCGGCGGTGGGGCTCACGGTGCACCTGACGAGACTGGTCCGGCACCGCAACCGGATCCGGGCGGCCACGGACTGACTGGCCGGCGGAACCGACGGGTACGGGCGGCCGTGGACTGCCCGCCCACGGTTCAGCGCGGCTCGGCATCGGGCTGGGCGCCGGGCCGGGTATCCACCAGATCGGCCGGCTCATCCGAAACCGGCCCCGACGGCGCCGGATCGGCCGTGGCCGGCACGGCGTCCTGGCGAACCTCGCCACGCAACTGACGCATCTGCAAGTTCAAGATCGCGACGTTCTCGGCCAGCACCCGGGTTTTATCCTCGGCCCGGGAGATCTCCAGCGAAAGCTGAATGCTCACCCCCAGCAGCATGATCAGCGACAACGCAAACAGCAGGTTCGCCGGCACCTGGACGCCCACCAGCGCCGCCAGCGCCGACAGCAGGCCCGGGAAGACCGCCAACACTATGATGACCAGGCCGACCAGCATCCACAACGCCACATACTTTTCCCGCAGGCGGCGCGAACGCACCAGATTGAACAGGAAGACGATGACCACGATGGCCATCACCAGGAAGAAAACGGTGGTCCGGCTCATTTCTCGTCCTTTACGGGGTGCCGCCTGACCGGCCGCCGGGTCAGCGCCACCAGCAGGGAAAACATCGACCTGACCAGGTAGACGGCCGCCTTGTAGGGGTTATTGGACGGGGTACCGGCCCGCCGGGGACGCATCTCCACCGGCACCTGGGTGGCGCTCAATCCGGAACGCAGCGCCATCACCAGCGAATCGACGGTATCGCCCAGATACTCCACCGGGTAATGCTTCACGTACTGGGCGATCGCCTCCCGATCGGCGGCCCGGAAGCCACTGGTGATATCGGTCAAGCGGGTACCCGCCAGCCTGGTCAGGATGCCCGATAGCATCACCATCGCCCACTTACGGGGACCCGACACCTCGTAGTCGCCGCTGCCGGCAAACCTGGAACCGATCGAGATGTTCGCCGTGGCGAGCCCCGCCAGCACCTTGGGCACATTACGCGGATCGTGCTGGCCGTCGGCATCCAGTTGGATCGCCTGATCGTAGCCGAACCTCTGGGCGTAGGTGTAACCCGCCCGCATCGCACCACCAACCCCGAGATTGTAGGGCAGGCTGAGCACGGTCGCGCCGGCCCGTTCGGCCACCCGCACGGTGCCATCGGTCGAGCCGTCATTGACCACCAGCAGGTCAATTTCGGGCAATACCGCACGCACCTCGGCGATGGTGGCCCCGATGGCCGCTTCCTCATTCCACGCGGGCATGATCACCAGCGTTCTCGTCATGGCCACCTTCCAACTCGATCACCACACACCATCAGGATAGTCGCCCGGCCCGCCGCATCGGACCGGCCGGTGGGTTCACCCGGCCGCCCCACCAAACCTCGGCCGGCACCGTCCGAACCGCGCGCCTGCCTTCCGGAATCGTGCCCTACGGGATCGCCGGTCGCGGCCGGGGCACGGCACGCCCACGCCTCAGCCCACCCGCGGCAAACCCAGCAGATGCTCGGCGACCTCGGGGGCACCCATCCGCCGGATGGCCGCGGGATCGCCGACCACGACCAGCCGGTCGGTGGCCCTGGAAAGCCCGACATACAGGCGTTCCCGGCTGCGGTCCCGAGTGCCGTCCTCGTTCAGGCACAGCACCACCGCACGCCGTTCCATACCCTTGAAGCCCAGCACGTGACCGTAGAAGATATCCTCACCGGACCAGAAATCGGCCCAGTAGCCATCGAACCCGAGCGTCCGCTGGCGCTCGGCCTGCACCGGATGCCGGGCGCCCGTGGTGATCAGCGCGATATCGGACGCCGGCCAGCCCTCAGCCAGCAGCAGTTCCACCTGTTCGTCCGCCACCGCCAAGGCATCGGTGGGCGTCGCCTGGCAAAACCCCACCTCCGGGCCCTCCCCACCGCGCAGTTCCATGGCCCAGGGCGCCAGGCTGACAAAGCTGGCCGCGATCTGCCGGGTGTTGCGCAGATTGTGGTCCAGCACCAGCGGAACCAGCGCCACCGGCGGACGGCCGAACCGGGCGAAGACCCGCTGCCGCTCGTCGGAATAGGCATACAGACCGCCGGTCTGCTCATTGTTGAGGGCATGCATGAGCGGCAGCCACCAGCTCTCGGCGAAATCCTGGGCCTCATCGACGATGACCGCATCGAAACGCTGCCCCGGTGCCAGTTGCTGCGCCGCCCGAGTCATCAGTTCGGGCAGTCGTTCCTCCCAGAACTGGGAATCCTGCCGGTCGCCCGAGATGGGCACCCCCCAACTGCGGCCCAGATCCTCAAAGGTGCCGACGAAGGCCGGCTGCTTTTTACGCGAGCCGACCAGCAATTCGCGGCGCAGATGGTGGGCCAGCCCATAGCTGTAGCACACCATGGCAACCCGTTTACGCACCCCGTCGCGGCGGCCAGCCGCCAGGTCGGCCGCCTGCCGGACGGCCAGCACCGTCTTGCCGCTGCCGGCGCCACCGCGGATCTCCACCCGATGCAGCAGCCGGGTGACATTCAACAGCGTGGTCTGTTCCATGGTGAGCCGGTCGGCGACCCGGCCGCGATCCAAGGCAAGCGCCACCCGGTCGAGTGCCGGGGGCTGGCGTCCCGTGAGAATCTCACAGATCAGCTCGATGTCATCGGTATCCGGTGGCCGGGCATCGGTGCGATGACGCCGGGTGGTGTCCCGGAGCCGGGCGCCGAGCCCCGGCAGATCCGCGCTACCGCTGATCTGCCATCTGGGGCAGTCGGGCAGCGCGAACCCGGCCGGCAGCTCGGTGCGGGCCAGCACCACGTGGTGGCCCCAACGAACCCGGCTGCGGCTACCCCAGCGGGGATCCCGCTCCACATAATGCCGAAGCGCATAGCAGGCATCCCGCGCCTGATCGACCGGATGGATCGGAGCCGGCCCGTCGCCCCGCATAATCCACCAGCCATTGTCGTACCAGACGTGCGAACCCTTGACCTCGACGGTCACGATGCCTGAGCCGGGCATCGCGGCCACCAGATCGATCTCGTGATCCTTGTGGTCGTCCGAGATCCGGAAATTGGGCAGCAGCACGCATCCGTCGAGCTGACGCTGGGCATATGCCCAGACCTCCTGCTCGGTGGTGGTCACGAAACTCGGTTTGCTGGGGATCGACCGCGCCGTCATATTGGCCCCCTAACTGGCTCACGGCCAGCCTAGGCCCCGGCACCGACAGTCTCGCGCAAACCACCCCGCGGCCATGGCCGGCAACCCACCAGCCACCCATAGCCCGGCGTATGCGACGGCCCGGCCGCCGATACTCAACCGGAAACCCCGCCAGGCCCCGGCCGGGCGGCGGTGTCTTCGATACCCAGGGACGCGATCAGCGGGTGGCCTTCGGCAGCCACACGGTAGACCAACCGATGAGCGGCTCACCCCAGCCATCGGCGGGCTCCCGCAACGGAATCAACCCCACCCCGGTCGGGGCGCCGTTGCTGTACACCATGCCATTGCCGGCATACATGGCCACATGCCCGAACGGGTTGCCCTTCGGTGTGCCGTCGTACCACACGAGCGCGCCCACCGGGATGTTCTCCAGGTCATAGTGCATCTGACCCGCCGCGATGATGGTCTGGGCGGCCTGCTGGGCGCCCTCCTCGCCGGCGGTCGTGTAGCCGTAGAAGGTGGCCACCAGGGATAGGCACATGTTCGAATAGCCCCGGTGGCCGGTCATCGAGGCCGCCTTCGCCATCGCCTGTTCGACCGTATCGGGGGTTCGCTGGCCGGGCGCGATGACCTCGTTCATGCCCAGTTCGTGGATGCTGGGCAGCTGCTGCCCGGACATCGTCTCGGGACGCTGCTCATCGCGGCTGATCGACTCGTTGCGGACCTCAAGCGGCAGGTCGCCGAAATGCTGGGTGGGGGCCGGGGTGGTGTTGTGATTCGCCGCGGTGGATAGGCGATTCGCGATCGCCCAGCTCGTGACCGATGCGCAGCAGGCCACCAGCCCGGCGGCCAGCAGCCGTAACCGCAGCCGCTTTGGCCGGGCCGGCCGGGTGAACGCCCGGTTGCCGACGGCATACGGATCGTCCTGCGGATCGAAACCGAGGTCGAGTTCGATCAGGGCGCGCCGGGCATTCGGGGTAACCAGCGGCTCGGCCGCCGGCAACCCGCGCCGTCCGGTCTCGACCACCAGGGCCCGGCGAGCGCCGCTGGTGTCGGCGAGCAGAATGCTTGGTTCCTCTGCCAGCCCGATATCTTCGGGCAGCGCCCTGCGCGCAATCAATCCAAGTACCTCACTTCACCTTCGGCCAGGCGGTCATACCGCCGTCAACCTGAGAAAACCATAGGGCATCTTCAGGAATGGCTCAACTCGGCCCGGCCGGTGAGTCCAATTCAACTCCGATCCCGGCAGTCCCGCACCAGCTATGCAATCGATCGGCTAGCACAACGCGCAACCGTTGGCACCCCGCCCGTTGCCGGCCGCGGTCGTGCGGCATTCCTCCACAATCGGTGCGCGCAATCTCGGCCCGCACTCGCTCATAGCCGCCGGTAGGCCGTGAGCGATCCGATAGCGATTCCCGAAAGCGCAAGCAGGCTGAGGAGGATGAGCGGTCGGCTGGGGTCGGGTGGGGTAGCCATGAAGATGTGGTCGTTGATGATCTCGAAGACCCAGGAGGGTGGCCAGTACTGGTCGAAGGCCCGGACGCCGGCCGGCAGGGTGGGGACGCTGGAGAAGCCGCCGGCGGCGAAGAAGCTGCCGGCGAGGGTGACCAGGATCAGGGGTTGGACGGCGCGGTAGTCCTTGAGCCAGGCGCCGGCGGCGAGGCCGAGGCCGGCGAAGCCGATGGCGGCGAGGCCGGCATAGAGCAGCAGCATCGGGATGCGTTCGGGTGGGACGCGCAGCCCGAAGATGGTGGTGGCGAGGAGCAGGGCGACGGCGGTGGAGGCCATGCCGGCGAGGAGCCCGGCTACGATCTTGCCGGCGATGATACCGGTGCGGGCGTGGGGTGCGAGTTGGAGTTCCTTGACGGTGCGGTGTTCCCATTCCCGGGCCATGATGAGGGCGGTGCTGAGGGCGGCACCGACCATGACGGCCAGCACGACTGCGGAACCGCCGATGAAGGTCCGCCGCCAGATGTCGTCTGCTCGGGTGGTGACCTGGTCGATGGTGATCGGCGACTGCCCGAGCTCGGTACCCCAGTCTTGGAGAACGCGGTCGAGGCGCAGACGGGCGTTCTTCATCATGTCTGTGTTGATGTTGTAGACCGCAGTCTCCAGGATTGGGGTTTGCCCGCTTTCAATGGCGCGGTCGAAGTCCTCGGGAATGGTGATGACCAGATGGATACGTCCCTCTTCGACGAGGCGCTGGGCCTCGGCCTCGTCGCGGGTGACGATAGTGAAGTACGGGGTGATGTTGCTTTCCGAGTTCTCGACCGCGCGGGTGAAGGATACGGCGTAGTTGCCGCCAGACTTGTCGATCAGACCGATGTTCCACTGATCGCCGCCGAAGCCGAAGAGCACGGTGGCGATGAACATCAGCACGATGGGCAGCAACAGCGGCGCGAAGAGAGCCTGGTGATCCCGCGCCCATTGCTTCAGGTCTTTGGCGACGGTTCCAGCGAACTGGTCCAGACCGGCGGGTCGCGTGCGCTGTGCCGGGGTACTGGTTGGAATGGTGGGGTTCATCACTGGCCTCCGGAAAGATTGCTGTAAGCGCGGCGTAGGGCGAAGACTGCGAGGGAGAGAAGCGCGATGGCGGCGGCTGCGACGATGGTGAGGTCGCGGGCCAGGGTGCTGGTCTCGCCGGTAAGGAACAGGCTCCGCGTAGCGCCAAAGGCATATGTCGGCGGCAACACGAGGGAGAACTGCCACAGTGCGGTGATGGGTTGGCCCCAGGCGAGGCCGCGCATCGAGTCCTCGTTGCCGGCGACCAGGAAAAGCAGGATCGCCACGGTGATGAGCCCGGAGGTGACCGCGAGGGTCTTCTTCGAAAGCACACCGACGAGGACTCCGATGCCCGCGCCGAGCAGCATCGTCAGGATCACGATGCCCGCCATCAAGAAGGGGTTGCCGCGCGGTTGGAAGCCGAACCCGAAGATCAGCACGAGGAGTACCAGCAGGATGCTGGGCACGCTTTGCCCCAGCCCGGACAGGACCTTCCCGGTGACCAGGGCGCCGCGTCCGACCGGCGCGAGCAGGAGGTTCTTCACGGTCCGGTCGTTCCATTCGCTGGCCACGTTCAATCCGGTGTTGACCATCGAGGCGTACAGGACGCCGAACAGCAGCAGGCTGGTGGAGATATAGCCCAGCATGGTCGGGTCTGTCGGTAGCCAGGAGGTCTCCCGCACCTGAACGACCGGCCCGGCGAGCTGGTCGTTGACCAGACGGGTGGCGTAGTCGAGTCTGAGCCGCAGGTTCTTGGAGTAGTCGGAGTTGATGTTGTTCAGGTGCAGTTCCACCCGCGCGTCGCCTGCGGTGACGTCGTTCGCGAAGCCTTCGGGGATGACGACCATGGCGAGTGCGGCCTGGTCGTCGAACGCCCGACGGGTGGTGAGGGCATCGGTGGTGATGATCTCGTAGTAGGGAGCCTCCACGCTGCGGATGTCGCGCATCGCATCGATGAACTGCGCGGAGGCTGCGGTGCGGTCCTCGTCGGCGATCATTATCGGGTTGGTCGCGCTGACCGGGACGACCAATGAGTAGAAGAAGATGAACACCAGCGGGATGATCACGCTGATCGCCATGAAGAAGGGCTGGCGGAAGAACCGCGTCCAGTCCTTGACGACGATCGCTCCGATGGCGGCCCAGGTCTCTCGCATCTCAGGCCGCCTGGTCGCGCAGCGTCGTGCCGGTCAGCGCCAAGAAGACATCGTTGAGGTCAGGCTGGCGCACCGACGAGATCTCCGCTGAGATCCCCTGAGCCGTAGCGAAGTCCAGCACGGTCCGCACCGGGTCACGAGAACCGGTCGCCTCAATGCTGATCTGGTCGCCGGCGGTCCGGATTCCCGCGATCCCGTCGGCTTGCCCCAGCCGTGCCCAGCACGCCGGTGTGTCTGAGCGGAGTTCTATATAGTGGCGTCCGAGCGTGGCTCGCAGCTCGTCTGGGGTACCGGTGGCGACCAGCTTGCCGTGGTCGATGATCGTCAGGTCGTCGGCCAGCGCTTGGGCTTCCTCCATGTAGTTGGTGGTCAGCAGCACCGTCCCGCCGTCATCGGCCTGGGCGCGAATACGTTCCCACAGCGCGTTGCGGGACTGAACGTCCACGCCGAGGGTGGGCTCGTCCAAGATGATGATGTCCGGGCGGGTCAGCAGCGCCCGGGCCAGCGCGAGTCGTCGCTGCATACCACCAGAGAAGGTACCCACGCGGTCCTTGCGGCGCCCGGACAGACCCACCAGCTCAAGCACCTCGTCGATGCGACGCTGCCGCTCGCCCCGGGGCACCCGGTACAGCCGGGCATGGAACTGGAGATTCTCCAACGCCGACAAGTCGTCGTACAGCGCCGTCTCCTGCGGGACTACACCGATCTTCGAGCGTACTACCGATGGGGCTTTGCGTACATCGATGCCCATCACCCGGCAAGTGCCCTCGCTCGGTGGCAGCAGCGCGCAGATCACGTTGACCGTCGTGGTTTTGCCCGACCCGTTCGGCCCCAGCAGGCCATAGACCTGCCCCATCGGGATTGTCAGATCGAAATCATCGACGGCCACCAGGTCATCGTTGTCCTTGCGGCGGAAGCGGCAGGTCAGATGGTCCAGATGTACGGCGGGGTCAGTCATCACGCCTCTCTTTCATTGATTGATCGCATAGTCAATGCTGCGCCTCTGCCACGCTCCTGTCAACGCATGCGCTCCGGTAACCTTGCTGATGGATGAAGGAGGGGCATGGCCCAATCAAGGCGACAGCGGCAGGCGGACGCCCGCCGCGAACAGCTGCTCGACCTGGCCTTGGACCTGTTTGCCAAGCAGGGCTTCGAAGCCACCTCCACGCAGCAGATCGCCAAAGCAGCCGGCGTCACCCAAGGCCTCGTGTTCCACTACTTCGGTTCGAAAGAGGGCCTGCTGAGCGCAGTGCTCTCCACGCGGCACTCCTTTACCTCCCAGATGGCTGAGCTGCTCACCGAGGCCGAGACCTCGCCCAGGCCGCTCGGAGACGTCTTGCACAATTTGTGCACAGGCTGGCTCCACACCCTCTATCGAGAGACCAGCGCCACCTTGCTCCTCGCCGGCCTAGCCCTCACCAACCCGAGCTTCGGCACCCAACTCACCGAAACGATCGCCACCACCCAGCAGATGCTCGAAACCGTCCTCCGGCAACGCCGCGAAGCCGGAGAAGTCGACGAAGCCGCAGACCTCCAGGCCGCCGCGCACGACATCCTCACCCCCGTCATCATGTTCTTCCTGGTCCACCACGCATCCCCCCGCTGGCAGACCGAAGCGGCCCGGTTCGTCGACAGCCACTGCGCGCTCTGGCAGCGAGCGCTCGCCACCCGATCGCTGCCATCTTCCGCTCCGGGCATGCAATGAGCGCCCCACACCCGCCGGATCAAAGCATCCTCTGCCACTGACACCGCAGATCGTGTGCCGTGACGCACTCGACGCACAGTTTTGGCAAAGTAGTCGAACTGTTCCCCGACCCGATCAAGAGATTGTCCGGCCTCGTACTGGATGCGCATCTCTCGCACTTCGGTGGGCATCGGCGGATGGTTGCGCAGCATGCCCCCGCGTTCACGTAGTAGTCGGGAGAGTCATTCGTGGCCGATGCCGAGTTGCCTGGAAACCTCCTTTGCCAAGCGGCGCTCTGCATAAGCTAAGATTGCTAGCCATATCAGACTCGCACCGCTGGGCGATGCAGGAGCGCTCCACGGAGGACAGCCGTGAACAACATTTCCCAGGCTCTGCCGCTATCGACCTCGGCGGATACGCAGTGACCGTCGCGGGCATCGCCTATGGTGGCGCACGCGTAGCGGTACCCCCCGCAGTAAGAGCCTCGGCGATGGCCCCCACACGTTGTTCGATCCCGCTTGCTCCACTGGACAGTTCCTGGGCGAACTCAAAGCCGCCCCGCCAGCCTCTACCATCATCGGGCAGTATCTCAGTAGCGAGATGGTCGCCTACGCGCGAGCATTTGTCGACCAAGTGCACCACGGCGATGCCGCGCGCCCAGCGATCCCGGACGGTTCGGCATCCGCTGTGTTCTGTCGGTTTCTCAAACCTCCAACACTGCGTAGCCAGGCGCATCCGGTGAGCGTGGAAGACATGCTGAGGGCCGCGCACCCCCGACTTGTGGCCCTTAACTGTTCGGGTCTGACACTTCGGGAGTACCAAGACGAGGTGCGTGCCGCGATCGCAGGCAGCCGGCCAGCACAGTTATCGGAGCAGACGCTTGAGCGGGCGGTAGCGAAAGTCTCCGGTGAGCTTGCCCCGCAGATAACAAGCCGGTGGCTCCCGTCAAACGGGGAGCCACTGTGGGTGTCGTTTGCCGAGCACCATGCCTCCGTGTCCCATCCGGAGATGACGAACGCAGTGTCGAACCTCGCGATGATCGCTGGCGGCTCCGCGGCGCATGTCCGCACCCTGTCATGCGGGACGATACCGCTCGACAACGAGCTTTTCCCCCGAGGGGTCGTTGTCGCCGAGAAACTCGTCCCACTGGCGTCGAACCGACAACGCCGCCGAGCCGTGATCGACGCGGACCCGTGGGACATCCACGACTCCCGTAAGCGTCTTCATTCTCGGATGGCTTCGGATCGGGTCGAGCCGGCGGTACTGACAACGATCATGGACTGGTTCGACGAGCTCGCACCGCAGATCGACGGGCTCCCCAGCCTGTGGCAGCAGATCACAGTGCTGAACCAGGATCTGGGCCGGCGGATGTTCGCTGACCAGGGATTCAGGTACACGTCGGTGCCGATGGAGCTCGTAGCCGCACAGATACTTATCGAGTGGTTCGTAACGGGAACGCAGAACTGGATCACGGAGATGCTCACCGATACAGGTCGGCTAGCCACGGTCGTCCGGGCACTCGACGGTACAACTGGGTTCTTTAGCCTGAAACGGGGCCGCGGAACGGTCTTCATCTGGCAGCGAGGGTCCGGGCACCTCCGCCCCCTCGGCCTATCGTCGCCCGGCGAAATCCTCCGTACCGCACCTGCGTGGGTCGAGGCGCTTTCCTATGGCTCGATCGTTCCTTCCGCGACGCTCGCGATGCTCATCATCGCGTTTGCCCTCGGAGTCCCGAACTTCGGCGGCCTCTTGCAGTTCGACTACCTAGCCACGGCGCGGCGTCGCCTGCTGGAACCGGCGGCCGGGCTTTCGCCCGAGGAACGCGCTCGGCTCTCCATGGTTCCCGACAGCTTCTACGTTAACTTCGAGAGCCGCCCCGCGACGCGGGCGGGACTAGCACGACTCGCAGACCCCATTGCGTGGCCGGCCCTGGAGCGCGAGGCAGACCTCGCAATGAGCGCACACACCGACGATTGCCTTACTTGGCTCGCTTCGTCATCGCGTGGGGGGCACTAATGTGTGGGATACCCCGGTCATCTCCGAGCAGCGGCGAACGGCCTCGGTCTCGCTGGTCCTATCGGGCGTGCCGAGCGCCAGACGACGCAGCGTGGCCTGGACGACGTAACGACAGTGCCCGGCACACCATCGAGTCAGTCTCGTCGGACGCGTCTCATGGAACGCGCACTAGGGAATATCCTGGGGGATGCGGTTCGAGACCAATTCGATGCCGGCTCCACGCTAGCCCGTTTCCGGGAGGAGAGCAGATTCGCGCCGGGGCAAACCGCCGTACGTGCTGAGCAGATTGCTGCACTCCGCCGCCGCAGGGAGGATTGCATGATGCGCAAAACCGCGCCCCAGCAACATTCAGGGTTCGCGGCTCTTGTCCTGATGTACTTCACGACCTTCGCAGGCGAAGGCCTGCTGGTGATGTACCTATTCAACAACGTCCGGGTGAACGGCCTCGATATCGGGGTTTCCGCGATGTTCTCACTCGTGTCCTACGTGCCGAGCCTATTCCTCATAGGCGTCGCCACCACCACGCACTCGCGTTTTCCGGTACGGGCACGGCTGCGGGTGATTGCGATCGCGAGAGCGATGGCCTGTGTGGCGCTCGTTGTGTCCGGCGCCTACATGAGCATCTGGGTCGCGGTGCTCTTCATCCTGGTCATGGAGATGCTCTGGTACGCACTCATGCCCTGCTTCGACGAACTAGAGAACGCGACGATCCACGGAATCGGTACGGGACGAGGCGAGGCGATCCTGACGATCACGCTTCAGGCCGCCATGAGCGCTGCCCTCCTAACTGGCGGCCTGTTGTTCGATCTCTTTGGGGCGCCGGTCGTCCTCGCGAGCCTCGCGGCGCTCCAGTTCGTCCCGGTCATCGCATGCCCGAGCGAACCGCCGGCCACCGCACCTCAGAAAGACGCTGCGCCCACCTCGGAACCGGCGCCGCCGGCAACAGCACCTTCGCTGGTTCCGCTACTCGTCGTTCTGGGGGTTGCATCGGCGATTCCACAGCTCGCGAACATTCTCTTCCCAGTCAAGACGTTTACCTTGACTGAGCTCTCCACCGTTGCAGGCGGCATCGACGCCGCCTATAGCATCGGAGCTCTCGCCATCGCCCTGATCGGCCTGAGTACGGTGGTGCACCGCCTCGGGACGCCGCGCACCGCAGGTGTGTTCACGATGCTGACCGCGTCAGGTGCGCTCACGGTTTTCGCGGTGTCTTCGTCTCCGCTGGTGCTCGCCGGCGCCTACCTCTGCCTCGGATTCGTGACGACACTGTGCCGAGTGCGCATACGCGCCGAGACGTTCTCGCGACTCAAAGGGGCCGGCTCGGGGCCGTGGTACTCACGGATTACGAACACCACGCTCGCGTGCTGCACAACCGGAGCCGTCGTCCTAGGAATCACGGGATACCTGACCGATGTGACGTGGTGCTACGCCGTTATCGTAGCCGTCGCCATCGCCGGCGCGATAGCATCGGCACTAATCAGAAGCCCGGCGCAACCGCCGGCGACCGCGAAGGACGCTTCATGACCGGGCAGCACCCACTACCCACTTGTCATCCGCCCTCGCAACAGACCTCGCCGCAGCGCTGGAGGCGGCTGAGCGCATCGGGAACCCTGTCGTCCTGAAACCCCGAGCCCTGCGAGCGAAGGCGTTACCGTTGTGCACTCGGATACCGACATCCGGGGATGCCTACGAACAACCTGTGGGCCTAACTGGACTTGAACCAGTGACCTCTTCCTTATCAGGGAAGCGCTCTAACCGACTGAGCTATAGGCCCGCACCGGCGCTGCCACCAGCACCGGACTGACACACTAGCGCAGCCTGCCGCATGCCCCCAAATCGCCGGAATGCCTCATCCGCCGGCCGGCACGGCCGGGTCCGCCGATTCGCCCCAGGGCGGCCCACCCGGTTCCGGGCCGGGACGCCGATGCGCGTTCCGCCCACCCGGATACCGCAAGGAATCCCGTCGGCGGGGAGACACCCGCGACCGGCCCCGCGGCCCCGGCCAGGGCCAGCCCGATCCCCACCCACGCACCCGGATCCCTCCCCGGTGTTTCCCCCAGCGACCTTCTGCCGGCCACCGGCCAGGGCGAGGATTGATGTCATGAACACCACCACTCCCAGTCCACTGACTGGCAGCGAAGAACGCACCGCGGCAACCCTGGCACATCTGGCGGGTCCCATCTCCTCCTTCGTATCCGTCGGTTGGCTGGCCTTCGCCGGCCCCCTGATCGCCTGGTTCATCTACCGGGACCGATCCAGCTTCGTGCGCTCCCAGGCAGCCGAAGCCTTCAACTTCCAGGTCACCATGTGGCTAGCGGTACTCGCCGGCGGCCTGCTATGCGCCACGGCGCTGCTGGCACCGGTCGGGGTGGCGTTGATGCTGGCGGCCGCGTTGTGCTCGATCGTCCTGGGCATCGTCGGGGCCGTCCGCACCGCAAACGGCGACCTCTACCGCTACCCCTGGCGCATCGAACTCCTGCACTGAAGCCCGGCGTATATGGTTGTGGCCGGCCCCTAGGGGCC
>CALHWB010000048.1 GCA_938036835.1 uncultured Propionibacterium sp.
GGTTTTCCACAGTAACTGTGGAAAACCCGGGAGCCCTGTGGGAAACGGCCCGCATCCTGGGGACCCGATTGTGGATCGCCCGGGCAGCCCATCCGGTTGTACACAGCCCCGCACCGTCGTCCAGACCCTCCTCCACAGCCCATCCACAGCCCTTCTTCTGGCGAGGCTTCCCGCAACACCGGCTATCAACAGTTTCCACAGCAGAGACGACTACTACTGAGTAGTAAAACTCAATAGGTCTTCGAAGTACCGGCTGTGGATCTGTGGGTCCGCGGCGCCGCTGCGCACCGGGTTCGCCATCGCCTTGAGACCGGTACCGTGTGCCACCGGCCCGGTCGGCCATGAGCGTCTTTCGGCTCCAGCGATCGCGTATCCTTGGTGTCGCCTTCAACATTGCGTCCCACTGGGTGGCTATGATTCCCACAGGACGTATGCCCGGTTGCGTCCCCCGGTTTGGTACAGGGTCGAACCAGAAGCGAACCGCGGTCGAGCAGCCGTCCACCCGAGACATGTGAGGATTGCACCGTGAAGATTCGCCTGGAACGCGATGTGATGGCTGAAGCAGTCGCTTGGGCGGCGCGCAGCCTACCTAACCGACCTGCCGTCCCGATCCTGGCTGGATTGCTCATCAAGGCAGACGCCAAGGGCGTCACGATGAGCAGCTTCGACTACGAAACCAGCGCCCAGGTTGCGGTGCAGGGTCAGGTCATCGACGAGGGCGAGGCCCTGGTCTCCGGACGGCTGCTGTCCGAGATCGCCCGCAGCCTGCCCAACCGGCCGGTGGATTTCACCGCCAACGCCAATAACGTCGAATTGGTTTGCGGTTCGGCGCGTTTCGTCTTGCAGATGCTGCCGGTCGACGAATATCCCGAGCTGCCCGAGATGCCCTCGGCAACCGGCAGCATAGCCTCGGATGCTTTCGCCCAGGCGGTCAACCAGGTTGTGGTAGCCGCCGGCCGGGATGAACTGTTGCCCGTGTTCACCGGAGTACGCATCGAGATCGAGAACGAAACCCTCTCGCTGCTGGCTACCGACCGGTATCGGATGGCTCTCAAGGAACTCTCCTGGGAACCCGAAGCAACCGGGCTGAGCGGCGCCGCGCTGGTGCCGGCTAGGGTGCTATCGGAGGCCGCTCGTTCGATGGCCGGGGGCCCGGCGATAACCGTGGCCCTGGCCAACACCGACGCCGGTGAGGGTCTCATTGGCCTCACCGGCGAAGGCAATGGGGGTAGCCGCCAACTCACCACCCGGTTGCTGTCTGGGGAGTTCCCGAAGGTACGCCATCTGATGGATATCCGTCCAGGCCTGGTGGTCCGCTGCAAGACCGAGGACATCATTGCCTCGGTCAAGCGCGTGGCTCTGGTTGCCGAACGGAACACCCCGTTGCGTATGGTCATCGGAACTGATCAGATCGAACTCGAAGCCGCCACCGGCGACCAGGCGCAGGGTTCGGAGGCGGTGCCCGCCCAGGTGGACAACCTGACCGGCGGTGAACCCACGCTGACCGCGGCGGGTTTCAACCCACACTATCTGGCCGATGCCTTGGGCGCCATCGATGCACCCTATGTGCACTTCTCCTTCACCGTCGCCGGCAAACCCTGCCTGGTGCAGGGGATCTCGCAGATCGACGCCGACCCCAGTTCCGATTACAAGCACGTCATCATGTTGATGCGGTTGCCCAACTGAATCTGCGAACGGGATCCGGTGAGCGATCGGGCCGCACCCGACCGATAGGCTTGCCGGCATGTTCGTTTCGCGTCTGGAGTTGCACCAGTTCCGCAACTACACCTCGGCAGCGATCGAACTGGCCGCCGGAGTAACCATCTTCCAGGGTGCCAACGGGCAAGGCAAGACCAACCTGGTGGAGGCCGTCGAATACCTTTCGACCCTGGGTTCCCATCGGGTGGCCTCCGACGTCCCGCTGGTGCAGGCCGGTACGGATCAGGCGGTGGTGCGTGCCGAGGTGGTCGCCGGAGCCCACGATCCTCGTCGGCTGCTGCTGGAATTGGAGATCAATCCGGGCCGGGCGAATCGTGCCCGGATCAACCGGTCGGCCCTGCCCCGCACCCACGACCTGTTGGGTGCCCTGCGCACGGTGCTGTTCTCACCCGAGGATCTCAGCGTGGTAAAAGGCGATCCCGGTGAACGGCGGCGTTTCCTGGATGGCCTGGTGATCAGCCGATGGCCTCGCATGCTCGGCGTCAGACAGGACTACGAGAAGGTACTGCGCCAACGTAATGCGTTGTTGCGCAGCCTCGTCGGCAGCAGGCTGGACGACAACACCGAACTCACCCTGGATGTCTGGAATGGCCAGTTGATCCAATTGGGTGCCGAATTGCTCACCGCCCGCCTGGATACCCTGGCCGGGCTGCGGGAGCCGACTGCCCGGGCCTATGCGGCCATCGCGCCGGTCAATGACCTGGCCCGGGCGGACTACCGGGCCAGTTTCGACCTGCCCGGAACGCCAGAGGAACTGCCGGCCGCCTTCGCCGCAGCCTTGCAGGCCCGGCGCCGCGAGGAGATAGCGCGTGGCTTGAGCCTGGTGGGTCCACATCGCGACGATCTACAGCTGTTCGTCGGCGATCTGCCGGCCCGCGGCTACGCCAGCCACGGCGAATCCTGGTCGTTGGCCTTGGCCCTGCGGCTGGGGGCGTTCGAACTGCTGCGGGGCGACGGCATCGAGGCGGTCCTGATCCTGGACGATGTATTCGCCGAATTGGACGCCCAGCGTCGCGAGCGGCTGGCCCGGGCCGCTGGGCAGGCCGAACAGGTGATGGTCACCGCGGCGGTTGCGGCCGATGTGCCCCCGCAACTGGCCGGGACCCGGTTCGATGTCGCGGCGGGCGTTCTCACCGGACCGTCGGCCGGCGCCGTATCCCCGGATACCTCCCGGGTGGCGCGGTGACCCAGCTAGACCCGGCCGTCCCCGAACCGGCAGCGTCGATTCCCGGACCAGCGGAATCGCTCGTCGAGGGGCCGCCGGGCGATTGCCGCGGCGGAGAGGAACCCGACTCCGCCCAATTCCCGGCGCCACTTCCGGTAGCCGAAGACGATCCATTAGGTCTGGGTTTTGCCATCGGCATCGCCAATGGCGTGGCGGGCACGCTGCCCGCGCCGCGTGGCGTGCGTCCACGCCGGCGGCGAGATCGCGACCCGGTCGAGCAACGCTCCGGGGCGCGGCCCGACGAGCGCGACCCGAAACCGCTGGCCGATGCGCTGGGCCGCATGGTCCGAGATCGCGGATGGGCCGGCCAACTCGGCGTCCGCCAACTGCTGCACGACTGGCCCGGACTGGTTGGATCCGCCATCGCAGACCACTGCCGCCCGATAGGTTTTCATGCTGGAGTGGTCATCGTGCAGGCCGAATCGACCACCTGGGCGACCGAACTGCGCCGCTTCTTCGTCGCACGGGTGGTTGCCCGGCTGAACGAAGCCCTGGGCGAGGGCACCGTTACCCGGGTGGAGATTCGCGGTCCGGCTACCCCTAGCTGGAAACGTGGCCCGCGTTCGGTGCGTGACGGCCGGGGGCCTCGCGATACCTATGGCTGATCGGGGATCGGCTGGCCTTAGCCGATCGGCCGCCCCGAAATGGACCCCATCGGCGATCAGAATACTGGCATGCTGCGACCTTCGAGCGGTCTCCAGGTCAGGGGGCGACTCGGTATGCTGGCGATCATGGGTGGTCTCACCCTTGTCGGTTGCACCGGCTGCGACGGTACCCGGGCCGTGATCGCCACCCCGGCCACGGATTCGGCCACCCCGCAGGTTGGCACGGACAGCGCCTCGGCGAGCCCGCAGGGTCCCTGGCAGCCGTTCATCCTGGCCGACCATGTCATGGCCTGGCTGCCTACCGGCGATGACTGGGTGCTGGCCGGTCAGGGCAAGATACCGCCCAACGGGTCATTTGTCACCCTAACCAATGAGCGTGCCGGTGTGGGTCTGCGAGTTCAGGGCTGGCGCGGCGGCGACCAGTCTGCCGCCAGCCTGTGCGCGCAACTCGCCCTTGAAGTGCTTGCCGTGAATCCGGTATCCCGCGGTTCGCCGACACCGGCGGGCAATCCCATTCAGACCTCGGAACTGATGGATGCCTTCAGTTGCGAGGTAACCGGGCTGCCCTCCCCCAAGGGTTGGCTCAACTACCACATCGATGTGGTGGTGCGCGTCCCAGATGGCGCCACCTACACGCAGGTGGCCTGCTTTCCGTCCGCAGCGGACGCCGATCCCCAGACCCAGGCGGCGCTCGGCCTGGTCCGGGAGACGTTCTGGCGCACGCTATCCGATCTGGATCAGCATTGACCTGTCGAACGTGGTTGACTGGCAGACGATGCAAGGGATTCCAGCCTGGTGGCACTATCTCGGTCGGTTGACCAAACAGACGTTTCACGTCTGGTGGCGGGTATTGCCCAAAATACTGGCCGCCTGGACGGGAGGCTGGCTGGTGCTGAACATGACCATGGTGTTGACCGCGCCGCTGCAACAGGACTACCCATGGTTGGTGGTCGTGCTGTTCAGCTTTGGCCTGGTGGGTTACCTGGCCGGCATCATCGTCGCCATCCGGTTCGCGGGTGAACCGGCTGGATTGTGGGACCGGCTGCCACCGGATGCGGTGCGGATTGGCCGGGACGAGTCGTTGCTGCGGGTGCTGAGCCAGACCTTGCTGCCCTTTGTGGGGGTCTATTCCGTGTTCGGCGGCATTCAGGATGCCACCTACAAGATGTTCATCTATGGCTCCCGTGCGGTTGGGGAGGGGGATGCGGCGACCCTGCTACTCGACCCGAAAAGACCTAGGGAACGCCTGGTCATGATAGCGGTGCTGGTGTTCTGCTATCTGCTCCGGCGGTGCTTCGAGGCGATTGCGGAACGCACCCGGTTCGTCTTCTTCGGGGTGCTGGGGGCGATGACCGAAGGCGTGTTCTCGGTGGTGCTGATCTTCGGGGGCAGCCGGATGCTGGGCGATCTGGGCGGCTGGATGCGCCGCCGGGAGTTTTGGGGGTGGCTGTTGCAGATCGGATCCTGGCTGGCCGAACGGTTGGCCCTGATCCACGATCTGATTCCGGACTTCATCGGGCTGGCCTGGAATTTCGTTTTCGAGCAGGTTTGGCCGCTGTTCAGCGAGGGCATCATGGCCCCGCTTCTGTGGCTCGCGGTTGCCGGACTCACTTACGGCACCTACACCCTCTCGGCCGCCGATCTTTGGCAGCGGGATGCTGCAAGCCGGGCGAGCGTTACCGGCCGCGGCCGGCTGTTGGCTGCCCTTCGCCAGCGTGGCCGCCGGGCGAGCAGCGTCAGCCGAACCGTCACGTTGGAATTCGCTGAGGTGTTTGCCGGCGATCTGGAGGACCGGATCATTCCCTTCGTTCAGTCGCTGCGCCACATCCTCAAGGTCGGCCTGCCCTTCATGGGAGCCTACGTCCTGCTCTATGCGGTGAGCAGCGTGCTACCGGCGTTGGTGTGGCGACTCGTCTGGTTCGTTTTCGGTGGCCGCAAGTTCGAATTCTGGTTCCGGATGGATATGCCCGTGGATCTGGCCGCCGGGCTGTTCGGCGAACCGATCCGGCTTTGCCTGCTGGCGGTGGCCATGACGCTCACCGTCGCGGCCGTTCGCGAACGGTCGGAGGATGGGAACCGCATCGCCACCGGGACGCCGGGGCCGGTACGACCCGGCCCGGCCGGTGACCGGGCCCGGATATCGCGGGCCTTGCCGTTGGTGGCCGTCACCGTGGCGAGCCTGCTGGCCTCCGGGGCACTGGTTCGTGCGCTGCCGGTCACCAGTTTGCAGCAGTCGGTGCGGGTTCCCGCCGGGGAATCCCAATGGCTGTACCCGGGCGAATATCTGAGCATCGACCAGCTCCGAGCCGGCAAGCAGATCACCCGCGATGGGCGGCTACAACCGATGCTGCAAACCAGGGATCTCTTCCTGGCGGTCGATGTGTGGGTGGAGAACCGCACTGCCGATGCGGGCAGTTTGGAGTGCAGGCTTCAGGCGGGACCCAAGTCGGGTCTGAGTCGTCCCATTCCACCGGTCGAATCCAGCAGCACGAGCTCACCCGGGCCGGGATTCGGCCGGATCGTGAGCCTGGTGTTCGAACGGCCAGCCGATGCTCTGGTGGGCAGCGCGGTGCGTTGCCAGGTGTTTGAGCTATACCACGCCCACGAACGGGTGCTGGTCTTGGATCTCGGGATCGACGCGGAACGCCAGACCCAGTTGGCCAACCGAACCGGTCCGGTGGAGGTGCCCGCGGAATATCCGGAAGAGGTTTTGCAGTGAGCGTGTCGTTCGAATCGGCACCGCCGGCCAGCGCTTCGCCACCGGATCGGCCACCCCGGCGGCGTGCGGCCTGGTGGTGGACACTGGCTGCGGCAGTGATCGCGCTGGCCGTGGGGTTTTGTGTCTGGTTCGCCTACCCGGTGCGCACCCCACACCTGATCCGGCTGCCGCCCGGCGCCACGCTGGTTGGTGGCCGGGGCATCTCCTATACCGTGCTGGCGCGCAACTATCTGCAGGTCCTGGACGCCTATGGACACCACTTTGTCGCCCCGCCCGGGGCGGTCATCGTGGAATACATCGTCCAGGTCGATGGCTATATCTGGCCGGGGGATGCCCTGGAGACCTCGCTGTGCACCTTCGACCTGTATGGCCGGGATGGTCTCAAGTGGGCTCCGATGGATGAGTCCTCGATGGCCTATCGAAAATCCTGCCGCACTAGGGACCCAACCCTCACCAGCCAGCAGGTCGCCTCCCACCATCTGGTACCCGAACGCGAACTCGCGGGGTTGATCGGCCTGGTTCTGCAAACCCTGGACGATCCGCGTCCCGATACCGAGCTGCCGGTCATCAGCGAACCGCGCTAGCTCATTTCTGCAGCGACAGCAGCACGGCATATCCATCGGTACCGGCACGCCACATCTTGGAGTATTCGGTGTTCGATTGCAGGTTGGTGTCATCGACATATTCCAGCTTGCGGATCGTGAGCACGGACCTCTCCCCCAGCCTGCCCGGCGGGAATGCGGCAGTAAATGCGCAGGGTATCGGTTGCAGCCCCGGTGACAGCACTTCGCGGTTTATGCCGGTGGGCTCGATGCCGGGTTCGCCACCCAGCTGGAAGAAGGTGGATTCGGCCTCGGCCACTTCGTCGTTCACCCGCGCATAGGCGCGGCTGTTCAGCGATATCGCGTAGGTGATCTCGGAACTCGTCCAGTCCGCGGTGAGTTGGCAACTGCCGTAGTACTGCACAATGATGCCGTTGGCATGGGCCGTGTCCAGTGTCATCGTCATGGGGCCGAGATCCAGCGGTTCGCCCGCGGTTTTGTCCTGGAGCCGGTTCCGGGTTTTGAAGCCGCCGGCGAGCCAGACCACGCCGATCAGCAGGGCCATTGCCACCGTGAGGATCAACAGCAGCCGCACCGCGGTGGGGATTCCTCGCCAGGGGCCCAGCTTCCGGCCAGGTGGTGGCGGGGACTCGGCGTCCGGCTTCCCCGCCGGTCCGGTGCCCGGGTTCTGCGATGGCACACCGGCCCCGATCGGCGGTGCCCAGTCTGTCGCTGGCTGCCAGGGCTGGTGGGGTCCCGGGTGGGATTGGTGGGCCGCGCGGTGTCCCTGGGTCATGACAGCCAGTCTAGGGGGTGGCGGACTTGGCGGATCGGTGCCGGAGACGGCGCAGGCGCCACCGTGGCCGCGGCAACGCCCCGAGCCGCCACTTATGCCAGGGGTATGCCACCGGCAACCGCCACTTCTGGGTTTGCCCCAGCACGGTCAGCACCAGCCCGGTGAACACCGCCGACAGGGTGGCCGCCATCCCCGGGACGTGGCCCCACAGCAGGACCATCACCGCCGACGCCAGCATCGCTGGGGTGGCGTACAGGGTGTTGCCGCCAAAGATCTGCGGCACCTTGCGCAGGGTGATGTCGCGCAGGATTCCCCCACCGACTGCGGTGATGGTGCCGAGCAGGATCGCCGGCAGGGGAGCCAATCCGTACATCAGGGCCTTCTGCGTTCCGGCTGCCGCCCAGCAGCCCAAGGCTAAGGCATCCAGCAACGGAAAGGCACGGTTCCACAGCTGCTCGTGTACGGGTATGAAGTAGGCGATGCCGGCCCCAACCACCGCCATCACCAGGTAGTAGTGATCGATCAGGGCTATCGGCATGACGGTGAGCAGCACATCGCGGATCATGCCCCCACCCAGGCCGGTCATGATCGCCAGGGTTACGAAACCGACCGGGTCGAAGCGCTCGTTGCGGGCGATAAGCCCGCCGAGGATCGCATTGGCCAGCACCCCCAGCAGGTCGATGATCCGCAGCACCAACTGGATTGCCTCACCGGGGTTCACCTTGCCCGCCTCGGTCCTGGCGCGGGGCTGCACTCTGCTGGGGTAATCACCCAACCGTTATACCCGGTGTGGCCGGCCGGTCCGGGCAGCCGGGCCGATCTTGGGACTGCCGCCGGGTGCCCTGCATTCTGCCGGTTTGCGACCCCCAGGCGGTACGGGACCGCTTGGCCGGGGGTTGCCCTCGCGCAAGGGCTGCTTTCAGGTGTCTGAGGGCAAACGCATGGTCACCCGGCACGTCCATCGTGGGGTCGCATGGTAGAAACTGGTAGAATCCGGTACTCGGGCAGGTTCCGTGGTCCGCAGCGGCGGCCGGACGCCCACCGCCGATCGGGCGGTTGGTCTTCTTGTGAAGGAGCATAGCGGCAGTGAGTGGTCTGGCGATCCAGCCCGAGAACGCAGACTCCGGGGATGTGGTTGAGGTACCCGGGATCGCCGAACTGGATATCGAGCTATCCACCGAGGTCGCCGATCTGCACACCGATGGCGAGTACGGTGCCGGTCAGATCCAGGTGCTGGAGGGCCTGGATGCGGTGCGCATGCGCCCGGGAATGTACATCGGTTCCACCGGGGAACGCGGGCTGCATCACCTGGTGTACGAGATCGTCGACAATTCGGTCGATGAGGCGCTGGCCGGGCATTGCGATGTCATCAAGGTGGAATTGCTCGACGGCGGAGGCTGCCGGGTCACCGACAATGGCCGGGGTATCCCGGTGGCTGAGCACCCGACCGAGGGTATCTCGACCCTGACGGTGGTGCTCACCGTCCTGCACGCCGGCGGCAAATTCGGCAATGGCGGCTACAAGGTGTCCGGTGGCCTGCATGGCGTCGGCAGTTCGGTGGTCAATGCGTTGAGTTCCCGGCTGATCGCCGATGTACGCCGGGACGGCCGGCATTGGCGGCAGAGTTTCACCCTGGGCACCCCGGATGCGCCGGTGGAGGAACTGGAGGAGACCGAGCTGACCGGGACCACCATCACCTTCTTCCCGAGCGCCGGCATTTTCGAAACCACCAACTTCAACTACGAGACCCTGGCCACCCGGTTCCGGGAGATGGCCTTCTTGAACCGGGGCCTGCGCATCGAGATCGCCGATCTGCGCACCGACCGGGTGGACGATGCCGGCAGCCAGATCGGCAACGCCTTCCACTATGAGGACGGCCTGATCGATTTCGTGCGCTATCTGAACGGCAATCGCGAAACCTTCACCTCCGTCATCGATGTGGAGGCGCATTCTGCCGACCTGGGTATGGGTGTCGAATTGGCCATGCAATGGAATACCTCCTACGGCAGTTCGTTGCACACCTTCGCCAACACCATCAACACCCACGAGGGCGGCACCCATGAGGAGGGTTTCCGCGCCGCCTTAACCACCACGGTCAACAAGTGGGGCGAGGCCTGGGGGCTGATCAGGAAGCGGGAGGACCGGGTCGGCAATGAGGACATCCGGGAGGGCCTGACCGCGATCCTGTCGGTGAAGATCGCCAACCCGCAGTTCGAGGGCCAGACCAAGACCAAACTCGGCAACACCGAGGCCCGCAGCTTCGTTCAGAAGGTGGTCAACGACCGGCTGGGCGACTGGATGGAACGCAACCCGGCCGAGGGCAAGGAGATCGTCCGCAAGGCGATCTCGGCGGCGTCCGCCCGGTTGGCGGCCCGTAAGGCCCGGGAGGCAGCCCGGAACCGCAAGGGACTGCTCGGCGGGGGTGGGCTGCCGGGTAAATTGGCCGACTGCTCCTCGACCATTCCCGAGGAATGCGAGGTTTTCATCGTCGAGGGGGATTCGGCCGGTGGCTCGGCCAAGGGCGGCCGCGATCCACGCAACCAGGCGATCCTGCCGTTGCGTGGCAAGATCTTGAACGTCGAGAAGGCCCGCATCGACCGTATCTGGGCTAACAAGGAGGTCGAGGCGATAATCAATGCCCTCGGTACCGGCGTCCACGATGACTTCGACATCAACAAGCTGCGATATCATAAGATCATCCTGATGGCCGACGCGGATGTGGACGGTTCTCATATCCGGACCCTGCTGTTGACCTTGCTGTTCCGGTTCATGAAGCAACTGATCGATCAGGGGCATGTTTACCTGGCCCAGCCGCCGCTGTTCCGCATCCGCTGGACGAATGCCCCACACGAACTCGCCTATACCGATGCCGAACGCGATGCGCTGCGCGATGCCGGCATCGCGGCCGGCAAGAAACTGCCCCAGGTCAACCCGATCCAGCGCTACAAGGGCCTTGGTGAGATGGACGCCCAGGATCTGTGGGAGACCACGATGGATCCCACCGGTCGGATCCTGCTCCAGGTGACCCTGGACGATGCCGCCCGCGCCGACCAGATGTTCTCGATCCTGATGGGTGAGGACGTCGAGGAGCGGCGGCTGTTCATCCAGCGCAATGCCAAGGATGTGCGCTTCCTCGACATCTGACCGGCACCGCGTCCGATAGGCGAACGGTGCGGAGAAGGAAAGAAGTAGATGACCGAAACTCCGCAGGGCCCGGGTGGGCCCGGAAACCCGATAGATGACATTCTCGGGGACGGCACCGGTACCCGCGCCGGTGGCAATCCGGTGCAGGCGGGCGACGATGGCGCCGAGGCGGGCATAGCCGAGCCCCGCAAGGGCATCGTCGAGCAGGTTGATCTGCAATCCGAGGTGCAGAACTCCTACCTCGAATATGCGATGAGTGTGATCGTCGGGCGGGCGCTGCCGGACGTCCGCGACGGCCTGAAGCCGGTGCATCGCCGGGTCATCTACGCGATGTACGACGGTGGTTATCGTCCCGATCGCGGTTGGAACAAATGCTCGCGCGTGGTCGGCGAGGTGATGGGTCTCTATCATCCCCACGGCGATTCGGCGATCTATGACACCCTGGTGCGTCTGGCGCAGCCGTGGGTGATGCGTGCGCCGCTGATCAGCGGGCAGGGCAATTTCGGTTCTCCCGGCAACGATCCGGCTGCCGCGATGCGTTACACCGAATGCCGGATGGCGCCGCTCGCGATGGAAATGGTGCGGGATATCAACGAGAACACCGTTGATTTCCAACCCAACTACGACAATCGCGAGACCGAGCCGACCGTGCTGCCGGCTCGCTACCCCAACCTGCTGGTCAACGGGTCGTCCGGGATCGCGGTCGGCATGGCCACCAATATCCCGACCCACAATCTGCGCGAGGTGAGCCAGGCCGTCCAGTGGTATCTGGAGCATCCGCAGGCGACCGGTGAGGAACTGCTTGAGGCGGCCTTGGCCAGGGTGAAGGGGCCGGACTTCCCCACCGGGGCCCTGATCGTCGGCCGGCAGGGCATCGAGGACGCCTATCGCCGCGGCCGGGGTTCGGTCACCATGCGGGCGGTGATCAACATCGAGGAGGAACCCAATGGGCGCACCTCGCTGGTGGTCACGGAGCTGCCCTATATGTGCAATCCGGACAATCTGGCCCAAAAGATCGCCGACCTGGTCAACTCGGGCAGGCTGACCGGGATCGCCGATATCCGCGACGACACCTCGGCGCGTACCGGCCAGCGGCTGGTCATCGTCTTGAAGCGGGACGCTCAGCCGCGGGTGGTGATGAACAACCTCTACAAGCACACCCAGCTGCAAGACACCTTCGGCTGCAACATGCTGGCCCTGGTCGACGACGTGCCCCGTACGCTCCGGCTCGACCAGTTCATCAGGTACTGGGTGGATCATCAGTTGGCGGTGATCCGGCGCCGTACCCAGTATCGGCTCGATCAGGCGGAGAAGGATGCCCATATCTACCGGGGCCTGGTCAAGGCCCTGGATATGCTGGATGAGGTCATCGCGTTGATCCGCCGCTCCCCCAACGCCGAGGTCGCCAATCATGGCCTGCGGGAGTTGCTGGGCATCGACGAGGTGCAGGCGCAGGCGATTCTGGACATGCAGCTGCGCCGGCTGGCGGCACTGGAGCGGCAGAAGATCATCGACCGGTTGACCGCCCTGGAAGCCCTGATCGCCGATCTGATCGACATCCTCAACACCGAGTCACGCCAGCGGAGGATCGTCGCATCCGAGTTGACCGAGATCGTTGAGAAGTACGGTGACCAGCGGCGAACCCAGATCGTCGCGGCCGACGGCGACATGAGCGATGAGGATCTGATCCCCGAGGAGGATGTCGTGGTCACCTTGACCCGGGGCGGATACATCAAACGCACCCGGATCGACCAGTATCGCGTCCAGAAGCGTGGCGGCAGGGGGGTACGTGGCGCCCAATTGCGTGCCGAAGACCAGGTGGAGGCGGTGTTCACGGCAAAAAGCCACGATTGGATCGTGTTCTTCACCAACATGGGCCGTGCCTACCGGATCAAGGCTTGGCAGCTGCCGGAGGGCGGCCGGGATGCCAGGGGCGGGCATGTTGCCGGGCTGCTGAGTTTCCTGCCGGACGAACGGATCGCCCAGGCCATCGTGCTGCGTAGCTATGCCGATGCGGAATACCTGCTGCTGGCCACCCGCAAGGGGCTGATCAAGAAGACCGCCCTGGCGGCCTACGATTCACCTCGCCAGGCCGGTCTGATCGCGGTCAGTTTCCGCGATTCCGACGATGAGCTGATCGGGGCCGAGTTGGTCAACGCGGCCGATGAGGTGTTGCTGATCAGCCGTCGGGGGCAGGGGATCCGGTTCCCGGCTGCCGACGATCAGGTGCGTCCGATGGGGCGGACGACTTCGGGGGTCACGGGCATGCGGTTCCGCGGTGACGACGAGTTGCTTTCCATGGCGGTGATTCGCGCCGGGGCCGACGCCAACCAGTTCGCGTTCATGGTCACCGCCGAGGGGTACGCCAAGCGCACCCCGATAGCCGATTTCCGGGCCCAGAACCGCGGTGGCCTGGGGGTGCGGGCGATGCGGCTGCGCGATGGCCGTGGGAGTCTGGTGTCCGCGCTGGTGGTCAGCGAAACCGATGAGGTGATCTCCTTCAAGGGTTCTGGGCAGGTGATCCGCAGCGCGGTGTCCGATGTGTCCCCGACCGGCCGCGACACCATGGGGGTCAGGTTCGTCGGTATCCGCGGTGAGGATCAGGTGGTGGCGGTCACCGTCAACCCCGAACCGGCCAACGATGCCGACATCTCCTCGGCCGGACAGCTGGCTGGGGGCGCGGCCGGTGTGGTGGCAGATGGCCCGGTGACCGATCAGGGTGTTGGCTTGATGATGGTAGATGGCGCCCAACAGACTACTGTTGTGCAAGACGCTGCAGGCCGATTGGAGGCAACCGATGAGTGATCATTCGTCCCGGACGATCAGCCTTCGACAGCGCAGGCCGACAACGACTGGAGGCAACCAATGAGCGATCAGCCGACCCAGGTGCGCGTGCCCGATCAGCCGACCCAGGTGCGGATCGATGACCAGCAGGCCACGCAGGTGCGCAAGAAGCCGCGGCCGACCGCCGCGGCTAAGGGCTCGACGCGGGCCGGCAGCGACAGCCGGGCACGTACCGGGCGGGTGCGCGATTCCCGCGCCGATATCCGCCCGGCGCGTAAGGCGCGGCTGCGCATCGCGAAGCTGGATCCCTGGTCGGTGATGAAGACCTCGCTGATGTTCGCGATCGCCGCCGGGATCATCCTGTTCGTGGCGGTGATCCTGCTGTGGTCGGTGATCGAGGCGTCCGGGGCTTTGCAGGCCTTGCAGGAGACCTTGAATGCGTTGCTCGGTAACCCGGATGGTTCCGGGCAGGTGCAGGTCAGCCAGTTCATCAGCCGCGGGCGGGTGCTCGGGTTCACCGCCATCGTGTGCGGTGTCAACGTCATCTTGCTGACCGCGCTGGCTACCCTGGGCGCCTTCCTGTACAACCTTTCCGGTTCGGTGCTGGGTGGTTTGGAGGTGACTCTCGCCGAGGACTGATCGGCTCGCCCGCCCGGCTCGGCGCCGGCGTATATGGTTGTGGCCGGCCCCTAGGG
>CALHWB010000049.1 GCA_938036835.1 uncultured Propionibacterium sp.
TCTACGAAAGCATTTGTAGAGTTGGAAATCATTGGGAAGTTTTCGAAGTTTTCAGCGCCCGGGCCACCGGTCTCAGTCGCCGCCGGCCCGGCCGGGGTCGGGGGTTTCGTCGGCCACGGCGCCGGCGGCCTGGCCTGCCGGTGCCGCATCGGGGCGGGCCGGTAGGTACTCGCCGGCTGCGTCCAAGTCGTTCAGGGTGAGCCTGCCGGAATCCACCTCTTCTTCCCAGAAGACGGCGCGTTCGATACCGAGACGGCGTGGATCAAAGCTCGGGTTGAGCCCCTGCTTGCGCTGTTTGCGGTAGTCATTCAGGATCTTCAGGGTGACGGGGGTCAGCACCACCAGGCCCGTCATGTTGACCCAGGTGTTCAGCCCGACGCCGAGATCCCCCAAGGCCCAGACCAGTTCAGATTTCTGCATCCCGCCATACAGCGCGACCACGGAGATCACCGCGATGGTCACCCAGCGCCACACCTTGCGGTCGCCCAGCAGCCGCTTGAGGTTCATCTCCACGGTGAACACGTAATAGAGCAGGGTCGTGAAGGCAAAGAAGAATACGATCACCGCGATCAGCGACCCCCCGACCCCGGGCAGCAGCGAATCGACGGCGGCCTGGGGGAAGGCGGCGCCCGAGGGAGTGCCCGGCAGATGCTCGACCAGGAATCCGCCGTCGGGATCGACCACGTTGTAGGAGTCGGTTACCAGCATCATCAGCGCGGTCGCCGAACACAGCATGATCGTGTCGATGAACACCCCCAGCGATTGGATCAGGCCCTGCTTGGCCGGATGCGTGGTGTGGGCCGCCGCCGCGGCGTGGGCGGCGGTGCCCTCACCAGCCTCATTGGAGTAGACGCCGCGCTTCACGCCCCAGGCGACCGCGGTGCCCAGCAGCCCGCCCAGGGCGGCGTCCGAGCCAAAGGCGGAGGCGAACATGAGCTGGATCATGCTGGGAATCACGGCCGCGTTGGCCACCAGCACCACCACCGCGGTCAGGCAATAGATGCCGGCCGCGAACGGAACAGCCCAGTCGGAAAAGGTGGCGAACCGTTTGACCCCACCCGCCGAGATCAGCACCATCAAGCCGACCACGATGAGCGAGCCCAGCCAGGTCGGGATATGCCAGGCCCCTTCGAACACCTGGGTGATCGAATTCGATTGGGTGCCGGGAATGAAGATCCCAAAGGCCAGGGTGATGACCACGGCGTAGGCCACCCCGAACCCGTTGATGCCGGTGCCTCGCGACAGGTAGAAGCCGGGGCCGCCGTGGTATTCGCTCCCCCGGCGTTCCTTGAAGGCCTGCGCCAGCGTGCCCTCCGCGAATGCCGTCGCCATACCGAGCAGCGCGGCAATCCACATCCACACCACCGCACCGGGCCCGCCCATGGCGATAGCGGTGGCCACCCCGGCGATGTTGCCGGTGCCCAGGCGCGCCGACAGCGAGATGAGCAACGCCTGCACCGGCGCTATCCCGGTCGCCGCCCGGGCAGATTCGCGCAGTTCGCGCCACATCAAACGGAAATGACGCACCTGCAGAAAGCCGAATGCCACCGTGAATCCGGCGCCCACGACGACGATTGCGAAGATGAACCACTGATTCCACACGATGCCGTTCAGGAAATCCACCACGCCCTGCATGTTCAGCCCCTCTGCAATCCGGCAACGAACCGACCCATGCGGGTCAGGCCCTCATCGATCTGCTGCGTGCTGGCCGCGAAGGACAGCCGCACGTGACCCTCGCCGCCGGCACCGAACGCGCTGCCGGGCACCACGCACACCCGTTGCTCGGCCAGCAGCCGGGTGGCGAATTCCGTGGCGGTCAGCCCAGTGGCGGCAATGTTGATGAAGGCATAGAAGGCGCCTTCCGGCCGCACCAGGCGCAGACCCGAGATGGCGGCCACCCCTTCGCAGACCAGGTCCCGGCGTTCCTGGAAGGTCTGGCGCATGTGCTCGGCCGCATCCTGCGGCCCGGTCAGGGCGGCTATTGCCCCATGCTGGACGAAAGGCGGTGTGCACGAGCTGATGCCCTCCTTGAGCTGGGCCAGCCTGCCGATGACCTCGGCCGGCCCGGTCAACCAGCCGCACCGCCAACCGGTCATCGCGTAGGTCTTCGAGAACGAATTGACGATGAGCGCATCGGTGCAGTTCTCGGTGACCTGGGCGATCGACCGGTAGGCCCGGCCGTCGAAAACGATCCGCTCGTACACCTCATCGGAGATGATCGCCAGCTGGTGCGCCCTGGCCAACTCGGCGATCTTGCGCAGTTCGGCATCCTCGACGATGGTGCCCAGCGGGTTGGATGGGCTGTTCAGCACGATCGCGGCGGTCTGCGGCGTGATGCGCGCCGCCACGTCCGCGGCCCGCATCCGGAAGCGGTTCTCCTCGGCGATCGGGACCGGCACGGCGACGGCCCCAACCATCAGAAGCTGACCCTGGTAGTTGGGGTATCCGGGGTCCGGCACCAGCACCTCGTCTCCGGGGTTCACGACCGCCTGTAGGGCAAGGAGCAATGCCTCCATGCCGCCGATCGTGACCAGCACGGATTCTGCGCCGATGGGCCGGCCCCATGCCGCCGTGCGATTCGCAGCGATCGCTTGACGCAGTTCTGGAATACCGGAATTGGATACATATCGGGTTAGATGCGCGTCCAAAGCCGCCTTGGCTGCGGCACCGACATGGGCCGGGGTGTCGAAATCCGGCTCACCCACCGTGAACCGGATCGCATCATCGGAACCGGCGGCCAATTCGAACATCCGCCTGATGCCCGATGCGGGATAATCCGTAGCCAACTTGGATAAATTCAGGTATTTCATGTGCCCGTCCCCGGGATCGGGATCGCAACACCGCGATCGTCTCGTGGTCATCCGTCGATGCCCTGGGCAAGACTATAGACGCCCGGGCCGGTCTTTGGCAGCCTTTCTCGCTCGACAACGATTGGCTACATTGTTTGGCTAAGCCGACACGACATTGGCTAGGTACACGACATCGGCTAGGTGCCGGGCGCCAGGTTTTGGGGTCGCTACCCCGTCGCAACCCAGATCGGTGCGATTCGCGGGCGGTCCCCAGGGCCCCGGCTCTCCGCCATACCTGCACCGTTAACGGTGGCCGTCACCTACCGGACCGTGTTCCCCGTTTGCCTGCGGAGGCATGTCCTCCTTCGGTAGTTTCTTGGGATCCGTGCCCTGTGAGTTTAGAGGTTGGTTCTCGGTGTGGTGTCTGACTGCTTTGCCCGGGGGAGGGTTTGTCTGCCGGGCTGCGGTCGTAGGCGTCGGGATGACCGGATCCCAGCGATTTGTGGGAGCTCCGAACTTTCGGATCACTAGGCGATGCACTAGAGTGTCTAGCGGCCGTACACCCAGCAGGCTGAACACCCCGAAGTATCCCCTGCCACCCAAGGAGTCCGGTGTGACTTGGCATGATGAACCGATATCGCCGAGACCGGCGAGCATGTCCGGCCGCCCATCTGCCGGGTCGCCGCTGGCTGCGGCCGTGTTTGAAACCAGGAATGGAGACCGATGTGACTAGTATCCCTCATCCCGATCGCCATCAAGCCCCCCACCGTGCGGCGGCCAGTGGTGTTGCGGGGTATCGGGCTGGTATCGATGACGTGTTCTACGCGATGGAGATCGAGGAGGCCGCGCTGGAGCACGGCCGCGATTCGCGTTCCGGCGCCGCGGGTGCCGGCGGGATGATGCCTCCGATGATGGGTCTCGGGCGCGGTGGGGCTGCCGGCCCGACGGAGGCCCCCGGTGCGACTGGTGGGGTGTTGCCGTTGAGGGCCGCCGGGGAGAGGGGGATCGATCCGGCGGCCGGTCTGCCCTGGAGGCCCGGCGATCTCGGCTATCCCGGGTCGGGCGATGGCAGCAATCCTCCGAGGCAGGGGTACTACCCGCCCGCTCGGTCCGTCGATCCGCCCGGCAGCGGTGGTTATCACGGTTCCCCTGCTATCGGCGACGGCGGCTACAGCCCACCCGGTTCCGGTGGTAGCGGCTCGCCCGGTGGTAGTGGCTATAGCCCGTCTGGTGGCGGTGACAGTGACGACGCTGATGGTGGCGATGGCGTTGTTCGGGTGGGTCCCGCCGACCTGGATAGGGCCAGGGCCGATTGGGCGCGGCTGGGTGCCGAGCTGGCTAGGGTGCAGGCGGAGGTGGAGCAGCTTCGGTTGCAGAATTCCGGGTTTTTCCTGGGGTCGCTCCCGCATGTGCATGAGGGTGGCCGGGACACCTTCGTTAAGGACTCCGGGAACACAGCCAATATGTCGGATGCGTTGGGGCAGAGTTCGACCGATTATCGCGATGTGGAGCAGGATGCCACGGCGGCGGCTAGGGGGGTGGACCGGTGAGTGGCTATGAGCAGATCGATGAGCTGTTCCGTAGTATCGAGTCGAATGTTGCGGAGTGCCAGCAGCTGGATGAGGCGGAGTACGATTCCGCGGTGCGGGCGTTGGATGG
>CALHWB010000050.1 GCA_938036835.1 uncultured Propionibacterium sp.
CTGCCGGCAACTTCTCCTGGCCGGTCAGCATCAAGGCCGCCAGCTCAGCTTCCGTATGCGCTGAACCCAAGTGCTTCAAGATGTTGCGGGCCCTGTTCTGCTTCTCCATCACCTGGACAGCCGTGGCTCCCGAAGCGGTCTTGACTTTCCGCGAGAACGGACTCGTGCCGGAATCCTACCCACGTTATTAGTGCCCTAACACACCCACTAAACCCTTTTGACAGGGCCTGGCAGTCCAGAAAAGCGGCAAATCACCACACCGTGTGCAACTCAGGCCTGATGCGCGAATTGGGCTTCCAGGAAGACCCGGGCAACCTGATGGGGTTGCTCGATTCACAGGCGCTGCGGGCGGTGCGCGTGGTCATCGACATCGGCGTGCACTTTGGGCTGGCGGCCCCCGATCTGGTCGGCGGCGGCCGGTGAACGTTCGAGATGGCCTGGGACTATTTCAACCACTACGTCTCGATGCCCGAGGGCAATACCCGCTTCGAGGTGCTGCGCTACTTCGGCTGGCCGGGCCAGGCGCCGAGCTACCGGCTCGGTGAGCGGTATTGGCTCGAACTGCGGGACGAGATGCGCGCCTGCGAGGGTGCCGATTTCGACCTGGCGCGCTTCCACCAACGGGGACTCGAGGTCGGCTCGATGGGACTGGACACCCTGCGCGAGGTGGTATTGAGCGACCAGCGCTGAGGTAACACCACACTCGCCTGGGGTGAGTGCCTCACGGCGGGCTGAAGAAGCCCTCCTGCTGGCAGTAGCGGAACAGGATCACCAAGTCTTCGACGGTCGTGGGTTCGTATGCAAGGTCCAGCTTTTCGAGCACCGCGGTGGTCCAGCCTGTCTGCACAGCCATTCTCGACAGCCCGGGGGCGGCCAATAGGTGCGAGTGTAGCAGGAAGTCTCGGACGTACTGGCTGGTGGGGGTGCCCTCATAGTTGTCGTACATGTAATCCATGAAGGAATCGGAGTCCACCTCCGGATGGTTCCGGCCGATCGCCCGGAACGCCCGCTTCAGCTGACTAATGCCCACCGAATGCCCATTGAGCAGGTGGAATGTATTGTCGAGTAGCTCGGGGTGACTCATGATGGCGATCCACTGTTTCGCGATCTGGTCGACCGTTGTGAACTCCCAGAAGCCGATATCGGTGGTTGACAATTGAGCCATCTCGTACAGCGCTCGCAAGATCAGGTACAGGCCGTTCTTGTCGATCGCCTTCTGGAAACTGCCCGTGCGAGAGTCACCACAGACATAGCCCAGCCGGTAGTTATTCGTACGTACGCCTTCGGCCTGTGCCAATAGTGCCTCGGCCTCAGCTTTGGTCTGCGCGTAGACGTTCAGTGGCTCCTGCCCCAGATCACGGTCGAACTCGGTGTAGATCTCGTCCCGTTCGCTGACGCTACCCCGGGTGGCGATCGTGGACGCCTGGTGGATGTGCTTGTCACGTCCCGTACGCGCGAACTCGATCAGCTGCCGCACCGGCGCGACATTGGACGCCCGGAAGTCCTCAATGTCGCCGTAATGGTCGACTCGCCCGGCACAGTTGCAGATGGCGTCCACTTGCTCGGCCAGCCTCTGGTATTCGGCATGCGACAATCCAAATCGGGGTTGCTTCACATCACCAGCGACCACGTTCAACCGTTCCTGGTGCTTGTCCAGGTCGACATCTGGGAAGAAACGCCGGTGCGAGGCGACCAGCCGTTCCCAGACCGGCACCTGACCCGGTCGCACGATCATGTGCAGCTTGGCCGAGGTCTGCTCCAGCAACTCGTGCAGCAGGTAGCTACCCACGAAACCGGTGGCGCCCAGCAAGAGGACATCGGTGTAGGGGAACTGGGGTTCAGCCACTACATCCAGACGCACGATTCGGGCCCGGTAGTCGGCGAGTCGTCGCTGCACGTATGCGGTGCCGGGCCGGTCAAACTCCTTGGGCCGGTCTCTCAGCCACTGCTTAGCGGCGTCGAACTCGCCGCGCAAGTCGCGTTGACGACCGCCCAGGTAGCCTGCCAGTTCACGCACTGTGGGGTAGGTGAACAGGTCTGTGACTTCCATGCCGTACTGTTTGCTGAGCGCCGATGTGATTGTCAATGCCATCAACGAATCGCCACCCAACTCGTAGAAGTTGTCGTCGACGCCGATCTGACGAATCGAGAACACGTGCTGCCAGACCGCGGCCACCACGTGCTCGATCTCGCTACTGGGCTCGACATAGGCGGTGGACAGGTCCGGCCGGTCGAAGGCCACCGTGTCGGGCTGATCCATCTCGGACGCATCGCGCAGCGCGGAGAGCCGGTCGAGATCTGTAAGCATGCGCTGCGCCGGGCGTCCGGTGACCAGATAGCGGGTTCCGGAACCAGCCAGGATGTCCACGATAGCCTGGATCCCCTGCTGGCTGCTGATGCCCTCCCCCATGGCCTCCTGCACCACGGCAGCCACCCGATCAGTGTGCTGCACGCGGGTTAGCATGCCCACGTCATGCCACGCATCCCAGTTGACGCTGATGACGCGGAAGCCGAGCCCGGGATCGGTCGCGGCGAAGGCATCCTGGAAGGCGCAGGCCGCAGCGTAGCCAACCATGCTGGCAGGTCCCACCAGCGACATGATCGACGAGAACAGCATCATGAAGTCGAGTTCCTGCCCGCTGAAGACCTCGGCCAGAGTCAAAGTGCCGGCCACCTTGGCGTCCAGCGGCAGGAGGCTGCGTTGCTCGTCGATCAGTTCGATCATGCCGCCGGTGGAGACTCCGGCAAGATGGAAGACCCCGTCGAAGCGTCCCAGCCGCGCCTGGCAGTCAGCAACCAAGGCAGCCATCTGGTCGCGATCCTCGATCCGAACCTGGTGGTACTCCGCTGTCCGCCCGCGGCTGCGCAGTTTCGTGAGTAGCTGTAGTCGGCTGCGCAGCCCCTGGGCGGTATCCTCGGCGCGGAGCAGACCCGGCCATTGCGTTTCTGCGGGCAGTTCGGACGTGCCGGTCAGCACCACCCGCGCCCCGAAATCCTGAACGAGGGCGGTGGCCAGCGCAGCGCCAATACCGCCCAAACCGCCGGTGATCAGATAGAGCCCGCCAGGCTTGATGACCGGCGGGCCAGCCGGATCGGCAGCGACCTCCCGGACACCCGGCACCATGCGGGTCGGTCCGCTGTATACGACACGACGGTGGTCGCTCGCAGCAGCCTCGGCGAGCAGTTGTGTCACGGCCAGTTCGCTGGGCGCGGCGATGGTCTCGGCGCCGATGTCAACCTGTCGACAGTGCAGTTCGGGGAACTCGTGGGCCGCCACCAGTGTAGCGCCGGCAGCCAGGGCACCGGCCGGAACGCTGGCCGGCTGCGACCCCGCTAGCGACGTTCCAGCGGTCACCACCGTCAGCGTTGCTCCTGCGCAGTCACGTCCCACGACGCGCAGCAGTCGCAGCAGGCCCAGATAGTGCCGATCGCGATCAAGGCCTGGATGCAGACTCCACAGGTAGACGATCCGTTGCGGGGCCCGGTCCTTCTTGACCTGGGCCAACGCTGCGCTCAGTTGCTTGGTGTTGGACGGCTCGACGACCAGCGTTTCGGCGCCACACGCCTGCCCGGCCGCACCGACCACCTCGGTAACCTCATGCCCCGCGTCCATCAGCGACCCCACCAGCCGCCGGTCAAGCAGACCGCCTTCGTGCAACACCAACCAGCGCTTGGGCTCGGAATCGGGGGTAACCGAATCAGCGAGTTCCCAAACTGGCACACTCAACTGGCAGCTGTCGCCGCTGGACGAGCGACGCTTGGCCATGTCGCTTGCCCAGTAACTGGTGCGCAGCAGTGGGGAGGTCGGCAATGCTAAGCGCCGGCGCTGCGTGCCCTGGTAGAACACTGCCCAATCGGGGTCGACCCCGTCGACATAGCGCCTGGCGATCTCCGCCAAGGCCGCGACGTCCCCTCGCTCGCTGGCCAAGTACGTCTCGATTGCGTCGGTCATCGCCTGCACGTCGTCACGCTGCGACCATTCCCCGGCCCTGAAAGGATTGTCACCAGCCGTGATGCGGGCGGCCGCATCAGCAAGTTGGGAGCGCAAGTCTTCACGATCGCGCACCACCAGCGCCAACCGCCACTTGCTGAGCCGTCTTCCGCTGTTCACCGAGTAACACAGATCGCCCAGATCGACTTCGGTGTTGGCTTCCAAGTAGTCGAGATAGCGGTCGACCAGCTCGGCACCCAGCGTGCCATCGTGAGTCGAGATGGTGAACAACTCGGGTACGGGGCTCGCCGAGATGCGCTCAGGAACCGGCGGCGAAGCGAGGACCGCGTGGCAGTTGGTGCCCGCGAATCCGAACGAACTCACCCCCGCCAGCAGCGGGCCACCATCGGGTTGCCAGCGGGTGGGCCGGTCAACGATGTAGACCGGCGACTCAGCAAAGTCGATCGCCGGGTTCGGCTCTTCGAAATTGACGCTGGGGGGCAGCGTCCGGTTCTCCATAGCCAAGGCGACTTTGATCAATGCCGCGATGCCGGACGCTCCCACGGCGTGCCCGATGTTCGGCTTCAGCGAACCAAGCGCACAGAACTGTCGGTTGCCGGTGTACTTACGGAAAGCGCTGGTCAGCCCCTTCAACTCGATCTGGTCACCGACCAAGGTGCCAATGCCGTGGGCCTCGATATAGCCGAGTTCGACGGGGTCGATCTTGGCCTGTTGCCAAGCATCCACCAGCACCCGCTCCTGTGCGGCAGCGCTGGGTGCTGTCACGCCATTGGTGGCACCGTCATTGTTCGCCGCGACGGACTTGACCACCGCGTAGATGTGGTCTCCGTCCGTGATCGCCTTCTCCAGCGGCTTGAGCAGCACCGCACCGGCTCCCTCAGCCCAGTTCGTACCATGGGCCCCACGGTCGAAGGTCCGGACCTGCGAGTCAGCGGCCTCAACACTGTCGAACTTGGTCTCACCCCGCGCATAGATGGAGACATTCACTCCACCGGCCACCGCCATTTCGCATTCACCTTTGTGAAGGGATTCACAGGCGGCCTGCAGCGCGACCAGCGAGGACGAACAGGCGGTGTCGAAGACGACGGCAGGGCCGCCCAGGTCGAACAGGTAGCTGGCTCGACCCGCCAACAGGCCCGGCATCGACCCTGTCTGGGCCACCATCCCTGAGCCGTCGGTGAAGGTCTTGTAGGGGAACTCCATGTCATTGAGGTGGTTGACACCGACGAAGACACCGGTCCGGCTGCCAGTGAACCCGGCGCCGGCATAGCCAGCGTCCTCCACCGCGCCGTACAGCACCTGAAGGAAGATGCGTTGTTTCGGGTCCATCGCCAGCGCCTCTTTGGGTGAAATTCGGAAGAACGCCGCATCGAACTCGTCGATCTGGTCCAGATAGCCCATCGGGCTGAAGTAGTCCGCCGATCCGATCGAGCGGGGTATCCCGAGTGCATCCTCGACCTGATGGGCTCGCGCCAGCGGCAGCGAGCGAATACTGGCCCGACCGGTCATCAGCTGCTGCCAGAACTCACCCCGGTTGCGGGCCTGCGCGAAGGTGCACTCCATGCCGATGATGGCGATTTCGGTCTGCTCGCGCTTGGCTGTCAGTCGCTTGAGGATCTGCACACCCATCTCGCGGTCGATGCGGCCCTCCATGGTGCTGCGCAGGATGTACTGGGTGATCTGCTGCATGGTGTTCATTCGCTTACCTTGTGAATAGGTCGGCCGGGTGCGCCGCACCGGTGCCGAGCAATGCCTGGCTGATGGCGCGGCAGATTCGGTTGATGCCGTCAAACAGGTAGAAGTGGCCACCTGGAAAGATCTGGCTGCTGAAGGAGGTGGTGGTGAACTCGCTCCAGCGCAACAATTCGGCCTCGCTCACGAAACCATCGGTCGAGCCCGCGAAAGCGGTGACCGGGCAGTTCAGGACACGCCCCGGGTCGGGCAGCCGGAAGGTTTCGGCGACCTGGTAGCCGGCGCGCAGAATAGGCAGGAAAACCCGTGTCAACTCTGGATTGTCCAGCACGGCCGGATCGGTGCCACCGATGCGGCGGATCATGCGGGCACCATGGCCGGCCAACTCGACGGGCAGCACCTCGGCGAGTTCCGCCAAAGGCGCCCGCAACCGGTAGTACACCGCGGCACTGGCACCGGCGTGCGGGATGCAGAACAGTTGATATCTCGCCATCAACCAGCACCTCTTTCGTCGAGCAACCGGCTCGCGGCGGCCACGTCGAGTTCGCCGAGTTCAACCATGTTCATCAGGTCCTCGATCGAAAGCTCATCGGTCACCTGACCGACCTGCTCTGGCGTCCTCAGCCGATCCAGATAGTCGGCCAGTTGGCGAACGGTCGGCTGAGAGTAGACATCCGAGATGTCGATCAACTTGCCGTAGCGCTCATTGATGGCACCGACGAACTGCGACAACACGATGGAATCGCCTCCGCTCTCGCTGAGCGGATCACGGACGTCCACCTCGTCCAGACCCTGAATGTCGGCCCAGATGTGCGCCAACTCGATCTGGGTGTCGGTGAGGGTTCCCTGCCCCAGCAGCCGTACCTCGCGCGGCGCAGTGGGATTCTCGCTGCTCCGGCGACGATCACCGGCCAGCGGTGTGGCCAGCGGGATGCCGATCTGCCCACCAGCCGCAGCCACCCGCGCGCCGTCCAGGGCACCGACCAGGATCGTGCCTATCCGGCGACCAAGAATCCCCCTGAAGGACTCGGCACCATCAGCATCGCTGAGAGTCTGGAAGACTCCTCGCGCGGCGTCAATGTCGAAGCTACGAGCCATCCCGGTCTGCTGCCAGACCGACCAGGCGATCGTCGTGGTCTTGCGGCCACGTGCCCGATCCGCGAGCGCGAGCCCGTTTAGGTACCCGTTGGCCGCGGCGTAATCGCCCTGACCCTGCGGCCCGAACACCGAGATCAACGATGAGTTGAGCACCGTGAAGTCGAGTTCGTCGGCCGCTGTCGCATGGCGCAGCGCCCAGCTGCCAGCGATCTTCGGACGCAGCACCGCCTCGAAATCGGCCAGTGATCGATTCATCAACAGCGCGCCGCCGGGCAGGCCCGCACCATGAATGATGCCGCGAATCCGGCCGTATCGCGCACGCAACTCGGCCGTCCGAGCGGCCACCGCATCGGGGTCTGCGATGTCGCAGCGGACCAACTCGACCTTGGCCCCGCTCGCCCGAAGCTCGGCGAGCCGGGCGACGCGCGCGGCCAGCTTCGGATCGTCGTTGTCCGCATCAGCGGTGGTCTCGGCCGTGCGGCTCAGCACCGCGAACTGCGGGGCGCACTCCGGGCGGGTCAGTGCCTCGATGAAGATGCCGGCAATGCCATCCAGGCCACCGGTTACCAGGTAGATACCGTCGGGGTGCAGCGTCACCGGCTCCGCTTCGAAGCTCTCGATCTCGACCTCTTCCAGCACCGGGGTGAACCGAGCGCCGTCGCGGATCGCCACCAGAGAGTCGGCCTGGCCATGGGCAAGTTCAGCCGCGAGCAGCCCCGCGTCCAAGGTGACATCTGCGTCCAGGGCACTGACCGTCAGACGCGCGGACTCGGCCCCCACCACCCGCGCCAAGGCCATCGCTGCGGCACCGATCGGATTCACCGCCTCGGCGGGCGACTCGATCGCATGCACGCCGCTGGCCAGCACCAGCAGGCGAACCCTGCTGCCACGCTGTCCAAGAGCCTGGGTCAGGTCAACCAGGCTGGTCAGGGTGGCGTCCACTTGCATCTGCAGTTCGGTACTCGAAGATGCCTCGGTCATCCCGAACGAAGCGGCATGCACGATGTGATCGACCACGGCCAGCTGTTCCAGCACCATGGCAGCCTCGGTGGGCGCTGCCAGCAGCAAATCATCGCTGGCCAGGTGCCCGCCCAGCCGGTTGGTGACCTCAACCACTCGGTCCGCCCGTTCGCGCAGCTGGGCGATCAGCAGCTGGCACTGCTCGGTCTGGTTGCCGAAAATCAGCACCGTTCCCAAGCGATCAGCGGCTGGCAGCGGTGCGGCCGCCACGAATCCCAGCTGGTGGTGGCGTTGTTCGGCGAACAACCGTTGGGTCACGCGCTTCAGCGAGTACTTCTCCAGAACGCACAGGACGCGGCCGTCGGGCTCGTACAGGGTGATGTCGATCGCAGCGGCACCCATCTGCTTCTTGATCGGGTTGCGGATCAACTGCTGGGAGTTGAAGCTGGCCGGTAGGCCACCGTATATCTTCAGGCTCTTGCAAGAGAACGGCAAGAACATCGTGTGGGTGGTGTTCTGGATCAGGAACTCCGAGGCGATATTGATCGCGTTATCGAACAGCGCCGGATGCAACGTGAATTGGGCCAGGTCAGCCTGGTAATCGCCATCGATCTGCAACCGGGTCAGAATCTGCTGATCCGTGTAGTCGATGCTGGTCACATTGCGCCAGCGCGGCCCGAACCGGAAGCCGCCATACTCCTGTGAGATGTCGAATGGCAGCGATTCCCTGTTGGTCGCGCTGACGGCCGCCGCATGGTCGATGGGTGCGGGCCGGGTCAGCGGATCGAGCACTGAACCGTTGGCGGTGGCATGCACGGTCCAGGCGCCGGACTGGTCTTGACTCATCACCTCGACAGCCATCCCGGCCTGCGACTTGCGCACCACGACGTGCACGTCGATCGGCTGTTCGGGGCTAACCACCGCTGGCACCTGTAGCATCACGTCGGTCAACTCGATGGTTGGCGAGCCTGAGCTATGGGCGCACGCGGTGTAGATCATCTCCAGCAAGCCGGTGCCCGGAATCACCGAATGCCCATTGATGACGTGCTCGGTGAGGATCCACTGCTTGCCGATCTCGAAGCGCGTCACGTAGACATCCTCATCGCGACCCGCGACCGCCAACCGGTCGATCAGCGGGTGCAGGGCGGGGGCTTGCTCAACCATGACGGGCTGATCCACCAGGGGCAACCAGTAGTGCTTGCGCTGGAAGGGATAGGTGGGCAGCGCTAGACGTCCATAGCGGCAATCGCCGAAAACGATCGACCAGTCGACCGGTGCACCGACCGTGTATTGACCACAGATCTCGACCAGCTGGGTGGTGCTGCTGATCGGCTCGGCAAGCAGCGCATCGACCGCGCGGGCCAGCCGGCGCTGGTCGGCAACCGTCAGATCCTGCTCGTCTTGTTTCTCGATGTTCGCGTCCAGCGGCCGGTGGACGCCGTGGAACAGGCCGTCGGTGTCCCAGCGGTGCTCGGCTGCGGCTCGTAGCGCTGTCACGATCTCGGCGCGGTCGCGGCCGATGATCGCGAGCCGGCACTCGAAGTGCAGCCGGCCGACCGCCGCGGTGTGACAGACATCGGCGATGTCGGCTGTCGGGTTGGCGGTGAACCAGTTCAGGTATCGCCCGATCAATTCGTCCAAGGCCCGCGGGGTGCGTGCCGACAAGGGCAGCACCAGGGGCAGCTCTCGGGGACGCTCGTCGGCCACTCTGGCCGGTGCTTCCTCAAGGACGGCATGCACGTTGGTCCGGCCGAAGCCGAACGAACTCACGGCGGCGAGTCGGGTCGATCCGTTGGGCTCCCAGGCGCGAGTGGTATCGCTGACATACAGCGGCGAGTCATGGAATGCGATGTAGGGGTTGGGTTCGGTAAAATTGATGTTGGGTGGCAACTGCTGTTCGCGGAAGGCCAGCAGCAGCTTGATCAGCGAGGCCATCGATGCGGCGCTGACCCCGTGGCCCAAGTTCGGCTTCACAGAACCGAGCGCGCAGAATTGTCGGCGCTTGGTGAACTTGCCGAAGGCCGTGCTCAACCCGTTCACTTCGATCGGGTCGCCCAGTACCGTCCCGGTGGCGTGCGCCTCGACATAGCTGAGTTCCTCAGGATCGATGGCAGCCTGCCGCCAGGCGGCCTCGATGACCGCCGCCTGGGTGTCTGGGCTTGGTGCGGTGACCCCGCTGGTGTGACCATCGTTGTTGATCGCGATGCCGCGAATGATCGCGTAGATGTGATCGCCGTCCGCGATCGCCTGATCAGCCAGCTTCAAGGTCACGAAGCCGAACCCTTCACCCCACACGGTTCCGGTCGAGTACCGGTCGAACGCGCTGAGCACCCCATCCTCGGAGGCCACCCCATCGAAGGACGCGTCGGTAACGCTGAGCAGGTGCAGGCCACCAGCGAGCGCGAGTTCGCATTCATCGTTGCGCAGTGCCGCACATGCCTGGTGGATCGCCACCAGACCTGACGAGCAGGCGGTGTCGACGACCATGTTCGGCCCCTTCAGGTCGAGCACGTATGAGATTCGGCTGGCCAGCACCGACGACATCGAACCGGTCATATCGAGCAGATTGTGCTCAGCACCGTGCGGCTTATACTCCATCGGGTAGGAGTGGTCGACCCCGACGAAGACGCCCGTGTTGGAACCACGCGTCCGATCGCCGCAGTAGCCGGCGTCCTCCAGACAAGCCCAGGCCAGCTCCAAGAAGATGCGCTGCTCAGGGTGCATCGTGATTGCCTCTTTGGGCGAGATCTTGAAGAAGGCCGCGTCGAAATCACCGATGTGCTGGAGCCAGCCGGCCTTCAACTTGACCGATTCACCCATGTCGGCGCTGCGCTCGGCGGGGAATGATCCGATCACCCCGACCTGGTTGATGAGGTTCTGCCAGTACTCGTCATAGTCATCGGCACCGGGGAACCGGCACGACATACCGATGATCGCGACATCGCCGGTTCTTGCGGCACCCGCCCCATTGAGCCGCTGCAGCAACTCGATGGAGGTATCCGCATCGAATGCGCCCTGGCCGACCATCTCGAGGACGTAGGTGGTTATGTCTTTGAGCTCGTTCATCATTCTCCTCGTCAGTTGGCTCGAAGTAGATCCACGGCGTCGGCGACGGATGTCTTGCCCTGCTTGATCCGCTGGATGAGCGAGCCGAGATCGACCTCTTCCTTCACCACCGCAGCGCTGGTGAGAACTCGGGCGCGACGGTCCATCTCGGCCGCCAGCTGCTGCACGCTCGGGAACGAGTAGATATCGGAGACCTCGATCTGTTGCTCGAAGGCCCGGTTGATCGCCTTGTAGAGCTGAATGGCTAGGAAGGATTGACCACCCAGGTCAGCGAAATCGTCGTAGATGTCGATTCGCTTTACCTGTAGGGTCTCAGCCCATACCCGCAGCAGTTCGCGTTCTGTCGGGGTGTACTCCTCGGAATCGACGAAGGGCAGTTCCGGGGGCTGTGCCAGCGGCGGCACCTTGGGCTCGCTCACCTGATGCAGTCCGATGGCAAGGACACTGCGCAGGCCGCGATGACCGACGATCCGGGCAGGGTTCGCCTGACCGGGCAGCACCTGGACGCGTTTGCCGGCCAGGGTCGAGCCCAGCGCGTCGAGGGCCGCTGCTGTCGACATCGAGGCAATGGTGTTGTCACCGCCGGCGACGCCGTGGCGAACCGCCATGCCGACCTCGAGCCAGGCCGGCCAGTTGATAACCCGGGTCCTGCGGCCACAGGATTCGCGCCATTCGGCGAACGCGTCGAGGTAGGCATTGCCCGCCATGTAGTCGGACTGACCAATGTCGCCGAAGATCGCCAGCACCGACGAGTAGAGGGCCAGGAACTCCGGGGGGTCGTCCCGGGTGACCATGTCGAGGATGATCGCGCCGTCGACCTTGGCGGACACGACGCTGCGGAACCGTTCCAGCGACTTGTTGACGATGATCCCTTCGCCAGCCTGACCTGCACAGTGGAAGACACCAGTGATCCGAGCGTCCGCGGTCTGTCGGCGCAGTTCGCGGACCACACCCGCCATGGCGGCCAGATCGGTCACATCCGCACGGAATTCGACCACCGTCGATCCGTTGCGTCGAATCTGCTCCAGGCGGGCGGCGATGTCGGCCCGTCTGGCCTGGTCGGCACTGTCGGTGTCCCAGTCACTGCGGGCCAATAGCCCGATGGTGACCGGCGCCTGCTCCGCCAACCGACCGGCGACCTCCAGGCCGAGCGCGCCTGTTCCACCAGTGATCAGATAGCAGCCGCCCTCCGTCGCGATTGGGGCAGGCTCGGGCAGCTCAACGGACTCGAGCTGGCGCAGCCAGCCGCACTCGCCGCGCAGGAAGCGATCCGGCCCACCGTCGGCCGCCAACACGGCCCTGGCCAGAGCGCTGCGGGAAACCGTGTGGTCTGCGTCAACATAGCTGGCGGTGAGATCACTGAACTCCAGGCCGATCGAGTTGGTGAGCGCAGCCAATGCGTTCGATTCGGGAGCCACCCTGTCATCGGGGAGCACCCGGGCGGCGCCGCTGCCCACTACCACCAGCGCCAACTCCTGATCGGGCAGTTCTTCGTCAAGTGCCTTGGCCAGGACGAACAATCCCTCGATGAGTTGGCCGGGGGCTTCGGCGGCAGTAGCCGGGCCAGGCTGCCAGCCGACGGCATAGACTACGTGGCTGAGTTCGTCGGGCGCTGACTCGAGCACATCAGGCCGCATGGTGGGTCGATGCTCGACCTGTGCCCCGGCAGTCACCAGGGCTTCGGCAAGCTCGGTATCGCCGCCGATCAGCAGCACCTGTGCGGCCCCGGAACGGGGCCGCACAGGTGCTGGCTCCTGTTGCCAACCGAATCCAAGCGCGGTGCGCTGCGCGCCGCCCCCAATCTGGCGAGCCGATTCCTGGTCGACGCGCTTGGTCGTGTAGCCGCGCACGGACGCGAAGACCAGCCCGTTCTCGTCGCACAGGTCGACGTCATAGGTGATCGTCTCTTGATTGGTCTGCCAGGCGTCCCGATCCATACGGATGTGACTGAACAGCCGCGTCGGCATGGCGCCCCAGCACTTGACCTCGCGGTAGTGGTAGGGTAAATAGAGGGCGTCGCCACTTTTCTGGCTGATCGCGTTCACCGCATTGTCGAACAGCGCGACATGCCAAACCGCGCCGTCGAGATCGGCCGCCATTTCGGCGGGCAGCGCCAATTCCACCAGCACCGAATCGGCACCAGCCGCAACAATCCGCTCGTTGCGCCAACGCGCGCCGAGCTGGATCACCGTTGGGCGCGGCATCAGGTCGAAGCACGGGTCGCCCTGATCGACTTCCAGTTCGTGGCGAAGCCCTTCCAGGTCGAGGGTCGGACGCGGCCCGGTCACACCGAACCGCAGGCTGCATTCGGCGTGCACCTGCCATTGGCCGGCTGCCCTGCTCATGAACCTGATCGCCAGATCGTCACCTTCCGGCTGCACGATGGCGACGATCTCGCGGCTCTCCGCCGCGTCCACCACACAGGGCTGTGCGTAGCTGAGGTCACGCACCGTCACAGGTCCGGGTCGATACTGCGCGGCGATCTCAAGTGCGAGTTCCAGGTACGTGGTGCCCGGGATGATATGCTGACCCAGGATGATGTGGTCAGACAGGATCCAGTCCGCGGCGGGCGACAGCCGAGCAACAAAATGGTCGCCCGCAGGGGTGCTGACACCGCGCGAATCAAGCACTGCGCCCAGCCGTTCCCGGCCCGCGATCGGCTTCAGCTCTTCGGGCGCCCGGTGATACCAGTGCGGCGTCCGAGCGAAGGGGTAAACAGGCAATCCAACCCGGGTGCCTTGTTCTCCCGCGTGCACTTGGCGCCAGTCGATGTCGGCACCACGGGCATAGAGGTCACCCAGCGTGCGGGCGGCTGAAAAGCTTCGCTGGGACGCAAACTCCGCGGCCGCCTGCTTTGCCTGATCGCTCAACCGACGCGTTGCCGGCTCGGTCAGTTCGTCGGGTTGCGGGTTCGGCTTGTTGGCGCCGATTCGCCGGAAATGGCCCTGCAGGGCGCCGGGCACGTGCGCGCTCTCGGGACCGGTGGCCACTCGACGCAAGATCTCGAGCAGTTGTGGTAGCTGTTCAGCAACCACTGCGACCCGCCAAGGGTGATGGTCACGGCCGGTGTTGGCGCTGCGGCAAACAGTCGCCAGGTCGTGCTCGCTATCCTGCAGGGCCGCGATCGTGACGTGGATTAGCTCGACCAGTTGTCCCCGTGACTTGGCCGAAACCGTGAAGATGTGTGGTCCGGCATCGGTCCCGGACGCTGGCACCACCGGCGGCGCCTCTTCCAGGACGACATGGCAGTTGGTACCGCTGAACCCGAACGAGCTCACCCCCGCCCGACGGGGCGCATCATCCTTGGCCGGCCACGGACCACCCTTGTCGGTGACGAACACCGGCGAATCGACGAAGTTGATGAACTGATTCGGCTCGGAGTAGTTGACACAGGCCACGAACTGGCGGTGCCGCAGCATCATGATGACTTTGAACAGCGAAGCGATGCCCGAGGCCCCGACCAGGTGACCGATGCTGGACTTGACCGATCCGATGCCACAGAACTGCCGGAATGCGGTATGCCGCCGGAAGGCCCTGGTCAGGGCGCTGACCTCGATCGGATCGCCCAGCACAGTACCGGTGCCGTGGGCCTCGATGTAGCTGATGGTCTCGGGCTCGACTCGGGCGTCCCGCCAGGCGTCGAGCAGCAGATCCTCTTGCGCCTCGGCATTCGGAGCGGTGATGCCGTTGGATGCACCGTCGTTGTTCACCGCACTGCCCTTTATGACGGCGTGGACGCGGTCACCGTCACGGATCGCGTCCGCCAGTGGCTTGAGGATGACCGCCCCCACGCCTTCTCCCCAGGTGGTGCCTCCGGCGTGCCGGTCGAAGGGTCGGATCGTGTCGTCCGTGGACTCGATCGATTCAAGTTGCCGCAGTTCACTATCGAAGGTCATCGCCTCGTAGGTGAAGCTGCTCAGTCCACCGACGATCGCGATCTCGCTCTCACCCGAGCGCAGGCTCTGGCAGGCCTGGTGAACACTAACCAGCCCCGAGGAGCAGGCTGTGTCGATAACCATGCATGGTCCACGCAGATCCCAAAGGTATGACAACCGGGAAGCAAGAATGCCCGGCCAGGTACCGGTGACCACCATCGGATCGTCGGCGGCCAGTTTCTTGTACTTGTGTTCCTCGACGTGATCGATTCCGATGAAGACACCGACCTTCCGGCCCGCAAGCTCACCAGCAGCCAGACCCCCGTCCTGGAGGGCGTGGTAGGCGGTCTCCAGGAGTACCCGCTGGTTGGGGTCCATGGTCTGCGCCTCGCGCGGATTGATGCCGAAGAACTCGGCATCGAACTGTTCGACCTGGGTGACATATCCGCGGCGGACGAAGTCGAGACGCAGCGAACCATCCGGATTGATCCGGTTCTCACGGATCAGATCTGCGCCATGGAAGGCCCGGATGAACGCCTCGGCATTGGCACGTCGGCCCCTGGGCAGATCGCCGATCGCGATCCGGCCGGCCACCAAATTGGCCCAGTACTGCTCCGGATCATCGGCCGCCGGCAAATGGCAGGCCATGCCCACTACCGCGATATCGCGTTGTTGGGAACCACCAGCCAGTTCGCCAAGCAACTCCTTGGCCTGCGCAACACCCAACTGATGCGTAGCAACCTGCTCGTACAAGTACTCCCGCAGACCCATTCCGTCTCTCCTACCTGACTCTCTGTGAGTCGTTCGTCCAAGGGGTTCGTGCGCTGGCCTGCGCCACTGTGACCTCACCGCTGGCCAGCCGGGTGAGCAAGTCGTCCAGTTCATCGACTTCCGACAAGGGCTCCGGGGCCGCGAGCGACTCGTCCAGATGGGTGGCCATCGACTCGATCGTCGGGTATGTGAAAACTGCCGATATGTCCACGACCTCACCGAACCGGGCCCGCAACTCGCGCAACAACCGGACGGCCAGGATCGAATCTCCGCCCACTTCGGTGAACGAGTTTCGCAGCCCAAGGGGTTGGTCGCCGAGGGTAGTCCGCCACGCCTGGGCGACGAGGCGTTCGGTCGCGCTGAAGCCCTCGAACTCGCTGCTGCCCACCTCGAGGACCCTGCGGTTGACCGTACCTGGCCCCGGTTGCGAGATGGCGCGCCAGTCGGAGCTGCCGGCGAAGACCAACGGGCTTCCCTGGCGGCCGGCCAGTGCGGCCGGGTTGGGACGGCCCAGCACGCAGCGCGGACGAGGTTTGGCCAAGGCCATTGCCAGCAGCTCCAGCGCCTCATTGTTGTTCAGCGCGAAGAGGTTGTTGACGGTGTCGTCAATGCCGTAACGCGTGGCCATGCCCTGCTCCAGCCAGGCGGCCCAGTTCAGCGTGAGGGTTTGACCCGGCCCGCGGCGAGCTTCCGCGAAGCGATCGAGATAGCCGTTCGCGGCACAGTATCCACCCTGCCCGATGCCGCCAGCGAGTGAACTGATCGACGAGAACAGGACGAAAGCCTGCAAGGGTTCGGTGCGGGTCAACTCGTCTAGCAGCCAAGTGCCGCGCACCTTCGGCGCCAGTACCTCGGCGAGCTGCTCCGGTGCCGTTGCACCGAGCAGCGCCTCGTCGGTCAACCCTGCCAGTTGCCAGACTAGTTGGATTGGTCCGTGGCTAGCCCGGGCATCCCGGATCGCCGCCGCCAGTGCAGCGCGGTCGGTGATATCGCATTGCAGGTACTGGATCCGCGAGCCCAGCCGCTCGACCTGGTCACCGGTCTGCTCGAATCCGGGCACCGCTCCTGGGGGGCGTCGACCCAGCACCGTCAGCCGGACTGGCCCGTGAGCCGCGAGCCACGGCAGCAAGACACTGGCCAGGTCGCCGTACCCGGCGACCAGATGATGCCGGTCAGGCCCCAGTTCAATAGGGTCAGCAACCGCAGCGCCAGCCGGCACGAACTCCTCGACCAGCGCCTGACCAGCGCGCAATCTCACTTGGTCGGGACGCTGGCCCGCCAGCGCCTCGGCCACGATGCTGGCCGAGTCAAGGTCGAGCGCCGCCTCGATCACCCGACATGGCCTGCGGAACTCCTCGTTCGCCGCCTTGGCGAACGACCAGGCGATCCCCGCCTCGGCGCCCGGGCCCACCAGGATGACCAGCCTGGCGCCCAGCCGATCCAACCGTGCCAGCAGCGGCGCCACCTCGCACACGGCAGCGCTCGCAGCGTTCAACTCGGCGAGTTCGCTGGCCGCTGGATGCCCCCAAAGCCGGGTGTCCAGCACCAGGTCGCCGGGCTCCAGAATACCTGCTGCGGTCGCCAGGCTCGGGGCGTCCAGGTAGTTGACGCCGAGCCCAGCCAATGCGAGCCGGAGGGGTGCCGTCACTTCCGGTGCGCCCACCACGACCACGCGGGTGACAGGTCCCGCGATCGCCTGCTCCATGGTTCGCCAGTACGGTTCATGGATGTGGTCGGGAAGAATCGAAACCTGCCGGTCGACCCGACGGACCTGGAAGTCCTCTGCGTGGACAACCACTGCACCAGTGGGATCGGTGAGCGCGATATCGAAGGCGAGCGCGCCTGGGTCCGCGTCCCGGGAACGTAGCCGGGCCACACTGCTGGGCCCGGGACGCCGCAGCAGTTGCATGCGGGCGATACTGAACGGCAGGTAGGTCCCCTCCCCCAGATGGGCGTTCAGGGCGTTGAAGGCGCGATCCAGCAACGGTGGATAGCATTCACTCTCGGCAGCCTGTCCCTGGTATTCGGTCGGCACTTCGAGCCGCGCGAAATGGCAGCCGGCGTCGAGCCGCGCAACGTTTCGTTCGATCCCAGTCCAGTGCCGCCCGATCCGGACCTCAATGCGGCGCTGGGCGGCATCAGGAAGTGCACTCAGCTCAGACCAGTCGGGGATCTCGATGCGGTTGGGCTGGTCGGGGTTGGTGGCCCGGACGCGGCCAGTGACCAGGCTCTGCCAGCCGTCGTCCTCGGCAAGCAGGATCTCGAACTCATGGTCGGCTGCTCGGTGGCGCAGCACGACCCCGAGTTCGGCGGACTCGTCGCCCGCCAACGCCAACGGTCGCAGGAAGAAGACCTCACTCAGTTCAAGGGGCCCTTGAAGGCCGATGCGCCGGGCCAACTGAATGATCAACTCGACGAAGGCCATGCCGGGCAGCACATGGGAGTCCGCCACCCGATGCTCGGCGAGCAACCAGGAAGTAGTGACATCGAGCCGAAGCCGGAAGATGGTCTCGTGCTCGCTGGCCATGACCTGCTCGGGGGTCGGTAGGATGGGACGATCCAACAGCGAATCGGGCCAGCAGCGAATCGGCTCGAACGCATACCCGGGGGCGGTCAAGGACCCGCAGCCGGGACCGGCAGCGGGCAGCCTGCTGCCGGCCACATAGGCGGCGGCCCATTGCAACGCACTGGCCCCTCGTCCCGGTGAGGGAGTGGGCTTGGCACCGGCCGGAAGCTCACCCGCCAGCGTCGGGCTGTCTTCTTCACCGGCCAGCCAGCCCGACAACTGCCTGACCAGTTCGTCGCCATCGCCGGCCACACAGGCCAGCCGGTGGGCGAACTCGCCGGCCGTGCGACGGGTGGCGGCACAGATCGAGGCCACGTCGTGTCCGACGGCCGGCCCGGCCAGCCAATCAAGGCTCCTGCTGACCCGGGCCCGCAGAGCCGCCGCGCTGCGCGCACTGAGCATGAAGACCTGCTCAGCGCCGTGAGCCGCCGGCCCGGGGGACGGTGCGGGGGGAGCCGCCAGCACCAGGTGGACGTTGGTACCCGCCAGCCCGAAGGCACTGACCCCGGCCAGCGGGACTCCCGGCGTGGCCGGTAGCGGTCGAAGACGGTCGTTGATGTAGAGCGCCGAATCGATCAGATCAAGGCGCGGATTGGGTTCTACCAACGAGATAGTGGGGGGCAACTGCTCGTGCTGCAGTAGCAGAACGCTCTTGGCCACCGAAGCCAGCGGAGCGAGATGGTCAAGATGGCCGATGTTCGGTTTCACCGAACCTAGTGCGACACTCGCCCGTTGGTCGGTGATCTGGCTGAGGGCCTCGCGCATCGCCGAAACCTCGATCGGGTCGCCCAACCGTGTGCCGGTTCCATGGGCCTCGAGGTGGACAAGGTTCGCCCCCTCCACCTCGGCCGCTGCCCAGCAGTTCGCCAGCAGTTCGGTCTGCGCCTGCGGGTTGGGAGCGGTGATCCCCACCGTTCGCCCGTCCTGATTCGATCCGACGCTGAGGATGACAGCGCGAATCCGGTCGCCGTCGAGCTGTGCGTCCGAGAGCAGTTTCAGCACCAGTACGCAGGCACCCTCACCCGAGGAGATGCCATCGGCAGACCGGTCGAAGGTCTTGGTGCGGTCATCGGCTGCCCGGATACCAATCTCATCATCCAGACCGCGGCCGATCGGTTCGATGTTGACCTTCACACTGCCCGCCAGCGCCGTTCGAACCTCCCGGCGTTGCAGCGCCCGTACGGCCTCCGCCACCGCCATCAGACCCGAGGAGCAGGCCGTATCGATACTCACCGACGGGCCATGCAGGTCAAGGAAGTAGGAGATCCGGCTCGCGATGACCGAGCCCATATTGCCCGCGACCGAGAGTTCCGTGGCCAGCTGTGGGTAGTGGGTACGGATATGAGTTGCGTAGTCGACCGTCAGATCCCGGCTGTGCCCAACCCACACACCGGTGTCGGAGCCCCTGATCGAGGTGGCCAGCCCGGCGTCCTCGATGGCGTGATAGGCCTCTTCCAGGAAGAGCCGCTGATTCGGGTCGATCAGGCATGCTTCGCGCCGCGAGATGTCGAAGAAGGCATGATCAAAGGCAGCGATATCGGTCAGGTAGCCTGCCGCCCGCGACGAATCCCCGAATCGCGCGGAACCGGCGCCCCGAGTGGCTGGGAAAGGCCGATGGCAATCCCGACCGACGGCAAGATTCTCCCAGAACTCAGTCAGATCCGTGGCCATCGGGAAGCGGCCGGCCAGCCCGATGATGGCGACCGGTTCCGGCTGGTCATCATCGGGCAGGAGCTGCGCTTCAACAGAGCTGAGATCCAGCAGACCCGTCATTTGCGTCACTCCTCACACAACTCGTTGGCTCAGATCAGTTGCAGCTCGCGCACCTCGTCGCGGAGCAGGTTCAGGGTTGCGGTCTCCTGCAGGATCTGCCGGAACCGGTCGGACTGTTCGTCCGCAGGGGTGCCCTTGGTTTCGAAGATCGTCTTGAGCAGGGTCAGCGCCTGGATCATCTCCTCGACCGATGGCAGCCGCTCGGCCTTCTCCACCTGCTCCTGCAGGTCACGGATGGCCTGATATGGCTCTACGACCCCGGCTCGATAGGCATCAGCGTCAAAGTTCTGGTTGCGGGTCGCCACCGCCACCGCCAGGCAGCGACCCAGCAGCGAGGTGTCGGTGGGCTTCGGGGTCGCGTAATCCACCCAGCCATTCCGGTCCTGCTCCGAATCCAGTGCGAACGCGGAGACCTGCGGCTTTTCACTTCGCATCAGATTGGTGAGCACGTTCTTGGGACCGACCTCGACGGCTGTGTTGATGCGCAGCGAGGTGAGATAGTCCATCGTCTCGGTCCACCGAACCGGGCTGGCCAACTGCCGGGTCAGGTTGGCGACGATCACGTTCTTGCCGCGGTAGGGCCGCGCATCCACGTTGGCAATCACCGGGACACTCGGGTCCTGGTAGCTGTAGCGCTCGAGCTCAGCGCCCAACTCCTCCGCCGCAGCCTGCATGTACGGCGAGTGGAATGGCGCGCTGACATTCAACCGGTTGACCCGGCAGCCTTCCTGTTCGAGAACGGCTACAGCGCGGTCAACGGCCGCCGCATGCCCCGAGATCACGGTTTGTGTGCTCGAGTTCTCATTCGAGATGACCACCAACTCGTTGCCCGAACTCGCCTGTTCGCAGACCGTCGCGATCCGGTCCCGTTCGCCGCTCAGCACGGCGGCCATGCCCGAAGGCATCGTCGCCGCGTGCTGCATCAGTTCGCCGCGCTTACGAACGATTCGAAGCGCATCGGCGAAATCCATGGCACCCGAACAGACCAAGGCCGTGTACTCGCCCAAGCTGTGCCCGGCATAGGCAGCCGGGTAGATGCCGAGCTCATCGAAGTACGTCTTGGCGTGGGCATAACCCAGTGTCAGGATCGCTGGTTGCGCGTTGGCGGTCAGCGTCAGTTCGGCGATGTCGCCTTCGAAGCACAGCCGCGACAGACCGAAGCCCAGAACCTGGTCGGCGAGGTCGAAGAGCTCGCGAGCGCCTGGGTGCTGTTCACACAGCTGGCGGCCCATACTGGCGTACTGCGAACCCTGCCCTGCGCAGAGTACGGCGATCCTTTTCACTGGCGTTCTCCAATCCATGGGTGATCAGTTCGTTGATTGCTGAGTCGTATAGTTCGGTGATCCGGCGCGCCAAGGTGCCGCTGACCCGGACACCGTTGAACCTCAGGCGAGGTGAGCCCAGACCCGGTCCGGGATCGAGCAGCAGTTCCAGGTCGAACCCGGATTCGGATTCGGTGCCGACGGTCTGCACGCAGGCAGCCAGTTCGTCGGCGGAACGTTTGGGGTGGGTGAAAGCACGCGCCCGGCTTGGCGCGCGGACCGCCAAGGCGGACCCGCCGACCAGATCAGATAGATCGGCCAACTCACCGCTGTCGTGCTCCACGCGGCAGTGGCCCCCTGGTACGGCCAGATACCAGATGTATGCGGGTTTCTTGGACAGCCGGGCGAGCAGATACTCGAAACCCGCGATCAGCAGTTCGGTAGGGGTGACACCGAAGGCCAGGGCAGCGAGTTCTAGTTCGCCGGCGTCCACGTCCACCGGCAGTTCGAGCGCACGACTGCCGGTACCGCGGCCAAGGACTGGTCGGCTCAGCACCACCGGAGCCACAAGGGCCGGGTCATCCGGGATATCGGAAAGCAAATCGGCCATCGCCTGCACAGTCGGGCTGCTGAACAACGCCACAAGACTCACCGCACCCGGGGAAACCCGTTCAATGATGTTGTGCAGGAGCACCAGGCTCAGCGAGGTGCCGCCCACCTCGAAGAAGCCCTGGTCCGATCTGAACCGATCGTGACCGAGGGCCTGCTGCCAGGCCCTGCGAACCAACTCCACCGGGCCCTGATCGACGCCGAGCGGCTCGCTTACCACCTCAGGGGCGGTGGGCATCATGGCAAGCAGGGCGCGTCGGTCGGCTTTGCCGCTGCCGGTAAGCGGGAACTCGGGTACCGCGACGAAATGCTGGGGCATGAAGTATTCGGGGAGTTGCTCTCGCACCGCTTCCTGCAGAACGTCCGTAGACACCGATTCGGTGGCGGTATGGAAGGCGATGATCTGGGTTGCCTGAGTGGCCGGGTCAGTGCGCGTGGCGCAGACGCAACGTGCTACTCCGGGTACCCTTGACAGGCAGTTCTCGATCTCACCCAGCTCGATTCGGTAGCCACGCACTTTGACCTGGTGATCGATGCGCCCCAGGCACTCCAACTCGCCGGATTCGTTCCACCGTACGAGATCGCCGCTGCGGAAGACTCGTTCAGTGGGGTGTTGCGGGTCGGGCTGGAAGGCTCGCTCGGTCAGCTCCGGCGCATGCAGGTAGCCCTTGCAGACACCGGAACCGCCGATCCACAGCTCGCCGATCGATCCCACAGGCCGGGGCCGGCCCGCGGTATCCATCACGTGTAGCCGCGTGTTGCGGATCTCGCGGCCCACGGAAAGATCGGCGACATCCGCGATCCGCTTCGTAGTGCTCCAGACGGAGGTCTCGGTTGGACCATAGACGTTGTAGATGCGTGGTCGGGAGTCGAAGTCGAGCAATCTGGCAACCGCCTCCGGGCGGATGGGCTCGCCACCGATAACAAAGCTGGCGATGCCGGACAAGTGTTGCTCGGCCTGCGGATGGTCGAGGAAGATAGCCAATCGCGATGGCGTCACTTGGAGGACATCTGCTTTGTGCCGGCGAAGCAGCTCGCCCAGTTTGGCCAGATCCAGCTGCTCAGTCGCATCGGCCAATACCAGGCTCGCACCGGTTGCCAACGGCACTAGTGTCTCCAGAACAAAGATGTCGAACGAAACCGTGGTCAGGCAACAGATCCTGGTGGTCTCCTGCAGGTCCAGCGCCGTGGAAATGCCTGCGACGAAGTTGGTGATGTTGCCGTGGCTCAACTGCACACCCTTGGGGGTACCGGTCGAGCCGGAGGTGTAGATCACGTAGATCGTGTCGGAAAGATCCACCGGCAGCTTCGGGTCAGTCGAATCCTGCGCGGGGATAGCGTCCAAGGATACGATGTCCACGCCGAGATCAGCAATCTGGTCACTTATCAGAAGCCTGCAGCCACTGTGCTCCACGATCGCGCGTAACCGACCGGCCGGATGGTCCGGATCCAGCGGCAGGTAGCTACAACCCGCCTTCAACACACCGAGAATGGTGGCAATCAGGTCAGGGCTGCGCCCCACCAGAACCCCGATCAGGCTGTCCACCTGATGGTCAGGCCGGGCGAGGATGGCCGCTGCGATCGCATTGGCTCGGGCGTTCAGTTCGCCGTAGCTGACCTGCCGATCTGCATGGCAGATCGCGATCCGTTCAGGATCGGCCGCCGCCAGGCGTCCAAAGACCTGGTGCACAGCCTCGCTGCCCAACGGCTCCAGCGGCGCCCGAGTGGCACCCGGCATGATCTGGGCAGGAGCCAACTCGACCGCCGCCAGCCGTCGGCCGGTGTCCTGCGAGAGCTGGTCGAGCAGCCAACAGACGGTCTGCGCGAAACGCTCGGTGAAGTGAACATCGAAGAGGTCACGGCAGTACTCGAGTTCGAAGGCGATGCCATTCGGCACCAGGTGGGCATAAAGAGTCAGGTCGTACTTCGCGGTGCCGGTGTGGACGCGCACCTCTTCGGTAGAACAGTCAGGCACCAGCAGAGCCGTCTGTGGATGATTCTGGAAGACGAGCAATGCGTCGAAGATGGGATGGAGTCCCGGGTTGCGTGGCAGGGTGCCGCTCGCCAACAGCTCGGCTGGGACCGGGCCACGCGCGATGCTGTGCCGAGTCCGTTCACTAGCCTGGCAAAGTGCCTGCTCGATGCTGATGTCGGCGGGGAACCGCAGGCGCACCGGGACGATGTTCATCAGTAGGCCAACTGTGGACTCGGCTCGCTCGTCCACGCGTCCGGCCTCTGCTATCCCGATCACTAGATCGTCGCATCCCGCATGCGCCCCCAGCGCCATCGCATAGGCGGTGACCAAGTACTCGAAACCGGTGACAGTGGTGCCGGAATCACGCACCGAGCCCGCCAGATCACCGCTCCAGAAGAAGCTGTGCAGGGCTCCCCGGCTCGACTGGCGGGCTTCGGGAATCTGCTCCTCGGTCAGGTCGAGATGCGGCAGGCTGCTGAGAATGTCGTCGAAACCCTCCGGCGTCGCGGGTTTCGCGGGGTGCAGGTCCAGCATCCGCAGCTCTTCCGGGGCCGGCTGCTCGTTCGCCAAGATGGCGTTCAGGGTCTGCCTCAGCACCTGCTCAGAGACGCCGTCCGCGGCGATGTGGTGCAGGTCCCAGAACAGCAGATGTTCGTTTTCGGCGAGCTGCACGATCGCAGCCCTGAAGGGCGCCTCGGCTGCCAGATCGAACGGTCGGACCAGCGATTCGGCCAGTTGTCCAACTGCCGCATCATGCCCCCGCTGGTCAAGGACCTCAACCAACACCGAATCGACCGGTTGCAGACGCCGCAACAGCCGCTCCCCCTCCAGGTGGAAAGTGGTGCGCAGGGAAGGATGGTGCTTGGCGAGCTGGCGAAGCGCGTCACTGAGCGAATCCACAGCCAGCGGCCCGCTGATTCGTACCGCCCAAGGCATGTTGTAGGTGCTCGGCTCGGTTGCCAGCCGGCTGGCCAGGTAGATGTCCAACTGCCGCTGGGTGGCCACGATCGCGTCGGTTTCGGACGACACTGCCCTGTCACTCAAGGGCCGGCGTGCGGCGGTGGCCAGCCATTCGAGTTCGGTGCGGATCGTCGGATGAGTAAGCACCTCTATCGGCCGCATCTCAACGTTGAAGGTCTCGCGGATGCGACGAGCCAGTCGTGCTGCCAACAAGGAATGCCCGCCGGCGGCGATGAAATCGTCTTCCGGGCCTATTTCACTCAGCCCCAATACCTCGCGCCAAAGCTGAGTGAGGATCGCCTCCGGGTCGTCGGTGGCGGGCTGGATCAAGGCCGGGGGCTGAGCCACCCGGGTCAGCATTTCGGTGGCTTGCTGGCTGAGCCGATGCCGATCTACCTTGCCGTTCGACAGCCTCGGCAGCGCCGCCAGGAGCTGCCACTGGCTGGGTACCGAGTGTGCCGGCAGTTGGGCCAAGAGTTGGCCACGCAGCGAGGTGACTTCGTCGATCTCCCCGGCGACGAAGGCGCACAGGATCGGGCCCGAGGAGCCGACCGCTGCGGCCACGGCAGCCTCGCGTACACCTGGTTGCCGACACAGCATCGCCTCGACGGCGGCCAGATCAACCTTCATGCCGTGCACCTTCAACTGGTGATCACGGCGACCGGCGCAGACCAGCAGACCATCGGGCCGCCGCCAGCCAAGGTCCCCAGTGCGGTAGCGCAGCCGGCCTTCGGGGTCCGACCAGTCGAAGCTCTGGGCCGTTAGTTCCGGGTCTTCGAGGTACCCGTGCGAGCCATGATCAGTGACGATGACGAGCTCGCCGGTGACGTGATCCGGGCAGGGCTCGCCGCGCTCGTCTACCACCAGGATCTGCGATCCCGGGATGGGGCGACCAATTGGTACTGCTGCCACGTCCACGTCCGCGGCCACGACCCGGTGACTGCAGGTGGCCAACGTGGTCTCGGTCGGCCCGTAGAGGTTGACGAGTTGCAGCTTGGGTAACCGCTCCGCGCTCAATCGCACGTCATCGCCACGCAGCGGTTCGCCCGCCAACAGCGCCAGGCGGAGCGTATCGAGATTGGCCAGGGCGGGGCCTCCGTCTCGCAACAGGCCGCGGAAGAGCGTGGGCACCATATGGGTCAGCACGATCTGCTCGCGGCGCAACCAGCCCGCCAGCACTTCCGGGTCGAGGATCGTATTGGAGTCGTCAGGAATGCACAGCGTGCCGCCCGAGGTGAGAGGCAGGAATACATCACGCAGGAAGGGATCGAAGGTCGCAGCGGTCAGCAGGCTGGTGCGCTCGCCGGGGGCACCCCAGAAGCTGGCGCGTTGCCAGTCGATGAACTTGCACAGACCGGCATGGCTGCCGACGACTGCCTTCGGGCGGCCGGTAGATCCTGAAGTGAAGTAGATATAACCAGTTTCGATCGGGCTGGCCACCAATGGCTCGCTGCCCGGCAGGGGCGGTTCCAGCTCATCGGCGATGACTGGGGCGAGGCCGGAGCCCTGCAGCAGCGTCTGGAACTCGCGATCGCATAAGGCGATGTTGGCGTCAGTACGGCTTCGTACCTGTTCGAGCCGCTCAGTCGACCACCGCGGATGTACCGGGACGAACTTGACCCCCGCCTTGAAGCAGGCCAGTGTCGCGAAGACAAGTTCCGGACCGGGGGCGATCAGCACCAGGACGGCCCTGCCAGGGGCGGTGCGCTCGTGCAAGACGCGAATGTAGCCGTCGACGTAGCGCATCAACTCGGGATAGCCGATCTGCCGCTCGCCATACCGGATGGCCGGCGTGTCGGGGGGATCGGTCGCCCAGCCCTCGACCGCGTCAGTGATCGAGATCATCGGAAGGCTCCTTGTTCTTGCGCCAGCCGCACCGCCTGCTCCAGATCGCCGAGAGTTCGGTACTCGACCTGCACCCCAGAGTCGGCGACCGGCGCGAAGACCACATCATCACGCTGGTCGCTGAGGACGGTCAAAGTGTCCTGTACTACTTCTGCGCCCTTGATGCCCGGTTGCGGCGTGGCCACCACCTCGAAACTATTGGGGGGCTCCGACAGACCGGTGCCCAGGTACTTCACGTAGGCCTCTCGGATCGTCCACAATCGAAGAACGGCTGAGCAATCGCAGGCTGAGCAATCGCAGCCATCTTCGAGTCGTGCCAGCTCTGCCCTGTGCAGGTAGGGCGAAACGTCGCTCACTCCGACCCGGCGCAGGGTTTCGATGTCTACACCGATCGACCCTGCACAAATGCCGCAGGCCACCCATCCGCGGGTGTGCGAGATGCTGAATGAGGCACCTGCCCTCTGAAGTTGAGTGCAGTACGGCTTACCGCGATCCTCGACGGCGAACTCGATGTCCTCATTGGCCAGGCTGAGTGCGCCATGTAGCATCCAGCGCGCCAATACCGCTGCAGACAGGCTCCCGATCCGGTCCTCGGGAAACCGCATGC
>CALHWB010000051.1 GCA_938036835.1 uncultured Propionibacterium sp.
GCCTCCGGTCGTCCCCGCATTCGCGGGGGTGAGCCGGACCAGGTCTCGGGCGGCCGCGTACGCATGCGGTCGTCCCCGCATTCGCGGGGGTGAGCCGCTCGTTGTAGCAGCTCTTTTTTCCATACGCGGGTCGTCCCCGCATTCGCGGGGGTGAGCCGCTCGTTGTAGCAGCTCTTTTTTCCATACGCGGGTCGTCCCCGCATTCGCGGGGGTGAGCCGTGCCGTTGTTTTCGTAGGTCATGGCCCAAGCCGTCGTCCCCGCATTCGCGGGGGTGAGCCGCTGCCCGCTGCGGAACCACGCCTCATCCGATAGTCGTCCCCGCATTCGCGGGGGTGAGCCGGATCAGTAAATGGACCGTGGCAGTGTAGCGGCGTCGTCCCCGCATTCGCGGGGGTGAGCCGCGGCATTTGGCGTTTTCGGTCGCGCTAGCTGCGTCGTCCCCGCATTCGCGGGGGTGAGCCCGATGAGACCTGCGATGACGGCTGCACCGAAACGTCGTCCCCGCATTCGCGGGGGTGAGCCTCCCAGCAGCTATCGCTCGCGAAAATGTGGCATGTCGTCCCCGCATTCGCGGGGGTGAGCCGGGTTCGAGGCGTTCGGGATCCTCGACCCGCTGCGTCGTCCCCGCATTCGCGGGGGTGAGCCGGCCACCACCCACCCGCCGATCGAATGGCCACCGTCGTCCCCGTTTTCGCGGACGCTCGCCCTCTTTGATTCCCGACTTGCAGCGAGGTCCTCCCGCAGGTGGGCGCCGACTTCTTGGTAGGGGAGCACACCACCTGGATCGTCAGCATCTGGCTCGTGGGCGCGGAGGAAGCTGGTTGTCAAGTTGGCCAACCGGTCATGGAGAATGCTGCGTCCAGCACGCACCTTTCGGGATGGCCGGATAGCATTTGTGATGTCGTGGGAGAACCGGCCCGACCATCGCAACCTGGTGGTTACTGGGTTGGTGCCGAAGGAGCAACCGCCCCGGAAACTCTCAGGCTCAAGGACCGCGACGCACCAGACTCTGGAAAGAGGCCTGCCGGAGGGCCCGCCGAAGGATGAAACGATCTCAGGCAAAGCGACAGAGGGGGCTGCCGGGTGGTACCGCCACCCCGGTGTCGGCATGTATCGATTGGAAGGGGCCCCATGTCAGCAGCCATCACAGCCCTGCACGGGTTGCACACCGAACTCGAAGGTCGCATGGTCGACTTCGCGGGTTGGGATTTGCCGGTGCAGTTCGCCGGTATCATCGCCGAGCATCGGCATACGCGTGAAGCGGCTTCCTTGTTCGACGTCAGCCATATGGGCCAGGTGATCATCGGACCTGCCCGGGGAGATTTGACGGACGCGGCCGCCGCCCTGGAAACCCTGATTCCCGCGAACGTCATTGGCCTGGGGGAGTGGCGGCAACGCTACGGTCTGTTCACCGCCGCATCCGGTGGTGTTCTTGACGACTTGATGTTCGCCCATCACGGCGACCACTATTTCCTGGTCGTGAACGCAGCCCGCACCGCGCATGATCTTGCCTGGCTTGAGCAACTGGCCGGTGCCACGGTGCGGCACCTGACCGACCGGGCCCTGCTGGCATTGCAGGGTCCCCGTGCCGAAGAGGCGCTGGCCACCTTGATTCCGGCTGCAGCAGAACTCAAGTTCATGGACTCCCGGGCACTCGATTTCGACGGGGTGGAGGTTTGGGTATCCCGTTCCGGTTACACCGGCGAGGACGGCTTCGAGATCTCGATACCCAACCCGGACGCCGAGCGTCTGGCCCGTGCCCTGCTGGGGCTCGACTGGGTGCTGCCTGCGGGGCTTGGCGCCCGCGATTCCCTGCGCCTGGAGGCCGGCATGCCGCTGTACGGCCACGAACTGAGCGAAACCATCAGCCCCATCGAGGCCGGCCTGGCCTGGTCGATCCCGAAATTGCGCCGCCAGGGCGGCAGCCGGGCCGGTGGTTTCCCCGGCGCCGAAATAATCCTTGCGCAACTCGCCAACGGTGTCCCCCGGCAGCGTGTCGGGCTCAAGGTTGCGGGACGAGTGCCCGTCCGCGAGGGCGCAGCGCTGTTCCGCAACGTAAACGATTCCGAACCTGTCGCAAAGGTCACCTCGGGTGGCTTCGGGGCCACCGTCGGCGGCCCCATTGCCATGGCAATGCTGCCGGTGGACATGACCCCCGGCAGCACCGTTCACGCCGAGGTGCGTGGCAAACGTCTGCCCCTGAGCGTCGTGACGCTCCCATTCGTAAACCCGTCCTACAAGCGTTGAGGAGAAGGAAATGCGAAAGTACACCGAGGATCATGACTGGCTGGACGATTCCGAGAACGAGGTGGCCATCGGCCTGACCGCCCATGCCCTGTCCGAACTGGGCGACATTGTCTACGTTGAGCTGCCCGAGGCCGGCGCCGAGGCCGCCAAGGGGGAAGAAGTCGTGGTCATCGAATCCACCAAGGCCACCTCGGGTATCGTTGCGCCCTGTGAGTGCACGATAGCTGCGGTCAACCAGCCGGTGGCCGATGCACCCGAAACCATCACGGCCGAGTCCTGGTTCATCAAGATCACCCCGCACGATCCCGGCTTCCTGGACGAATACCTCGATGAGGCCGCCTACCAGGCGCTGATCGGCTGATGACCACCTGGAACCCGACCGGCTACGACCCGGATGATTTTGCCAACCGCCGGCACATCGGCCCAAGCCCGGCGGAGATGACCAAGATGCTTGTTGCGGTGGGTGTCGCCAGCCTGGACGAACTGATCGACCAGGCGGTTCCGGCCACGCTGCGCCAGACGACCCCCCTGGACTGGGCACCGCTCAGCGAGGGCGCCACGATCGCCGAGCTACGCCGAATCGGGGCCAGCAATAGAGTGCTGACCTCAATGATCGGCCAGGGCTACTACGGGACGATCACCCCACCGGTCATCCAGCGCAATATCCTGGAAAACCCCGCCTGGTATACCGCCTACACCCCCTATCAACCGGAGATCGCCCAGGGCCGACTGGAGGCGCTGCTGAACTTCCAGACGATGGTCGCCGACCTCACCGGCCTGGAGATCGCCAACGCCTCCCTGCTGGACGAGGCGACCGCCGCCGCCGAGGCCATGCACATGGCCTTCGTCGTTGGCAAGGGCAAACGGACCAGGTTCTTCGCCGCCGACGACCTGCACCCGCAGGTGCTGGCCGTGCTGGCGACCAGGGCGCGGCCGCTCGGCATCGAACTGGTGATCGCCCCGGTGGCGGAGCTGGTGGTCGATGGGCTGTGCGGGGCGATCCTCGCCCATCCCGGCACCTTCGGCGACCTGCGCGACTACACCACCCAATGCCGGGGGCTGCACCGGGCCGGGGCGCTGGCGATCATCGCCACCGATCTGCTGGCCCTCACCGTGGTGAAGGAACCCGGCGCGATGGGGGCCGATATCGCCGTCGGCTCGGCCCAGCGGTTCGGAGTACCGATGGGTTTCGGCGGCCCGCACGCCGCCTTCCTGGCCTGCCGGGATGCGCTGAAGCGCAGCATGCCGGGCCGTCTGGTCGGGGTTTCCAGGGACGCCAACGGCCGTCGGGCCTACCGGCTGGCCCTGCAAACCCGTGAGCAGCACATTCGCCGAGAGAAGGCCACCTCGAATGTCTGCACCGCGCAGGCCCTACTGGCGGTCATGGCCTCCTTCTACGCCGTCTTCCACGGCCCGGAGGGCCTGAAGGCTATCGGGCAGCGCGTCCATCTGATGGCGGTCACTCTTGCGTCCAGCCTGCGCGCCGGGGGTGTCGAGGTGGAGCCCGCGGCGTATTTCGACACCATCACGGTGCGTGTCGGGAATGGGCAGGCCGACATTCTGGCCGCCGCCGAACACCGCGGCATCAACCTGCGGCGAGTGGGATGGGACCGGGTTGGTATCTCACTGGACGAGACCACCACGCTGGCGGTGCTCTGCCGGGTACTGGACGCCTTCGGGCTTGATCCGGTGCGAGAACTGGCCAGTCAACCGGCTATTCCCGACCATCTGTTGCGGACCACGCAGTACCTGACCCACCCGGTCTTCCACATGAACCGGGCCGAGTCGGAGATGACGCGCTATATGCGCCGGCTCGCCGATCGCGATCTGGCGGGCGACCGGGCGATGATTCCGCTGGGCTCGTGCACCATGAAACTGAACGCGGTAGCGGAGATGATGCCCATCACCTGGCCTGAGTTCGCCGAGTTGCATCCCTACGCGCCGGCCGACCAGGCCGCAGGCTATCGGGAACTGGTCGCCGATCTGGAGTCCCGGCTGTGCCAGATCACCGGTTATGCCGCCTTCTCAATGCAACCCAACAGTGGCGCCCAGGGCGAGTACGCGGGGCTGAGCGCCATCGCGGCCTACCATCGCGCCGGCGGCGAGCAGCGCGACATCTGCCTGATCCCGACCTCGGCGCACGGCACCAACCCGGCTTCGGCGGCCATGGCCGGCATGCGGGTGGTGGCCGTCAAGGCCCGCGAGAACGGCGATATCGACGTGGCCGATTTCGCCGCCAAGGCGGCCGAGGCCGGGGATCGGCTGGCGGCGGCGATGATCACCTACCCGTCCACCCACGGTGTCTTCGAGGACACGGTGC
>CALHWB010000052.1 GCA_938036835.1 uncultured Propionibacterium sp.
TTCGTGGACCGGCCTGGTCAATGGTTGGTACAACGTGATCACCTTCTCGGTGGCCTTCTCGCTGGTTGCATTGGCCCGCAGGCGTGGGGCGAAGTGGGTGCATATCTGCGCACTGCTGTGCGCCACCGTGGGCCTGGTGATCTTCCCCCATATCGGTAACCGGTTCTTGATCTTCCTGCCCATCGTCGGGCTGGGCATCGCCTGGGCATCCATCGTGGGTGTGCCATATATCATGGCGGTCCGCATGGTGCCGTCGAGTCGTTATGGGGTTTACATGGGCATCATCAACATGATGATCGTCATCCCGATGCTACTGCAGACCCTGACTTTCGGTCTGGTCTACAAGCATCTGTTGGGGAACAACCCGACCAATGCCATGATGTTTGCCGGTGTGCTGCTGGGTCTGGCCGCCCTGGCCATGATGTGGATCAAGGAGCCGCCGATAGTTCGCGATGTCGATGAAGTCAGTGATCCACCGAATGTGCGCACCGTGCGCGTGGGAGAGGTTGAGTCATGAGCCTACCGCGATACCAAAGAATTCTGGTCGGCACCGACGGATCGTCGCTGGCCGGTCCGACGGTCGAACGGGCCGCGCGACTAGCCCACGACGAGGACGCCGATCTGATCATCGTATGTGCCTATACCCAGCTGACGGCCCGGGACGATGCCAAGCAGACCATCACACCATCATTGCCTACCCTCGGACAGGTACCGGGCAAGGTGGCCTCCAGCCTGGCTCTGGGCCAAGCCCAACAGATCGCCCACGATGCCGGGGCCTTCGTGACCGCAGCATTGCTGGTCGATGCCGAGCCGGTCACCGCTTTGTTGGAGACCGCCAAGGATCATCAGGCCGACTTGATCGTCATCGGAGCTATCCGAGACACCTCCATCGTGGGCCGGCTGCTTGGCACCGTCGCATCCGAAGTGGTTCGGCAGGCCACCTGCGAGGTACTCATCGTTCGTCCCCAACCCGGGGATGAACCCCCAAATGTCGCCGAGGACCTGACGGTGGCTTCGGCACCGCCGACGGGGGAGGAGCAGTCATGACCCTCGATACCCCGGCAGCCCTCGACACCGGGCTAGAGCAGACCTTGGAATTGCGATGGGCTCGCTACGCACCACGCCTCACCCGCAATCTGCAGGTGCTATATGGCGATGGGTATCCCGAACTGATGGAACGGCTACGTGAAATCGTCGCCCGTTCGCTGCGAGAGCGTCCAGCGGATCTGCGCCGGCTGGACGAGGAGCGGTTGCTGCGTCCCGATTGGCTACAGCTACCCGAGATGATCGGCTACGTCTGCTATGCAGATCGGTTTGCCGGGAATCTGCGCGGGGTAGCCGACAAAGTGGACTATCTCGCCGAGTTGGGAGTGCGTTACCTGCATGTGATGCCCTTCCTCAAGCCACGCCCCGACCCCAATGATGGCGGCTACGCGGTGGCCGACTATCGGGCAATCCGGCCAGATCTGGGGTCCATGGATGACTTGGAGCACCTTACCGCGGTGCTGCGCAAGAATCGGATCTCGCTGGTGATGGATCTGGTGTTGAACCATGTCGCTCGGGAACATGAATGGGCCGAGCGGGCCCGGGCAGGCGAGCAGCGCTACCGGGACTACTTCTTGATGTTCGAAGACCGTACCGAACCCGACCAGTATGAGCAGACCTTGCCGGAGATCTTTCCCGATTTCGCCCCCGGCAACTTCACCTGGGATGGGCAGGCCAACGCCTGGGTTTGGACCACCTTCAACGACTACCAGTGGGATCTGAACTGGGCCAATCCGGATGTGCTGGCCGAGTTCGTCGATCTGTTGTGCCATCTGGCAAATCGGGGGGTGGAGGTCTTCCGGTTGGATGCCATAGCCTTCACTTGGAAACGCAAGGGAACCGATTGCCAGAACCAACCCGAGGTGCATCATCTGACCGAGGCCCTGCGTAGCTGTCTGCGGATTGCCGCACCAGCGGTGGCGTTCAAAGCGGAGGCGATCGTCGCCCCCGAACAGTTGATGCCTTATCTGGGCGTTGGAGAGCACCACGGCCTGGTCAGTGACATGGCCTACCACAACGAATTGATGGTGCAATTGTGGAACTGCATGGCCACCGGGGATGCTCGGATGACCGAGGCTGCGCTGCGGGAGATGCCCGACAAACCCGCCTCGGCCACCTGGGCGACTTATGTGCGTTGTCATGACGATATCGGGTGGGCCATCAGCGATCACGATGCCGCCTTGGTGGGGATCAACGGCTACGATCACCGGCGCTTCCTGAGCGACTTCTACTCTGGTGAGTTTCCCGGTACCTTTGCCCGGGGGCTGGTCTTCCAGTACAACCCAGCCACCGGGGACCGGCGGATATCCGGTACCTGCGCCAGTCTGGCTGGCCTGGAAACCGCCATCCAGACCGGTGATGAGCAGGCGATCGATCTCGCCTTGGGGCGAATTCAGCAGATGCACACCATTGTGGCCGGCTATGGTGGCGTGCCCTTGCTATATATGGGCGATGAACTGGGTATGTTCAACGACTCCAGTTATCTGAACGAGGCCGAACACCGGGCGGATAACCGCTGGGCCCATCGTCCGAAAATGGACTGGAAACTGGTGGAACAGGTACGCGGTGACGCGACCACACCGATCGGACGCTTGAACGCCGGTCTGCGCCATCTGCTGGCGATCCGGGCCCAGACCCCGCAACTGCACGCCAGCGTGCCGGCCAAGGCGGTGACCAGCCCCGACGCCCGGGTACTGATCCTGGAACGAGACCATCCGCTGGGGTGCCTGGTGCAGGCATACAACGTCAGTTCGCAGCAGGTACCCCTGCATCATGGTGTATTGACTTCGCGGCTCGGCTACTTCGCCAAAGAACTACTGGGCGGCTATCGATATGATCTGCGTCCCCAGACCATCCGGATGTATCCCTATCAAAGCCTGTGGCTGCTGCGTGGTTAGCGGTCGGCAGTCGTCTGGCTAGCAGTGAGTGGAGTCGTCCCGCCGGGACGACTCCACTCACTGCTGACCGGGTTCTGGTTGCGGGCCCTCGGTATCCGTAGTCCCCGATTCCGGCCTATCTGGCTTGTCGCTGGGTCCCATGCCCTGTAGGAAGGCTTCCACCTCGGCACCGATCTCGTCAGCGGTGGGCAGCCCGGCACCGCTGGTGAGCTGCCGCTGCCGGGTGGCATGCTCGTACTGCTCCTCCAATTGGGTAACCACCTGCTGTGCTTCCGGTGAATCGGCAACCTGCTGGTCGACAATCCGCTGGGTGACGGCGGCGGCCTGGGCCAGACGTCCCTCGGTAGGCAGCCGTAGGCCACTGACCTGCTCGGCGTTGGACAGCAGGGCGATGGCGGCTGCAGGGTATTGGGTGTCGGCGAGATAGTGCGGCACGTGCGCCACCAGGCCGATCACCTGCCGGCCCTGTTCTCCCAGACGCAGGGTTAGCAGGGCAGAGAAGCCCGCGCCCAGCTTGAAAGTGGCAGGCAGCCCGGTACGGCCTTCCAGCAGCGCGGCGTCCGAGGCAAAGGTAGATACCTGAACCGGGCGGGTATGTGGCGCCGGCGCGGGAAACGCTTGCAGGATCACGACTCGACCGACTCCGAACATGCCAACGACCTGATCGATGGAGGCGGCGAAGCGTTCCCACTGCAATGCCGGCTCAGGACCGCACAGCAACAGGAAGTCGTGTCCGGCTCCGTCGGTCAACTCATGAAGGCTGATCTCGGGCGGTTCGTAACCGCGAAAATGATCGCGGTCGAAGATCACGCCAGGACGATGACCCGCATAGTCGATCAGTTGGTCGGCATCGAACCTGCCGAGCCGGTGATTGGCGAACTGCTCCAGCAGGTGGTCATCCACCAATGCCTGGGACTCCCCGGCATCGCCGTGGCTTCCGAGGGTCACCAACAAAACCCGATCGGTGGCTGCTTCGCTGCGCAATGCGGGTTCAACATGGTCGGAGGGCTGGAACAGATCGGATGGGTCAAGCATGGCAGTCACCTCCACTGGGTCTGGTATCGCAAATCGCAGGGTACAACACCAATTAGGGAAAGGTTATTCCAGAAACCGGCCTGGTGCCATGCCGAAGGCGCCTGCATCGCCTGGACATGGGGCGTGAGCGGTTGCTGCGCGCTTACGCCGGCGCTCGTCTGAAACTGCCGATCCGATCGAATCAGCAGGTGTGCCTGACCATGGGCGCATCGGCTAGATAGGTGAGGATCGCCCGCACCCGCCGGTTCTCCGCGCTGGGGGCTAGCCCCAGCTTGGCGAAGATATTCGACACATGCTTAGCCACTGCGGCGTTTGACAGCACGAGTTTCTCGGCAATCTGTGAATTGGCCAATCCCTGGGCCATCAATTCCAGAACCTCCAGTTCCCGGCGGGTCAGTTCGCCCAGGCCGGAACGGTTTGATCGCATCATGGCTCGGGCCACCTCGGGATCGATGACCACGCCACCGGCGGCGACCACTCGCAGGGAGCCGATGAAGTCGGCTACCTGTGCGACGCGATCCTTCAGCAGATAGCCGGCGCCCCCGGCTTGCGGCGGCGACGGCAGGGCAAACAGTTGCTGGGCATGTATCGGAGATACATACTGACTGAGCACCAGGACCCCCAACTCCGGGTAGGCGGACTTTAGTTCCACGGCGACCAGCAGGCCATCATCGGTCATATTCGGGGGCATCCGCACGTCGGTGATCAACACCTCCGGCAGGCATCCGGATACGGCAAACCGGGTCATGGTCTGTCGCAGGTCATCGGCTCGGGCCTCCTGCGCGACTATCTGGAAACCCTGCCGTTCCAGCAGACCGCACAGTCCTTCGCGCAGCAGGGCCGAGTCGTCGGCCAATACCAGACAGCATGGGCTTGTACTCATACGGTCACCCCTGTCTCGCCTCGGTTCAACAGCAACGGAATGGTCGCCAATACCCTGGTGGGGCCGCCTGGTGGGCTGGAGATCTGGATATCACCGCCGAACGCGGCCAGTCGTTCCCGCAGACCCGCTAGGCCGTGCCCAGACCGAAACCGGGCTCCGCCTGGTCCAGCATCCACCACTGAGACCCGCAGTTCGCTGTCGGCGACCAATAACACGCTGACCGGGGCTCCGATGGCGTATTTGGCGGCATTGGAGAGGGCTTCACAAGCAAAGAAGTAGCTGGCAGTCAGTACGCCTTCAGGCATCGTAGGCAGCGGATGCGGACAGACGATGCTTATTGGCCCAGCGGTCGCGGCAGCCACATCCTGTAGGGCTGCGACCAGCCCGTGCTCGGTGAGAATCTGTGGATGAATGCCGCGAACTGTGTTGCGTAGGGCCTGGATACCTCGGCTGAGGGTCTGCTCGGCCTCGTCAAGCAGCGCACGCAATTGGGCATCTTCCTCGACGGCGGATGATAGCTTGGCCTCACCAAGCTTCAAGGCGGCCGCCACCAGGTACTGCTGGGTACCGTCGTGTAGGTCGCGTTCGATCCGGCGGCGTTCGACCTCGTAGGCGTCCACTATAGCCCGTCGCGAGGCGGTCAGTTCGGCAATGGTCCGGGCCGATTGTTCCTCCTGGGAACTCGACCGCTGGGTGTGCCGGCGAGATCTCATGCCTAGAACCTAGCCGACCGGCCAGGTGCCGTAGCTGGCGGAGGCACCGGGGTAGTGCTGGCGCTACCTGAGGACGGGACCGGGCACTGTGGGCTGGCGGCGGATCTGCCGATTCACTGGGAACATGACCGAAACACAATTGCCTGAGCAGACCAGCCAGATCGGTGGCCGGCTGCTGTCGACATACGACATCACCAAGTCGTTCGGCCAAGTCAAGGCGTTGGCTGGGGTATCGATTGACTTCAATGCCGCCGAATCGGTGGCGATCATGGGTCCGTCAGGTTCTGGCAAATCGACCCTGCTGCATTGCCTGTCCGGAGTGCTGGTGCCCGATCAAGGTGCGGTCGACTTCACTGGTCATTGCTTGTCCGGTATGGATGATCGGGACCGATCCCATCTGCGGTTGACCAGTTTCGGTTTTGTCTTCCAGGACGGGCAATTGATTCCCGAGTTGCCGGCCCGCGAGAACGTTGCGCTGCCGTTGCTGCTGACCGGAAGTGCCCGGAGCAAGGCCTTGACGGCTGCCGATGACGCCTTGGAACGCATCGGTCTGGGTGAGTTGCGAAACCGACGGCCCGGTGAAATGTCCGGCGGACAAGCACAGCGGGTTGCCATAGCGCGCGCGATCGTCGGCCAGCCCAAGGTGGTCTTCGCCGACGAGCCCACTGGTTCTCTGGATCAGGCGACCGGCCATGAGGTGATGCAACTGCTCACGATGAGCTGCGCAATCTCGAACTGCACGCTGGTGGTGGTGACCCATGACGGTGCAGTGGCTAGGTGGTGTTCTCGGTTAATTGAGCTCCGTGACGGACTGGTGCACAGCGATCGACGGCTGGCAGCCGAGGGGGAGCGGTGATGGTAGCCTTTGCTGCCTCCTCGGGCCGGTCCATCACACGATCGGTGAACGGTTACCTGCCCACGCTCACCTGGCAGCTTGTCAGGGCCCGGCTGGCGATCCGTGAAGGAGCAGGGATCCTCTCGGCGGCTTCGGTGTTCGCATACACGATTTGTGCCACATTGGCTCTGACGGTGGCCGGTGGCACCTGGTTGTTCTACAACCGCTGGCGCCATCCCCACGGAGTCCTGTTGGATGTATTGGTCATCGATCCGACTTACGCGAGGCTGCTGAACGGCTACTTCGTACTGGCCTTGGTGGCTTGCGCGCTCCTCGTGCCCACCATGGTGGGACTGGCCGCCGGTGCGGCGGTGCTCGGCGCTCGCAGTCGGGAACGTCGACTGTCCGCATTGCGACTTATTGGATTGTCGGCCGGCGATGTGTCCAAGATGTCGTTGCTGGACAATCTGCTGCAATCGGTGGCGGGGACGTTGCTCGGATTGATTTGTTATCTGGTCAGTCTGCCCGCCTGGCAATTGCTTGAGATGCAAGCCATGCCGCTTGCGTCTAGTGAGATGCTATTACCTTGGTGGGGACTGGCCGGGGTGCCCCTGGGCACGGTATTGATTGGCTTGGTCGCAGGCTGGTGGGGTCTACGTATGGTGCGCATCACCCCGCTGGGTGTCGCTCGCCGGACGCCCCCGCCGGGGCTGCGCTGGTGGCGGCTGCTGGTTTTTGCGGTAGCGCTAGTGGCGGCCGGGATCCTGGTCTCGAGGCTGGAACTGCTGTCGATGGCCGCTTTCTATGTCCTGGCCGGCATCATGCTGGGGTGTGTGGTTGCGGTGCAGTTGTTTGCTCCCTGGCTCCTGCAAGTGGTATCCGCCGGCTTCGCAAGATTGTCGGGACCTACGGTCATCTGGGCGGCCCGGCGCATCCAGGCGAATGCTAAGCAAACCTGGCAACGGGTCTACGGGATTGGTCTGCTCGGGATGATTGGAGGTTTCATTGCCGTGATGCCGATCCATCTGACTCAGGATCCGGATAGGGACAAGCTAATGCGCGATGTCGTTGCCGCCTCACAGTGGGACTTCACCAAGGGGGCGATCATCGCCTTGGCGGTGGGATTCGTGATCACCGCCACTGCCATACTGATCAGTCAGGCCTCGGCAGTCTTCGAACGTGCCGAGCAGTCTCAGGCGTTGGCCAGGATGGGGACACCGACCAGCTACCTGACCAAGGTGATGTGGCTGGAAACACTGGGTCCGCTGATCGCGGCGGTCGGGTTGGGGACGATGCTGGGCTTGATGACGGCGCAGCCGATGGTGCGGTTGGCGGCCGGTTTCGGTTTCGGCACTGAACCCGCCGCCAGGCTGACGGTAATAATCGGGGTTCTGGTAGCCGGGATACTGTTAGCGATAGTGGCCCTGTTGGTCTGCGGCCGGTTGCAGCATCAGGTACTGGCCCAGATCCGGCGCCGCAACGACTGAGTGCCTGCAACGAACCTCGCTTGCCAGCTAACTGGCGGGTTAGGCGTGCCGGCCAGGGCTTAGTCATACCACGGGGGTACTTTCGGCTCAGCACGGACAACTAGAATCACAGATGTGAAAGCACTGATTGATAGGTCTAACAGGCGCTGGATCGCTCCCGCTGCCGCAGCGGGGCTGGTGATAGCCAGTCCCGCATTGTGGGCGGCGGTGGCCACCGCGGAACCGGCATTGCCGCAACGCACCGCTGAGCAGATCATCGCCGACGTGCTGGCAGCCTCGCCGGTCGCCTTGTCGGGTGAGGTACAGCAGCGGGTCGATCTGGGGCTACCGGATCTCACCATGGGATCCGGAGTGGATTTCACCGAGCCGAGTTCGGTATGGGCGCTGGTATCTGGCACCCATACCTGGCGTATCTGGTATGACGGAGATCGTTCCTACCGGGTGTCCGTCATCCAGGGTGCGGCCGAATCGGATGTGATCTGCAATGGCGCAGTCACCTGGATCTGGTCGTCGCAAAAGCAGACTGCGATCCGCGATCAGGCTGCCACCGGGCAGTTGCAACCCCGGGGTAGGCTACCGATTCCCCAGCAATCCCCAGCCGAGACGGCACGAGACCTGTTGAACAGCATCACCGACTATTCAGCGGTGACCACCGATGCCAATGTTCGGGTAGCCGGTCGCGCCGCCTACGAACTGGTCATCACCCCGAATGACACCCAGACCAGGATCAAACAGGTACACCTGGCAGTCGATGCCGAAACCAGTCAGCCGTTACGACTACAGATTTACTCGACAATCAGTGCCGGCCCGGCGATCGAAATCGGCTATACTCAACTCAGCTATTCGGCCCCCAATGCGTCGGTGTTCGAGTTCACCCCGCCTCCGGGCGCCGAGATCCGCGAAACTGTCGAGTCAGCCGAATCACCGGTGTATCCCGACGATCCGGCCTCAGGGGGCGATCGGGGAAACCTGCCTGCCCAGTCCGGTCAGGATGAGGCGACGACCTCCGGTGCCTCACCGACGGTCTCGGGTGCCGGTTGGTCGACAGTGCTGGTGGTTGAATCTGGTCCCCTAACCGACTCCAGCGACGGGTCGATGCTGGCTAGGCAGCTTCCAAGAGTATCGGGAGACTGGGGTAGTGGCAGTGTTCTGGATGGCAGTCTGATCTCGGTCGTGTTCGCCGACGATGGCCGGATCGCCTACGGCGCCGTGGCGCCTGAATCGTTGTATCAGGCGTTGCGGTGAGCGACGCGGTCGTCTCGACCGGATTGACTAAACGCTTTGGCCGGCAGGCGGTCGTTGACCAGCTTGATCTTTCGGTGCCACGTGGCGCGGTATACGGCTTTCTGGGTCCGAATGGTTCAGGCAAGACTACGACCATCCGGATGTTGCTGGGATTGGTCGCGCCCACATCTGGAAGCAGTGAGATACTCGGCCACCGGCTGCCGACCGGTCTGACAGCGGCATTGCCACGGGTCGGGACCCTGGTGGAGGGGCCGGCTTTTCACCCCTACCTATCGGGTCGGGCCAATCTGGATCGGCTTGATGCCGCAGATCGGCATGCAAACCCGCAGACCTCTCGGGCAAGGTGCACCGCAGCGCTGGAGCGGGTGGGGTTGGCGGCGGCCGCCGACAAACGATACCGGACCTATTCCTTTGGTATGAAACAGCGATTGGCGATCGCGGGAGCGCTGTTGATGCCGCGAGAACTGCTAATCCTGGATGAACCCACCAATGGTCTGGACCCGCAAGGCACTCGGGAGGTGCGCAATCTGGTTGCCTCACTGGCCGGCGACGGGATCACTGTACTGGTCAGCAGCCATCTGCTCAGCGAAATCGAGCAGATCTGCACCCATGTCGGGGTGATGAACCGGGGCCGGCTGGTCGCCCAGGATTCCTTGACCGGACTACGGTCTGCGGCGGCACCCAGTGTCGAACTGCAAACCCCAGACCTGGGGGCTGCCGGGCAGGTTCTGGATCGGCTCGGCCTGACCACCACCGTGCGTCGGGATGACCGGATCCTGGAATTCAAACCGAACGAACTGCCCACCAGCCGGATTGTCGCCGAACTGGTGCACGCTCGGGTAGCTGTTGAAGCGTTCAACGTACTTCAACCACGGCTGGAGGATCTGTTCGTGGCATTGACTGGGGAGGGCTTTGACGTCAGCGGATAGACCGGCTGCCATGACCGCATTCATCAGGCTGCTGGGTAATGAGCTCAAACTGATCTTGGGGCGGCGCCGCAATCAAGCAGGTTTGGCGGTTTTGGCTGGGGTACCGGTGGTGATGGCACTGGCGCTGTTCTTCAGCGGCAGGCCCGCCAGGGGTCTCCTGGCAGGCAATGGACTGATGGTGCCGATGACAGCGTTGTACGCCGAGGTACCGTTCTTCCTGCCATTGGCGATTGCAATGCTTTCGGGTGACTCGATCGCTGGTGAGGCGCAAATCGGGACGCTGCGTTATCTGCTAGCGGTGCCAGTTGGACGCAGCAGGCTGCTGATCGTCAAGGGATGCGCGCTGCTGGTGGGTTGCTTATTGAGCACCTGCGTAGTGGGTCTGATTGGTACCGGCACCGGACTTGCACTGTTCGGAGCCGGTCCCACCGTCGGGCTTTCGGGCGACAAACTTGAATTCGCAGACGCGGTGCTGCGCGTATCGCTCATGTACCTGTACACGGCGGTCGTGTTGATGGCCTTGGCCGGTATTGGTTTGTTCATCTCAACCCTAACCGAACAGCCATTGGCCGCCACGGTGACCATCATGATCGTAAACATTCTGGGTTGGATAGCGGTTGCGATACCCGAGTTGGACTGGCTGCATCCTTGGCTGCTGCAGAATTGGGCGTTGCGGTTCACCGATCTGCTTAGCCAACCCATGTTCACCACCGACGTGGTACACGGCCTGTGGCTGGCGGCCGGGTATGTACTGGTTTTCGGGCTGGCCGCTTGGGCCCGGTTCGCCCGCAAGGACATCACGAGCTGAACCGGGCCCCGAATCCGCGCTGGCCATCAGCGGGGGCCGCCGCCATAGTCGATGACACCGGCTTCGGCGGCCTTCAATACGGCATTCGCCTCTTCCCGGGTGAGAGTGCCGGCCGATACCGCATCGTCCAGCCTGGTCTGGAATTCCGACTTGCGACCGGCGTCCGCACTTTCACGGATTTCCGCTACCGCCTGGCTGAGGGTCTCCTTGTCGATACCGAGTTGGTTGGCCAACTCGGTTAAGAAAGCATCTTCGCGAGTCGCGCGATCGGTCTCATCCGGAGTGTTCGGTGGGGTTGACTGGGGCTGGCCGTTCTGGGCCGGCCGGGTAGCTTGATGCGCGGCCTGGATGGCCTGCTTGACTTTGGTCTGGTCCAGGCCGAGACGTTCAGCCAATTGGGCAGCCAACCGATCCTCGGTCCGATCGTCGTGCTTGCTACCGCGATCTTCGGGGGGCATTTGCCGGCGGTCGGAATTAGTGCTGGGCGAGGCAGTCGGTGAACTGGCATCGTTCGAGTCGGCGTTGGCCAGACCCACGCCAAGCAGGCTACCGATACCAACCAGGCCGGCGGCAGTGCCAAGTCCGATCTTGTGACTGGTCTTCACTGGGTTCTCCTTCGGTCACTAACAGGTTCGTCGTGTTACCCAGTTGGCCAGTGTCGGTTGGCAGTCTGCTCTGTCTGGGCTGTGGGTAGGCTATGAATCCACAAACGGCCAAGCCCGTTCCATCGGCCCCGGCCGATCTGCCTCCCGGTAATGCTCTGTACCTAACCACAGTGTGAGCGCCGCTTCCGGCAATGAGAGCATCCATTGGGTATCGGATTGGCTGGCATACGCGACCAACGCGGCCCGCTTCCGATCGATAACCCCGGTGACATCCACCTGCCAACGCAGATCGGTCTCGGGTAGCCCGATCGGTAAACCGTCATCGCCGACCCATTCATCCAGATCCGTATCCAGGCCCAGTTCGCGTGCCTTGGGCGCCAGCCGGGTGGCGCGATCTCGGTTGCTGGTCTGTTCCAGTACCCGTGGCCGGCGGTGTGCCAATTCAACAGCCCGGTAGGTTACTTGATGCACCTTGATGTGATCGGGATGGCCATAATTGCCATGCCAGTCATAGCCGATCAGCGCATCGGCGTCCTCCTCGTCCAGGATGGCTGCCAGCCGGCCGGCGGCTTGATCCAGTGTGGCTTGCACGAAACTGCGTTGGTTGTTGTTCTGTTCCCAGCCGGTCATCCCGGAATCCTCATACCCTAACCAGGCAATGCGTTGGGTGCCGATCACTCGGGCCGCCGCCTCGGCTTCGGCTCGTCTTCGGTCGGCGACCGATTCGCCGCTGGCCAGATCGGCTGGAACCGTGCCGTGTTCGCCGTTCGTGGCGAAGACCGTTACCACGCGATGCCCTAATGCTGCGGCGATGGACATCGTTCCGGATGTTTGACTGGCTTCATCGTCTGGGTGAGCGTGAAAGAAGACGAGTGTCTGCACACCCACCATGATTGCAGATCGGACCGATTTGTCCGATGGGTAACTTGGGCTCTGGGCTGCCGGCCTGGTAGGTGTCGGCGAGTAGGTTGGTGACATGGAAGCATGGGATAACTTGGCGCATCAGGTCACGCTGCTCTGTCTGGACCCGGTGTCGGGACGAGTCAGGCGTAGAGCCGATCTTGCCTTGGTCGCCGCTGGAGGCGCTCTGGCCGAGTTGGCATTCCAGGAGCGGGTAGGGTTGGTTGATAAGAAGGTCAAAGTGTATGACGAGCGACCTACTCAGGATCCATTGTTGGATGTGATGTTGCAGGTACTCGCCGGGCAGTCGGATCGCCGTCCTAGCCGGATTCTGACAGCCGCGCGCGGCACCTATCTCAAGCAGGCACTGGCCGAGTTGGTGGCCAATGGCTGGGTCAGTTTGCAGCCAGCCCATAGATTTCGAGGCGACCGGTATCACGTGCTCGATAAGCAACGGCTGGAGCGCATCAGGGAACTGGTCACTGCCGGGGTGACCGATCCGGCTGGGGCGCCGGCCCGTGCGGCGTTCCTAGCGGGCATGGCTTTTGATCTGGCGCTGATCAAGGAACTCGCTCCCCAATTGAAGCTGCTGCAGCGGATGCGAATCGCCAGGGAACTGCGTGAGCGTGATTGGGTGGTCAAGGCCGTGAATGAGGTTATCGTGGCGCGGCGGGTCGCGGCAACCGCGGCAGCGTCAGCCAATGGCTGAGCCAGGTCGCCGGGCTCCCCGGGACATGGGCAGACACCGACCATGCGCCGAATCCGGCCGTCTCAGTAGCCCCGTGGCCAGAACCGGATAAGCCCGACACTTCACGAAGTGGTCATGTGGTCGGTGCAACTTGAACGACTGTTAGCAGGTCGTCCTGCACCCGGAATCGGATGTTGAACCCGGCGAAGCCAAACCCGTATTCACGTTCCGGGTCGCGTTGATAGGCCGGCCTTGGATCCTCGGCGAGTACACCCAGCAGCGCAGCCCGCCGATCGGCAGGCAATCGGGTGAGTAATTCATCGGAACAAGCAACCCGCAGCCGATGGGTCCTGTTCTGGGCGGTGAAACCGAATCTCGCCGTCGGGTGCTGGTCCTGAGCGATATAGGGTTTGATATCCCAGATTGGGGTACGGTCAACCAGATCGGCCCCCGCCACCAGCAGCACCGGACCGCAGCGGGTATCGGGTTCGATGGCCAATAGCTGTACGCTCGACAACCCTATCGGGTTGGGACGGAATGGGGATCGGGTGGCGAACACGCCCATCCGGGTCTCACCACCAAGTCTGGGTGGCCGGACGGTGGGGGACCAGCCTTCACGTAGCGCCTCCGAGAACTGCCAGAGCAGCCACAGATGGCTGAAACCTTCCAGACCGCGGATCGCGTCCGGGTTGCGGAACGCGGGCTCGAAAACGATCCGAGCACGCAACTCGGACACCAGACCGGACTGCCTGGGGACACCGAACTTGGTCGGGAAATCGGTTCGGATCAGTGCGATGGTGATCATGGCATAGCGAACGGGGCCGCTGACTGCGTCCCGGGCATCGGGTTAGGCTGGCTCATGACGCGACGGTAGCTGTTCCACCTGGATTCGGTGCGCGATTCGCTGACTTCACCCTTGGATTGTTAGCCTCGCTCTGGTTTTCGATTCGACCCCGGGAGTTCGCTGTGGCAGGTGGATTGGCCGCGCTACTGGATGATGTCGCAATGATCGTTAAACTGGCCAGCAGTGCCAGCACGAAGGCGTTGGGTGTGGTGGTGGACGACTCCGCAGTCACCCCCCGATACGTGCATGGTTTCAGTCCAGCCCGGGAACTGCCGATCATCTGGCAGATCGCCAAGGGGTCATTGCGCAACAAGCTGGTGATTATCCTGCCGATTGCGATGCTGCTGAGTCAGTTCGCGCCCCTGCTGCTCCCGCCGATCCTGATGATCGGCGGCGGCTACCTCTGCTTTGAGGGTGCCGAGAAGGTACTGGAGTATTTTGCCGTTGCCGATGCCCACCAGGAGCGTACGGAACACGTCGAACCGGTGATGGCGACCGGCGGCGAACAAGAGAAAAGAATGATTCGGGGAGCCATAACCACCGATCTGATCCTATCTACCGAGATCATGGTGATCTCGCTGAACCAGCTTTCCCAGGCGGCTTTCTGGCCGCGACTGGCCTCATTGGTACTGGTTGCGGTGTTCATGACCGGTGTGGTCTACGGGATGGTGGCGATCATCGTAAAGATGGACGATGTGGGGCTGCGGCTGGCCGAAAACGGTCCGGCTGGGCGTCAGGCACTGGGACGCGCCCTGGTATCAGGAATGCCCAAGGTGATGTCTGTGCTGTCGGCGGTCGGTATCGTGGCCATGCTCTGGGTGGGGGGTCACATCTTGATCGTGGGAGCGCGCAATCTGGGCTGGGATTTGCCGTATGGGCTGTTGCACCGCGTTACCGGGCCGATCGGGCAGCTGGCCGTGGTGGGTGGCCTGCTGGCCTGGCTGGTCGACACGTTGCTGTCCGCCGTGGTGGGTTTCCTCATCGGGGTTATTGTGGTCGGTATGGTTCGCGTATTGCCTTCCGGGTTTCACCGGGATCCGCATGAGAAGGTCAAACGCTAGCAGTTAGCAGGCGGCTAATCCGCGGAAGGCCAGATCGGTCACCTGAACGATTGGCTTCGTTATATCTCTTGGGTCCCAAGGGCGCGGGTCAACATATCCACTACCGAGTCCACCACATTGCGCACTTCTGGCGTCTCGAAATGATCATGGGCATGGCGCGCTTCTTCGTCGGTGATACCGAATCGAGACATGAGATAGTGGCCGAGCCCGATTAGCGTATGCTCGATCAGCCATGCGGCGGCATCGGGATCGAGTTCGGGCCGCAGTTCCCCGCTTTGGATCCCTTCGGTGATTGCTTGCGTAACCCAATCATGGATCTGTCCAGTAGTTTTGCCCATGATCGTCGCTACGGCAGGCGTATTGTCGGTATATGCTTTAGCTATGATTGCCCAGCCGAGAGGATCATCCTTCTGATGGGTAGGGCTGCTAACAATCAATTTGGCCAGCAGGTCCGTGATGCTTGTCTCGGATTGATTCGTGCCAACCATCGCCATCCGCTGTTCCAGGGACTGGTTGATCACATAGATGTAGGCATCCAATTTGTCTTCGAAGTATTGGTAGAAACTGCCCTTAGAGATGCCCGCATTCTGGGTTATCCGATCGACCGAAGCATGGGTGAATGAATGCGCAGCGAACTCGGCACGCATCGTGTTCACCAAACGATCGCGCTTAGACCCTGCCAAATTGAAGAAGGTGGGTCGAGGCATGGCTCCCTCCTGCGACCGATCAGTCATATGACTCATTAGTCACAGCTTAGCATGGATTGCCGAGGGCTACGAATGCGCGGTACGCGGTTGCGACCGGTCTTACGGTCGCAACCGACTAACCGGGTATCGGCAGCGCAATTGGATGGCTCGGCGATGTGTGGCCCCCTGGGCAGATCGATGGCGACTAGTATCTACGGGGTTGCCGAAGACAGGGGGATGGGATGCGGGCCATCGGTTTTGATCGGGACAAATACCTGGCGCTGCAGAGTGAGCACATCGCCCAGCGCCGAGCCCAGTTCGGCGGCAAGCTCTATCTGGAGTTTGGCGGCAAGCTCTTCGACGATCTGCATGCCTCCCGGGTGCTTCCCGGGTTCACGCCCGACAACAAGATCGCCATGCTGGAATCGATGACCGATGAGGTCGAGATCGTGGTGGTGGTGAATGCTCAGGATGTGGCTGCAAACAAGATGCGGGCAGACCTGGGAATCGGTTATGACGCCGATGTGCTGCGCCTGATCGATGCATTCCGATCGGCCGGCCTACTGGTGGGTAGCGTGGTGGTCTCACATATGAGCGAGGACAACCGCCAGGCACGCGATTTCAAACGCAAGCTGGAGAGGCTGGGGATGCGCGTCTACCGGCACTTTCCGATCAAGGGCTATCCTAACGATGTCGCACACATCGTAAGCCCATCGGGTCTGGGCCGCAATGAGTACATCGAAACCTCACGGGACCTGGTGGTTGTCACCGCTCCCGGGCCGGGTAGCGGGAAGATGGCGACGTGTCTGTCGCAGCTGTACCATGACCATCAGCGCGGGTTGACCAGTGGATATGCCAAGTTTGAAACCTTTCCCATCTGGAACTTGCCGCTTGATCATCCGGTGAACATCGCCTATGAGGCAGCCACTGCGGATCTAGACGACGTTAATATGATCGATCCGTTTCATTTGGCCGCGCACGGTGCGCAAGTGGTCAACTACAACCGGGACGTCGAGGTCTTTCCAGTACTGAATCGGCTCTTCGTCGAAATCCTGGGCCATTCGCCCTACCAGTCGCCAACCGATATGGGGGTCAACATGGTGGGCTACTGCATCAGCGATGACGAGGCCTGCCGTGAGGCGTCTCGGCAGGAGGTGATCCGTCGCTACTACAGGGCGCTGGTCATTGAACGTCGTGACGAGCTGGAGCCTTTGCAATCCGCGCGGATCGCTTTGCTGATGGGCAAGCTGGGGATAGCCGGCACCGATCGGCCAGTTGTCAGACCGGCATTGGATGTCGCGAAACGTACCGGGGCGCCAGCTGCCGCCCTGGAACTGCCGGATGGCCGGATTATCACGGGTAAAACCTCACCGCTGTTGGGCAGTTGTTCGGCGATGCTATTGGACTCCCTAAAGGCATTGGCAGGCATCGATCCGAAGATTAAGTTGCTGGCCACCGGCGCAATAGAACCCATCCAGACGCTGAAGACCCAGCATTTGGGTAGTCAGAATCCTCGCCTGCATACCGACGAGGTATTGATTGCGCTGTCGGTCAGCGCGAATACCGACCCAAATGCCCGGCGGGCGTTGGCCGAACTGCACCGGCTGCGGGGTTGCGATGTGCACACCACCACGATCCTCGGCTCGGTAGATGAAGGCATCTTCCGGAATCTGGGCGTCAATGTCACCAGCGAGCCGGTATACCAGACTAAGAACCTATATCGGAAAAGGTGAGCCGAACGGCAAGTCCTAATGGTCATGCGTGCGCGCCGAAAGGTGATGGCCAGCGAGGGACTCGACAGGCTTTGAACTGCTCGGCCGCCGGGCTGGGCCAGTCCAGGGAACGCGACGGTCTGCGATGCCTGCCCGGTTCGGGATGCAGATCGAAATTGGCTATCGGCAGGGGACCGGCCAGCACTCGCCGGCCCACGCGCAGGTAGCCATCGGCATCGGGCAGGATCTGCCAGGTGACCAGCGAGATCGCGTCGTCGGCCAGTTCCAGTGCGGTTATATAGGTGCGGAACACGCAGGATCCGGTGTTGAAATAAGGTGCGTCGCCGTTACGGGGGAAACGTTCCCGATGGGTGTGGCCGCAGATCATCGCTATCCCGTGCCGGCGAATCCACCGTGCATAGTTGCGTTCCACCTTATGGCGTTTGAAACTGTTGCGGGTCGGGCTGCTTGGGCTGCGAATACCCAAGGCATGCAGATGACGCCAGAAGAACCGGAAAGTGAACATTGAGTAGCGCCAGGCCTGATCGTTCGCGAAGTCGCCCTGGTGGCCGTGCACCGTTAGGATCTCCTGGCCGGTCTTCGAATGCCGCAATACCACTGCCTCGTGTACGTCCAGGCCGGGCAGGAACGGTTCCAACCGTCCGGTCAGGTGATCGCGGCCCTGCCACAGCGTTCGGGCGACATAGTCGGGATCGGCAAGTTGCATATCGTGATTGCCGAATAGCCGCAGATAGCGGCCATCGGCGTGAAAGCACTTGATCAGGTCAAAGGTCAGCGGATTGGCTTTGGCGATGTGCCGGAATTTCGGCCATTCCCAAAGGTCGTCATTGTCGCCGGCCTCGATCAGGGTGTAGCCCTCATCGAAGTAGTGCGCCAGGGCCGAGATGAAGATCTGTCGGTTCTTGGTGAACTCATCGGAGGTACTGCCGTCACCGCGATGCGAGTCCGAGAGGAACGCGAATCGGTCCGCGTTGCCGAACTCGATCACGTGGGCATTCCGATATGCCCGCGTCAGGCGCTGCATGGTTTGCATTGCTGGGCGGCCTCTCTGTAGGGGTGTGCTTGTGGAGCAGTTACCAAGGTAGCCCTCTTCCGATCCGACAGGGTAGGGGCGGGGAGACGCAACGGTACATGCGACAACCATCATAATGACATAATGTGACTTATCGGACTGACGGATGGGATAGATCTGGTTTCTGGCTCGGTAGAACTGGTGTACTTGCTGTGCGCCGCGCATGCCCAAGACTTGGATTTGGATGATGGTCGTCACACTCGCTGGACGAACTCGACACCGTCGGCGCTGGGCGCAGGGGTACGGCAGCTAAACTTGGCCAGCGCTGCCGCTGGTAGCGTTTCCTGGACGTACTTCTGACATAATATGGCGGTTGATTGTCAGGACAGTCGCGGTATCCCCACCTTTGGGTAGCCTGAATCGCGTGCTAATACCGCTCTCCCCCGACAAAACCCTCGAACCCGAACGGCGACCTGCGACCTGCAGCGAATACACCCCGGCGAAGTCGTTGACCGGTGCTGCAGAGTTGGCGGCCCAGAAGACCATCTCGGTGGCGCCGGTCGCGAACCGATCATGAGCATCACTTGCTATTCGGTCCTGGTCCCAGATACCAGGCCCAGTGCGGAGCTGGTCATCAGACGATCCAGATTTATCGGGTTTGCCGGTCGAGTGGATACCGAGGAGCAGGCCCGGGACTTCCTGACGGATATCCGGCGGGCTCACCGGGGTGTCAGACATGTCTGCCACGCATTCGTTCTGGGTTCGTGGCGAGCCACCCAGCGTTCCAGTGATGACGGGGAGCCGGCCGGCACCGCTGGCGGGCCGATACTCAAGGCCATCTTGACCCGCGCGACCGATACCGGACGGGCGGATCTATCGGATGTGGTGGTTGCGGTGGTGCGTTACTTCGGCGGCATTAAGCTGGGTACCGGTGGGCTGGTCCAGGCGTATTCGGTGACCGCTACCCAGACCCTTGAACAGGCCCGGCTGCTGACGCGGCAGCGGATGCGCCTGCTGGTCATATCCGTCCCGATTGGCGAGACCGGACGACTGGATTCCGTGCTGCGCGCCAGCGGTATACGCATCTTGGCCACCGACTACCTGGCCGAACAGGCCGTGTTACAGATCGCGGTCCCCGATGAGCCGGATGAGGTGACCGCGGTCACTCGGCGGCTGGCCACCTGGACCGGTGGCCGGATATCGGCAGAGCCGGGCGGTAGAACGCAATGGTTTGATCTGGATTGATGCGCGCCATGTGCACTCGTCAGTTCGCGGCCAGCCAACCGGCAACGAACCTGTCGAAATCGGGTCGTTGTCCCGCAGCCAACAGTTCGGCGACCGCGTGTTCGTCGGTCAGCCGGGTCAGTACGGCGTGCAGCGCATCCATCTGCGTCTTGCCATCGGTCATGCACAACATCACCACCGCGCGCACCGGCAGCTGCTTGCCGGAACCACCCATCTCTCCGAAAGCCACCGGCCTCGCCAAGGTCGCCACCGAGACGCCGGCATGAATCACATGGCCGGGATCGGCGTGTGGAATCGCGGTCGGGATCGGGGTGGGCAATCCGGTCGGGTAACGCTCCTCTCGTTCGATGACGGCCATGGTGAACTCGGGCCAGACATGCCCGGCAGCCTCGGTCCGGGTGGCGAGTTGGGTGAGCAGATCTCGCCACCCGGCGGCGGTCACCTGCGGCCAGGCGCAACCCGGTAGCAATCCGAGCGAACTCATCAGGCCTCCTCGACGGTGATTTCGGTAGTGGCCGCCCGGTCTGTGCGGGCCATCCAGGACCCGATCGCGGTGCTTGCGGTCAGGGCCGGTAGGCTAACACCGAGTATTCCGATCCGGGTCAATCCCATATCGTCGGGCTCTCATCCTGCTAAGCGAGTAGGCTAACCGGGTCGGTCAGCAAGTCCTGCAGGAACTGTAATGCTCGAACTCCATCGGCGCCGTCAGCCACCCGGTGATCGAGGGTCAGCCCAACCTCACAAGCCACCTGGCTGGTAACCTCACCCGAGGCGGCGCACACCGGACGTAGCCCAACCCGGCCCATGCTCAATGCGGTAGCCTGCGGGACGGTCAGCAACGCGTTGAAGCAGTCGATACCCAGGCTGCCCAAATTTGATAGCGTCCCGGTGGCTCCGCTCATCAGATCGGGGTCCAACCGTCCTCGGCGAACTTGTTCGGCTAGCCGGCGGACGCGGGCATCCAGTTCACGCAGGCTTCCGGTGGCAGGATCGCTCAGTACCGGGGCATACAACCCCGCCGGTGTATCGATCGCCAACGCCACTGCGACTCGCGGGTTGGCCCGGACGCCTTCGGCGGTCCAATGACCGTTCAGGTCGGGGCGATCGCTCAGCAGCATCGCATAGGCGCGTAGCAGGATAGATGTCCATGACACCCCGCGCAATCCCTGCTGCCGGGCCTTGAAGAGCACCGACAGATCCAATACCCGGAAGCAGGTGAACTGGGGCACCGATACCGCGGCAGTCATCGTCCGGGCCGTGGCCTGACGCATCCGGCGCCGTCGGGCGTCGCCCAGCAGGGTCTGCTGGGCCGGGTCGTCGGAGTCCCGCCGGCCCGGCCCACCCGAAGAGTCAGCAGGAGCGGGTGAGCACTCGCTGCCCTGGGTAGCGAGCAAGGCTCGGACATCCCTGGCCCGGATGGTTCCCGACGGCCCCGATGCGGTAACCGTCGCCAGGTCCAGGCCGGCCTTGGCGGCGAGCCGGCGCGCCAACGGCACTGCCCGCACACGGCTGGGCGGGGTGCTGCGGTGGGTCAGCGGGCTGGCCTGCTCGGTTGGCACCAGGTCGTCGCCCAGCCGCGGCTGGCTGACGTTGGGTCGGTCGAACAGACCGGCCAGCAGTTCCTCGGATTCCGATTCCAGCCAGCCGATGGGCTGACCCACCGCGATCACGCTGCCCGGGCCAGCTGAGATCTCGGTCAGCACCCCGGCCCCGGCCGATTCCACATCCATGTCGACCTTGTCGGTGGTCACAATGACCAGCGCATCACCGCTGGCAACTCGGTCACCGACCGCGACCAGCCACTCGACCACCGTCCCCTCGGTCATGGTCATTGACATCTTCGGCATATTGATCGGTATCCGGGTCATGGCTCACCACTCCCGCACCAGTGCGGCTGCCTCGCGGACGATGTCATCCACCTGCGGTACCGTCGCGCGTTCCAGGCCGGGGGCGTAGGGAATGGGGGTATCTAGGCCGCAGAGCCGGCGCACCGGGGCCTGCAAGGCACCGAATGCCTCACCCTCGGTGACGGTGGCGCTGACCTCGGCCATGAATCCGCCGAATTTGGGCGCTTCCTGTACCAGGAGAACACGTCCGGTACGGCCCACCGATTCCACGATCAGATCCACGTCCAACGGTTTCAGGGTGCGGGGATCGATCACCTCGGCACTGATCCCCTGCTCGGCCAGTATGCCCGCGGCCTGCACCGCGCGTTGTACCTGAACCGAGGTGGCCACGATCGTCACGTCGCGGCCGGACAATTCGATGCGGCCCTGCCCAAGCAGGGCCGGCGGAATCTCGCTCGGCACCTCGAAGGACTGGCTGTACAACAGCTTGTGCTCCAGGATGAGTACCGGATTGGGATCGGCGATGGCCGCATGCAGCAATGCTGCGGCATCGGTTGCGTTCGACGGCATAACCACCTTCAGACCGGGTACGTGGGCGAACCAGGCCTCCAGCGACTGGCTGTGTTGGGCAGCTGCTCCCGTTCCGGAACCACCGGGCGCCCGGATAACCAGTGGCACCGAGGTCTGGCCGCCGAGCATGAAATGCAGTTTGGCTGCTTGGTTTACGATCTGGTCCATTGCCTGACAGGTGAAATCAGAAAACTGGATTTCCACGATGGGACGCATTCCGGTAATCGCCGCGCCCACCCCCATGCCGACAATCCCCAGTTCGGAAATCGTGGTGTCTCGCACCCGTTCGGGGCCGAAACGCTGGATCAGGTCGTTCTCGACGCCGAATGCTCCGCCATAGATGCCGACATCCTCGCCCATCAGGAATACCCGATCGTCGGCGGCCATGGCCTGGGTCAGCGCCTCCCGGATGGCTTCGGCATAGGTCATGGTGCGCAACCGGTTCATCGGGCCACCCTCCCGTGTTTGATGTCGTGGTGATCCACCGACGAGGGTGCATAGACCCCGTCGAGCATCTGATCGATGCTGGGTTGGGGGCCATCGGCTCCGAACACCACCGCAGCCCGGATCTCCTCCCGCACGCCTGCCTCAATGCGCTCCACGGCCGGTGGATCCAGCACCCCTTGGCCAAGCACAAGGTGAGTGAACCGCTGGATCGGGCAGTGCTGCTTCCATTCGGCGATCTCCTCGCGGCTGCGATACAGATTCTTATCCGATTTGGAGTGCCCACGCCAGCGATAGGTCAGCGCCTCGATGAAGGCCGGCCCTGCGCCTTCACGGGCACGGTGCACCGCCCGGGCCACGGCGGCACGCACCGCAAGCACATCGTTGCCGTCCACGGTTTCACCGGGTATTCCATAGCCGGCCGCCTTCTGGCTCAGCTCGGTCACCTTGAAGGCCAGCCGACTGGGCATCGACATGCCGTACTGGTTGTTCTCACAGATGAACACCACCGGTAATTCCCACATCGCCGCCAGGGTCAGAGCCTCATGCCAGGCGCCCTCCCCCACCGCCCCATCCCCATGGAAACATAGGCAGACGTGTTGGGTGCCACGCATCTTATTGCTCAGCGCCGCACCAGCAGCGATTGGAGGCCCCCCAGCGACGATGCCATTGGCGCCGAGATTGCCGGTAGCCACATCCGCGATGTGCATGGAACCACCACGACCGGCGCAGTAGCCGTTTTCGCGGGCAAGCAGTTCGGCCATCGCCCGGCCGGGGTCGGCTCCCCTGGCGATGGCATGCCCATGGCCCCGATGGGTGGAGGTGATCTGGTCACCGGTGATTAGGCTCAGGCAAGCACCCACCGGAACCGCCTCCTGACCGATCGACAGGTGCATGGTGCCGTGCATCAGACCTCGACCGTAAAGGTCTTCCACCGCTTCCTCGAAGAGTCTGATTCGCCACATCGTGGCGAGCACATGCTCGGCCAGTTCTGGGTCAACACTCGGCTGTGACATGGCACCAGTCTGGCCAACCATGCTCATCCACCGCTAGCGAAACCAATGTGAACACACAAAATCGTGATATCTCCTCCGCTACTCGGAGCGATGCAGCATGCTGGGCTGGCCGTCGGTCAATTCGATCACCAGTAGGGGCTTGACCGGTTCATGCCGATTGTTGAACGAGTACATCCCGGTGACCCCCTCGAAGCGATTAGTGGCAGCCAGCGATGCGGCTACCGCCACCCCACTGACGGTTTCACTGCGCGCTATGGCGTCCGCCACTAGCATCATGGAGTCGTAGCCCAGGGCTGCGGCGGCGTTCGGTTCCTGGCCGTAGGCTGCCCTGAAGTTCTCCGCGAACGATGCAACCCGGGGATTCGCCGAATCCTGGTCGGAATACTGTGTCGGGTAGTAGATTGCCGATTGTAGGCCGGCCACTTCGCTGAGCCTGGGCAAACCGAATGAATCGGTGCCCAGAATCGGTGCGTTGATGCCACGATCCCGTAATGCCTTGACGATCGGTGCGGCCTCGTTTACGTAGCCGGCCAGCATGATCACATCGAAGGATTTACTCTGGGCGGCATCGACCAGCGGTCCCGCCTCGGCACCGGGCTGGTAGGCGAGGTCGTCAACCACCGTGCCGCCGCCGGATGCGAATGCCGTGGCGAATCCGTCGGCTATCTCATTGGTCCAGACCGCCGCCTCATCCCGGATAACCAATGCATTCCTAGCCGCCAGCTTTTTTGCCGCGAAGGTAGCTAGACCAGCGCCCTGTCCCGGATCGCCAAGACAGGATCGGTAGGCGTACTGGAACAGGGCGCCGCTGGGGCTCTGCAGGGCTGATCCAGAGGTGGCCAACGGAGCAATGTTCGGAATCTGCTGCACATTAGTCACCGATGCGGCGGCGTTGAATATCCAAGCCTGGGTGGGTCCGATCACCGCCACCGCCTTGTGCTGGGTGCTGAGCGTGGTGGCCAGGGTTACCGCTCGCGCCGGATCGGTTTGGTTGTTCAGGGCTACCAGTTCAAGTTGGCGACCGTGCAGACCACCAGCTTCATTTACCTGGTCGAGCGCCAATTGGATGCCCTGCTGAACCGCGCTGCCGCTGTCGCCGGCGGTCCCCGACAGTTCGAGGTTCGCTCCGATAGCGATCATCTGGTCGGTGTGTATCTGACTGCCGGCAGAGCCCTCGCACCCGGCCAACAGCGCTACCGCGGTAACCAGGGCGAAGATCATGTTAGAAGCGCGTTTCATTGGCGGCCTCCTGATGGTGGTCAGTCGTTCAAGAGCCGGCGCTTGATGGTGAACCCGGCTGCGGTCAACTGTTCTTCCAGTCTTTCGGTGTTGAAGGTATTTATCCCGAGCACCACGATGCTACGGTCATGCTGGCCACGATAGACCGCAACATGAGTGATGTTGGTTGCGGCCTCGGCCGTGATCGATGTCAGCTTGGCCAGGACGCCGGGTGAGTCCTCCGCATCGATGACAAGGCGACTGCCATGATCACGCGCGCCGTTGAGGTCGATGAAGGCTTCCAGCAGATCCGATTCGGTGATCACCCCGACCAGCCTGTTCCCGGTCATTACCGGGAGCATCTCGACCTTGTGAGCCCGCATCAGGATCGCCGCCTGCTCGAGCAGGGCCTCGGAATCAATCGTCACCGGATTCCGCGACATCACCCGGGCGACCTTGAGCCGGCCGATCAGGTAGGCCACCTCGCCGGCGCTGAACGACGTAGCTACCGAAGGCGACGCCCGATCGATGTCGCTCTGTGAGATGACGCCGATCAGGCGTCCCTCATGGATCACGGGTAGCTTGCGGACCTGTTTGGTACGCATCAACTCGACAGCCTCGGGTACGGTCGCGTCCGGGCCGATGGTGTATGGCTGGGCGGTCATCCGCCACTTCACGAACATCGTTCAACCTCCCAGGTAGGCGTGTCGTACCTCATCGGTCGCCAGCAGATCGACCGCATTGCCGTCCAGTACGATACTGCCGGTTTCCAGCACATAGGCGCGGCCGGCGATCTGTAGGGCCATATTGGCATTCTGCTCCACCAGTAAGATCGTGGTTCCGGTTTCGTTTATTGCCTTGATAATGTCGAAGATCTCCTGCACGAACAGCGGCGCCAACCCCATCGATGGTTCGTCCAGCAGCAGCATCTTGGGTGCGGCCATCAGCGCGCGGCCCATGGCCAGCATCTGCTGCTCACCACCGGAAAGCGTACCGGCGGGCTGTTGGCGGCGATTGGCCAATACTGGGAATCGCTCGAAGACCATCTTCATGTCCGCGGCGATTGCGATTCGATCGCGACGCAGGAAGGCGCCCAACTCTAGGTTTTCCTGCACGCTCATCTGAGGAAAAACCCGGCGTCCTTCGGGCACCTGGACCAGACCCTGTTTCACTCGATCCTGGGCCGAGACTCGGGTGATGTCCTGGCCGGCTAGTCGCACCGAGCCGCTTGCGGCGCGTTCCAGACCGGACGCGGTGCGCAGTGCGGTGGTTTTGCCGGCCCCATTGGCCCCGATCAGGGTCACGATCTCACCGGCCTCGACATGCAGGGAGATACCCTTTAGCGCCTGGATGCCGCCGAAGTTGACCGCCAGATCACAGATCTCGAACATCATCGACCTCCTCACCCAGATATGCCTCAATGACCCGAGGATCGTTGCGGATCTCGTCCGGGCTACCGACGGCGATCACCACGCCGTGGTCGAGCACGTGGATGCGTTCACAGATGCTCATCACCAGGCTCATATCGTGTTCGATGAGCAGGATGGTCAGGTCGTAGGTCTGCCTGATCCAATCGATCAACCTGGTCAGTTGAGCGGTCTCGTTCGGATTCATCCCGGCCGCTGGCTCATCCAACAGCAGCAGGCGCGGATCGGTGGCCAGCGCCCGGGCAATCTCGAGGTGGCGCTGCTCGCCATAGGCGAGGTTGCGGGCCAATTCGGTCGCCTTGGCCTCTAGATTCAGCAGCTTCAGGAATTCGGTACTGCGTTGGTATACAGCACGTTCGGCAGCCCGCCAGCGTGGGGTGTGCAGGAAGGAATCCCACAAGGAATAGGTTTGTGCCTGCTGCATGGCGATGACCACGTTGTCTAGTACCGTCAGATCCTTGAATAGCCTGATGTTCTGGAAGGTGCGGGCCAGCCCGGCCCGGCAGATGGCATAGGGCTTCCGCCCGCCCAGATCTATCGGGGTAGCGCCGGGACTGAACACGATGCTACCGCGCGATGGCGGATATACCCCGGTGAGTAGGTTGAACACGGTGGTCTTGCCGGCACCATTGGGGCCGATGAGCCCGACCAATTCACCGGAGTCCAGGTGCAAGTTGACGTCGCTTAGTGCGGCTAGACCACCGAAATTGCGGGTTAGATGGGTCACCTCGAGGATCGTGCTCATTTGGATTCCTCGGTGTAGGTGGGGCGGGTACCCACGGCCGGCCGGAACAGTCCAGTCCGCCCCCCGGGTAGCAGTCTGGTGAGCAACCCCGAGGTGAGTTCGCGCGAGCCCATCAGACCCTGTGGCCGGAAAACCATCAAAACCACCAAGGCCAGGGAATACAGAATCATCCGAATCTCGGGGAAGGGTTGCAACAGCGTTGACACCAGGGCGAGCAGGATGGCAGCAATGATTGAACCAGAGATGGATCCCAGCCCTCCGAGAACCACGATCACCAAAATGTTGATCGACTGCATGAAACCGAACAGATCAGGCTTGATGAAGTAGAAGTAGGAAGCATAGATACCCCCTGCCAGGGCACCGAAAACCGCCCCTACCGTGAAGGCCATGGTCTTGACCCTGGTGGATCGTACTCCGATCGATTCGGCGGCGATCTCGTCTTCCCGTACCGCTATGCAGTCGCGGCCGTGGCGAGACTTCAGGAAGTTACTGATTGATATGACGGTACCGACGGTGAGGACGAACAGCCAGCTCCAGTTCACATTGCGTGGAATGGCAGACAGGCCCGCGGCACCGTTGGTGAACTTGAAGTTGAGCAGCAGCACCCGGATGATCTCGGCCATGCCAAGGGTGGCGATTGCCAGATAGTCTCCGCGCAGCCGTAGTGTGGGCAAACCGATCAGGAAGCCAATGATTGCGGCGAGCAATGCGCCGACGACTAAGCCGAGGACGAATCCCCACACTCCCTTGATGGATGTGGAAATCATTGCTGTCGCATAGGCACCGACCGCCATGAAGCCGGCATGTCCTAAAGAGAACTGCCCGGTGAAACCGGTCACCAGGTTCAGGCTGACAGCCAGGATGATGTTCACGCAGATCATCACTAGAGTAGCCTGCAGGTAGTCATCTATCACGCCGACCAGTTGCAGACCTAGCACGCTCAGATAGACCGCCGCAAGAATCGCGGTCCGGGTCAGGACGGCCGTGGCTCTGGGGGCCATCACACCTTCTCCCGTACATGCTTGCCCAGCAGGCCGCTGGGCTTGACCATCAGCACCCCGATCAGCAGGGCGAAGACTACCGCGTCCCGGGCCATGGACAGCCCCAATGCGGAGACAAGCGTCTCGGTAGCACCGATGACATAGCCGCCTAGCAGAGCACCCGGAATCAATCCGATACCGCCCAATACCGCGGCCACGAATGCCTTGAGGCCAGGCAGAATGCCCATTAACGGGTTGACGGTGTTGTAGTAGACCCCGATCAATACCCCAGCGGCTCCGGCCAGTGCAGAACCGACTGCGAAGGTGAATGAGATGGTGTTGTCAACGCTGATGCCCATCAAACGAGCGGCATCGGAATCCTGGGAGACCGCACGCATGGCCTTACCCAGGCGGGTCCGGCGGACCACGAACTGTAGAGCGATCATGAGCAGCACCGAAATTGCCACAATCCACAGTTGCAAGGCGGCGATCACCACGCCGCCGACGTGAAACGAATGGGTCATGTAGTCGGGTAACGCCGGGTAGGAGCGGCTCTGGGCGCCTACAAAATAAACCATCAGGTACTCCAGCAGGAGCGATACCCCTATAGCTGTGATCAGGACCGCGATCCGGGTTGCATTGCGCAACGGCTTATAGGCCACCCGCTCGATGGCCACTCCTAGCGCACCGCAGGCCACCATGGCGCACAGCAGCGATGGGAAGAAACCCAGTCCCAGATGGGCCATACAAGCGTAACCAACATAGGCGCCCACCATGTAGACATCACCATGGGCGAAATTGATCAACTGAATGATGCCGTAAACCATTGTGTAGCCGAGCGCGATGAGCGCGTAGATGCTACCCAAAGAGATTGCGTTCACCAGTTGTTGGGGGATCTGTTCCATCGAATGCTTCCTGGGAATGTGATCTCCGGCTGTGGGGTGGGGGCTGCCCCACCCCACAGCCGGAGATCACTTCGGGGCTGGTGTTGCCGAAGCGGGAATGCCGTTCTTCAGTTCGATCACTAGAGCCGCTTTGATGGGCTCGTGGGTCGCGGGGTCGATACCAAAGGTACCGGTTACTCCCGAGAAATCGGTGGTCTCGGTCATTGCCTGTTGTACCGCTTCGCCAGTCAATTCACTGGCGCGACCGATGGCGTCGGCGACAAAGTAGGCGGTGTCGTAGCCCAGCGCGTGGAAGGCTGCCGGATCCTCACCGTATTTTTCCCTGAAGTTTGCGATGAACTTCTGCACCTTGGAGTTCTGGTCATCCAACGATGAGTAGTGGTTGGTGTAGAAGACATCGTTCAGCGCTGCAGCGCCGGCCTTCTCCAGCAATACCGGGGAATCGAAGCCGTCCCCACCCAGGATGGGCTGGGTGATGCCCAGATCACGAGCCTGCTTGACCGCCAGCCCGACCTCCTCGTAATAGCCGGGCAGATATATGACGTCGGACTGTGCCGACTTGATACGCGTCATGATGGTGTTGAAATTGGTCTCGCCCGAGGCGTAGCCCTCTTCGGCTACGATCCTGCCGCCACTGGCCTCAAAGGTGGCCCGGAAATTGTCGGCTAGCCCTTTAGCGTAGTCGGAGGATGTGTCCTTGATGATCACGGCGGTCTTGGCATGCTGTTGCTGGCTGGCGAAGTTCGCCATGGCGGTGCCCTGATAGGAATCCGAGAAGCAGGTACGGAACACGTACTCCTGTAGTCGCCCATTGCTGAGCGTCACATCGTCGGCGGTTGCCGAGCCCGAGATGATCGGCACCTTGTTCTGATTGGCAACCGGGATGGTCGCCTTGAAAGCACCCGAGGTAGCCGGACCGATGACGGTCAATACCTTGTCCTGGGAAGCAAGCTTGGTTGTCAGAGTGGTTGCCTCGGCCGGTTCGGATTTGTTGTCGTATTTGATGACTTCGATCTGCTTGCCGTCGATTCCGCCGGCGGCATTGATCTCCTCGATCGCCATCTCGATGCCCTTCACCGAGGCATCGCCATAGGTGGCCACCTGCCCGGACAGTTCGTAGTTGACACCGATCCTGATCACGTCGCTGTTGGACGCGCCGCCCCCGCCGCCGCAGGCAGCTAGCGAAAGCGACAGCGCGATCGCAGCAATGGCGGCAACTCTGCGTTTCATTCGCCGTTCCTTCCCGAGAGTTGCAATTGTCGAGTCCGCACATTAATACGCCTGCACCGGTCGCAGGGGTCATCTCAGCGCGGCGGGAACGGTCGCAATGCATTCGTGACCATGGGGCCCCCGGCCCAGTGGCCGACCGGGGCCGTGTCCGACGCGTTCGTGGCAGGAATCGGCACGATAGGTTCCCGCTTCGACCCCTGCCACGAACCCGAATCCGGCATCAAATGTTTATCATGTGGCCAGCGATCCCCTCGACGGCCTCCTTCAGCGCCTCTGACAGGGTTGGATGGGCATGTACCACGCGGGCCACCTCATCGGCAGTCAGATCCCATTGCTGGGCAAGCTGCAACTCGGGGAGCAGTTCGGTGACGTCGGGACCGATCATGCTCAGTCCGAGGATCTCGTTGTATTGAGCTTCGGCAACCAACTTCACAAAGCCGATACCCTCTCCCAGCCCCCAGGCCTTGCCATTGGCGGCGAACGGGAACTTGGCGACCTTGACTTGGTATCCAGCATCCTTCGCCTGCTGCTCGGATAGCCCGAAGCTGCCGATCTGCGGCTGGCAGTAGGTGGCGCGCGGAATCATTTTGTAGTTGACCGGCATGGTCTCGGCCCCGGCGATGGTTTCGGCGGCCACCACGCCCTGGGCCTCAGCGGTGTGGGCGAGCATCATCTTCGCGGTGACATCGCCTATGGCGTAGATGCCGGACACGTTGGTGCGGCAGAAATCGTCGATATCGATTGCGCCGCGATCGGTGAGCCGCACACCGGTGCGATCCAAACCGTAGCCCGCCAATCTTGGGGCAAAGCCCATAGCCTGCAGCATCTTGTCGGCTTCCAGCACCTGCTCCTGCCCGCCCGCGGCTGGGGCTACGGTCACTTTGACTCCGGTCCCGGTGTCTATCACGGACTTGACCGCGGTGCTGGTGAGGATCTTGATGCCTAGCTTCTTGTAGGCCTTCAGCAGTTCTGCCGAGATCTCGGCGTCCTCGGTGGGAACCATGCGATCCAGGTATTCCACGATCGTCACGTCAACACCGTAGTTGGCAAGCACGTAGGCGAACTCGGTGCCGATGGCCCCCGAGCCGCCAATGATGATCGACGCCGGCAACCGTTCGGTGAGGATCATCTCCTCATAGGTGAGCACGTTGGCAGACTTGCTGGTGCCGGGCAGCAGCTTCGCGGTCGCTCCCGTGGCGATGATGCAGTTGTCGAAAGTGACCGACTGGCTGGCGCCCTGATCGGCGGCAACCTCAATGGTGCGAGCGTCGGTGAAGGTGCCCCACCCGTTGATCTCGGTGACCTTGTTTTTCTTCATCAGGAAGTGAACACCCTTGACCATTCGCTCCGAGACTGCACGACTGCGGGCGAATGCCTTACCGAAGTTGAACTTCACCGTACCCTCGATGCCGAACAAGTCGGCTTGCCGAGTATAGATATGGGCGATCTCGGCATTGCGCAGCAGAGATTTAGTCGGAATGCAGCCAACGTTGAGACACACGCCTCCCCACCACTGTTTCTCGATGATTGCGGTCTTCAGGCCGAGCTGGGCGGCGCGAATGGCAGCGACATAGCCGCCAGGTCCCGCGCCAAGAACAACGACGTCGAAATGTGCGCTCATGCTCAGGAGTCTAGGCCATCCAACTGGGAGGTTTGCTTCAATCTCACATGTGAGTTAACCTCATCGAGTGAATCAGCAAACGACCACCCCGGCTAGCATTGGCCTGCTAGTGCGTGACGCGCGCAAACAACGTGGACTAACCCAGCATCAGCTGGCCAGCCGGCTGAACACCTCCCAGAGCGCAATCCATCGGATCGAATCCGGGAACCAGAACCTCTCTCTCGAGATGATAAACCGGATCGCGGAGGCCCTTGATTCCCCCCTGATCACCACCAGTGATCGCAACTCGATGAATCTGCGTATTGAGGGCGAAACCGTATTGAGCGGTTCAATCGAGACCCGTTCGTCCAAGAACGCGGCCGTGGCCCTGCTCTGCGCAGCGCTACTGAACCGGGGACGCACCGTGCTGCGCGGCATCGCCCATATTGAAGAGGTGAACCGCCTGGTGGAGGTGCTGTCCTCGATCGGGGTTCAAGTTGACTGGTCCGCGGACCAGCGAGACCTGACCATAGAGCGACCCGAGGTACTGGATATGGCGAACATGGATGTCGCGGCCGCCCGCCGGACGCGCAGCATAATCATGTTCCTGGGGCCGTTGAGTCACCTGCTGGACGAGTTCAATCTGCCCTATGCCGGCGGTTGCCAACTGGGTGCCCGCACCGTAGAACCCCACCTGCAAGCCCTGCGCCACTTTGGATTGGCGGTTCAGGCAACCGATGGCTACTACCGGATTAGCGTTGCCCCGCTCGCCAGCGAACGCCGGCACGTGGTGCTGACCGAGCGTGGCGACACCGTTACCGAGAATGCCCTGATGGCCGCGGCCATGACGCCGGGGGTCAGCATCATCCGCAATGCTTCGCCGAATTACATGGTGCAGGATCTGTGTGTTTACCTGCAGATGCTGGGGGTACAGATCGATGGAGTGGGTACCACCACCTTGACCGTGCACGGCCAGGCATCGTTGGATGCCGACGTCACCTATACTATCTCGGAGGACCCGATTGAGGCGATGAGCCTGGTCACTGCCGCCGTGGTGACCAATTCGGAACTCACTATCAGTCGTGCCCCGATAGAATTCCTAGAGATTGAACTGGCCTTGTTGAGCGAGATGGGCTTGTCCTTCAGCATCGGCCCCGAATACCAGTCCGGTAATGGCTTCACCCGCCTTGTCGACATCACGGTACGGCCTTCACGGCTGCGGGCCCCCAAAGACAAGATCCATCCGCTGCCTTTCCCCGGCCTGAACATCGACAACCTGCCGTTTTTCGCGGTGATTGGTGCTTGCGCGGATGGTCAGACCTTGATCCACGACTGGGTGTACGAGAACCGAGCCATCCATCTGCTGGATCTGATTAAACTCGGCGCCAACGGGCAGTTGCTCGACCCACACCGGCTGATCCTGCGGGGTCCGACAAACTGGCGAGCCAGCGAGATGATCTCACCGCCAGCCCTGCGCCCGGCGGTGTGCATCTTGCTGGCGATGCTGGCTGCACGAGGGGAATCGGTGCTACGCGATGTATATGTCATAAATCGTGGCTACGAGGACCTACCGGCCAGATTGAACCGGCTGGGTGCCAGCATAACGCCCTTTTTCTCATAATACCGCGATGACTTGGCTAATACCGCGATGACTTGGCGAATCTACTGGTGACTGGCTAGCGGTCGGTAATCCAGAGTCAAAGCTTGTTGGCTTCAAATCGGTGAACCGGGTCGACGATATCGGCCTGGGCCTGGACCAGCGCCAGTTCGTCACGCCCCAACTCATCGGTGCGGGCCAAGATGGAATACACCGCAGACGCGGTGTGGGACAGCGCTACCGGCAATTCGGCCCCGTTGAGCAATTGGGTTAGGAAGACGGCCGTGGTGAGATCTCCTGAGCCGGTGAACTTCCGATCTAGTAAAGGAGTAGTCACCTGCCAGGTTTGGGTGCTATCCTGGGCGATCATACGCATCACCTGATCGTCGGCACCGATGCCGATCGCCGAGGTGACCAGCACGATGCGGGGTCCGCGTGCTCGCAGCGCCTCCGCTGCGGTGATCACATCGTCCAGCGAACTGGTGTGGGTATCGGTGAGGTATTCCAGCTCGAACAAGTTCGGAGTCATGACGGTGGCCTCCGCGGTTACCCGGTCCCGCATGAACTCCGGGATCCCTGCTGCCGCATAGAAACCTCGATCTACATCGCCCATCACCGGGTCGCAGCAGTAGATGGCTTCCGGATTGCGGCTGCGTACCAAGGTCACCGCATCCAAAATCGCCTGCCCCATAGTGGGCGCACCCTGGTAGCCGGAGAGAACCGCGTCCACTTCGCCCAGGATGCCACGCTCGTCGATGCCGCGCACCACATCGCTTACCTGGCTGGGATCCAGCACTGGGCCGCGCCAGTCGCCATAACCGGTGTGATTGGAGAAGTGCACGGTGTATACCGGCCAGGTTTCGATACCCCCACGGCGAAGTGTGAAGCAGGCGGCCGAGTTGCCGGCAAATCCGTAGGCTACTGAGGATTGAATCGATAGAACTTGTGGCATTGGAATATTGTAGAGCCGAGTAGCGGTCACGGCAGAGTGGAGTCCATGGCGGGGTCGATAGAAGCTGCGGATGGGGTGGTCAGGTCTGACCAGATCCCAGAGTCTCCGGTGCGGTCGATCGTGGTGCATGGTGCTACCCCGGTGGCCCATGAACCACCCGACCGGTTGGCCTGGCGTGTACGCGTTAAGTCCCATCCTGTTCTGCGGGCCTGGTTTCGGGTTGGTGTTGCCGTGCTGGGTTCGGCGATGATCATTGCCGCGCCGCTCGCCGGATGGTTACCCGGACCTGGTGGGATACCGTTGTTTCTGATGGGCCTGGCGCTGCTGGCCACCGAGTTTCTCTGGGCCAAGCGACTGCACAAATATCTGCTGCGCAGGCTGCGGGTCTACTTGTCTTGGCCGGCCAGCCGCCAGCGGCTGTTCTGGGCCGGCTTCTTTGCCTGCCTAGCGGTGCTCCAATACTGCTATCTGTGTCTGGCCGGTGTGCCAGGCTGGGTGCCCGGGTGGGCGGCTCGCTGGCTGCGAATGCTGCCCTGGGTGAACTGAGCATCCGGTGCTGTCCGGTTGCCGCTTGCCACTAGGCTGGATCATCGTGAGCCGGTCAGCCAGCGACTATACCTATTTCGATGAGCCGTTTGCCTGCATGGCCCATCGCGGTGGGTATGTGAGAGCCGCGGATGCTGTCCGGGAGAACAGCATGTATGCCTTCCAGACCGCGGTGGAACTGGGCTATCGATATTTGGAAACCGATGTCCACGCCACCCGTGATGGTGAGCTGATCGCCTTCCACGATGACCAACTGGACAGGGTGACCGATGCCACCGGCAAGATCAACGAGCTGTCGATGGCACAGATCAAGCAGGCAAGAATCGCCGGAATAGATCCAATCCCCACCCTGGCCGAGCTGCTGGAGACCTTCTCCCAGACACGGTTGAACATCGACATCAAGGCACCCGAGGCGATCGAACCCCTGGCCGAGACGCTCCGTAGGCACGGCGCTCAGCAGCGGGTTTGTGTCTCGTCATTCAGCCCGGCCCGGTTACGGCGATTCCAACGGTTGACCCGTGGAGAGGTCGCTACCGGCACCAGCGCGGCCGGAGTTGCGCTGGCTGCCTATCTGCCGCTGGTACCCGGTCGTCTTCCATCGCCGGGGGTCTGCTATCAGATTCCGGTGGCCCACGAGCTTGGTGGGCGCCTGCTACCGGTATTCACCAGGACTCTGCGGGCGAACGCCGCAGCTCGTGGAGCCCGGGTGCATGTCTGGACCGTCAATGACCCCGAACTGATGCACCGGTTGATCGATCTCGGCGTTCACGGGCTGATCAGCGATCGAGTCGATGTGCTGAGGCAAGTAGCCATGGATCGGGGACTGTGGACTGGTTAAGAGCTGACCGATTTGGCCCCGTTGGGGAAGAAACTGTGGTGCGCTGGTGTTATAGCAGGCAATCTCGGTGAAGGGAGAGCGGCAGATGGCCGATCGCGCACTGCGTGGCGTCGGATTGGGTGCCAAGAGCTTTGAGGATGAGGAAGGCATCGAGTTTGCAGCTCGGAGGGTCCTCGGGTACGACTGTGACAAAGGACATCACTTTGAAGTGACGTTCTCGGTTGAGGCCGAGTTGCCGGCGGAGTGGGAATGCCCTCGCTGCGGTGGACTCGCCCAGCGCAGCGATGGCACCCAGCCCGGCGAGAAAGACATCAAACCACCGCGCACCCACTGGGACATGCTGCTGGAACGGCGCTCCATCACTGAACTCGAAGAGTTGCTGGCCGAGCGATTGGAGCAAGTGCGTCAGACCCCGCACTACTGAGCGAAATGGCCGATCGGCAAGTGCGCGGGCGGCTCGGCTAACCCGGTTGGCCTGTTGGACGGCTGCCGGTCACTGGTCGTCCAACTGGTCGGCTTCATCGTTGGCCTGGCCGATGTTCCGTGCCAGTTGGCTGGCCTTGCGCAGGGTACGCCGGAGTTGTTCGATGCGGATCTGCGCGCCCCAACAGGCGGTACGTTTTAGTGCCTCGGCTATGATAGCGCCACTCATTTTCGACACCCCGACTTCACGATCAGGGAAATAGATCGGCACCTCGGCGATCCGGCCACCGGCTGCCAAGACCCGGCGAGTCATATCCACCTGGAACGTGTACCCTTTAGAAGCGACCTGATCCAGATCCATCCGGCGCAGCATTGAAGCCCGGAAGACATTGAAACCGCCGGTGGCATCGCGCACCGGCAGATCCATGACTACCTGGATCCAGATGTTGGCCAAGCGGGAAAGCAATTCGCGTTCGCGAGCCTGGTTTGTCGATCCGCCCCTAACCCACCGAGATCCCTTCACCATGTCGGCATCGCAGTCACGCAGCGCGGTCAGCATCGCGGGCAACAACTCCGGCTGATGCGAGCCATCGGCGTCCATCTCCACCAATACCTCATAGCCGCGTTCCAGACCCCAGGAGAAGCCGGCTAGATAGGCTGCAGCCAGGCCCTGCTTGTTCGCGCGATGCAAGACATGGACATTGGCATCCACAGCGGCCAACCGGTCGGCCACCGCGCCTGTGCCATCTGGGGAGTTGTCATCTGCTATCAGGCTATGCGCCTCAGGTACTGCATCCCGGAGTCGCGAGACGATCGATTCGATGTTCTTGGCCTCGTTGTAGGTGGGAGTGATGACCAGTATCCGGTCGAGCGATTCGGAGCGATCTGCCATACCCATGCAGCCTAGACCAACGGACGATGCCGGAAGGCCGTCCGCAGCACGATGGTGGTCACGGTTCGAGCCATCAGATGCCCACGGATCCTGGCCAACAGGTCGTCGAGGTCTTCTGCACTGCCGACTTGCGCGGCACACAGGTAGCTAGCCGTGCCCGCCACCGAATAGCAGGAGGTGATCTCGGGCAGGGTAGCCAGATAGTCGGGAGCGTGGTCGGCTTCCTCCGACGCCAGCGGGTGGATCTCGATGAAAGCGGTCAGACCACGGCCGACTCGAGTGGGGTCGACATCGGCCCGGTATCCAGTGATGATGCCACGTTGTTCCAGCCTGCGGACGCGCTGCTGAGCGGCCGAAGTGGACAGACCAACCTCGCGTCCCAATTCTGTGAACGACATCCTGCCGTCCCTGGACAGCAGAGCCAGGATTGCACCGTCGGTTTGTTCCATTCCCCAATCGTGACACCATGAAACCCATGTCCGTCTCCGGGGCTCTAATCGTGGATACCGCCACACTCTACTTCCGCGCCTATCACGGTTTGCCACGCAGTCTGGTGAATGCCGCCGGCGAACCGGTCAATGCCCTGCATGGGTTGCTTGACATGCTGGCCAACCTGCTGACCGGCTACCCGCCAGCGGAATTGGTTTGCGCCTGGGACGACGACTGGCGACCGGCCTGGCGAGTGGCGCTGATCGACAGCTACAAAGCCCATCGACTGGCCGGTGAGGCGGGCGAGCCGCTCGACGACGAACTCGCCCGGCAGGTGCCCTGGATTCGTGCCAGCCTGGCTGCCGCCGGGATTTGCGTGGCCGCAGCGGCCGGCTTTGAGGCCGATGACGTGGTCGCCACGCTGGCTGAGCGCTACCTGGATCGGGGTCTCCCGGTGATCGTGGTCAGCGGAGATCGTGACCTATTCCAAGTGGTACGGCCCGGGATCCGGGTCGCCTATATCGCTCGTGGGGTGGCCAACCATGTGCTGGTCGACGATGCCTGGCTGACTGCCAGATACCGGATCAGCGGTGGGCAATATGTGGACTTCGCGGTGCTGCGCGGGGATCCTTCCGACGGCCTACCCGGGGTGGCCGGTATCGGAGAGCAGACCGCTGCTGGACTGTTGGCTTCCTACGGCGACCTGGCAGGTATCCAGGCCGCAGCCAAGAACCCGCAAACCAGGTTGACCCCGCGGGTACGAGCCGCGCTGCTGGCCAATGCCGACTATCTGGCCCGAGCGGTACAGGTAGTGCGAGCGGCAAAGGTACCGCTGGGCGAACTGGATGCCCGGGTCGAGGCGGGCCGAGCAGACCTGGATCGCTGTCGGGAACTAGCCGTTGACTACTCGATACGTGGTCCGATGCGAAGACTGCTGGCGGCTCTGGGGGAGGCCGTAGGGTGAGCCTGCGGATCCTGATCGTCCCTGACCAGCACGTAGATCGCCGCACTCGCCAGCAGGTTAGCGGCTATCTGCCCTAGGGGCAGCGGACGACCGCTGGGCGTCAGTGGAATCCGTCTTTCGATCCGGAAACCGGTATCGAAGAACAACGGTTCCAGATCGAGCAGGGTGGTGAAATGCAGGTTTGGGCTGGCATACCAGGAGTAGGGCAGGTCACGAGATTGCGGCATGTGTCCGGTCAATAGCCTGAGCCGATGCCGCAGCAAGCCGAAATTGGGCATGGTAAGAATCACCCGGGGCGTGATCCGGCGCAACTCCAGCAATACCAGGTCGGGGCGCAGCGTCGCTTGCAGGGTCCGGCTGACCACCGCCACATCATAGGAATCGGCGGCGAACAACTCCAGATCGCGATCGATATCCGCGTCGATCACGGGTACTCCGTGAGCCATCGCTGCCAGTACCGCGCTCGGTTTTCGCTCCACACCGGTCCCGGTGCATCCCCGGTGACGAATCAGCCAGTTCAGTAACTCGCCATCGCCGCAGCCCAGGTCGAGCACCCGAGAGCCGGCGTGGATCTGGCGGGCCACCACCCGTAGGTCTTCGCGAATCGACGCCGGGCCGGTCATGGGCGTTCCCAGGAGGTCTGCCGATAGTCGTATTCGGCGGTCAGGAAGGTTCGCACGGTCATCAGATAGTCCGGCACCTCCAACAGGAAGGAATCGTGCCCCCAAGGACAGCGCAATTCCCGGAAGGTGACCGGCAACTCGGCGCGTTCTAGATGACGGACGATCCGGCGGCTGTGGTCGGTGGAGAACCGCCAGTCGCTGTCGAAGCTGATCACCAGGAAGCGCACCGGATCGGTCCGTAGCCCGATCAACCAGTCGTCGGTGGCGAATGGGTCGAAGTAGTCCATAACTCGGGTCAGATACAGATAACTGAGAGCATCGAAGCGGGCCAGGAAGCTCTCACCCTGATGGGTCAGATAGCCCTCGACCGCGAAATCGACTCCGAAGCCCGGCGTCGGGGCCTGCCCTTGCGGGTTGCGTCCGAACTTCTCCTGGAAACCCTCTTCCGAGGTATAAGTGATGTGGGCCATCATCCGGGCTATGGCCAGGCCGACATCGGGGTTGGCTCCGGCCTCGGAGAACCGCCCACCGAAGAAGTTCTCATCGCGCATGATCGCCTGCCGGCCCACCGCGGAGAAAGCGATGTTTTGGGCGGTCAACCGGCTGGAGCTGGCGATGACCACGGCATTGCCCAGCTCATCTGGATGATCCAGCGCCCACTGCAGCACCTGCATGCCGCCCAGCGAGCCACCCACCACCGCGTGCAACCTGCCGATACCCAGATGGGCGGCGAGGGCTCGATGCACGGTAACGAAATCGGCCATGTCTAGCAATGGGAAGTCCAGGCCCCAGGCTCTGCCGGTACGCGGGTTGAGAGAACTGGGACCGGTGGTGCCCCGGCAACCGCCAAGTAGATTGGACGCTATGACGAACCAACGGTTGGTGTCGATCGCCTTGCCGGGTCCGATCATGGTGTTCCACCAGCCCGGGCGGCGATCCCCTGGATGCCAGCCGGCAGCGTGGGCGTCCCCGGTCAAGGCATGGCAGATGTAGACGGCATTGGACGCCTCGGGATTCAACGTGCCATAGGTCTCGTAGCTGACCACCACCTCGTCGAGCCGCTCCCCCGATCGCAGTTGCAGCGGGTTAGCCGGATCGAACAACCGCACGGACCTGGTTTCGACTATCCCCAGGCCGTCGCCGTATTCGCCCATCAACGCGCGGTACTGGTCAGGGCATGGTCGAGATCGGCGATCAGGTCGGCGACGTTTTCGATGCCGATCGACAGCCGGACCATCTCGGGTGCCACTCCAGCAGCCGCCAGCTCAGCCTCGTTGAGCTGGGAATGAGTAGTGGTCGCGTTGTGGATGGCCAGCGATTTGGTATCGCCGATGTTGGCCAGGTGGCTGAACAGTTTCAGGGATTCGATAAAGGTTGCCCCGGCGGCTCGGCCGGCCCGCAACCCGAAACTCACCAGACCGCCGTAACCGTTGCCGCGTAGCGTCCGATCGGCGATCTGCCGGTAAGGGCTATCGGAGAATCCCGGATAGTTTACCCAGGCCACCTGGGGATGCTCGCGCAGATACCCGGCCACCTGCATGGCATTCTCGCAATGTCGTTGCATCCGCACATGCAGGCTTTCGATCCCCTGCAAGATCATCCAGGCATTGAAGGGCGAAATGGTGGCTCCGGTATTGCGCAGCAAAACCGTGCGTGCCCGGGTGATATAGGCTGCCGGTCCGGTAATGTCGGTCCATACCACATCGTGGTAGGACGCGTCCGGGCCACTAAGCATGCTGAACCGATCTGGGTTGGCTCGCCAGTCAAAGCGACCAGAATCGGTGATGGTGCCTCCCATCGAGGTGCCGTGTCCCCCGAGATATTTGGTCGCCGAATGCACCACGATGTCAGCGCCCAATTCGATCGGTTGACACAGATATGGCGTGGCAATTGTGTTGTCGACAAGCAGTGGCAGGCCCGCATCATGGGCGGCCGCCGCCCAGGCTGCGATATCAACCACATTCAACGCCGGGTTGCAAATGGACTCGGCGAATACACAGCGGGTCCGGTCGTCCATCAGTGTTATCAAACGTTCGGGATGATCGGGGGCGACCAACCGGCATTCGATGCCGAACTGCTTGAAGGTGTGGGTGAATAGCGCGAAGGTGCCACCATACAGGGTTGACAGGGCGATGAAGTTATCGCCGGCGCCCGCGAGGTTCAACACGGCATAGGTGATGGCCGCCGCGCCGGTTGCGGTGGCAAGCGAGGCCAGCCCAGCTTCAAGCGCGGTGATGCGTTGCTCCAGCACATCCTGGGTTGGGTTCATGAGCCGGGAGTAAATATTGCCCGGTGCGGTCAGGGCGAACAGATCGGCCGCGTGCCGGGTATCGTCGAAGGTGTAGGCCACTGTCTGGTAGATCGGCACCGCCCGGGCGTTGGTGGCCGGGTCCGGACTCTCCTGGCCGGCATGTACGGCCAGGGTCTCAAGGTGCAGGGGCTGGGTGTCGGACATGGTCAAACCCTTCGACTCCGGATAGGTCGCCATCTAGGCTAGCCCGTTCGGCTGCTGACCGGCCGGCGATCCGCGGCTGACCTGTGGCGGCTGGGTGGGTCAGACATCAGCGTGGGCTAACGGATTGCTTGCCACCGACGATATCCGCGGTGAACACGTCGGCGGCGGCCACCTGCCGGGGGGTCAACCGGTGAGCGGCGAAAAAGCCTGTCATCGCCGCCCAACGATCGGCGTCTTGGTAACCGAACCGATCACCATACAGGGCGGTGGTGGCCTGTAGCGTGGCCAGCGCATTGGTCACTTGGTCCGGTTCAGCGAGGGTGGGGACGAACTGCTTGGCCAGTTCCACCGACTGCGCCGGATCATGAAGGCAGAATTGTGCCCCAGCCGCGACGACCTGCACCAGATCGGCCAGTTCCCGGGCACGCTCGGCCACCACGCCGGCAAGACCACCCAGGCCGAGACTCACCAGAGGCGGATCGGCCGGGCCGAGGGTACGCACCAAAAAGTCATTGGTCTGGAAACGGACCAGATCGCTGTTGGTGAACCCCACGACAGCGTCCACCTTGGCTCCGGTCAAGGCGGCGTGTTGAGTGAACCCTATTGACTGGATGTTCAGATCGGTGACGGCCAAGCCGGCCTCTTCGAGGGCTGCCAGCAGATAGAACCAGTTCTCACCGTATTCCCCGGGCAATCCGACAGTACGCCCGCGCAGGTCAGCGACACTGTTGATGGCCGAACCGGCTGGCACGATGATCGCTGCGGGATATCGCTGGTATATGGTGGCGAAGTTCCGGATAGCTACCCCCTGCCCAACTGCCTGCAGCATCTCTCCTCCGCCGGCGAAGACGACATGTTCGTCCCCGGCTTCCACGGCACCCAGCAGCGACTCTTGGGCGCCGTGATGACGCAAGGTGACCTGAAGCCCGGCCTGCTCGAATAGACCCTGCGCCTGGGCCACGTAGAACGGGGCGAATTGGATGTCTGGCACATAGGTCAGCCCAATGATCAATTCGCCGCCATCCGATGCGGAAGGTTGTGCCGTGATGGTGCCGGCGTTCGTGCCAACTCGTCCGGCGCAGCCCGCCAGTCCGGTCGCCAGAGCCGACTGTAGCAGGACACGGCGGGTCAACCGATTCATGATGAACTCCTATCGGTAGGGGTTGGTGAGATATTCGATTAGGGTGACCAGCAGATAGCAGCCAATGGCCAGCGTGCACAGCACCAGCAGAGTGACGAATAGCCCAACCGTGTCGTGCGATTGGGATTGCACGGCGAGCCGCTGCCCCAGTCCCGAGCCCCCCATCACCAATTCGCCAACGACCGCACCGGTGATTGACAAGGTGCAACCGTTACGGATTCCGGTAAGCGTGGCCGGCAGAGCCATCGGCCATTCCAGCCATCGGGCGAGTTGGCCTGCGCTGGCGCCATCAACCCGGGCAGCATCCATGATGTCGCGGTCGATTCCGCGCAGGCCAAGCGCTGTGGCCAATACCATCGGAAAGAAAACCATGACCGAACACAACACCACCACCGGAAGCCGCCCATAGCCCAGCCAGATGGCAAGCAGCGGGGCGATGGCCACCGCCGGCAGAGCCTGGGAAGCGGCCAGGTAGGGCGCGGTGAGCGCGTCGATGAGTCGGTAGTGGACGATCGACCAGGCAATCGGCAGGGCTACCAGAGCGGCCAATACGCAGCCCAGCAATGCCTCGCTCAGTGTGACCAGCATGGGCATGTTGAGCCGTCCCGAGCAAAGATCGCCTGTCAGACGGTCGAGCACCCGTCCGGGCGGAGGCAACAAGGTTGGTGGAATGCCACCATTGGCCACCACCAAATGCCAAGTGATCATGATCAGCCCACCGAGGGCGATGGGAGCCGCGATGCGGATCACCAGCGGCGTCCGGCGCCTGGTCTGCATCATCGTGGTGGTCGATCCTTCCGGTCAATACCCGGGACCGGCACGCGGTGCATTCGTCCCGGCAAAGAACGCTCCGCCGAGGCGCACACCCACGCGACATGCACCTCTCATCCGGACTTTGACCGTCGGTACCGGAATTCCACCGGTTCAACCGTTAACCTGCCCGAGGCAAGCTCGCGGGTCGCGGACTATAACCGCCGGTTCGGGTTTTCACCGACCCCGGGCACGTCTGCTGCGGCGTCAACTATACGCGGCGATCTCGTGGGTAGCTAATCGCGACGATGCCGGCAGCCAGCAGGACCGACGCTGCACTGGTCAACAGAGCCAGGCGCATGCCTGCCACGAAGCCATGGACCGCCAAGGCACTCAGTTGGTTGGCCAGTTCGGCGGGCAACTGCCTGGCGGCGCGCAGCGCGCCGGCTACCGATTCCAATGCCGCGGACTGCCATTGCCCGAGTTGAGGCCACAACGGGCTGGTCATCATGATGTGCCGGTAGCGCGCGGCTAGCAGGGAACCGATGACCGCGACACCCAGCGCGCTGCCCACCTGCATCAAGGCGGTATTCGTCGCCGATCCGGTGCCGGCCGCATCGGCGGGTAGCGAATCCATGACTGCCTGGGTGGCCGCCGGAACTAACAGCCCAGCGCCTAGACCAAACAGCAGGGCGCCCGGCAGTACCTGACCGAAGGTGGATTCGGTGGTGGCGGTCGCGAGCCAGCCGAAGCCGGCGGCCACGCAGCCCAGCCCGAACAGCACGGTTCGTTTGAGACGCAGGTGATCAATCAGTCGGGGTGCGCTCAGCGCTCCCAGCAACATTGCTGCCGCGATTGGCAGGATTCGCAACCCGGTCTGCAGCGGGGTGAAACGCAGCGAATACTGTAGATACTGGGTCAGGACGAACAAGGCGCCAGCCCCTCCGGCGGTGACCAATCCCGATACACCAACCGCCACACTGAAGCGGCGATTTCGGAACAGCGAAAGCCGCAAGATGGGTTGAGTCGCACGAGATTCCCAATAGATGAAGACAGCCAGCAGGGAAAGGCCAGCCAGCGATGCCCCCAATACCAGTGGCGAGGCGCCACCCAATCCGGGGGCCGAGATGACCGCCCAGCAGATAAGGCCCAGCGCTGCGGTGGACAGCAGGGCGCCTGGCAGGTCCACCCCACCGGGCACCCGATGGGGTCGGGAGTGCGGAATCACGAATAGTCCAATGGCGACGATGAGAACCGCGATGGGCACGTTGATCAGGAAGATAGCTCCCCAACTGAACCGTTCCAACAATAGCCCCGACAAAAGCGGGCCAGCCGCACCCCCGGCGCCATTGGCGGCTGACCAGATTGCGAATGCCAGGCTGCGTTCTTGAGGTGTACGAAACAATGCCGACACTAGGGCGAGGGTGGCGGGTGCCATCAGCGCAGCTCCGATGCCCATCAAAGCCCGCGTCCAGATGAGTGGGCCGGTCGCGGTCGTCAAACCCGCGAGTAGTGAACAGGCACCGAACACTCCGGCACCGACCAGGAAGGTGCGCGACTTGCCCCAACGATCCACCAATGCCCCGGCAACCAGTAGCAGACCGGCATATGTGACCTGATAGGCATCCACCGTCCATTGCAGTTGGTCGGTGGAGGCATGCAGTTCCCGGGCAAGCGTGGGTAGCGCAACATTGAGGATGGTGTTGTCCAGGCTGGCCATGAACAGCCCCATGGAAAGCACCAGCAGCGCCCACCAGCGTCTGGGATGCACTGGTGGGCGCTGCTGGTCACCGGATGCCATCATGATGGGCCGAGTACGGGCGCTGCATGATCGCAAGGCTAGACCTACCGATCGCGGGCCAGCCATTAGAATCGCAGCGGCACCGGGTGGTGTCAGGGAGTCCACCCGGTGCCCGGTTGGGTGATTCCCCGCTCAGGTGATGGACGCCCGGTAGATGGCATCGATCGACTCGGCCAGGGTATTGTCGAAATCAGCCGCCGTTTGGTTCACATTCAGGCCCTCGGTCAATGCTCTTGAGAAGCTTGCGATCAGGCCATGATTGCGAGCCAGTCGTTGGTTGGCGTCAGCCCGGCTGTAGCCGCCGGACAGCGCCACCACCCGCATCACCCGTGGATGAGCGATGAGGCCGGCGTATAGGTCGTCCTGGCTGGGAATGGTCAGCTTCAGCATCACCTGCACGTCATCGCCCAGGGCGTCTAGGTGCATCCGGATCTGCTCATTGAGGATCTGCTCGGCCGCATTCTTGTCCGGCGCGTTGATGTCCACCTCTGGCTCTATGATGGGCACCAGGCCAGTGGCTAGAATGCGCTCGGCGATTTCGAACTGCTGATCGACCACGGCCTGAATCGCCGATGCCTTTCCAGCCGCGATGAAGGAGCGCATCTTGGTGCCGAAGATACCCTTGCGGACTGCGCGGGATAACAACTCGTCCAATCCGGGCATGGGATTCATCAATCGGACGCCATCATCCTGGCCGGCCAGCCCCTTGTCCACTTTGAGGATCGGTACAATATGTTTTTGGGTCCATAGATATTCGGCGGTGTCGACGCCTGCTATCTGGCGGTCCATCGTCTTTTCGAACAGAATCGCCGCCAGGATCTTCTCGCTGGTGAAGGCTGGGCTGGTGATGATGCGGCTGCGCATCTGGTGCACCAGATCGAACATCTGGTCGTCGCCGCTGTACTGTTCCTCAGCGATGCCGTAGAGCCGCAGTGCCTTTGGGGTGCTGCCGCCGCTCTGATCCAGAGCTGCTACGAACCCCTCGTCCTTGCGCATTCGTTGCGTTTGTTCGTTGTTCATCGTGTCGCCTTCCGCTGTTGGGTGTTCGTTATTTAAACTGATGGTTCAGGTTCGAGGTGTCATGTTCCGGTCTCCGGCAACCAAGGCACCGAACTGATGCGGGACTAAGAATCCGGCGCGGGCAGTCGGCCTTCCGGGGAAAGCCTTCAGGGCCACATGGCTGATCTGTCCAACCGCCGGGCCGTCAACAGACGACGGCATGGTTTTCGTGCCGGTACTAGACCATCGCCTTGACAGATCGAACCAATCGATATCCGGCGATAGCAGGGACGATGTCAACGGTGAACGTGGCATCCAATGTGGTCATGGAATCATCGTGGCACTAGTGGGCGGCAATTTCCGGCGGACGCAAGATCCCGTCCACTGCGCGCGCCATACGGTATTGGCGGCCTGAAACCCGGCCGGCAGGCATAACGAATGGGGCAATGGCCTGGCCGGCTGCCGGCCCGGCGAGGTCGGGAGCGCTACTTCTGCGTCAGGAATTGACCTATGACGGCGTCATGGTCGGCATGCAGCTTGCGCGAGCGACCATCTTTGGCTGATCAGCTCAGATCTAGGCGGTAGGAGATCAGGCGAACATCTGGCCTGGGCCACCAGTCGGATTCGGGCGTTCGCACGAATCCACGGTGCTCGTACATATGGTGGGCCACCGTCATCCATTCGGAACTGGACAGCACTATCGCCTGCAGGCCCGCTGCCCAGGCTCGCTCAATACAGGAAGACAACAGCGCACCGCCGATTCCCCGGCCCTGATAGTGCGGGTCGACGGCCAGTGTCCGGATCTCGGCCTGATCGTCGTTGGCCAGTTCACGAAGCCCACAGCCCGGGGGGCACCAGGTGACGGTGCCAACCGGGACGCCGGCTAGCCTAGCCACCAATATTATTGACTGCTGCGCCCGGGCCGCGACATCACCCAGTACCCGGTAGTAGGGGTCATCGCTGCGCATCCTGCTGGGTCGATAGGCCCGAACGCAGATATCGCCTAGCACCGCGAAATCGGCAGAAGTCGCCGTCCCTACCGAGATCGGGCGTTCCTCGGCCGCCGATGAATCTACGGATGGGAATCCTCCATGCGGTGTGTGAATCATGTGCAAACACCTTATCCCCCTGGATAGGCCTGGTCGGGGTGGCCGGTCAGGCCCATCCAGGGACGCGACCATCAGGGCGCAGAATAGACCTCAGCCAGCACCTGTAGCAGAGCCGATCGGACGGCCACGCAGCGTTCGGCCAGCGCCAGATCGCGTACCGGGGCCTCCACCATCAGCGGCGTATTTGCGGGCAACGCCCGGACGAAATCTGCCAGCGCCAGATCTCCCTGGCCCGGGAACCGGCGGCCGGTGCGGGCTTCGGTAAGCGCAGCTGCCGGGGACTGGGGTGCCGGCTCGCTTCGGGTATCGCAGAGCTGGGCGTAGGCGATCAACTCGGCGGGTACCTCGGACAACTCAGCCGAGGTGCCCCCGGAACGAGCCGCATGCAACGAATCGGGCAACACCACCGCTGGCCTCTCGATCTGCCGGACGAGGGCCACCGCTTCGGCCAGGGTCTTGATATCGGTGAAGATCATATACTCCACCGCGAGCGTGAGCCCTCGGGTGGCGGCCTCGGCGGCCAGCAGGTTCAATCGGGCCAGCCGGCGACTGCAATCCGGATCGTTCACATTCACCAGCACATAGCGGGCCCCCAGCGCGTGACCGGCGTCCAGGATACCCAATTGCTCGGTCAACTGTTTGTCGGGGCGGACTCGCAACACCTCGATATCCCACATGGTGATCCCGGTATCTGCCAGCCGCCTGCGAGTCTCGCGAAGCATGGCGGTGTTCCCGATCATCGGCCAAGCTGGTTCGTCTCCCGCCGGAAAGACCCGCACGCCGATGGTGTCCAGCCCGGCATTGGCCGCAGCCACCACCGCTTCGGGCGGTGGGGCGTCCAGCACCGAAAGCGCCGAGATACCGATCGGCCGGTCGTCATCGTTCACATCAGGCCTCCTTACCAGCCACGTGACGGCCGATGATATAGCCGAAGATCATGCCGGCACCTACCTGGCAACCGCCACCGGGATACTGGATGCCAAAGACCTGCTGAGCGTCCGAACCGGCGGCATACAAACCCTCGATCGGGGTCTGCTCGGCGGTTAGCACCTGGCCCAGCGGATTGATTGCCAGCCCACGCCCGGTTGACAGTGGGGTCGGGTAGACAGCAATGGCGTAGTAGGGCGGTTTCAGTAAGGGGCCAAGGTTGACATTCGGCTGGACACGCGGATCGCCGTACTGCGGGCTGTAGGGGCTCTCTCCCTTCCCGAAGGCGGTATCCCGCCCATGGACACAGTCGGCATTGTACTCGCGAACCGTTTGCGCCAGGCCCTCGGGATCTACCCCGATCTTGACTGCTAGCTTGCGCAACGATGCCGCCCGGGTCAGGTAGCCGCTGTCAAACCACCGGCGGGCAATCGGCAGGCCGGGGTAGATCATGCCCAGACCGTATTTAGCCATATGGGCCTGATCGGCGATCAGCCAGGCCGGGATGGTGGGCGTGCCAGCCTCATCGGATTCGTACATGGCCCGCACGAAGTGATTGTAGGATCGGGCCTCGTCGGTGAACCTGTGGCCGGCGGCGTTGACCGCGATCATGCCCGGTTTGGCACGATCCCAGATATGTGGGAAAACCGCCTGCGATCCGTCGGGGCGATAGCCCACCGAACTGGGGAACCACAACGCGCCGTTCTCCTCGCCCGGCCCCATGGCGCCACCCACCGATTCGGCCAGGGTGATGGCATCGCCGGTGCAGCTCGAAGCAGCAGCGGTGTACTGGGCGGCAGGCTGGCGCAGATACTTGTTGCGGAACATTGGCGATGCTGGGAACCCACCGGTGGCCAGCACGACCCCCTTGGCGGCCCGGATCTGGTGAGTGGTGCCCCGGTATTCGACCAGGGCACCACTCACCCGGCCATCCGTGGAGAGCAGACCAGTAGTGTTTGCGTTGAGCCACATCGTTCCGCCGCGCTTCTTGAATTCGTAATAGAGTCGGGCGATCAAGGCGTTGCCCATCACCAGCCGAGTGCCGCGTGGCCAGCCACGCAGCAGATCCAGTACCCAGCGCACACCGAGCGGGAACGCGGTGGTGACGACCTGAATGCGTTCCAGACCCCGGCCGTCGAACAGGTGCAATAGCTTGCTGACCTCCGTGCGACGCACCATTAGCGAACCACCGAATAGGGCGAACTCGGGCAGCGGGCCTCGCAGGTGCGAAAAATCCACCCTACCCAACCGTTTCCCTTCGAAGGGCTCTGGTTCGAGAGCTCGATAGCCGCGTCCGGAGCCTGCAATCTCGGGGTAGTAGTCGACGAACCCGGGGAACGGGATCCACTTGATCCCCATGGTTTCCATGTAATCGATCATGCGTGGCCCATTGCGCAGATAAGTTAGCCACATCTGTTTCGGTCCGCGATCATGGACCAGAGTTTCCAGATAGGTCTCTGCCTTAGTCAAATCCTCAATAATGCCGGCCTCCTGGACGTACTTACTGCCCGGTATCCAGCAGGTGCCCGCCGAATGACAGGTTGTGCCGCCGAAGCGATCCGACTTTTCCAACAGCAGCACCTTCAGGCCCTCATTCGACGCGGTCAATGCGGTGCTCAGTCCCGCAGCGCCGGTGCCCAGCACGATCAGGTCGTAGTGTTCTTTCGTTCTATATGTCATCTTTGACTCCTTGCCGGGCCGCTCGCGTGGCCCAACGCACGGGGATCTCCCGCGGATTTGGGCCACGGCCGGGGCCGCGACCCGAATGGTACAAAACCGGATCCGGTGTCTGACCCGGTCGATCAGGCGATATTGCCGTACTTGACCAGCTCGGCCTGGTCTGCCTCTCGGTCTAGCTCGGTGAGCGACTTGAAAGCGGTTTCCTTAGCGGTACCGGCAGTCACCATGACCACCGCCATGACCGCGATGGTCACCAGGTAGACCCGCACAAAGGTGGTCTGGTTGATCATCAGGGCCGCCGCGATTGTCGGGGCGAAACCGGTGATGGCAAAGCCGATCTGGGTGCCGAGCGCCGTACCAGACAGCCGCACCTTGGTTGGGAACTGCTCGCCGTAGAAAGCCGGCCATACGCCATTGACTGCCGAATAGAAGATGCCCTGCATGATGAAGCCCAGCAGATACACCCCGATCACATTCTGTGTGTGCAACTGGGTCATGTAGAACCACAGCAGGACGGCCACCATGAAGTAGCCGCCGATATAGACCTTCTTGCGTCCGATCCGGTCGGCCAGCCAGGTCCACATGGGAATGGTGAACAGGGCGGTCACCTGCACCAGTACGGTCTGGCTGAGCATGTGTGCCTCCGAGATGCCTTGGGACTTGCCGTAGGCGAGTGCCCATACCGAGAAGATGGTGGTCTCGAAGTTGTGCAAGGCCAGGATCGTTACCCGAACCAGCGACAGTGGATAGCGCCGCAGCAGAATCAGCATCGGTTCGCGGGTGGCTGGCGCCGGGGTTGCTTCGGCCGCATCGGCGACATAGCTGTCCCGGATCTCGGCCTGAGCCTGGAACTGTGGGGCCTCCTCCAGGGTGCGCCGGATCAGCCAGCCGACCAGCACCACCAGGGCGGAGAGCCAGAACGGCACGCGCCAGCCGACGCTCAGGAAGAAGTCCTCGCCTATGGCAGCCATGGGAAGAAATGCCCCAGCTGCGATCACCTGGCCGAGTTGGGTGCCGAACATTGTCCATCCCGTGGTGAAGGAGCGATGTCTGTCGGGGGCATGCTCCAGGGACATGGAGTTGGCGCTGGACTGTTCGCCACCGGCCGAGAACCCCTGGGCCAATCGGCAGATGACCAACAGGGTCGGCGCCAGGATGCCGACATTGCCGTAGGTGGGCAGACAACCAATCGCGAAGGTTGAAAAGCCCATCAAAAACAGCGTGAAGACCATTACGTTGCGCCGCCCAGAGCGATCTCCCCAACGGCCGAGCACGACGGCGCCGATCGGGCGAGCGGCATAGGCGACCCCGAAGGTGGCCAGCGAAAGCAGCGTGGCGACTCCGGGATTGCTTCTGTCGAAGAACAGACGGTTGAAGACCAGCGCCGCGGCACTGGCGTAGATAAAGAAGTCGTAGTATTCCAGGGCGCTACCTACCAGGGCGGCGATGGCGGACTTCTTGGGCTGACGGCGGGCGGCCAATGCCTCCTCGTCGATGACGGCTGGGCTCTGGCCGGGTTCGGGAGTCTTACTGGTCATTGATTCCTACCTTGATCAGGTTGGCAGGTCGATGGATATCCGCTGGCAGCGGATTCGAAGATGGTTCCGGCGACCTGGATATTTCGTACCCCAGCGTGGAATGTGACTAGGGGTTCGGCTTCGCCATGCGGCACTGCGGCGAAGCGTTTCGGTTCCGCGAGGGGATCCACGCGGTGGATGGGTGGCAGTTCGGGCACCGTGAACCGATGCCACCAGGAGCGGTTCACGGACGGGTAGGCGGCGGACAGGGCCTCCTGCCGGGGAAACAGCGGGATGCCGGATAATCTGGTCTGTTCGGTGGCGGTGTGAGCAGGAGCAACGATGCAATCGATCGTGGCGGTCGTGGCCAAGTGGTATCGACCGACAAGGTCGGCATGCGCCACCGCCGAGTGCGCGCTCATCTCAGGTCACCTCGCTGGTTCGGAAGCTCACTATCCCGAGGATGTGGTTGACACTGTTGCTTGGGGCCATCGGGTGTCCTTCTGCTTGGGATGCGTCCGACCCGGGTGGTGGGTGGTACTGGACGCGGGACTGCGATGTCCCTAAGCGCAACTATAGGCACCCGACCAGGCGTCGTAAAGTGTGTGCTCACCATTTAGTACATAAATTGTGACGTTCTCTGCCCCTAGTGTCTTTACAGCCAGGTGGGTGCGAGTTAGGCTCATGTACTAACCAGTACATACTGGATGGGCTGGATGGTGCCAAGGACGACTCCCCCCAGCTCGTGACCTCGATGGAGAGACGAAGAGCAGACCCACAGAAAGGGGCAACAAGGTGGCGCAGGATAAGACTCGCAAGGAGATGACCCCTGAACAGATCCAGGAACTGGATGACCTTTTCATCCGGGCTCGAGCCGCGCTGACGGTGATCGAGGCCTACGATCAGGCCAAGGTGGATCGGCTGTGTCAGGCGGTTGCCTGGGCGGTGGCGAACACCACCACATTCCATCGCCTGGTTGAGATGGGCATTGAGGAATCCGGGTTAGGCGACTACGCGTCCCGCATGAACAAACGCATGAAGATCCGTGGTGTGCTGCGCGATGCACTGCGCCAGCCAAGCGTCGGGATCATCGCGGAGGAACCGGAGAAAGGCCTGGTTAAATACGGCAAACCGGCTGGCATCATCGGTTGCATAGTGCCTACCACCAACCCGGATCTCACACCGGCAGGCAACGCCATCTACGCAATCAAGGCCCGCGATGCCGTCATCTTCTCTCCCCATCCACGCAGTCGGCAGACCACCTTCGAGACCGTGCGGTTGATGCGCCAGGCGCTGGAAGCCGAAGGCGCCCCGGCCGATATCCTGCAATGCATCACCCGGCCCAGCCTGCTGGTCAGCCAGGAACTCATGCGCCGGGCCGATCTGATCATCGCTACTGGGGGCCAGGCACTGGTGCGACAGGCCTACAGTTCCGGGAAACCCGCCTATGGGGTTGGGGCCGGCAATGCCACCGAGTTCCTAGATGAGACGGCCGATATCAAGACCACCGCCTTGAATTGCATGCTGTCGAAAACTTCCGACTTCGGCTCCGGCTGCTCAGCCGATGGAAATGTCCTGGTGCCGCGCAGCAAATACCCGGAGATGCTTGACGCCTTGGCAGAAGTGGGTGGCTATCGGGCCAGCGAAGCCGAACGAGCCGCGTTAGACAAGGTCATGTGGGATGCGGAGGGCCACCGGGTGGCCGATACCGTGGCGATTTCGCCTCAGAAACTTGCCGAGGCGGCTGGTTTCTCGATTCCGGAGGAAGCCAAGTTCATCTTCGTCGAGGGCGACGGCATCGGGAATGAGCACAACTTCTGCAAGGAGAAACTGACCACCCTAATGGCTGTGCACCCCTATGACGGCAGCTTCGAAGACGGTGTCGAACTGGCCCTACGGCTCTACGAGGTTGGCGGCAAGGGGCATAGCTGCGGTATCGCCTCCAACGACGATGCACATATCGACTACTTCGGCCGCAAGATGCCGGTCTCACGGATCATGGTCAACCAACCCAATTCGCGGGCCAACGCGGGAGCCTTCAACAACGGGATGCCGATGACCTCGTCCATGGGCTGCGGCACCTGGGGTGGCAACATCATCAGCGAGAACGTGACGCTGAAGCATTACATGAACACCACCTGGGTTTCACGCAAGATTCCAACCGATCGGCCAAGCGACGCAGAGCTGTTCGGGGACTTCTACGACCCGGCCCTGGAACCGGATGGCGAAGCCAAACCGACAGATGCTGCGGTCACGATCAACTGACTCGAAGCCGGTTGGATAAGGACATGAACGACGCGCACTCCCCCGCAGAACTGCTCGATGAAGCCCGACGCTGGTGGACGACCTCGATAATCGATATCCATCCCGGTGAGATAGCTGTGCGGGGCTACCCCATCGAACAGCTCATCGGCAACACTACCTTCCCCCAAATGATCTGGCTGATGCTGCGAGGAGAGCTGCCGTCCCGACCGCAGGCCGCGTTGCTCGAGGCGGCCCTGGTGGCCAGCGTTGACCACGGTCCCCAGGCGCCATCAATCGCCATCGCCCGGATGGCAGCCACCTGCGGCCCCAGCCTGAATGGGGCGATGGCCTCGGCGGTCAATGTGCTGGATGACATCCATGGTGGCCCGGGACAGCAATGCATGGAGATCTACTATGAGGTGGATCGGGTCGCCGGTCCGGACGGCGATCTGGCTGCTACCACTGCCGAGGTGGTGGCCCGGCGCAGGGCGGCGGGTCTGAGGTACTTCCCGGGGTTCGGACATCGATTCCATCCCCTGGACCCCAGAGCCCCCCGTCTGCTGGGGCTGGTTCGTGAGGCCGCTGCCGCGGGTCATGTGTCGGGGCGCTTCGCCACCATCGGTACGGCTCTGGAAGGCGCATTGTCCGCCGGCCGCAGCCGCCCGATCCCGATGAATATCGACGGTGCGACCGCGGTCGTCTACTGCGAACTAGGGTTTGCCCCAGAGTTGGGTCGTGGTGTGTTCATCCTGTCCCGGTCGGTCGGTATCCTGGCTCATGCCTGGGAACAGATGCAGCAGGGTGGCCGCATCAAGGGTCCGCAGGCCAAGTTCTTGAACTACACCTATGACGGGCCCGCCCGGCGCGATCTCGACATCGATCGCGACTGACGCGCGTCCGTACCCAGCAGAGAGGAAACGCCAATGACGGCGCTTGCCAGTCAGGAAGTAGTGCGCTATCTGGCGGGCCGAGGGATCACCAAGATCTTCGGCCTGTGCGGGCACACCAATATTGCAATGCTGGACGCTATATCGCGAAGCGATCAGGTCGACTTCGTCAATGTGCGGCATGAGCAGATCGCTGCCCATGCCGCCGACGGCTATGCACGGGTCACTCGACGGGCCGCCGTCGTGCTCAGCCATCTGGGCCCGGGACTGACCAATGCGGCTACCGGAGTGGCCAACGCGGCCCTAGACTCGATCCCCATGGTGGTGATCGCCGGCGATGTACCCACCTACTACTTCGGGAAACATCCGCACCAAGAGGTCAACCTGCACGCGGATGCCGATCAGTGGCAGATCTACCGGCCATTCGTGAAACGCGCCTTCCGGGTGGAACGCGCCGAGGCGCTGCCCGAGATCCTGGATCGCGCCTTAGCGATTGCCGAATCCGGACGTCCGGGCCCGGTGTTGGTTGACGTTCCGATGGATCTGTTCAGCCTGCCTATCGGTACCGAACTGGTAGACCGGGTATTGCTGAACCATCTTGACTACGCCCAACCCACCATCAGCGAGGAACTCGCTGAGCAGATCGTGGCCATCATGGTGACTGCCGGGCATCCGCTGGTGTACGCCGGCGGCGGCGTCCATCTGGCCGGTGCCAGCGCTGAGTTGACCGAACTGGTAGATCTGCTGGACCTGCCGGTGGCGCACAGCCTGATGGGCAAGGGTGCGGTGCCGGACGACAATCCGCACGTACTAGGTATGTCGGGCTTCTGGGGAACGCCGTTCACCAATGCCCAATGCCTGGCAGCAGACTGGATCCTCGGCCTGGGCACCCGGTTCGCCGAGGCCGACGCCTCAAGCTGGTACGAGAACCAAACGTTCTCAATGCCACCCACCAGGCTGGTCCAGATCGATATCGACCCTGAGCAGATCGGCCGCAATTTCCCGGTCGAGATCGGCGCGGTGGCCGATCTGCAGGCCGCACTCCATGTCTTGCTGAAGGTAGCCCGGCGGATGCACCCACAGGGCATCACTCGGCCGGGCCTGACCGAGAAGATCCTGGCGGAACGCGCAGCACGCAAACAGAGTCTGGTTGCCGATCAGACCTCGCAGGAATTCCCGATGAATCCGGCACGGATCCTGGCCGACCTGCGAGCCGCCATCCCCTCGGATGCACTGGTAGTCACCGATGTCGGTTGGAACAAAAATGGTCTGGCCCAGCAATATGACATAGTGGTGCCGGGCACCTTCATCACCCCTGGAGGCTATGCCACCATGGGCTTCGGATCACCTGCGGCCCTGGGAGTAAAACTGGCCGCGCCGCAACGTCCCGTCATCGCGCTGATCGGCGACGGCGGGTTCGGCCAGAATCCGGCGGTGCTGGCCACCGCCCGTCGAGAACAGATCCCGGTGATCTGGGTGGTCATGAACAACAATGCCTTCGGCACCATCGCCGGCCTGGAAAAGGCCAACTACAACACCACCTATGGCACCACCTTCGAGGTCGAGGGTGGCGATGACATGTGGATCGATTACGCCCAGGTGGCGGCAGCCTATGGCATCGCCGCACGCAGGGTGACCAAACCAGACGAATTTGCCGGCATCCTAACCGAAGCGTTGAGCGCCGGTGAACCCTTCCTGATCGACGTTCCGATGCGGAATATCCCAACTCCAACCGGGGGACACTGGAACATCTTGGACATCTACAGCCCGCAGGGACCCAAAGGCCATGTAAGCACCGACTGACCAGGAGAGATGATGACTCACAAGTATTCACTGGCCTACCTCACCGTGGGCGATCTGGAACCATCGGCCCAGATCTATGTGGCAGCGGCGGCCGGCTATGACTACGTCGGCTTGCGCACGATTCCGATGGGCCTGGCCAGCGAACCACAGCTGGATGTGGCCGCGGATTCCCGGCTACTAACAGCCTGCCGTACCGCCCTGGCGGAGACCGGGATGCAGGTCTGGGATATCGAACTGGCCCGGATCGTCGACGGGGCCGACTACGGCTCCTACCGGCCGGCTCTCGAAGCGGGTGCCGAGTTGGGTGCCACCACCCTGCTGACCAGCGTGTGGACCGACGACCCGGCCAGCCAACTCGATGGCCTGGCGCGGATCGCCGAACTGGCGGGATCCTACGGGCTGCGGGTAGCCGCCGAATTCGTCCCGCTGTCGAGCGTGAAAACCATATCCGAGATGGCAGCCTTGGTGCGCGAGGTCGACGCCCCCAATCTGGGTATCCTGATAGACGTCTACCACTGGCAGCGATCGGGGGCCTCGCTCGACGCGGTGGCCGCGCTCCCCCCGGAGTGGCTGTCGATGCTGCATCTTTGCGATTGCCCTGCGGCAGCCCCGGCAGATCTGGAAGCGTTGCGCACCGAGGTGCGCGAGCATCGCTTGTATGTCGGCGAAGGCGATGCCGCCATCACCGAACTGGTAGCGCTGCTGCCCCCAGATGCGGTGCTGGCGATTGAACAGCCGCATCTTGACCGGCTGCGGACCCTGGGTGCCGCAGAGTACGCCGCGCGCAGTCTACGGACTGCACGAGCCGTCGTGGATCCTGCGTCTTGAGAACCGGGACGGTCCGAAACCGCGGGCTTCCATCTATTGGCCTGCGGTGCCCCGCAAGGTGCATTTCAAGGAAGAAGGCACATCATGTTCGAACAAATCAAACCGGTAACCCATCTGCTCGGGCTGGTCGGTGACGCCATCACCGCCTCCTTCACACCACCCATTCACGAGATGATCGGTCATGCCATGGGCATGGGGGTGGCCTATCGCCCGATCGATCTGGCCAAGCTGGATATCGGCCCGGATGATCTGGCCGACATCCTGGCCTGGGCCAATCGGTTCGGGTTCAGCGGTCTGAACATCACCGCACCCTGCAAACAACGAGTCATCGCCTTGCTCGACGAGCTGTCGGAGCGTGCCACCGCGCTGCAGGCGGTGAACACCGTTGTCTTCCATGAAGGCCGGGCCATCGGCCATAACACCGACTGGTGTGGGTTCGTGCATTCCTTCCAACGCAATCTGCCCGACGCCAGAGCCGAGCAGATCGTGTTGATGGGAGCTGGCGGCGCGGGTTCGGCAGTCGCCTACGGCATGCTGGACTCCGGCGTGCAACGGTTGACGATCTTCGATATCGTTCCCGAACGCCGGGACACCCTGATCGCACGAATGACCGACCTGTTCGGCTCCGGCCGTGCGGTACCAGGTGGCGATCTGGCGGCGGCCATGGCAAACTGTGATGGCGTGATCAACGCCACCACCTACGGAATGACCGGTCATGAGCCGGGCTCCTGCGTCCCGGCGGGCTTATTGCGTTCGCAGATGTGGGTGGCCGATTGCGTATATTTACCGGTCGACACTCCCCTATTGCGGGCCGCCGCGGCGATGGGTTGCCGCGTCCTGCCGGGCACCGGGATGGCGGTGGAACAGGCCATCGAGGCATTCCGGATCTTCACCGGTGTCGAACCCGATGTGCAAGCGGCCTATGGCGCATTGGACGAATTGCTGGCGGCAACCGATAGCAGATGAGCAAGCGAATCAACCCGGATCCGATGGTCGATCAGGAGTCCGGTCCAGCCCGGGATCTGGACCGGACTAGGGCAGACATTCTCGCGGTAGCGACTGCGCATTTTGCCCGCAGCGGCTTTTTCGGTGCCCGGATTGATGAGATCGCGGCCGAGACCGCAACCACCAAACGGATGATCTACTACTGCTTCGGCAGCAAGGACGAGTTGTATTCGGCTTGCCTGCATGCCGAATACGCGGCCATCCGGGCGCATGAACAGGCACTGCAATTGGACGATATGGCTCCCGCGGAAGCGATCGACGCCTACGTTCGGGCAACCGTTAGATACCACGAATCCCGCCCGGAACTGGCCATGCTGGTGCGCACCGAGAACCTCCGAGACGCCGTACACCTCGATGAGAACGACCAGCTACTCAACCGGTCGATAGTCGATGCGCTCGACCGGGTGTTGGCTCGCGGCCAGGCGGCGGGCGAATTCCGGGCCCAGGTGAGCGGCATTGAGGTGCATGTCATGGTGACCGCGCTGGCGAACTATCGCATCACCAATTACAAGACGGTCAATGCCCTGTTCGGTTTCGCTCTACGCGACCCGGCCCGGCTCGAACACGATCTTGATCAGTACGTGGCCATGCTGTTGGGTTGGCTGCGCCGATCCGGTGTGGAGGCGACCGTTGATCAGCCAGCCTCAGAGGTTGGCGTCCAATAACCGCAGTACCGGCTGTAAATCCTCCACGGGCACCTGACCGGGCGCCGAGGGACGACCCACCATAGCGAAGGTGGCGCAAGAGCCGACCACCTGACCGGCCATCCGGGTCAGCAGGCCCAGCCCGCCCATGGACATGGTCAGCACCGGTGTCTGGGGATACCGATCGGCCATCGTCCAGGTGACCGACAACAAGGTGAGTACGTCGCCCGGGTCATGGGGCAGCACCGCCACTTTGCCGATATCGCAACCCCGCCGCTGCATCCCCACCAAGTACGAGACGAGTTCCTCAGCCGCCGGGGTGCCGGTGAAGTCATGGAAACTGCCCACCACTGCAACATCGTTTGCCTTGGCGGCAGCGATGACGGCCTCGCCTGCCGCCTGGTCGAAATGGTGTTCGACATCGACGGCTTCGATCAAACCAGACTCAATGACCGCAATGTTCAAGGCAGCATAGGTGGCCGGTTCGATGGTTTTGGCGCCGCCTTCGGCCGCGGTCCGGAAGGTGAACAATATGGGGCGGTCGGCCAATATGGTGCGCAATTGGCTGGCCGCCGATAGGACCGCGTCGGTCCGCGGCGCATCGTTTAGATGATCCACCCGCCATTCCACGATGTCTAGTTCATGATTGGCCAGTTCGGTGGCCTGGGCCATCAATTCAGCGACATCTACCCCAGTGATGGGCACGATCACTTTCGTGCGGCCCTCGCCGAGCACTACCTGGTTCAAACGCACGGCTGCCATGGCTGCTCCTTTCGCAAGCTACTGTGAACTACGGGGTGATGCTGGTCAGGCTATCTCCTGTTACGCCATCCCGGGGCTTCGACCTCAGCCCAGACGCTGGTGATCGGCGCGTGAACAGCACCGCAATCCTCCGAGACGCCCGGGTCGGTGATGGCCGGGATCTCATCGGTAAGCAGCGCGGCCAGCGGAACACCGGACATCAAACGACCGGCGCGAACCGGCATCGGTCAGGAATCGGCGTCCTCGGGGTCAACATACCGCTTCGTCTTGGTCAGGGTACCGGTGACATCGGGAACCTCATTCTGCAGGCGGCGTTCGGTTCGGACATAGCCATTCGACGGTGGGCGTTTCGGGAATTCCAGTTTGGGGCGCTCCACGTGCCTGTAGGGAATCGAGTCGAGCAGATGCGCGATCATGTTGATCCGGGCACGCTTCTTGTTCTCGGCCTCCACCACATTCCAGCGATTGCCGGGCAGATCGGTGTGAACGAACATCTCATCTTTCGCACGAGAGTACTCCTCCCAGCGGGTGACCGACTGCAGGTCGGTGGGTGACAGCTTCCAGCGGCGCATCGGGTCGTTCAGGCGGGAGCGGAAGCGTTTTTCCTGTTCGGCGTCCGAGACGCTGAACCAGTACTTACGCAACATGATGCCGTCGTCGATGAGCATCTGTTCGAACAGCGGGCATTGCCGCAGGAACCGGATGTATTCCTCCGGGGTGCAGTAACCCATGACGCGTTCCACCCCGGCACGGTTGTACCAGGAGCGGTCGAACAGCACGATCTCGCCGGCAGCGGGCAAGTGCTCGATATAGCGCTGGAAGTACCACTGGGTGCGTTGACGCTCGGTGGGAACGGGCAGGGCGACGATGCGGGCGACCCGTGGGTTCAGGTACTCGGTGACTCGTTTAATAGCGCCGCCCTTGCCGGCCGCGTCGCGGCCTTCGAACAGCACGACGATCCGGGCCCCGGTCGCCTTGACCCATTCCTGCATCTCCACTAGCTCGGTCTGCAGACGGTTGAGTTCGGCCTCGTAGAGGGCGTTGTCCAATTTGGGAATCTTGGCCATGTGATATTTTCCCGCATCACGACCGTTTGCGATGCGGATACCGTCATATCGGGGCACAAACCGATGGCCGCCCTCGGTGGGTTTCCCGAGTCACTCGGATCGCTAAGCCGGGGCTATCACGATGAGGGTCTCAGAGATCGCGCGAATGGGCGTGGGCCGGTGATCTAGACGGACACGAGCTCCGGCAGGGAATCCGGCAGCGCGAGACAACGAGAAACCCAAAATTACAAGGTATATCGGTAAGGAATGGTGCGTTGCAGCCCGAACAGCACAGCGGGACGGCGGATCGGGCGATCCCGATGGGTGAGATCGCAGAGCGCACTTCAACCGCGTCGCAAGAAGGCCAGGTTAGGCTGGCCTAACTAATCGATCGGAGTGAATAGCTGAAGAGGGAAGCCATGTTGCATCGTGCCCTGGGATTTCTGTGTGCCGCCTTGCTCGTCCTGGTCTCAGGATGCGGCGGCGGGCAGGCTACAAACCCCAGCCCGCAGCCCAGCAGCACGCCCAGTTCGAGCACCATCTCGCTCAGCTCAACATCGTTCCCCCTCACCATCACCGATACAACAGGTAGGCAGGTGACGCTTGAGCGGCGCCCTGAACGGGTAGTGTTCCTGGCGGGCACCCCTTTGAATGTGTGGTATGACGCGGGTGGAACAGCGGTCGGCCGCCCTGAACTTACCGGCAACATCCGGCTGGTTGACGAACACGCCGACCAGATCATGGCTCTGCCCTCGGTCGGTATGCCGTACGCCATTGACGCTGAGGCCGTCGCAGCATTGCAGCCAGACCTTGTGGTCGGCGTGGAGGGGCCCCAGAACGAGGCCGTCGAGAGCTTCCAGGAATTGGGTATCAATTCTATCCTGGTCAAGATCCGATCCCAGAGCGATCTGCAGCAGGCGTACGGGGCATTCGGGGTGTTGGGTGGCTCGCCCCGGGTGGCCGAGGGACGTATCACGGCAATCAACGCCCAATGCGACCGGGTGCTCGCCCGGATTCCCGACAGGGACGTATCGGTGGCAATGGTCTTTGTCACCGCGGAAACTCTGGCTGTCAAACTGGACAACAGCATCGTCGGGCAGATGGCCACCCAATTGGGTTGGAAGAATATCTTCTCCGGGGCTACCCCCGATAACCCCGGCTCGGAAACCACCCCCTTAGACATTGAATACATGGTAAGCCAGCAGCCGGACTACGTGTTGGTCACCTCCATGGTGGGCAGCAACGAGCTCGCCCGCGACACATTCCAGGCGAAGCTGGACAGCAATCCAGCGTGGCAGGCGATCGACGCGGTACGGGCAGGGCGCATCGGTTATCTTCCCCAGCAGTACTTTCTCTACAACGCAGGCCCCTACTATGGCGATGCTTTGACCTATCTGGCTGCCATCGTGTATCCCGACGTGTTTGGCTCCCCGGTTGAGCCCCGATGACTGAGCCGGCGGCCCAGGCAGCGCTGCGGGAGAAAACCTGGTATCGGGTAGCCGTTTTCCTTGGCCTGGTGGTGCTCTTGGTGGGTGGTTTCCTTTACGGAATCGGCAGTGGCACCGTTGCGCTGCCACCGGATGCGGTGGTGGCCGCGCTGTCCGGCGATACCAACGATCAGTGGCGCCGAGTGGTATGGGATATCCGGCTGCCGCGAGTGCTACTTGGTGGATTGGTTGGCATGAACCTGGCCACATCCGGGGCAATCCTGCAGGCTGTGATGGGTAATCCACTCGCTGATCCGGGGATCATCGGGGTCTCTGCTGGTGCCGGACTCGCGGGGATCACGGTTTTGCTGGTCTTTCCCCAACACCAGGTGCTCGTTCCTGTTACTGCCTTCTGCGGTGCCCTGCTGACTGCAATCACCATCTACGCCCTCGCCTGGCGTGGCGGTATCCAGCCAATGCGGGTGGTTCTGGCTGGGGTGGCGGTGTCGGCGCTATGCGCCGCCGGGATCAGCGCCGTGATGGTTCTGTTCTCGGATCGGATCCAGGGCGCCTTGATGTTCATGAATGGTGCGCTGACCCTCCGAGGATGGTCTGAGGTGCAACGGTTATGGCCTTACTCGCTGGGGGCATTGCTTGCGACTGTGTTCGCAATACGTAGATTGGATATCATCGTGCTGGGCGACGATGTTGCTCGCGGTCTCGGCATGAATGTGCAGGCGAATCGTCTGGCGTTGACGGCAGCCGCAGCTCTGTTGGCTGCCAGCGCCGTTAGTGCTGTTGGCCTACTGGGGTTTGTCGGTCTGATCGTGCCCCACATCGTACGTTTGGTGTTGGGCAGCAGCCATATCCTGTTGATACCCGGTGCGATGCTCTTTGGGGCGGCACTTGTCATGATCAGCGACACCGTCTCGCGTACGCTGTTCAGCCCAGTGGAAATCCCGGTCGGCATCATGATGGCGGTGTTCGGGGTGCCCTTCTTCCTGTTCTTGCTACGGAAGACGCCGTGATGACGGCTTGGATCAGTGCTCAAAACCTGCAACTCACCTTGGGCGGCAAACGGATCCTGAATAGCATCGATATCGATTTTGCAGCCGGCAAGGTGCATTGCGTCCTAGGCCCAAACGGCTGTGGCAAGACCACTCTCATCCGGGTGCTGAGCGGTGCCCTGCGTCCCGATGCAGGACAGGTGCTGCTGGATGACCGTCCAATCAGCACCCTCTCCCCCGCGGCCATTGCCCGCACAATTGCGGTGGTATGGCAGGGAAGCCAAGTAGGCGATGACGTAACGGTGCGCCGTCTGATCAGCTATGGGCGCTACGCTCGCCTTCCTTGGTGGTGGTTGAATCCGTCTGGGCGCGAGGCAGCGATTGAGCAGGCCATGGCCGTCACCCAGGTCATGCATCTGGCGAACCGGCGTGTGAATTCCCTGTCGGGTGGTGAGCGGCAACGGGTATGGATCGCCGTCGCGCTGGCCCAGGAACCCAAGGTGCTATTGCTAGATGAACCAACCACTTACCTCGATATCGCTCACCAGCTTGACGTTCTGGAGCTGGTGCGGAACCTGAACCGGCGATCGGGCCTCACAGTGATCGCGGTGCTGCACGATCTGGCCCAAGCCGCCAGATATGGCGACCGCTGCCTGGTCATGAAAGACGGCAGCATCAACGCCGATGGGATCCCTGCCGAGGCGCTGTCTGCCGAGGAGATCGCACGCAACTTCGCCGTCAATGCCTGGGTCGCCCGTGACCCCGAAACCGGGCATCCAGTCATCGTGCCACGCCATCGCATCCTCAGCGACAGCCCGGTTCATGATTCGCCGAAAACGAAAGGCCATCGTGAAAGTTGTAGTCATCACCCATTACCCTAGCGCCCTCCGCGGTTTCATCGCGGCTGCTGAGCATTACGATCGGGTGGCCCCGGGCTGGGGTCAGCTCGTTCTGTTCGATTCCGCACAGCGTCTCCAGAAAGACGACGAGCAAGGCCTACGTGAGGCGGTAGAAACCGCTGGTTGCGTGGTGGTTGACCTGATGCGTTCTGACCCCGAGTGGTACGACTTCCTGGCCCCGGTGCTGGAGCGGTTCCAGGGGCATCTGTTGGATTTCGGCATACAGTTCGCCGAAAGGGCCCGGCTGGGTGCCTTCATGATGCCGTCAGATGGGATGCCTGGGCTACCTCTCGGCGGCTTCCAGCCGCCGGGTGCGTCGTGCCGTCCCATGTCTGTTGGGCAGGATTCCGGAGAACCGGATGATCTCCTGGCCCGGCGCGATGCGCTGACCTACTCGCAGTTGAGTCACGCCTACCGGACGATGCGCGGGGACGATGCCCTATTCGTGCTGGGCAGCCTGTTGCGTGATTATGGTAACCAGCCCGGCCTGGAAGTACCCGCAGCGAGTCCCAGGACGACAGGAGTGCATCTGGCCGACCCCGCCACTCGTACCCGGTTCGCCAACTCCGCTGACTACATCGCCGCCCAAGGTGCCCCGGATGGGCGTCCCGTGGTGGCCCTGCTGTACAACGGTTCCGGTTATCCCACCGATCCAGAGCCCACGGCGGCGGAGATTGCGCATGCGCTGGCCGAACACGCCTGGGTGTTGCCGATCTCGATAGAGACCGATGCGGCCACCGCAGTGGATCCGATTCTGGAGATCTGTGGCGCTCCCGGGTTTGAGCCAGAACTCATTGTCACCTTGATGAGTTTCCGTTTTGGTGCCGGTCCCATGGGAGGCGATGCCGACCATGGGGTCGCGGCCTTGAACCGGTTGGGTGCTCCATATCTCTCGCCCATCCTGCTGACCCGGACCACCGCGGACGAATGGGCCGCCTCCCATGGACTCGGACCATCAGAGGTCCTGGTGTCGGTGATGCTGCCCGAGTTCGACGGGGCCATCAACCAGATTCCGGTTGCCGCCATGACACCATCCCGCCGGGACGCCCGCCATCGAACGGCAACCGGAGAACTCCGGGTCATTGACGAGCAACTTTCCCGGTTGAAGGGCCGGATCTCGGGTTTGCTGCGGTTGCGGCATCTAGTGAACCGTGACAAGCGGGTGGCCATTATCGGGTACGACTACCCAGCCGGAGAAGGCAATCTATTGGCCGCATCGCAGCTCGATGTGGCCGAGTCGATTGCGGCAATCCTTGGAGAACTGGACCGCCAAGGGTATCAAACCGAACCTATCAGCGCCGAACGGCTACGAGCGGATCTGGAGGCGGGGCAGGTCAATTCCCCTGCTTACCTTACCGCCGTCCAGTGCACCCGCTATCCCCACCAGCAGGCCCACTCCGACCTGGGTGACGCCGTAGCCTGGCAGGAGGTCACCCGGGCCTGGCCAGCCGGCGGATCGCTGCCGATGGTTGACACGACCGGTGATTACCTGATCCCGCACGTCACCTACGGCAACGTGCTGGTGGGGGTACAACCAGGGCGGGCCTTCAAGGTCGATGATGCCTTGGCTCATGACAACACCGTGCCGCCCCACCCGCAATATCTGGCCTACTACACCTGGTTGCAGCGGGTATGGCGGGCCGACGTGATCGTTCACGTTGGCACTCACGGCACACTGGAGTTCCTGAAGTCCAAAGAAAACGCCGTCAGCGTTCATGACTATCCCGATCTGATGGTGGGCGATGTACCGCACGTATACCTGTACTACGTCGGTAACCCGGCTGAAGCCCTAATTGCCCGCCGCCGGGCGCACGCGACCCTGGTGAGCTATCAGCCCCCGGTCATGACCCCCGGTGGCCTGCACTCGGGACTGGCAGAGTTGGCGGAGGCATTGGCCGCCTACCGGCGTAGCCTCGCGATGACCCCCCATACCAGTGCCGATCTATTGGCCGATCTGCGGGAGCGGGCGAAGCAGGCGCATCTGCCCGATGACCCGGACCAGCTGGAAGGCGAACTGGAGCGACTCCGTGCCCAACTGATCCCCTTGGGCCTGCACGTTTTCGGTCGTGCATGGGATTGTGAAGAAATCGGCTACATGGTCTCCGGTATGATTAGCAATGGTGTGGCCGAAGTGCCACCTGGCTATGAATTGCTGGCCGCGGCCGATGGGCTCGGGCAGGGGCAGATCCGGCAGCTCTCCGAAGCCGAGATAGCTCGCTATGACGCCGAAGCGAAACGCCTGGTAGACGCGGCTCTGGCAAGCGATGTTCCTGTCGAGGAATTCGCCGGAGACGAAACAGCCAGGCGCATCATGACGCAGGCGAGGAGGCTGGCGATCCGGTTGGCCAGCAACCAAGAATGGGAATTCCTGCATCGCGCCTTGTCGGGGCGGCATGTCGAGGCACGGCTGGGCGGGGACGCCATCCGTGACCCAGAGGTACTGCCCAGCGGGGCTTCGCTCTACCAGTTCGACCCTCGCCAGGTGCCGAGCGCACTCGCGATTCGCCGAGGCGCCGACATGGCAAGGCAGATCGTGAATACCTACAAGGCAACCCACGATGGCATGCGACCGAGTTGCGTCGGCTTGGTGCTGTGGGGGCTGGAAACCACCCGCACCCACGGTGAGACCTACGCGCAGGTGATGGCGCTCATCGGCGTGCGCCGTGCCCGGGCACGGCGACCTGGCCAGCCTGGCTGGGAGGTCATTCCTACCACCGAATTGTCTGGTTCACGCGTGGATGTGGTGGTCACGATCTCCGGGTTCTTCCGTGATCTGTTCGGCACCCTCGTTGAGGAACTCGATGACATGTTCGCCGCTGTCGCCGCCCTCGACGAGCCAGCGGAGATCAACCCGATTGCGGCACGCACCCGTGCCACCCATGACCGGCTCATCGCCGATGGCATGACTAAGAGCCAGGCCCGTGAGTTGAGCCATGTCCGCGTCTTCGGACCCCCACCCGAGTTGTACGCGACTGGTCTCACTGATGTGATCGATACCGGGAACTGGGTGACGACCGCCGAATTGGCTGAGCACTTCACCCATGGGGCGCAGCACGTCTATTCCCGCCACCGCCACGGGGAACGGGTCTCCGGCCTATACCGGAGACATCTCGCGGATGTGGAGTTGGTGGCGCAATGCCGCTCGTCAAACGAACACCATATCACCGACCTCGACCACTTCTTCGAGTTCCTGGGTGGGATGTCCGCATCTGTGGCAGCAGCCCGCGGCGAGTCAGTACCCACCCTGGTCACAGACACCACCGGACGCCGTGTCCACACCGCGACGGCAGCCGAGGCGTCCAGAGCCGGGCTCTATGCCCAGTTGCTCAACCCGCAGTGGATTGAAGCCATGCTCACCCACGGGCACCAGGGTGTCGGTGAGATCGCCGATCGCACCACGAATCTGCTCGGGCTCGCCGCCACCACGGGTGAGATTTCCGATTGGATGTTCGACGCCGTATGCGACCGTTTCCTGAGAGACCAGGAAATGCTGGAACGACTCCGTCAGGTCAATCCGCACGCGACCGCAGCCATCGCAAGCCGGTTGTTGGAAGCCGGACGACGAGAACTGTGGCGTGCCGACGATGAGCGGGTCGAGGCCTTGGAAAATATCCAATTCGACATTGACGCTCGATTGGAGGGTATCGAAGAAGCCGATACCTGAACACGAAAGGAGTACGTCCATGGAGCTGTTTACCAAGATGCTTGGGATCTGTGTTGTCGTCCTGACTCTCATCGGCTGCTCGGTCTCTGGACAGTCGTCACCGGAAACAGGCGCCAGTGGCGCGGTTGGCACCCCAGCCGCCTCACACACATTGACCCGGGAGGGAGATAAATTGGTTGATACCGATCTCGGGGCCGATGTCTTTGACGGCTCGGGACTGAAGATTACCATCGATATCACCGCCAAAACCGCCCGGATCCAGTTGGTGGATCCCAATAGTGGTCAGGATTTTTCCGACTACTACGTCTTCGATTACAACAACCAGACCATGGTCAATCATCGCTTCGTCTCAATGCGGCAGATGGAATACGACTACACCTTGGACCTTACTTCGGGTGAACTCGTCGCAGTCATCGATGGGGAGGGTAACGACGCAATCGAAACCTTGCGTAAGATGGGTCGCTTTGACAAGGCACAAAGCGATCGTGCTCAAGAACGCACCGACCTGGAGGCCTGGTTCCAGGAACGCTACGGAGTCACCATCAGGGAAGCGGCGGCCGCCTGAGGTGTCCGCATTCTTCCCGTTCACAGCTATCGTGGGCCAGCCGCGTATGAGGCTGGCGCTGCTGTTGCTGGTCATTGAGCCCGCCATCGGCGGAGTACTGATCCAAGGTGTCAAGGGCACCGCAAAGTCCACCATGGCGCGGTCTCTGGCTGCGCTGCTGCCGTCGGGCCGGCTACGGACCCTCGCCTTGGGAGCCACGGAAGATCGCCTCGTCGGTGGGCTGGAATGGGAATCCGTGCTGACTAGCGGTAGCCCACGATTCATGCAGGGACTGCTCGCCGAGGCCGATGGCGGCGTGGTCTACGTGGATGAAGTGAATCTGCTGTCCGATCACCTGGTGGATGCCCTGCTCGATGCTGCGGCCTCTGGTGTCGTGGTGACCGAACGCGAAGGTCTTTCCCGCAGTGAACCTGCACGGTTTGCGTTGATCGGAACCATGAACCCGGAGGAGGGAGCGCTGCGTCCACAGTTGCTCGACCGCTTTGGGTTGTGCGTCCAGGTCGAGGGGATAGCGGATCTGGCGAAACGGGTCGAGATCCTGACTCGCAGGCTCGCCTACGACGCCGACCCGGCGGCTTTTCGGGCTGCATACGCCGACCAGGAGGCCAAGTTGGCGGGCAGGCTGCGCCGGGCCCGCGAAGCTAGCCAGGCGGTGGAACTCGATAACCAGATGACCGAGCGGATTGCGGTCATGGCGACGGCCGCGCAGGCAGCAGGGCACCGAGCCGAATTGGTGATGAGCCGAGCAGCCAGGGCACACGCTGCGTGGTGTGGCAGACGGCAGGTCACCGTGGAAGACCTCGAAACAGTCGCCGAACTGGCGTTGTGCCACCGCAGGCGCTCCATCGAGTCACCTGACCGGTTTCAGCCGTCACCTGCTGTACCACCGCGGCAGTCTCCAGCCGAGACCGCGTCACCGGAAGCACGGTCTCGGGCACCGGATACCGTTGGGCCGGAACCGCAGCGCGGTGGTGACTTTCCGGCAAAGCAGGTGGCGGCGGTCGGGGAACCATTCAAGGTTCGTTCCCTCAAGACGACCACGGAACGAGGCGGTGGCTCCGGTTCTGGCCGCCGGGCTACCGCCGAGAGCACAGACGGCCGGGGCCGGTACATCCGCGCCCGGCCCACCGGGGAACCCATAGATTTGGCGCTTGACGCCACCCTGCGCGCGGCAGCGGTACACCAACGCCATCGTCGGCGTGAGTCCGCGCGACTCGCAGGCCAGAACCATGGGCCAGTGGTTTCGGTCAAACCCGACGACTGGCGACGCAAAGTCCGGGTGCGGCAGACCGGTTCCCTGGTGGTGTTGTGTGTGGATGCGTCCGGCTCCATGGGGGCCCGCAACCGCATGGTAGCGTGCAAGGGAGCGGTGCTCAGCTTGCTGCTGGATGCCTATGTCAAGCGTGACCAGGTGGCTCTGGTCAGCTTCCGGGGTGTCGGTGCCCGGGTACTGGTGGATCCCACCTCCTCCATCGAGGCTGCGGAACGGCAGCTACGGGAACTGCCGGTAGGTGGCCGGACTCCCCTGGCCGCGGGGCTGGTGAAAGTATCGCAGTTGCTGAGACGAGCACTGCTGAGAGATCCCACGCTCAGACCGCTGGTGATCGTGGTAACCGACGGGCGCGGCAACGTCGACCTTTCCGGCCGGGTCTCGCGGGCCGCAGGCACCGAAGCGATACACATAGCCGCACGATTGGCGCACGACAACCGAGCCACGTGGGTGGTTGTCGACACCGAACCCACCGGATCGTTGGCTCGCGGTCATGGTGCCGAACTGGCCGCCGCGCTTGGCGCTCGCCGTTTCGCGATCGAAGAGCTGCGGACCAATGATCTGGTCTTGGCGGTGCAGCAGACCCGCTCACCTGCCAGGAAGGAACACCGATGACTCAGCCCCGCTACCCTTTTGCCGCCATCGTGGGGCAGGACGAGATGAAACTCGCCCTAATCCTCACCGTGATCAGCCCGCAGATCTCGGGAGTGCTGATCCGAGGAGACAAGGGGACGGCCAAATCCACTGCGGTACGCGGCCTGGCTGAGTTGTTGCCCGGGCGTGATGAGGTAGCGGGGACGCCGTATCACCTGTCGTCGGACGAATACCAGGAATACCGCGAGGAACTCGGGCTGCCCGAAGAGGAAGCACCGGTCCTTCGCCGCACCCGAGTGGCCGTGGTGGAGTTGCCGATCGGAGCGACGGAGGACCGGGTGGCTGGCACCCTGGATCTGGAGATTGCCCTGACCACGGGGCACAAACGCTTCGAACCAGGCCTGCTAGCCGCTGCCCACCGCGGTATCCTCTACGTGGATGAGGTCAACCTTCTAGACGATCACGTCGTCGATCTGCTGCTCGACTCGGCGGCAATGGGGGTCAACACCGTCGAACGTGAAGGCATCAGCCTGACCCATCCTGCCCGGTTTTCACTGGTGGGCACGATGAATCCCGAGGAGGGCGAACTACGCCCACAATTGCTGGACCGGTTCGGACTTTGCGTCACCGTGACCGGCGAGGGCGACCTCGAAGCGCGGGTGCAAATCATCAAGCGCAGGCTGGCCTTCGAGATCGACCCTACCGGTTTCGCAGAACAGTGGCGCAGCGCAGGCGAGAAACTCGCGAGGCGGATCGCGCGAGCCATCGAGTTGTTGCCGCAGCTTAAGATCGAACCCGGGGTGCTGCGGCAGGTAGCCCAGATGTGCATCGATGCGGGGGTGGACGGTCACCGCGCGGACATCACCATGGTTCGTGCTGCTCGGGCTCTGGCAGCCTGGAACGGCCGCAACAGTATTCACCCCGATGACCTACGCCAGGCAGCCTGCTTGGTGCTGCCACACCGAATGCGGCGCCGTCCGCTTGAGCCAATCGGTCAGCCTCGGTGAGACGGAAGCCGGGGGCGGTGACGGACTGAATGGGGCTGGGCCTGTCGTGGATTCCGCAGTGCGTGGGTCGGCGTGGACGGCGATATCGATCAACGATTACATGACGGCGGCCGATAAAACATGCGATGGCTACCGGATGAAGCGGCATGGGAGTTTTCGGATTTGGGATTCTACATGGCTGACCGGGAGCCAGGCGGCTCAGTCTTTTAGGGACCGGACTGGGTAGAATCATTCTCAATTGCATCTTCAAGGGAAGACATATTAGTGAACGATGACATCTATACCGTATCGGCCAGTGCCTACGACCTGTTCAATGCCGTGTTCCGGCCAGCTCAACTTGATGCGATAGCCCGGCTGGTGCCTTTGATCCGCCCTGACCATGGCCCGGTCCTGGATATCGGCGCTGGTTCCGGCCTGAACATCGAGACCGTTCTGGAGACCCTGCCGACAGCGCGAGTGTGCGCGCTTGAACCAAGCCATGCCATGCGTTCGCTGGCGATGATGAGGATCGCTGCCCATCCCGAGTGGTTCGAGCGAGTGACATTGCGGCCCGAGAGCTTCCAATCCGCTCGGCTACCGGATACCGTGGGCGGGGCCATCGCGCTGGGGGTGATCGGACACTTCGACCGTACCGAACGTATCGACCTGCTGGCCGGGCTGGCGGCACGGCTTCCTCCGGGTGGCGCCGCCCTGATCGACCTGCAGGAACCTGAAACCCCCCAACGAGTGGGGCCATACGAGTTCACGGCCGCGCAAATCGGTGATCTGGGCTATCGGTGCATCGTCGAGGGCTGGCCCGTCGATACCGAACTGATGCGCTGGACAATGACCTATCGATGTCTCGAGGAAGATCGGGTATTGCTGGAGGAAACCGCCGGCTATGACTATCGGCATCCCTCGCCTGGGAGCTTGAGCGCCGAAGCCGATACGGCGGGACTGGCTCTGGAACGCCTGGCCGACAGCACATACTGGCTCCTGACGCGGCGTTGAACATGCTTCGGCGGCAATGCCGCTGCTGACTGCCCGGAAACGTCGCGAGACGCCAGTCGCCTGTACCCGGATGCCCCTATGTTCCACTGCCATCCGGCTTGACCGGGTGGTTCCAGCGGCCATTTAGCATGCGGCGGGGCCGCGCTACTCGACGGGATGATGCCCTAAAGGTCCTTCCCCAGGCCCCCGATGTGTCTGGGTATCGCCCAAGGAGAGAATTCCACGTGCCGCGGCCAGGCAGACGTCGTCCAGCCAGTCCGGGACCTCACCGCCGACGAATGGGCGTACCAATCCGTACGGGGACAGTCGCGTTCCCACCATCAACAGGCGGAACCCCTCGTCGGAGTCCTGCCCATAGCGTGCGGGAACGAGGGCCCGCAAACCCGCATCCACAACGTCGTTGATCTCGGCCACCTGCTGTTGCAGGGATCCGGGCGCCTGGGCGACCAGCCGGGACTGCCGATACAGGGTTATGGCGAGGGCGTCGAGCCGATGGTCACGGCAAAACCGGGGGATATGCACGGTGGCGGCCAGCAGCGCCTCTTGAGGGTCGACCAACCCATAGGCCTCTATCAGCCCGGCATGGAATCGCCTGATCGAACGCAGCCACAACGTGACGAACAACTCCGCACGTGAGGCGAAGCGATGGTAAATCGATCCGGTGGGCCCGCCCAGTTCGGCGGCCACCTGTGCCAAGGTGGCACTCGGCCCGTGCTCGTAGACGGTACGGGCTGCCGCGTCCACGATGTCGTCTTCGGAGAATCGGGCAGGTCTTGCCATATGACTACCTTAGACTCTAATTTTAGAATATGCGTTTTAGATCGGTCATGCTAAAACCTCCGCAGCGTTGGGCTCTGATTGCCGCATGGGTTTCCGCATTGAGCGGGCTGGGCCCGGTGATCTGGCGGGTGCACATGCTGGTCTGGGGAGCCGGATGGGACATGGCGCCCAGCTATCGCGGCGATCCGATGCTGATCGGCTACGTACTCGGGTTGTGCGTTATCGAGACCGCCACGAGTCTGGCGGTATTCGGGCTGGTGCGTCCGTGGGGTGAGACCTGGCCCCGGTTGCTGCCCCGTATCGGGGGACGACGGATTCCGTGCCGCTTCGTGCTCTCCGTGGCGGTTCTCGGTGCGACGGCGGTGACAATCATCTTGGCCGTGATCGGCTACGCGATCATCATGCGGACGGCGCGGGGAATCAGCAACCCGGTGTTACAGGTCCATGGCTGGCAGCGGGGCTTCCTGCTGGCGCATTACCTGCCGTGGCCGCTGTGGCCGCTCGGTCTGTGGATCGCCATAATCGGATACGCGCGACGCTGGGGGCCAGCTCGGCCGGGCATGCCCCGGCCTCGCTCGACAACAGCCGGCGGATGATCGGTTGCCGAGGCAGCGCCTCGATCATCTTGCCTAGCAAGAATACCAACCGGAGGGATAGCCGCATATTGCAGCTGGGAGCAGGACCTGCCCGCTGGCGGCGTCGACTTGGGTCCTGAAGACTACGTGCTCATGACCAGTGGATCGCTGGTGGACAACGCCGGCAACGGAGATCACCACACACCCGCCGTCGTGAACCGCGGTCCCGCCTCCGCCTGGGACCTGTGGCGGCGAATCGCGCGGAAGGATCCAAGCTTCGGGCATCCCGAGGTGTTCTGTTCCTCGATCGACGAGACGAAATGGCAGTCAGCCACCGTCACCACCCTGGATGAGCGGATCCCCGAGTATATCCGGGCGATCTGCAAGCGAGACCCATTCAGCGGACGCGTGGTCACCGGCGGGATCGTCACCGCGCGAGACTCCAGTTGGTTGAGGACAGGCCTGGAGGCCGCCTACCAGCTTCTCGACATCGAACGTGGTGTTCCCGAGGTGTTCAACTCCACCTGGGATATCCGCACGGTGCTGAACGCGGCGGTGCGGTTGCGCGACGGCAAGCAGATCGAACTGCCCCACCTGCCTCTCACGGAGAGACTCTTCGCCCGGGCGCGGGACACCGCGATCGGCAAGCTGATGATCGAGTCCGGCCTGATCTGATCGGGGTCGCTCTCCGGCCCTCGGCGTAGCGCGCCCTTGCGGCGTCCTACGCCGAAGCGCCATGCCCGGAGACGCAGGGCTAAGACCGCATCGCCATATTGGTGGGGATTTCATGGGCGCGCAGGAACCGGTGGGTGTTCCCGCCAGAGCGGTCATGTACGTTCGCTACCGTCACCGGGACCGAGACTGTGGCTGCAGCAACTCAGCATCTTGCCCAAGGATTAGTTCATGCTGGGCAGATGACACCCTCGTCGGGCTGACAGGATTCGAACCTGCGACCCCTTGACCCCCAGTCAAGTGCGCTACCAAGCTGCGCTACAGCCCGCCGGACCGGGCCGACTGGCCTGACCCGTGGGACAACGTTACCCGATCCGCCCCGGTTGGTCTAACCGGAGACACCAGGCGGGTTGGTTCGATAGGTAACAGGAATGCGGCAGGGCAACTCCACTGCCGAATCGTAAGTGCGGTGCACTCATGCCGGTCGTCTGGATCGATCGGCCTCGGAACCAGCCGGAAAAGACCCGAACAGGTTAAACCTGGTACCTGGTATCACCAGCTAGCTGGTGATACCATAAAGCCGTGGATGATATGTCGACCCAGATGCGCAAGGGCTGCCTCGAACTGGCAGTACTGGCCTTGCTCGCGGCCGAGCCGCGGTATGGGGCCGATATCGTGGACAGCCTTGCCGCGCGGCCCGGGCTGGAAGCCACCAGCGGCACCATCTATCCCCTGCTTACCAGGCTGAAGAACGCAAAACTAGTCGAAACCAGCTGGCGGGAATCCCCGGCCGGCCCACCTCGGAAGTACTACTCGCTCACCCCGGCAGGCAGACACCAACTGGCTATGCAACGTAACGCTTGGGTGAAGCTTTCCACCGCCATCGCCACACTGCTCAAGGAGGTCGAACGATGACCCGCTCCCCGATCGATGACTACGTCCGCGCGGTGGCCAGACACCTGAAACTGCGCGGTGCGGCCCGTCGGCAGGCGCTGGCCGACCTGCTCGAAACCCTCACCGAGGCCGCTGTGCACGCCAGCGAACATTCCGTGATCGCCGATGTCGGGCCGGCCAGCGAGTACGCGGCCAACCTGGACGAACAGTTCGGTACTACGCAAGGTGCCCATCGAAGCATCCTCGGCATTCCGAACTCGTTCGCCCGCGGCATCGGACGCCGGATGGCGGCCACGTTCGATCCCGCCGATGAACGACTGATGATCCCCCGAATCTTCGGAGCCGGTTGGACGCTGAATATGGGGGCGGTGGCGGTACGGTTGGGAATGCTCAGCCCGGACGACGTGGACGATGAGGTGCTGGGCGAGGCAATGGAATACCTGCCGACGGCACAGGCTGCCGGCAGTCTACCGGTGATGCTGGGGCTGATCACCGGAATCCTGTTGTGGGTTCGCCGGAAACGCACCACCCAACTCACCGGCAGATCCCAGACCGGCAATCTTATCTTTGGTCTGGCTGCCCCGGCGATTGGAGGCACCCTGCTGGCATCCGCCGGGGACGATGATCTGCCCGCCGGCCAGCGGCTCACCATGCCGGCGGTCGCTGCCGCGGTCGGCTGCATGGCAGCCGGCATCAACGCGCAACTGGCCTGCCATCCCAAGGGCAAGGCTATCGCTGTGAGCGGTCTGCTTGCCGGACTGTCGATGAATCTGCTGCTCAACTATCTGCCGGTGCGCTCTGCGCTGCTACGGCAGTGGCAGCAACTGGACGAGCGAGGTCGGCATGCCTGAACTCACCACTGCCCAATGGGTCTTGATCGCCGCCCTGGGCATCGCCCAGTTCGGGCTGCTGATCGCGGGACTGGTCGCGGTGCTGCGCGCCCCAGCACAACGCCTGACCGCACCGCGGGTGGTCTGGGCGGCGATCTGCTTCGTACAGTTCATCGGCCCGGTCATCTTCTTCGTCGCCGGTCGGAAACCCGTACCCATCGAACTGCCGGAGGAAGCAGCACCACAGGGGCCGATCATCGATCGCGTGGTCACCGAGCTATACGGAGGCGGACGGCGATGACCGCAATCGAAATCCAGGGATTGGTCAAACGATTCAAACAGCATCGGGCCCTGGATGGCCTGGATCTGCAGGTGCCAACCGGCAGCGTGTTCGGTTTCCTCGGCCCCAACGGGGCCGGCAAAACCACCACGATCCGGATTCTGCTCGGGCTAGCCCATGCCGATGCCGGCAGCGCCCGGTTGCTCGATACCGACGCCCTAGCCCATCCCGGTGCGGCCAACCCCCAAATCGGTTATCTGCCCGATGTACCCAGCTGCTATCCGTGGATGACCGCCAGGGAATACCTGGGCTTTTGTGCCGCGCTATTCGATATCGACCGGTCAACCAGCAAACAGCGGATCGGCCTGTTGCTCGAACTGGCCGGGCTACGGGACGTCCGCACCCCGATAGGTGGCTACTCGCGAGGAATGAAACAACGCCTAGGCATCGCCCAGGCCATGATCAACGCACCCCGGTTGCTGATTCTGGACGAACCGACCTCCGCGCTTGACCCGATGGGTCGCCACGACGTGCTGGCCCTCATCGACGCGCTGCGCGGCCAAGCCACCGTCTTCTTCTCGACCCATATCCTGTCCGATGTCGAACGGGTCTGCGATCAGGTCGCCGTGCTTTCCACCGGCCGCGTCGTCGCCGCCGACCGTACCGACGCCCTCCGACAGCGCTACGGCGGTGCCCAACGCCTATACCTCGAACTGGCCGAGGATGCTGCCGGGCTGGCCGAGGCATTGCACGGTGAACCCTGGCTGACCGGCGTGACCAGGCAGCCGGTGGGCTGGCTGCTGGACGTCACCGACCTGCCAGCCGCCGAGCACCGGATCCCGGCGATCGTCACCGACCGCGGCTGGGGGCTGCGCCGCCTGGAGAGCACCGAGACCAGCCTTGAGGAGGTCTTCGTCCAATTGATCGAACACGAGAGCGGTGAACCCCGATGACCGGCTATCTGCCCATGCTGCGTAAGGAACTCACCGAGATCATCCGCACCTGGCGGATCTGGTTGCTGCTGATCGCCTTCGCTCTCTTCGGTGTTGCCGATCCGATCATCGCCAGATTCACCAAACAGATCATGGCCTCGGTGGCCGGCGGCACCACACCGGTTACCATACCCGACCCGACCTATCTGGACGCCTGGGCCCAATGGACCAAGGATCTGGCCCAGCTACTGCTGGTGATCGTGATCATCCTGGCTGCCGGCTCGGTCGCCGGCGAGGTCAGTTCGGGGACGCTGACGCTGCCGTTGACCAAACCGCTGAGCCGGACGGCCTTCGTGCTGGCCAAACTGACAGCAGTGGGGTTGGCCGTGACCGGCGCCGTGGCGATCGGCACCGTGGCGGCCTGCGGGGCCACCACGGTGCTGTTCGACGGGGTGGATCTCGCCCCCGTCTGGCGGGCGGCCGGGGCCTGGCTGGTGCTGGCCCTGCTCATGATCGCCCTCACCACGGTGGCGTCCTGCCTGCTGCCCAGCACCATAGCGGCTTTCGGCATCGGATTCGGGGGCTACATCGTGCTCACCATCGTGTCGATGTGGCAACCGGCCCGGGCCTACTCACCCGCCGGGCTGCCCGAGACGGTGGGTCTGCTAGCCAGAGGCGAGGATACGTCGGCCGGCTGGCAAATCACCACCGCGGCCGGGCTCGCCCTTGGATGCGTGCTGGCGGCGATCGCGGTCTTCCGCCGCCGGGAACTGTGAACCCGCTGTCGATGGGCGATCAGCGATCCCCGCGCCTGGCCCTGGCCCGCACTTCGATGTGCACCGGGCTGCCGGTGAAACCGAACTCCTCCCGCAGCCGACGCTCCACGAAGCGCCGGTACTGAGCCTCGATCTGACCCGAGGTGAACAACGCGAAGGTGGGTGGGCAGGCGTGGGCTTGCGTCCCGAACAGAATGCGCGGCTGTTTGCCGCCACGCATCGGGTGGGGATGAGCAGCGACCACGCGTCCTAGGAAGGAGTTAAGCTGACCAGTGGCGACCCGGGTTTCCCATCCCCGCAATGCGGCATCGATCGCGACCCGCAACTTGTCTAGATTACGACCCGTCAATGCGGAGATGTTCACCGACGGTGCCCACCCCCAAGCGTTGAGATCACGCTCGATTTCCCGAGTCAACTGGCGTCGCCGATCCTCATCGGTGAGATCCCATTTGTTGTAGGCGATCACCAGCGCCCTGCCGGCCTTCTCGATCCCGGCCAGGATCTTCAGGTCCTGCTCCGATACTGGCTCGGCGGCATCGATCACCAGCACACAGCTTTCGGCCCGCTCGATAGCGGCCTGGGTGCGCAGCCAGGCGTAATATTCCGAACCGGACGCCTCCTTGACTCGTTTTCGGATACCGGCGGTATCGATCAACCGATAGGCCTCACCGCCGATGTTGACCAACTCATCGATTGGATCGACCGTGGTGCCCGAGACATCCGAGACCACCGCCCGGTTCCCGCCCGCCAGCTTGTTCAGCAGCGACGACTTGCCCACATTGGGTTTGCCGACAATCGCAACCCGACGCGGTCCACCGGCCTCGACCGACGCCGGGGCCTCGCTGGGTGGCAGCACGGCGAGCAGCGCATCCAGCATGTCTCCCGAACCGCGGCCGTGCAGCGCCGACACCGGGTAGGGCTCCCCCAGCCCCAGATTCCACATGCTCGCCGCGTCAGCCTCGCTGCGCTGATCGTCCACCTTGTTAGCCACCAGCACCACCGGTTTGCGACTGCGACGCAGAACTCCGACGACGGCTTCATCCTCATCGGTGGTGCCCACCGTGGCATCCACCACCAACAGCACCGCATCGGCCAGTTGAATCGCGATTTCGGCTTGCTCGGCGATCTGGGCGACCAGTCCGGTGGCATCCGAAGCCCAACCACCGGTATCGACCAGGACAAACTCCCGGCCTGCCCATTCCGCGTCGTAGCTGACCCGGTCGCGGGTCACCCCAGGGGTGTCCTGGACGATTGCCTCCCGGCGTCCTAGAATCCGGTTCACCAAGGTTGACTTGCCCACATTCGGCCGGCCAACCACCGCCACCACCGGACGCGCGGCGGACACTTCCTGGATCTGTGTGGGCTCATTCACGCCCACCCACGCTACCCGACTTGCCCGCGAGGCCGGGATCCGCCGCAGGCGACCCACCCCTAGCGGTGGGCGGAATCGAGTAGCACATCACCGCTTTGGCGAATGTCTCAAAGGTGCGGGCACCAGGCCGGCGATTCGCTCGACGACCTGTGCGAGACTCAGGTCAGTCGAGTCGATCACCACCACGCCATGGGCTGGATGCTCGAAGTCACTGGTCAATGCGTCTACCCTGTCCCGGCCGATCACCTGATCGGTGACGGTTACCCGGTCGGCGGCACCGTTGAGTTGCGCGGTACGCCGGGCGATGCGGGCCGTGGCATCGGCCTTCAGCAGAACACGCACTTGGGCGTCCGGCGCCACCACTGTCGTGATGTCCCGGCCTTCCACGACGATGCGGCCGCGTTCGGCGATGATCTGGCGCATCCGGGCGATCAGCCAGCCTCTGGCCTCGGCGATACGGGCATATCCGGACACGATTCCCGACACCTGAGGGGTGTGCAACTGCGCGGTGACATCGCTGCCGGCCAGTCGCACACCGAAATCGGCCGGGTCGGTGTTGATCCCCAGCGGCAGGGTGGCGGCGGCCGCGGCCACCCTGCCGGCGTCCGCGGCTGGGATACCCTGCCGGGTACACCACACCGCAAGAGCCCGATACATCGAACCGGTATCCAGATAGTCCATGCATAGCGCACTCGCCAAGGCGCGGGCGGTGGACGACTTTCCGGAGCCGCTTGGGCCGTCGATGGCGATCACCAGGCTGGGCTCGGGCACGATACTCACGTTGGGCATCCGATCTTTCGGTATGGGGAACACATCAGGATCGCAACCGCCAGCCGTTGGCGGCGATCATCCGCCGCAGCCCGGCTACTCCGTCGGGACTAACCTCGATCGACAGGTAGCCGGCATCGCGGATTTGGTCATGTTCCATCGACAGGTCCTCGATATTCACCCCGGCCGCCGTGATCGCGGTGAACAACGCACCCAGCGAACCCGGGGCGTCGGGGATCTCGACCACTACCGACGCCAATTCCTCGGGCCGCTTGCCGCGTCGATTCGGCAGGGCGCGCACCCCGGCGTTACCACGCTGCAGCAGATCGGTCACGGTATCGGCATCGTCCAAAGCGTCGATCAGCGCCGCCAGATCGGCGCGCAGGGCCATCAACTGGGTGCGGATCGGCTCCACATTGGCCGCTACAATCTGCCCCCACATGCTCGCATCGGAAGCGGCGATCCGGGTTACATCGCGGATTCCCTGACCAGCCAGTTGCAGATCCTCCGGGGCCACCTGGGTTAGCCTGGCCGCGGTCAGGGAACTGACAAGCTGCGGAAAATGGCTGAGCGCGGCGACCGCCCGGTCATGGTCGGTCGCGGACAGCTCCACCAGTCGGGCTCCACACAGCTTCACCAACAGACGAACCCGCTGCCGTACCCAGGGTGGGTTGACTGGGTTGGGCGTCAACACCCAGGTGCGATCCAGGAACAGCTCCTTGTTGGCGGTAAGCGGCCCGCTGCGGTGCGAACCGGCCATCGGATGCCCACCCAGATAGCGCTCGGTCGCCGCTCCCAACCCGGTGAGTTCGGCGGCGATACCTGCCTTAACCGAGCCCACATCGGTCACCGCGGCATTCGGGTATTTCCGCAACGCCGCCGCCACCACACCTCCGATCGCTGCTGGTGGCACCGCTACCACCACCAGCCGCACCTCAGCGGCCGCCGGCGCATCGAGCATCCCGGCCCCTCGCCCGGCGGCAACGACGGCAGTAGACCGAGTCCGATCTCGTAGGTGAACCCTGACCCCGGTGTCGTTCAACGCACACCCCACGGCGGCCCCGATCAGGCCGGTCCCAATTACCAGGGTCGGGCTCAAGGAACGGTCGGTCACGTCCCGATGATAGTCAGTCCCGAGGATGGATCCGACCCCTGCCCGGTTGGGGAACCTGCCGTCCACCGGGCAGAACCCGTGGTATCGACCCATGGTCACCACAGGCACAATGATTGGGTGTCAACAACGCCAGAACCACAAGGGTACCAAGCCATGGCTGCGCCGGCCGGCAAGCCGGTTCGTCCGCGTCACCAACAACCGCTGCTGCATCTGCTGGTGGGCTTGGTGCTTGGGATCCTGGCGGCAATGGCAGCGGTGCTGGCCGGGTGGCCATGGTTTGCGGTACCGCTCGGTTGGACGCTGGGGGCGGGACTGTTCACGATCTGGACCTGGCTGACCATCCAGGGCATGGACGGCCAGGCAACCAAGACCCACGCCGAAGCCGAGGATCCCGGTCACCGGCCTGCGACGGCGATCCTGATCGCGGCGGCCCTGCTGAGCCTGGCGGGGGTCGGCGTCCTGCTTCAGGCCGGCACCCGGCATGACATCGCCGGCTATGTCGACGGCCTTGGCGGCTTCGCCAGCGTGGCGGCGTCCTGGTTCGTGGTCCACATGGTCTATGTGCTGCGTTATGCCCGCGAATACTATGCCGGCCCGGATGGCGGCATCGACTTCCCGGGTGACCAGAACCTGCCGGACTACCGCGACTTCGCCTACTTCTCCTACTGCTTGGGCATGACCTATCAGGTCAGCGATACCACCGTGAAAACCCGCGAGCTGCGGCGTATGGTGCTCAACCACACCCTGCTCAGCTACCTGTTGGGCGCGGTGGTCGTGGCCAGCACCATCAACCTGGTGGTCCAACTCGCCTCTTGATATAGCCCGGCACCTCACCGGCCCCGGCCGGCCCGGCAGCCGGCTCAACCAGCGACCAAAAGACTACGCAATTCGGCACCCACGATGCGGTAGAACTTGCGCGGCTGACGACGCGTCCGGTCGAGAACCGCGACCTCAAGCTGTTCGGTCTGCCCCAGGGCACGGGTTGCCAACCGCAATGCCTGAGCCAACTCGGCCGTGGCATCGAAGCCATGCGCAACCACCCCCGCCACCGGTTCGACCACGCCTCCGATCACCACGAAATCGGGTTCATCGTTGATCGTGCCATCGAATCCAATCCGGAAGATATGATCGCCGGTGGCGTCCATACCCACCTCGGCCACCACCAACTCCACCTCGAAGGGTTTGTCGCCGCCCGAACTGAACGAACTGCCCAACTGCTGCGCATAGGCGTTGGCGAGCCCCCGTCCAGTGACATCGCGCCGGTCATAGGTGTAACCCCGTAGATCGGCGTAGCGGATACCACCGATACGCAGATTCTCGAATTCGTTGTAGCGGCCCACTGCGGCGAACCCGATGCGATCGTAAATCTCCGAGACCTTGTGGAGCATGTCGCTGGGATTGTCGGCGACCAGAGCTATCCCGTCCGTGTAGCGCAGCACCACCACCGATCTGCCGCGGGCGATGCCTTTGCGGGCGAACTCGGCACGGTCTTTCATAAGTTGCTCGGGGGCAACATAGAACGGCATGCTCACAGCGCCTCCAGCACGGCAGTGGTCACCTCGGCGACTTCGGCGCCAGGCAGCTGTCGAACCCCGCTCGCGGTGGCGGTCATCACTACCGGGAAGATCGCCCTGGCCAGATCGGGGCCGCCGGTGGCCGCATCGTCATCGGCCGCGTCGTAGAGCGAACCAATGACCGCTGCCACCGCACCGGTCTCGTCGCCATCGGGGCGATGGGTCTTCTTCAGCGAGCCACGAGCGAATGCCGCGCCCGATCCCACCGAGTGGAAACCGGACTCCTCATAGCGGCCGCCGGTGGCGTCATAGCTGAAGATCCGGCCCGCCCTGCGGTCCGGATCGAAACCGGCGAACAATGGGATCACCGCCAGCCCGCCCAGCGCCAACTGCAGATTGCCGCGCACCAGGGCGCTGAGCCGATTGGCCTTGCCATCCAGGCTCAGTGGCACCCCCTCCAGCTTCTCGTAGTGCTGTAATTCCACCTGGAATAGCCGTACCAGTTCGATCGCCAGGCCGGCCACCCCGGCCACCCCAACGATGGTGTGATCGTCGGCGCCAAAGACCTTCTCGATCTCGCGTTGAGCGATCAGGCTGCCCATCGTGGCCCGCCGGTCACCGGCCAGCACCACCCCGCCCGCAAAGGTGGCGGCGACGATCGTGGTGGCGTGCGGAGCGAGTCCGGACGCCTGGCTGGCGGCCGGACTGGGTAGGGCTTCGGGGGCGGCGGTGGCCAGGTAGCGCGCAAAGGAGCTACCCAACTGCCCCACATTCGATTCGTTCATGGTTGCCCCAGCCTACCGTTCGATACCACCCCGGTACCGACTGCGGACCGCCCCTTGGTCGCTGGGGCATTCGTTCCCGGTTGACAGCTTCCTGGGCCGCTAGGGTGACGGCATGACTGATGCCGAAGACGGTGCCCCTGGTTGGTCGGCCATCGATGCCGCCTGCCGGAAGCTGTATCCAGAACAATCGAACCCGCCTCACTGGACACCGCAGGTCCCCCCGGAACTGGGTGGCGGCGATACGCTGAACGGGATCAGCGTCTACCGGGTAGCCGAGCCGTGCTGGCACTGGCATTTCGTTACCTACGGACTAAGCGACCTGTTCGGCGATCAACCCGCGGCAGATCCCGAAGGGGTATCCGGCAACGGTTTCGAGTTTACCTTCCGGTTGCGCGATGAGACCGCCGCCGACCCCGATGCCACTCCCCCGATCTGGCCGCTCAGCCTGTTGGACAATGTCGCCCGCCTGGTGGTCCGCTCGGGCCATGTATTCGGCGCGGGACACCACCTGAACGCCCGGGGACCGATCAAATTGGACGATCCGACCCTGCTGCGGGCCATCGGCTTTCAACTCGACCCCGGCCTCGGCGTCATCGATACCCCCGCCGGCAGGGTGGAATTCCTGCAACTGGTGGGGCTGACGGAGGCGGAAGAGCAAGCCGGTGCCGACTGGAGCATGAGCGGACTACTGAAGATGCTAGCGGAACGATACCCATTGGGGATCACTCAACTGGACCGCCCCGACCTGATGTCCGACCAAGAGTTCGCCGCCCGGATCGCCGCGGGGGCCGAACGGGACGGCTCGGACACCGGTGCCATGTTCGTTGGCCACCTGGCCACCAGCATCGCAGCCGAGGACGTGATCATTGAGCTGGGTGCCAGCGCGGTACCCGGGCTGTGCCGGCTGCTTCCGATGCGCATCCCGCATGATCGCGAATTGTTTCTGATGGCTGACGAAACCACCGTGGTGCTGCGCCCCGGTCTGCCGCACGCGGTTGCCCAGCCGGGCGGGGTACTGGTCCACATGGACGAGGAATACTGCCACGAACTGGTGAGCACCATCATTCCCCAGCGAGGCGACTATCGGTGCGGTGAGCTGAAATATCTGGTCTGGCGGGTGGTGCCCTCCGAGATCCGGGAAGCCGGCGGCCAGGTGAAGCAGATCCTTGGCTGAACCGGCCGGTCATTGGCTGCGTTCCCGGCTGGCCGCCAGATGCTCGGCGGCCACATTGCGTGGCATCGGGCCGGCATAGTCGGGTCCATAGGCGCCGGGTGCGGGACGACGCTTCCGCAGCGGCGCCGGTACGCCATGTGCCATCCGGCGGGTCATCACCAGAAAGCCGGTGTGCGCGCTGGTCGCGTGCCCGGGCCGGATGGCCAGTCCCTCGGCGTGCCAGTCGCGCACCAAAACCTCGGTGGCGTGCGGTTCGGTGAACTCTCCGTGAGCCCGAATGGCGTCCATCACCCGTCCCATCTGGGTGGTGGTGGCGACATAACAGCACAGCACCCCGCCGGACTCCAACACTTGCCCCACCGCGACCAGGCAGTCCCACGGGGCGAGCATGTCTAGGATCGCCCGATCGACCGGTTCGTCGGCGATCACCTCGGCTAGGTCACCGATCGTGACCGTCCAGGCGGGATGCCACCCGCCCAGGAACTGGGCCACATTGGCCCGGGCGACCTCGGCGAACTCGGCTCGACGCTCATAGCTGTGTAGCCGGCCGCTGGGGCCGATGGCACGTAACAACGCCAGGCTCAGCGCACCAGAACCAACGCCGGCTTCCAGCACCCGGGCGCCCGGGAAGATATCGGCCCGCATCAGAATCTGAGCGGCATCCTTTGGGTAGATGACCGCAGCCTCCCGGGGCATGGTCACCATGTACTCGTTGAGCAATGGCCGGAAGACCAGATACTGTAGCCCCCCCACCGTGCTGACCACGCAGCCTTCGGAGCGGCCAATGATCTCATCATGGGCCAGCCCACCCTTCGTGGTGTGGAACACCTTGCCGGTTTCCAGCAGCAAAGATTTACGATGACCCTTTTGATCGGTCAGCGACACCCATTCGCCGGCTGTCAACGGCCCCACACGGACTCCCGAATAGTCTGCCGGATCGGGAAGAGTCATCGTCCACCTCCGGCGATTGCCTGCCGGTACCGGGTGAGTCCGGCCAGATCGACTCCGGCCAGGGAAGCCAGGTTGATCTGGCCAGGCGCGTCATCGAGCGGATGCATACAGGCCACCCCCAGCACGGCAGCTCCGGCGGCCCTGCCGGCGGCCGTACCGGCCACCGAATCCTCAATGACCACACAGTCGGTGATCGCTACCCCCAAGCGTTCGGCAGCGAGCAGGTATCCATCGGGGGCCGGCTTGGGCCGCGGTAGCTGCGGGCCGGGGAGCACCGCCTGGAAACTGCCCGGAGGCATCTTGGCTATCCCGGCCATCAGCAGGTCCAGCGGACTGGCCGAGACCACAGCCATCGGGATCCCCGCATCGCGGCATTCGCCGAGCAATTCGGGCACCCCCGGCAGCCAGGGCAATGGCTCTGCCCGCAGATACTCGACTACCCAACCGTAGATGGCGTCATAGAGTTCAGTTGCGCCGATATCCAGCGGCCGGCCAAGCTGCTGGTGAGCCTCACCCAGCCAAATCCGGGTAGCGACTTCCTGTGAACTGCCGCACAGGGCCACACCCTGCTCATGGGTCCATCGGACCCCGAAGGCGCCCAGCACTTCCTGCGTGGCGAATATCCACAGTCGCTCGCTGTCCACCAGGGTACCGTCGAAGTCCCACAGCACCGCGCCAGGTGCCAGATCGCCAATCACGTCGCACATTGTTTCTCGTCCGCCCGATGCTCGACAACCATCGATCCCCTGCGGGTGGCAACTTGTTATCCGGACGCAACCGTCGGCTAGGCCGTAGGGTAACTGGGTACACCCACGAAAGGACCTCTGTCAGATGCCTGCCAACGAACACCCCACGCCGGAATCGGCTCCACCCGAGGGTCCGGCAAGTCATATGTCTTCCGGGGCACGACCAGAGGCCATCCCGGGTTCCGAGGCCACCCCCACGCGCCCCGAGCAGCCTCTTACCGGCCAATCCATGGCTGCCGCCAGGACCGGCATGCCCACCGGTGGGCCGGTCCCGCAACGGAGCGCCCGGCCGCCGGTTGCACCAGCCGGTGCGGACCGGGGTTTTAGCCGTGGTTTCGGCACCGGGCTGGGTTTCATGCTCGGTGCAGGTGCGGTGCTGGTGGCCCTCAGCCTAGTGGCCATCCTGGGTGGGGTGTTGATGGGGTTGTTCACCCGGCAATCCGCGCGACCGGCTGCGGTCCCCACCAGCCACCTGTGGGGTCCGACCTCGGCATCCAACACCTTACTGGCGATCTCGATCAAAGGGGTTATCCAGGGCAGCAGCGACAGCGGTGGGCTGTTCTCCTCGGCAACCTATGGCCGGGAGATCGCCGACCAACTGGACGCCCTGCGTGCCGATGACTATGCCGGAGTGATCCTGCTGATGGACACCCCAGGCGGGTCGATCTACGGAGCCAGGGCCATCGCCGACGCGGTGATCCGCTATCAGGAGCGCACCGGGCATTCGGTGGTCGCCTATGTGCAGTCGATGTCGGCCTCCGGCGGCATGTACGCTATGGCGCCTGCCGCTCGGATCATCTCGGATCACGGCACCATGGTGGGCTCTATCGGGGTGATCTTCGGTCCCTTCCAGCGCTACCGCGAGGTCACCGGACTGACCGGCAACCTGCTGCAATCCGGGGTACAGACCTCGGGTGGCATTACCAGCGAGTATCTGGCCCAAGGCACGGGCAAGGACTTCGGCAACCCCTACCGGGACATGACCGAGGAGGAGCGGGAGGTCTATACCAATGGGTTGGCGGCCGAGTACCGGCAGTTCGTCGACTTCGTTGCCGAACACCGGGGGATCGAGGCCCAACGCATTAAGGACGAGCTGGGAGCCTATATGTTCGACCCGGCCACCGCGATGGATAAGGGCCTGGTGGACGAGGTGATGGGCCGGGCCGATGGTTTCCGGGCTGCGGCTAGGCTCAATAACATCGACCCTGAGGATACCGAAGTGGTCGCCCCGGCTGCCCCGGGCGGGTTGGCAGCCCTATTGGGCGCCGAACAGCGCGTCTGGGGACACAACATTCCCCTTGATCCGGCCAGCGGGCTGGCAGCCACCAGCCAACTGTGCGTGGGCGTCCCCGTGGTGCTCGCCTATGCCGGTGATTTCCAGGCGGCCTGCGGAGGGTAGTCGCCTGTCAGGATCCGGGTCGAGAGGCAAGCGGCCACCCCGTCGTCCTCGCCATACTCATCGCTGCTGATCGCGGCGGTCAACGACCGGGGCCGCCAAGCCAGCCTGGCATGTCAGCGGGCGTTGAAGTACCTGGCCTCCCGGTGATGGACGATTAGGGCATCGGTGGACTGCTCGGGATGCAACTGGAGTTCCTCGGACAGCACCACCCCGATGCGTTCGGGCTTCAGCAGCCCGCATAGCGGTCTGCGCAGTTCCAGATCGGGGCAGGCGGGATAGCCGAAGCTATAGCGGCTACCCCGATATGCCTGGTCACGGATCTGCTCGGTGACCGGGCCGTCCTCGGCGGCCAATCCCAACTCGGTACGTATCCGCTGGTGCCAAAGTTCGGCCAACGCCTCGGTTAGTTGCACCGATAGGCCGTGCAGTTCCAGATAGCCGCGGTAGGCATTGGTCTCGAAAAGCCGTGCGGTCTCCTGGGATACCCGCTCCCCCATCGTCACCAATTGCAATGCCAGCACATCGGGGCCGAGTTCGGCAGTCTCGGTGGCATCCCGGAAGAAGTCGGCCAGGCAAAGCCGGCGCCCCCTGGGCTGCCTGGGGAAGGTGAACCTGGCCAGTTCGCGCTCCGGATCGACAGGATCGCCGACTATCAGCCGCTCCGCCTGAGAGTGACATGGGAAGTAGCCGTGCACCACTGCGAACTGGGCCAGCCCGTCGGCCTGGATCCGGTCCAGCCAGGCCCGCAGCCGGGGCCGGCCCTCGGTGGCCACGAGCTCTGCATGCGTGAGGCCGTCCGGTGCCGAGCGCAGCCCCCACTGCCCCTGGAACAAGGCGCGCTCGTCGAGCCAACCGACGATGTCGGCCAGCTTGATTCCTTTGGTGACCCGGCTACCCCAAAACGGTGGCTCCGGTACCGCACCGCGCCGGGCCACATCCGAACGCGTTCCTGGTTCGGGTGTGGGCAGTGGCTGGGTGGGCGCGGTCACTCGCCTGGGCCGTACCTCGGGCAATGCGGCATCCGGCTCCCCCCGCTTGATGGCCATCAGGGTATCCAACAGCCCCAGGCCTTCGAAGGCATCCTTCGCGTAGCGCACCGTACCGTCATATAGCTCGGCCAGATCGTGATCCACGAACGACCGGGTCAGGGCGGCGCCGCCCAGCAATACCGGGAATCGGGTCGCCAGACCCCGCTGGTTCAGTTCGAGCAGGTAGTCACGCATCACTAAGGTGGATTTGACCAGCAACCCGGACATGCCGATGGCGTCGGCGTTATGTTGTTCGGCGGCCGCCAAGATGGCTGAGACAGGCTGTTTTATCCCGAGGTTCACCACCGTGTAGCCATTATTAGACACGATGATGTCGACCAGGTTCTTGCCGATGTCGTGCACATCGCCCTTCACGGTGGCCAGCACCAGGGTGCCCTTGCCGGTCCCCGCCCCCGAGTCGTCCAGATGCGGGGTCAGCCATGCCACGGCCTTCTTCATCGTCTCCGCGCTCTGTAGGACGAAGGGCAGTTGCATCTGCCCGGAACCGAACAGCTCACCCACGGTCTTCATACCACCGAGCAGATCATCGTTGATGATCTGCAGAGCCGGCCGGCTGGCCAGGGCCTCGCTGAGGTCATCCTCCAGCCCTCGATCGTTGCCCTCCACGATGCGTCTGGCTAGGCGTTCCGGAAGGGGCAGTGCGGCCAGCTCGGTCGCCCGCCGCTCGCGCAGCGAAGCCGTGGTGATCCCTTCGAATAGACCCAAGAAGCATTCCAGGGGGTCGTAGTCCGGCCGGCGGCGGTCCCAGATCAGATCCAGGGCGCATTCATACTGGTTAGCGGGGATTTGCTCTACCGGCATGATCTTCGCCACACCGACGATGGCTGAATCGAGCCCGGCCTTGACGCACTCATCCAGGAAGACGCTGTTCAACACTACCCTGGCCGCCGGATTCAACCCGAAGCTGATATTCGATACCCCCAAGGTGGTCAGCACCCGGGGATGGGTCTTTTTCAACGCGCGGATGGCCTCGATGGTTTCGATGCCGTCTCGCCGGGTTTCGGCCTGGCCGGTGGCGATGGGGAAGGTCAGGGTATCGACCAGGATATCTTCCTCGTCCATGCCCCATTCGGTGGTCAATGCGGTGATCAGCCGTTCGGCGACGCGCAGTTTCCATTCGCTGGTGCGTGCCTGGCCCTGTTCGTCGATGGTTAGAGCCACTACCGCCGCGCCATGTTCCACCACCAGCGGCATCATCCTGCGGTAACGGGAACCCGGTCCGTCGCCATCCTCGAAGTTCACCGAATTGACGATTGCCCGGCCCGGCAGCCGGGCCAATCCGGCCGCGACTACCTCTGGTTCGGTGGAATCGAGCATCACCGGTAGAGTGATCGCGCTTGCGAAGCGGCCCGCCAACTCGGTCATGTCGGCGATGCCGTCCCGGCCCACGTAGTCGACGCAGAGATCCAGCACATGGGCGCCGGAGCGCGATTGGTCCCGGGCCAATCCGACGCAGTCCTCCCAGTTACCGGCGAGCATGGCCTCCCGGAAGGCCTTAGAGCCATTCGCGTTGGTGCGTTCTCCGATCGCCAGATAGCTGGTGTGCTGTTTCAGGGCTACCTCCGAATATAGCGAGGCAACCGAGCTGATCACAGTCGGTTTGCGGATGGTGACCGGACGGTCGGTGCCCACGACCTGGGCGACGGCGCGGATATGATCCGGTGTGGTACCACAGCACCCGCCGACCAGCGTCAATCCGAAGTCGGTGGCGTACTCGTCCAGGGCGGCAGCAAGCCCCTGCGGGCCGAGCGGATAGCGGGCGCCATGCGGAGTGAGTTCCGGCAGTCCGGCATTGGGCATAGCGGAAAGTCCGATCCCGGCATGCCGGGCAAGATAGCGCAGGTGCTCGGCCATCTCTGCCGGCCCGGTCGCACAGTTCAGGCCAAGCACATCCACCCCCAGGGGGGCCAGGGTGGCCAGCGCGGCCCCGATCTCGGTACCCAACAGCATCGATCCGGTGGTCTCCACCGTGATGGAACAGAGAATCGGCAGGTCGATCCCGGCGGCGGCCCGGGCTCGTTTGGCCGCGATCACCGCCGCCCTGGCCTGGGCAAGGTCTTGACAGGTTTCGATCTGTACCGCATCGATCCCACCTCGGATCATCGCGGCGATCTGGGCCTGATAGGTTGCGCAGAGTTCGGTGAAGCCGATATGACCCAAGGTTGGTAGTTTCGTACCCGGTCCGACACTGCCCAAAACGAAGCGGGGCCTGGCCGGCGTGCTGAATTCATCGGCCACCCGGCGAGCGATCCGGGCGCCCGCCTCGGCCAGTTCGCCAATCTGATCGGCGATATCGTATTCGCTCAGAGCCGATAAGTTGGCTCCGAAGGTGTTGGTCTCCACACAGTCCGAACCGGCGGCGAGATAGGCCTGGTGTATTTCGGCGACTACTTCGGGACGGGTTCTGTTCAGGACCTCATTGCAGCCTTCGAGCCCTTCGAAATCATCCAGGTCCAGATCGAATCCCTGCAGCATGGTACCCATCGCCCCGTCGGCCACCAGGACGCGGTGGAACAGATGGTCACGAAGGCTTCTAGGCATGTCTACTAGCGTAGTGGGCGGCGGAACCGCCTTGACCGGCCGGCCACGGCGTTGACGATGATGGTCGCTATATCGGATGGGCAGACTATGTTGGGGGCATGGCAGGACGCGCGAAGCTGCGGCGCCCAGTGGTTGTGGGGGCCTTCGAGGGCTGGAACGATGCCGCCGACGCCGCTTCGGCGGTGGTCGAGCACATTGCCGCGTCCTATCCAACCGAGGTGTTGTTCAACCTGGATGGCGACGATTACTACGACTACCAATCGGTACGCCCCCGAGTGGTTCGGCAGGCGGCGGGGCGCGAGATCGTCTGGCCTAAGACGATGCTGCGGCGCACCCGGCTACCCGATCGTGACCTGATCCTGCTCAGCGGTCCGGAACCCAACCTGCGGTGGCGACAGTATTGTGCGGCGGTCATCTCGGCGCTACGCAGTCAGGAACCCGAGTTGGTGGTATTGCTTGGCGCGATGCTGACCGACTCGCCGCATTCCCGGCCGCTTCCGGTGACCGGTAACAGTACCGATGCCGGGCTGGCGCGTGCGCTCGGATTGGATCCGACCAACTATGAGGGCCCCACCGGCATCACCGGGGTGCTGGCCGATGGCTGCCGACGGGCCGGTCTGCGAGCGATATCGCTGTGGGTTTCGGTACCGCACTATGTGGCTGCACCGCCCAACCCGAAGGCCGTCCTGGCCCTGCTCAGCCATGTGGAGGATCTGTTGGACATCGCCCTGGAATTGGGCGATTTACCCGCCCAAGCCCAGGCCTGGCAGCGCGGCATCGATGAACTCGCCACCGAGGACGCCGATTTCAGCGAATACGTCGGGCAGCTGGAGGCCCAGCAGGACGAGGGCGAGCTACCGGAGACGACCGGCGATCGGTTGGCCGCGGAATTCCAGCGCTATCTACGCAGGCGCGACGACCAGGCCTGAACAGGGCAGCGTCCAGGATCGTCGATTGCCGCAGGCAGAACGCACAGCAGCTTCATTCCCTATAGTGGTTGGCGTGAATCGTCGTTTACGCTTGATAATCTTCGGGATGTGCCTGTTGGCGCCGGGCACTACCAGCTGTTCCGGAACGGCTGAGGAACCCAATCCGGCCACACCGCAGGCCACCGCGGCAACCAGCGCAACGCCGTCCGAGCCCATTCAGGAAGCCAGTCCCGGTAGTCCCACACAATCCGCCAAGACCCCGGGCGATGCGGCACCGACGCCCACCGTAACCACACCGGAACCAGTAGATTGCCGGGTGGCGAACTGCGTCGCACTCACCTATGACGATGGTCCCTCCCCGCTGACCAATCAGTTGCTGGATACTTTCGAGTCGCGGCAGGCGGTGGCCACCCTCTTCCTTAACGGCCAGTATGTGGACGACAACCCCAACCCCATCCTGCGGGCCAAGCAGCTCGGTATGGAGATCGGCAACCACACCACCAGCCATCCCCACCTACCTGAACTGGCTCCCGAAGCCATCGACTTCGAGATCGCCGATACCCAGCAGCGCATTCAGGCCGTCACCGGTAGCTATCCGACGCTGCTGCGTCCACCCTATGGAGAACGCAATGCGCTGGTTGACCAGGTCGCCGGCAACCACGGACTGGCCGTGATCGGCTGGACCGATAGCCCGGCCGACTGGCAGAACACCGATATGGACACGGTCGTCGCGTTGACCTTGTCCCGGGTTCGGCCCGGGGCCATCATCCTGATGCACGACACCCACCAGTGGACGGTGGATGCGGCCCCCCAGATCATCGACGGGCTGCGGGCCCAAGGGTACACGCTGGTCACCGTCAGTCAGATCATCGGGGCACCCGAACCGGGCATGCTATACGTCGATGGTCAGGCGCCGGCCTGAGCCCAGGCTATCGTACCCAGCTGTTCCGGAGCCGGCGGTGCCGATCAGTCCGCCCGGTGGCGGCAGGCCGCGACGGCTTGGGCACGCAGATCGGTAACCATCTGGTCGGCGTCTTCGGCCCGGTAGACCGCGGTACCCGCAACGAACATGTCTGCACCCGCTTCGGCGCAGCGTCCAATGGTTTGCATTGAGATTCCGCCGTCAACCTGGATCCAGATATCCTGCCCGGTGCCGGCCACCAACTGCCGGGTCCGGTGGATCTTGGGCAGTACCAGATCAAGGAAACGCTGGCCTCCGAAGCCTGGTTCGACGGTCATCAGCAGCACCATGTCCAGTTCGGTGAGCAGGTCGGCATATGGCTCGATCGGGGTTGCCGGTTTCAGTGCTATTGCCGCCCGCGCTCCTAGGCTGCGGATCTCTCGGGCGGTCCGGATTGGGGCTTGCGAGGCCTCGGCATGGAAGCTGACCGATTCGCACCCCAGGTCGGCATAGGCCGGTGCCCAGGTATCCGGGTTTTCGATCATTAGATGGATGTCCATCGGCAGCTGGTTGTGTTTGCGCAGGGCGGCCACCACCGGCAGGCCGAAGGTCAGGTTCGGCACGAAGTGATTGTCCATGACGTCGACGTGCAAGAAGTCGGCACTTGGAATACGCGCCACCTCGGCGGCCAGATTGGCGAGATCGGCGTTCAGGATGCTGGGAGCGATGCGCACGGCCACTCGCATAGCCTAGCGGTCGCCGCGGCGCAGCAAGGCGCAAAACATGGCGTCGGTGTCATGCCGGTGGGGCCACAGCTGAATGAACCGGTCATCCAGCCGACTGGCTGCCTGCGGAACTTGTGGCAACAGTGGGGGTGCGTTCAGGATTTCGACACCCTTGGCCGACTGCACCACTGCCAGGGTCTCCTGCCGGTGGGGCGAACAGGTGATGTAGGCGATCACGCCACCGGGCATGGCAGCCGAAATCGCGCTAGCCAACAGCCTGGTTTGCAGCCGGGCGAGCGACTTGACCTGCCCGGCCCGATCACGCCAGCGGGCCTCGGGACGCCGCCGCAGCGCTCCCAGACCACTACAGGGAGCGTCGACCACCACCAGCGCGAAGGATCCGGGCTGCCATGCCGGGCGGGTTCCGTCGGCCACGATCACCTGATGACCCGCATGCCCGGCCCCGGTCCGGGGGTAGCCGCGTAGGCTGGCCGCTACCAGCTCTGCCCGGTGCGGATGCAATTCCGCAGCGACCAGCAGCCCGGGCGATAGGCCGCGGAGCAGCGCGGACTTGCCTCCCGGGCCGGCACACAGATCCAGCCATGGTCCCCGTGGGCATGCGGCGCGGGTGGCGGCCCGGATCACCAGTTGGCTGCCCTCGTCCTGGACGCCGGCTCGGCCTGCCCGAATCGCCGGCAGTGCTTCCGGATCGCCAGGCCGGCTGGCGCCCCAGGGCGACCACCGGGCTGGCTCGGCGCCTGCGGTCACAAGCTCGGCGACCTCGCCGAGGCCGGGACGTACTGCAAGCATCGGCACCGGTGGGCGGTTGTCTGCAGCCAGCAATTCGGCCAGTTCGGCGTCATCGCCGGACAGGGTATCCGCGAAGGCCTGGACGATCCATTCTGGATGGGCATACCGGAGGGCCATGGCGGCCAGCGGATCAAGGCCGGCGGTCAACTCGGCAAGCCACCGATCCAGGCTCCGTGCGGCTAGCCTGCGCACGATGGCATTCACCACCCCGGTGGTGTGCTCGCCGATGGCGATGGCAGCCAGGTCGACACTGGTGGCGACCGCGGCGTGCACCGGCGTCCGGGTGCCGAACAACTGATGGCAGGCCAGCCGCAGCACATCGACCACGGCCGGTTGTAAGGAACCCAGTGACCGGCCAGCGGCCGCCTCGATTACCCGATCGTAGCTGCCCTGCCAGCGGCAGGTGCCGTGCACCAGTTCGGTGACGAAACCTGCATCCTGGGTATTCAGGGCAGTAACCAGCGGGCCGAGAACCAAGTTCGCGTAGGCCTGTTCCCCATTGATCCTGCGCAGCGCTGCCAGGGCGGCCAACCGGGCTGGATCACGGCGGCGGGAGCGCCCTGCCCGCCTGCGCGGTTCACGCATCGAAACTCAGTGGCTGCGCTGCAGGCCAGCGATGCCCGCGGGCCCAATCCGCAGCCAGCATGACCTTCTTGCCAAAGGCCTGAACACGCACCAATTCCAGGGTTCCTGAACCGGTACCGACCCAGAGGTGGCGGCGATCCGCCTGCAATTCGCCGCCGGCCAGTCTGGGGCCCTGCGGATCGGGCCTGGCCGCCAGGATGGCGAACCGCCGGCCGGCCAAGGTCGTCCAGGCACCCGGTTCGGGGCTGGCTGCGCGGATCGTCCGCAGAAGGCTATCGGCCGGCTGAGCCCAATCGAGACGCATCTCATCCGGGGTCAGTTTGGCGGCGAGGACGATCCCGGTCGCATCCTGCGGGTGGGGTTTCCGGCCGGCGGCCAAATCATCAAGGGCAGCCAGCAACAAGTGCACTCCCGATCCGGCGAGCCGGGACAACAACTCACCGCTGGTCTCGGTTGCACCGATCGGGGTCGGCTCGCTGCGGAAGACCGGGCCGGCATCCAACTGCTTGATGATACGGAACACGGTGGCACCGGTGACCTGGTCACCGGCCAGGATGGCCCGCTGTACCGGTGCGGCACCTCGCCATCGTGGCAGCAGCGAAAAGTGTAGATTGAGCCAGCCACCGGGCACGGCGTCAAGCAGCGGTTGGGGCAGCAGCATGCCGAATGCGACCACCACGGCAGCGTCCAGATCCAAGGCCCGAATCTGCGCTACCAACTCGGCGTCGGGGCCGACCGGTTTCAGTACCGGGAACCCAAGTTCGTCGGCCAGCACCGCCACCGGGGATGGGCTGGGGCGTCGGCGGCGGCCAGCCGGGGCATCCGGGCGGGTCAACACTGCGGCGACAGAATGGGCGGAGTCGGCAAGCGCGCGCAGGCTGGGCAGGGCGACCTCCGGGGTACCGGCAAACAGAATCCTCACCCCCATAGTCTAGGAGGAACCTTCGGATGACCACATCGATGCCCTGGGACACCTGCGGCAGACCCGCAGTCGACGAAGATCCCACCCCCTAAACCTGGGATTACCAGGCATCCCAAGAAGATTCTTCATATAGAAGAACCTTCCGATCTGAGTTGGGTCCCCTTGCCGTGACCAGTCCGCCGCACATTACGCCAGATCGCCACTCGGCCCCGGCTCAATGCCGAAACCACTACGATCATCGACGAGATCCTGGGTCGCTAAAAGCCCAACTTGGGTAAGACAGGCTGCCGGATGGCGAGCACATCGGTTAGCTAGTGCCGGTGGGTCCCGGGCCCAGTGGAAACCATGCCCCAATCCAGCCATGGCAGCCGGGGCGGCCAGGCCAGGGGCACCGCGCTGCTGGCGCTGAGCTGTCCCCCGGGGACGCCTCACAGTCGAACTGGATCCACCCGGATACGCAACGCACCGGTGAGTTTGCGAGCGGTGCGGCCGGCGGCCGCCGCCTTCACCGCGCGAATCAGCTCCGTCCCAACTGGCGTCGGGACACGCAGAGACAGCTGCCACCAGGTCTCCTCCTGACCGACCCCGACCGGCACACCCAACTCGACCGGGCCCAATCGTTCGGTGCCCTCGGGGACGGTCAGCAGATCGCCGAACTCCGCCACCGCGCCGGATACGCCCTCGATAGTGATGAACCGGACCGCCGGCGGATAGCCGGCGGCAATGCGGTCGGCCAGTTCATGGATGGCATAACCGCCTGGATCCAGCCGTACCAGGGCTTGGATCGCCCGTTCGGCCGGCGGGCCGACCACGCACACCGTGCCACCATCGGATGCCGGGCGGACCAAGGCCATCGCGTTCAGCCAGCGCCGCAGGGCCTCCTCGCCGGCGCGTAGATCCGGTCGTTCCAACAGTCGATGGGCATCCAACAAGACGGCGGCGGCATAACCGGTGCCGGGTAGCGGCTCAGCTCCGGGGGTGGCCACCACCAGCGCGGGCTGGTCCCCCACATGCGATATGACCCGATCCCCGGAACTATCCAGGACCCGGATCCCGGGAAAGGCCCGCCCCAATTCTTCGGTAGTGCGCTCGGAGCCGACAACCGGAGCGCGGAGCTCACGACCGCCACAGGTGATGCAGCGCCACTCGACAATGATCCGCCCGCACCAGGTGCAATCGAGCTGTCGGCTGCCGGCGGTGCGGCGTACCCGTACCGGACCATGACAGGTTGGGCAGCGCACCGGGGTATGACAGTGCCGGCAGGTCAGAGCAGGCAGGTAGCCAGCGCGAGGCACCTGAACAAGTACCGGACCGGTCAATAGCCCGGTGCGTATCGTCTCGAAGGCGATCCGGGGCAGCCTGGTGGAGCGCGCCAGCGGATCACGTGCCAATGCCTGGTCGGAATCCCCGGACACCCGTACCGCGGCACAAGCGCGCCGCTGTTGCCCCGGAACCAAGCCGATGCCGCCCAGCCAGTCCCGGTCCAGCCAGGACTGAACTTCGGCGGTCCGGGCGTGACCGGCCAGCAGCAGGCCGCAACCATCGGCTGCCGCTCGTAGCGCGGCCACGTCGCGAGCATGCGGATAGGGGGTGTGCGGGTCGGCGTGCAGATCATCGCCGTCATCCCACAGGCAGATCAATCCAAGGTCGCGCACCGGAGCGTAAACCGCCGGCCGGGCACCGACGACCACCCTCGCCTGGCCTCGTCGGACGGCCAGATAGTTGCGATAGCGCAAAGCCGGGCCAAGATCAGAATGCAACTCCGCGATCGCGCCCAGACCGATGAAGTCAGCAAGCGTGGAGCGTATCCGGGTCAGATCCCGGATATCCGGCAACACAATGATGACATCGCGCCCGGAACGCAAAGCGGCGATTGCCGCCTGGGCAAAACCCCGCGTCCAGTCGTCTGAACCATACTGGTCTGGATAGAAACGGGGCGGTACCTGCCAGTACGCCCGCGCCGCCGAACCACGCTCCAGCGAAGTCAGGAACCCTGTTCCGTTGGGCGCGGTCAACAGGCCTCCGGAGGGTATCCGCGCGGTCCGAGGCGCAGGCCAGTCGGCTTGATCGGCCGCCTCGGTGGCGGCATGCCTCGGGGGCACCGCCAGCCGTACCACATCGGCGAACGTGCCCGCATAGTGATCGGCCACCCGGCGCAGCAGGCGGTACTGGGCTGCCCCCAGCACGGGTTCGGCCGAAACCACCTTCGACAGACTGGCCAGCCGGCCGGTGACCTCGCTGGTCTCGGCGAGTTCGATCAGATAGCCATCGCGCAGCCGGCCAGCAAACCGGACCTTAACCCGGACCCCTGGCTGTGCCTGGGAAACCAAGGTCTCGGGCACGACATAGTCGAACAGCCGATCAAGGTGCGGCAGTGGGATGTCCACCGCCACCCGGGCGATCATCAGCCGCGAACGCGGCGCGCCAACTCGTCGGCCCGGTCGGTGCACTCCCAGGTCATACCCGGCAGGCCACGCCCGAAGTGGCCATAGCAGGTGAAACTGGAATAGATGGGCCGCTTCAACTGCAATCGATCGACTATCGCAGCGGGGCGCAGATCGAATACCTGCGATATCGCGGCGGCGATATCCGGATCGGGCAACTGGCCGGTCCCGAAGGTATCGACATACAGACTGGTGGGGTGCGCTGTACCGATGGCGTAACTGACCTGTACCTCACAGCGGGATGCGAGGCCTGCAGCGACCACATTTTTGGCTACCCAGCGCATGGCATAGGAAGCCGACCGATCGACCTTGCTGGGATCCTTGCCGCTGAAGGCACCGCCGCCGTGCCGGGCCATCCCACCGTAGGTGTCCACGATGATCTTACGACCGGTCAACCCGGCGTCGCCGGCCGGGCCGCCGGTGACGAACCGTCCAGTCGGGTTAATCAGCACCCGGGGCTTGGCCTGCTCGAAACCATACTCGGCCAGGATCGGTGCGATCACCAGGCGCCGGAGGTCGGGCTCCAACCGGCTGTGCAATTCGACATCGGCCCGGTGCTGGGCCGACACCACCACGGTATCCACGCTGGCTGGGCGTCCCTGGCTGTCATACCCGATGGTCACCTGGGTTTTACCATCTGGCCGTAGATAGTCCAGCTCCTCCCGCCGGACGGCGGTCAGTCGCTCGGCCAGCCGATGTGCCAGCCGGATCGGCAGCGGCATCAGTTCGGGAGTCTCGGCGCAGGCATAGCCGAACATCAAACCCTGATCGCCGGCTCCCTGAAGGTCGTAGCCGTCATCGGCATGACCATGCCGGGACTCCCAGGAGCCGTTGACGCCCCGGGCGATATCGGGCGACTGATTGTTGAGGGTAACCATGACCCCGCACGCGCCGCCATCGATACCCTTGTCGGCAGAGTCGTAGCCGATCTTGAGCAGTCGTTCGCGAGCCAATTGCTGGATGTCGGCATAGGCCTCGGTGGTCGCCTCGCCCGTAACCACCACGACCCCATTGGCCACCAGCGTTTCCACAGCGGTCCGAGAGTCCGGGTCGCAACTCAGCATCGCGTCCAGTACAGCATCGCTGATCGCATCGGCCACCTTATCGGGATGCCCCTCGGTGACCGACTCAGAGGTGAATAGCCTTACCATGGGATCAGGCCGGATCAAGATCAGCGAACGGATCGGTGAGGGCGAACTCCGGATCGCTGAAGGCCTCTGCCCGGGCCGCGGCCTCCGCCTCGGGATCGATCTCGGTGTATTGCAGTTGGGCCGCCTGGATCTCGCGCAGCGCGATCGAAAGCGGCTTTTCTTGAGGCTGAGTTTCGACCAGCGGCCCCACCGATTCGAGCAGGCCCTCGCCCAGCTGGGCGTAGTAGGCGTTGATCTGGCGGGCACGTTTGGCCGCGAACAGCACCAGTCGATACTTCGAGTCGACCTGCTCCAGCAGATCGTCCACCGGTGGATGCGTGATGCCCTCTGGGGTGTTGATGCTCAAGATGGTGTCCTCGCGAATGTTTTGAAGGTCAAAGACCGAGTAAGCTTACCAGTTCTTGGACGGTCTGTTCGACCTCGACATTGGTGAGCACGTGATCGAACTCGTCTGCCGCGGCCAGCTCCACCCGAGCGGTCGCCAGCCGCCGGGCCATCTGGGCCTCATCCTCGGTGCCGCGACCGCGCAGCCGGTCTTCGAGTTCCGCCCAACTTGGCGGCAAAAGGAAGATCTGGGTCGCCTCAGGAAGGGATCGGCGTACCTGCCGGGCCCCTTGCAGATCGATCTCCAAAATGGTGGGGCGTCCGGCCGCCAAGGCATCCAAAACCGGCTGCCGGGGTGTGCCATAACGATACCGACCGTGCACCACGGCCCACTCAAGCAAGCCATCGCTGGCTTGCAATTCATCGAAGGTGGGGTCGTCCACGAATAGATAGTGGACGCCCGCCACCTCACCCGGACGGGGTAGCCGCGTCGTCACCGACACCGAAACGTGTATCTGGGGGCGAACCGCTCGCAACCGGGCGACCACCGTCCCCTTGCCCACAGCCGTCGGCCCCGAAATGACGAACGCGCCAACCCCGCCGGGCATGGTATCAGTTGAATTCCGACTTCAAGCCAGCGACCTGATGCCGTCCCAGACCGCGGACCCGACGATTGGCCGCGATATCGTATTTCGCCATGATTTCCGCAGCGCGTTTCTCGCCAACTCTGGGCAGAGCCTTGAGCAGATCGACGACGCGGATGTGTGCCAGCACATCGTTGTCGGCGCATTGATCAAGCGCTCCGGCCAGCGAAACCGATCCGTCACGGACCGAATTCTTCAGTGCGGCCCGAACTCGCCTGGCCTCGGTGGCTGCGGCCCGAGCTGCCTGCAACTGCTCGGGAGACAAGGTTGGAATTGCCACGTTTGCTTACTCCGTTTCGTTTCTATTATGTCTGCTCGGCCGGGCGAAATGTTTCACACGGTGAGCACACGTGGATAATATAGGGCATCAGTTGGCGCATTGACATCCGGTAAGCGCGTCAACTGTTTCGCGCAGTCGGTCTGCTTGCGGCCCGACCTGCATCACCGCACGCGAGACGGTGGGTAGCACTTGCCCCACAGCGGCATTGAATAGGCTGGTCAACCCGGAAATGGTGGCGCCTTGAGCGCCAATACCGGGGGCCAGGATGGATCCAGAGAATCCGGTGAGATCCACATCTAGTTTTGGCAAAGTTGCCCCGATCACCAGCCCTACGACCCCGCAATCTGCGGCTCGGTTGATGGTGCGGGCGCGATCGACGACCTGCTGGGCGACACTGCGGTGGCCGTGTTCGGCCAGTTGAACCCCGGTACCTTCCGGATTACTGGTACGGCACAACACATAGACCCCACGCTCGGTCCGTTGAGCCAATTCAATAGCTGGCAGCAACGCATCGAAGCCCAGGAAAGGGCTAAGCGTGATGGCATCGGCACTGAGATCGGTGAGCCCGGATAGATGGGCGTGGGCGTAACCGGCCATCGTGGAGCCGATATCGCCTCGCTTGACATCCAGGATAGCCAGCGCACCGGCGGCCGCGATTTCGGTCAATACGCGTGCCAGAACCGCAACTCCCGCCGATCCAAACGCTTCGAAAAAAGCCGATTGCGGTTTGAAGGCCGCTACCCGATCCCCCACCGCGGCGATCAGTTCGCGGCAAACCCGTTCGGCCCCGGCTAGATCGGGTTCATAACCCCAGGCACGCACCAGGCTGGGGTGGGGATCGACACCGACACACAGATTGCCGCGGTCAGCTACCAGGGTGCGCAGCCTATCCTGGAAACCAGTCACCGTTTCGTAACCCGATCCGGAATGGTCAAAGCATTGATGCCATGAACCAGGCCGATGCCCTGGTAGATGAACCCGGTGTACAACTGCACCAGGCTGGCGCCCGCATCGAACATCGCCTGGGCATCGGCTGGAGTCATGATGCCGCCGACTCCCATCACCGGCAGCCTGGTCCGAGCGGTGACCGCGGAGACGACCCGCAGCGCCCGGGCGGTGAGCGGTGCCCCCGACAGTCCCCCGGCCTGAGTGGCCAGCCATAGCTCCGAAGGATGCAGTCGTTCACGTCCAGTGGTGGTATTGGTTGCGATCAAACCGGTCACCCCACTCGATTCACAGACCTCGATCAGTGCATCAAGTTCTCCCACCGACAGATCGGGTGCCAGCTTAACGAATACCGGCAGGGGGTGCGCCCCACCCAGCTCTCGGGTGCACGCCACCATGGCGGTGGTCAATTGGGAGAGCGCATCCCGGTCCTGCAGGCTGCGCAATCCGGGGGTATTGGGACTGGAGACATTGATCGCAACGTAGTCTACGTACTCGGCCAATGTGCGCAACGAGGTCAGGTAGTCCTCGGTGGCCTGCGCTAGCGGAGTAGTCCTGGTTTTCCCGATCGAGACCCCAACCGGATATCCCAGCGCTAGATTGCCGCGGCGGACGCCCCACCGCCCTAGCCGGGCCGCAAGGGCGGTAGCGCCGGAATTGTTGAATCCCATCCGGTTGATCAACGCCTTGCTGTGGGGCAGCCGGAACAGCCGCGGCTGTCGATTGCCGCGTTGGGCACCGGCGGTGACGGTCCCGAACTCGGCGAATCCGAAACCCAGCGCACCCCAGGCCCGGGCAGCCAGGCCCTCCTTGTCCAGCCCGGCCGCCACTCCGACTCTGCCCGGGAAATCGATCCCGGCGATTTCAACCGGGTTGCGGCGGCGTCCGATCGACTCCGCCAGCCACTGCAATAGCGGCTCGGGAATCTCACCGAGCAGCGCCAGCACCCGATCGTGGATCCGCTCCGGGTCACCACTCGAAGAATTGAACAGCACCGGTCGCAATCCAACCCGGTAACCCGTCCACAGCAGCCGGGTCACCAACTCCTCGACGGTGATCATGGGGCAGCTCTCCTCGTTGGTAGCCAGCTGGGCCTGGAACTGGCCCGGTCAAGTCCCCATTGTGCCTCGAAACGGTGCCGAATCAGCAGATACCGGATTGTTGCGCAAGATGAATCTGTTCGGCCCATTCCTGTAGAGAATGCACCTGCATAGCATCCCCCAGGATGGCTTCAATCCCCTGCACCGCCGCCTCCAGGCTCTGCACCGTGGTGATCGAGGTAATGGTATGCCGGACCGCCGCGGTGCGAATCTCGTAGCCATCCGCGCGAGGTGCGCCTGATGTGGTTTCCCCGCTGGGAGTGTTGAAGATCAGGTCGATCTCGCCCCGATTGATGAGTTCCACGATGGTCGGTTCATCGTTCGGGCCGCGGCCCTGAGAATGCTTGCGTACCGGGGTCACATCCACCCCATGCAGGCTGAGCATGTCAGCGGTCCCCTGGGTAGCCAAGATCCGGAAGCCCAAGTCCGCCAGGCGCTTGATCGGGAAGATCACGTTGCGTTTATCGCGGTTGGCCACCGACACGAAGACATTGCCACTGGTCGGCAGTCCACCCCGGATAGCGGCTTGCGCCTTGGCGAATGACATCCCGAACGAACTCGACAGCCCCATCACTTCTCCAGTCGAGCGCATCTCCGGTCCTAGCAGGGAGTCAACCGATGAACCATCGGTAGTGTGAAAACGATTGAACGGCATTACCGCCTCCTTGATGGCGATCGGCATGCCGCGCCAAGTCGCCGCACCATCCCCGGTGGCCCGCAGCATCCCGTCCGCGCGCAATTCGGCGATGCTGGTGCCCAGCATGATCAAGGTAGCGGCCTTGGCAAGTTGAGTATCTGTGGCCTTACTGACGAACGGCACGGTCCGCGACGCCCGGGGATTTGCCTCCAGCACGTACAAGGTGTCGGCAGCCAACGCGAACTGGATATTGATCAGACCACAGACACCCACACCACGAGCGATCGCCAGAGTCGCCGAACGAATCTGTCTGATGACCTCACCGCCCAGGGTCGCCGGCGGCAGCGAACAGGCCGAGTCACCCGAGTGGATACCGGCCTCCTCAATGTGTTCCATGATCCCACCTATGTAGAGCTCGGCACCATCGAACAGCGCATCCACATCGATCTCGATCGCGTCGTCCAGGAACCTGTCTACCAGTACCGGCATGTCTGGGCTGATCAGAGTGGAATTGTCGATATAGGTACGCAGGGCATCCGGATCGTCGACGATCTCCATCCCCCGGCCACCCAGCACATAGCTGGGGCGCACCAACACCGGATAGCCGATGTCCTCGGCGATCTGGCAAGCCTGTTCGGAACTGTCCGCCATGCCATGTCTCGGCGCCCGCAGACCGGCCTCGGCCAGCACCCTGCCGAAGGCGCCACGTTCCTCGGCCAGGTCGATGGCGCGCGGGCTGGTGCCGACGATGGGCACCCCCGCGTCGGCCAGTTGCTGGGCAAGCCGCAGCGGAGTCTGCCCGCCCAGCTGCACGATCACTCCGGCTACTGGACCAGCGGCCAGCTCGGCGTGGTAGATCTCCAACACGTCCTCCAGCGTCAGTGGCTCAAAATAGAGCCGGTCACTGGTGTCATAGTCGGTGGAAACCGTCTCGGGGTTGCAGTTAACCATGATGGAGTCGTAGCCATGCCGGGATAATGTCATGGCCGCGTGCACACAGGAGTAGTCGAATTCGATGCCTTGCCCGATCCGGTTCGGCCCGCTGCCCAGAATCAGTACAGCCGGCCGGGCCCGAGGCCGAACCTCGGTCTCCTGGTCATAGCTGGAATACAGATACGGGGTCTCGGCGGCGAATTCGGCCGCACAAGTATCGACGGTCTTGTATACCGGGCGGACGCCTAACCGGTATCGCAGGGCCCGTAGATCCGCAACATGCATCCCGCGTAGATCCGCCAGCTGACGATCCGACAGGCCATGCCGCTTGGCGCGGCGCAGTAGTGCGGCGTCCAGTTCATCGGCCTCGGACAGTTCATCGGCGACCTGCTTGACCAGCATCAGTTGATCGACGAACCAGGGATCGATCCCGGTAGCGGTAGAGACCTCCGAGACGCTCGCGCCGGCCCGCAAGGCAGCCATCATGAGTTGAATCCGGCCGTCATGGGGCCGGGTCATCCGCTCCAACAACCCGGTCGTCTGCCCGGGCGGCGCAGCGAAGTCGAAGGGCGCGCGGGGGTCCTCTAGCGAACGCAGTGCCTTGCCTAGCGCCTCGGTGAAATTGCGACCGATCGCCATCGCCTCGCCGACCGATTTCATGTGGGTAGTCAGTGAGGAATCCGCCGAAGGGAACTTCTCGAAGGCAAACCGTGGCACCTTGACCACGACATAGTCTAAGGTCGGTTCGAAACAGGCCGGCGTCTGCCGGGTGATGTCGTTGGAGATCTCATCCAGGGTGTAACCGACGGCCACCTTGGCGGCTATCTTGGCAATCGGGAATCCGGTCGCCTTCGAGGCAAGGGCGGATGAGCGGGATACTCGGGGATTCATCTCGATGACGATCATGCGGCCGGTGTCTGGGTGGATGGCGAACTGGATGTTGCAACCGCCCGTGTCTACGCCGACCGCCCGGATGATCTCGATACCGACATCTCGCATGTGCTGGTATTCGCGGTCGGTCAGGGTCATTGCGGGTGCCACGGTGATCGAATCGCCGGTGTGTATCCCCATCGGGTCGAGGTTCTCGATGGAGCAGACCACCACGACGTTGTCGGCCCGGTCACGCATGACCTCGAGCTCGAACTCCTTCCAGCCGAGGATCGATTCCTCAACCAACACCTCGGTTACCGGACTGGCCTCAAGGCCGATCCGGCCGATCCGCGTCAACTCTTCACGGTCATGGGCGAAACCCGACCCCACCCCGCCCATGGTGTAGCTGGGACGCAGCACCACAGGCAGCCCGAGCTCTTCGGCTGCAGAATGGATCTCGGCGAGAGAATGACAGATCCGGCTGCGGGCATACTCTGCTCGTCCGCCGGCGAACTCGGGCAGCCCGGCGATGACCTGCTTGAACTCTTCGCGGTTCTCGCCGCGTTTTATCGCCTCGGCCGAAGCGCCGATCAGTTCCACGCCATAACGTGTCAGAATCCCTCGGTCGTGCAGTTCGACCGCGGTATTCAGCGCAGTCTGCCCACCCAGAGTGGCCAATAGCGCATCGGGGCGTTCCTTAGCGATGATCTGTGCCACGAACTCCGGGGTGATGGGCTCCAGATAGGTGGCATCGGCGAACTCCGGGTCGGTCATGATGGTGGCCGGGTTCGAGTTGACCAGGATCACCCGGTAGCCCTCGTCGCGTAACACCCGGCATGCCTGGGTACCCGAATAGTCGAACTCGGCGGCCTGCCCGATGATGATCGGGCCCGAACCGATGACCATAATCGAGGAAATGTCAGTGCGCTTCGGCATGCCGGGCCTTCCGATGATCGGCGAGCAATGCGACGAAACCATCAAACAGGTACTCGGCGTCATGCGGTCCAGCCGCCGCCTCAGGGTGGTATTGGACGCTGAAAGCCTGCACCCGCCCAGCGCGAGTCAGCTCCAGGCCCTCGACGACCTGGTCGTTGAGGCAGACGTGGCTGACGTGTACCTTGCCGAACTCGGTCTCAAGCCGTTCGCTGACCGGCGCATCGACCGCGAACCCATGATTGTGACAGGTGATATCGATCCGGTTGGTGGCCCGGTCCAGGACCGGTTGGTTGATCCCCCGGTGACCGTATTTTAGCTTGTAGGTGCCGAACCCCAGGGCTCTGCCGAACACCTGGTGGCCAAAGCAGATGCCAAACACCGGCAGCCCGGCCCGCAAAACCCCCCGCGCCAACTCAACCTGCCGGCCGGCGGTGGCGGGGTCACCGGGACCGTTAGAGAAGAAAACCCCATCGGGTGCCAACGCGGTGATGCCGGCCAGGGTGCTCCCAGCGGGCAGGACATGTACCTCGATTCCTCGTTCTGCCAGTTCTCGTGGGGTATTGGCCTTGATGCCCAGATCGATGGCCGCGACCCTGAATCGCGTCTGGCCTCGGGCGGGCACCACATAGGGCTGGGGGGTAGTGACCTTGGAGACCAGATCGGCGCCAACCATGGAAGGGTGACCCATGACCCGGGCGAGCAGCGACTCCGGGTCGGTGCCGATCGAGCTGATCCCCACCCGCATGCTGCCGCGTTCCCTCAGGTGACGGGTGAGCGCCCGGGTATCAATCTCACAGATGCCGACGATGCCCTGGGCCACCAACTCCTCGGCCAGGCCTCGACGCGCCCGCCAATTACTGGGCCGAGGCGCCGGATCGCGCACCACATAGCCGGCCGCCCAGATGCGCGACGACTCGTCGTCCTCATCGTTCCAACCGGTGTTGCCGATATGCGGAGCGGTCGCAATCACCACCTGCTGCAGATAGCTCGGATCGGTGAGAGTCTCCTGGTAACCCGACATGCCGGTAGCGAACACGGCCTCCCCGAAGGTCTCACCGCGGGCTCCGAACATCCGCCCGGTGAAAACCCGACCGTCCTCCAAGACCAGAACCGCCGAATCGGCCTCACTCATCTACGACTCCCAAGGATCCGATAGACCGACCGGATCGCGTGCGGGCCACCTGGCCGAGCAATCCGTTTAGAAAGGCCACCGACTCATCGGTGGACAACTCGTCGGCGAGTTCCAAGGCCTCGCTGATCGCAGCCCTAGTGTCGATCGGGGTGTGATCGAGCTCGTAAACCGCTATCCGGGCCAGGTTCCGATCCACCAGGGGCATTCGCTGAACCGGCCAGTCGCTGCTGCCGGCCGCACCGATCCGGGCGTCAATCTGGGCGGCATTGTCGCATACCCCCAAGACCAGTTCCCTGGTGAGCTCGCGGACTCCCAAAGTCGGCTCGGCTAAGCGGCGAGCCAGCCTGGACCAGCTGTCGCCGCCCCGCAGATCGGCCTCGAACAGGATATCCAGGGCCGCCTTGCGAGCCTTCGTACGCGCTGAATGCCGCTTTGTCGACATGTCAACCGAAGAGATCTTGATCGCTCCTGGCACCGGAGGATGTTCCCCGGCCATCAGGGGAAGCGCTTGCTCGTCTGCGGGATGGCTAGTCACGCCGGCAGTCAGCCGTTAACCCGGCCGAGGTAGTCGCCGGATTCGGTGGACACCTTGACTTTTTCCCCGGTGGTGATGAACAGCGGCACCTGAATCTGCTTCCCGGTCTCCAGGGTAGCCGGCTTGGTCCCCCCGGTAGAGCGATCGCCTTGCAAGCCCGGTTCGGTGTAAGTGATCTCAAGCTCCACGCTCGGCGGCAACTCGATGTAGAGCGGATTGCCTTCATGAGTGGCCACCGTGATGGTCATCCCCGCCAACAGGTAATCCTTCGCCTCGCCGAAAGTCTCGGCTGGAATGGTGAGCTGATCGTAGGTAGCGGTGTCCATGACAACATACCCGGTGCTGTCTTCATAGAGGTACTGCATATCCGAGCGATCCACCTGTGCCATATCAATCTTGGTATCCGCGGGGAAGGTACGGTCCACCGTCTTGCCGTTGACCACATTCCTGATCTTGGTCCGCACCACAGTATTGCCTTTACCGGGCTTGTGATGCTGGAACCACAGTACCTGCCAGAGCTGACCATCCAGGTCAAGTACCGTGCCGTTCTTGATGTCGTTGGTGGTAGCCACGCCGTGCCTTTCCAATCTGGACGTAAACCTCTTGCCGGCCGAACCGGCTTCGCGCAGGGGGGCGGTGTTATCCCGCAATGGTGGATTCTAGCCGTCGCGGGCATGGCAGACCGAATTGGCTGCCCGGCATCGTCGGCCGGCTGTCCGAGGCGGCGGTCGCCATCGGCCAGCCGGGCAGGCTAGCCACCGAGGCGATCGGGTCACCGGCACCTCAGTTCTACCAGCAGTCCCCATGGCCCGGTCTGTGGCTCGGCGGTATACCTCAACCTACCCCCAACGTGGCGTAGCAATCGGCCAGCACATCCTCGGGAGGGGACTCGATGATAACCGGTAGTCCGATCGCACGCAGACCAACCAACCGCAGCCGAGTCCCCCGGGTTTTCTTGTCCCGAGCGATCACCTCGCGCAGTTGCGGCCATGGTGCGATCGGATAGCTGGTGGGCAAGCCAAGCGCGGCGATCAGTTCCACATGCCGATCCACCGCCGCCGCGGATAGCCCGGCCAGTCTATGAGACAGCCGGGCAGCGAATATCATGCCCAACCCAACCGCCTCACCGTGCCGGATGGCGAAATTCTCCCAGCGTTCGATGGCGTGCCCCAGGGTGTGACCGTAGTTGAGCACCTCCCGGCCAAGTCGGGCACCCGCCGAGGTGGCCTCGTACAGATCGGTAGACACCACCTCGGCCTTGAAAACGATTGCGCGACGTATCAACTCAGCCATCAACCCGCTGCCCGGCTGGCGGGCCAATCCTGGATCCTCGGTGAGCAGTGCGAGAATCCGCTGGTCGTGCACGAGGCCGGCCTTGACGACCTCGGCGAGGCCCGAGCTGATCTCGGCGGCCGGCAGCGTGGCCAGCAGGGACAGATCGCAGATCACCGCCAAGGGCTCATGAAAGGAACCGACCAGATTCTTGCCCTCGGGCAGGTCGATACCGGTCTTGCCGCCGACCGCCGCGTCTACCATAGCCAGCACCGTGGTAGGGATGCTGAGGAAGGCGATGCCACGCAGGAAAGTGGCGGCTAAGAAACCCGCCAGATCGGTGCTGGCACCACCGCCAACCCCGACGATCAGATCCGACCGGGTAAAACCGGCGACGGCCAGTTCACGCCAGCAGGAGACCAAGACCTCTGGTGCTTTGGCAAGCTCGCCGTCTGGTACCTGCAGCCTGAGCACGGTGCAACCAGCGCCGCGAAACAATCCGGTCACCCGGTCGGCCACGTCGGCCACTCGATCACTGGCCAGCACCGCCACCCGGCTGCAAGCCCGGCAGTATTCCAGTAGCCCCCCGAGCACACCATCGCCGATTATGACGTCATAGGGGTGCGCGGTCTGAACGCGCACCCGGCTGGGCTGGGGAGTGCGCTGCCGGGAGGGTTCGTGGTCTCGCCGCTCAGCCATGGATCGACAGTCCGCGCTCGGCGACCTGACGCAGGTAGCCTTGATGGTTGCGACGGGTTTCAGTCAAGGAATCCCCCCCGAATTTGGCCAGGCATAGGTCGGCCAGTACCAGGGCGACCATCGCCTCGGCCACCACCCCGGCAGCTGGTACGGCACAGACATCGGAGCGCTGGTGATGCGCCTTGGCCGGCTCGCCGGTGCGGGTGTCGATGGTCCGCAGTGCCCGGGGCACGGTGGCGATGGGCTTCATGGCGGCCCGTACCCGCAGCACCTCCCCGGTACTGATGCCACCCTCCACGCCACCCGAACGCTGGGTCAATCGCTCGATTCCGCTGCTGCCGGGGACGATTTCATCGTGGGCCTGCGAGCCCCGCACCCTGGCGAGATCGAAACCATCGCCTATCTCGACCCCCTTGATCGCCTGGATCCCCATCAATACCGCGGCCAACTTGGCGTCCAGCCGGCGATCCCCCTGGACATGGCTGCCCAGACCGGGTGGACAGCCCCAGACGACCACCTCGACCACCCCGCCCAGGGTATCCCCTGCGGCTTGGCAGGCGGCGACCTCGGCCTGCATATTCCGGCTAGCCACCGGATCGAAACAGCGCACCGGATCGGCATCGATCATCGTCAGATCGGCCATGGTCGGAAACCGGGTCGCCCCAGCCCGGATCGGGCCGAGTTCTACCACATGGCTCAGCACCGTGATGCCATAGGCTTGGGCCAGGAGATTCTGGGCGACTCGGCCGATCGCCACCCGGGCAGCGGTCTCCCGGGCGCTGGCACGCTCGAATACCGGGCGGGCCTCGGCGAAATCATACTTCTGCATACCGGCGAGATCGGCGTGCCCGGGCCGCGGCCGGGTCAGGGGCTCGCTGCGGGCCAGCCGAGCCAGAACCTGTTCGTCAACCGGATCCGGTGACATCGCCTCGTCCCACTTCGGCCATTCGCTGTTGCCAACCAGCAGCGCCACAGGCGAACCCAGGGTTCGGCCGTGGCGTACACCGGCGATCATGGTCACCTCGTCGGCTTCGAAATTCATCCGGGCCCCCCGGCCGGCACCCAACCTACGCCGGGCCAGTGACTCGGCGATCTCCCGGGTGGTGATTCCCACACCAGCCGGAATGCCCTCCAAAGTCGCCACCAAGGCGCGCCCATGGGATTCACCAGCGGTCAGATAGCGCAGCATACCGCTCAGTATCTCAGAGCGGTCGCGGCCTGCGGACGCCGGCGCGTGGTATTCAGGTGCCCCACCGGGCTAGCCGAGATGTGCCAGGCACCCCGCAGCGCGGGTTAAAGGTCCCGGATCAGCCACAGCGATCGGAATTGGCCCGGCACCAGGCCTGGAACTCGGCCACATTGGCCTCATGGCCCTCCGAGGTGCTGGCGAATTTCGTCTCGCCGGTATCCGGGTTGACCGCCACGAAATACAGATAGTCTCCGGTGGTGGGGTTGACCGCCGACTCCAACGCACTGCGTCCGGGGTTGGAAATCGCCCCCGGCGGCAGGCCTTCGTGCACATAGGTGTTGTACGGCGAGGGATTCGCGCGTTCCTCATCGCTGGTGGTGATCGTGCCGGGTGAATTAACCGCATAGATGACCGTGGAATCCAACTGCAGCTTCATGCCGCGGCGCAGCCGGTTGTAAAGCACCTGGGCGATATCGGGGCCGTACTTCGGGTCTGTGGTCTCCTTCTCGATGATGCTGGCGATGGTCACGGCATCATATGGTGAGACTCTTTGAGCCTCGGCTTTCGCGGCGAAGTTCAGTTCGGTGGTAACCGAATTGAACTGCGCGGGCATCAGGCTGAGAATCTCCTGGGCGGTGGGATCGGTATCGTAGCTGTAGGTGCTGGGATACAGGAAACCCTCGGTTTTGCCATTAGCCCAAGGGGGCAAACCCAGAGACGATGGGTTGGCTAAGGTCGCCTCCAGGTCGGCCACCGGAACCTGGGTCTGTTCCGAGATGCGCTGCAGCACAACGGTATTGCGTAGCCCCTCGGGTATCGTGATTCGGTTGATCACCATTCGGGAGCGATCCAGCAGCGCTGCGACCGCATCGCTTGCTTTCATTCTGGTGAGAAGCCGGTAGGTGCCAGGCTGGATCGTCGACGAGCCCGGGGTATCCCTTGCCGCATCCACGAATGCCCGTGCGGAGGCCACCACGTCCTTTTCGAACAGCAGATTGCCCATATCGGTCAATGACGCCCCGACCGGGATATCAACCAGGATCTCCTGCTCGCCCGGCCCGGGATAGTCGGCGGCGTCCTGGGTTAGTTCGTGCCACTTGTCTGCCAGCTTGGTGTAGGCAAAGTAGCCGCCCCCCAACAGTATTCCCAGTGAAAGGAATATTGCCAGCAGGCTCTTCAACGCCGAACCGCGCCGCCGCCCGCCAATGGGATCGGCAACCCGAGCGTCCGATGCCGGATCGTCGAACTCGTCTGGCTCATCGTACCCATCGGAAGGCTCTGGCCCGGCGGGATAACCGCCCACATCCTCGTCATATGACTCGTCATCGGGGCCGGACGGATTGCCGGCCGGAGCCGTTGCCGCATGACCCGCTGGCTCCTCCGATACCCCGAAGACCGCAGACTGGGCAGATCGCGGGAAGCCAGCCGGGCCGGCTGCGGTGTGCCGCGGTGGCCGCGGGCTGACGGCATATCGCGGAGGCACCATCCCGGACCCCTCCGGCGAAGTCTGCGGAGGCTCATATGCGAACCGCTGGCCGCCCCTGCCGGGGGCGTCGGGCCCGGCGTGCTCGGGATCAGGTTCGTCAGTTCCCTCGATCAGAAATCGACTCATCGCCGTCCCCTCTATCCTCCCGTTGCCATACCCGCCCTGCGGGCCGCCCGGTGAAACGCTCGAATTCCAGCGCCTGCTCCAGAATCTCGACGGCCGCCACCTGATCGACGATGCTACGTCGGGCACGTGTAGTACGTCCGCTGTCTGCCAGTTTACGGTGGGCGGCGGTCGAACTCAGCCGTTCATCGATCAGTCGTATCCTGACCCCGGGAAACTCAGCTAGTCGACCGGCTATCCGCGACATACGCCTGGCTGCCAGGCCGTGCCGGCCACGCAAATCGATCGGATAGCCCAGCAGCACCTCCATGGGCGCGAACTCGCCGATCAAACCGGCCAGCCGCGCCCAGATGGTGGCGTCGTTGATCAGCGTAGTGACCGGGTGGGCCAGCAGGCCGTCGGGATCGCAGGCAGCCACACCCACCCGGACGGTTCCCCAATCGACCGCCAACCGTACCCCACGCCGGAATTCACCCGGCAAGTGTGACCTCCAGCCTGCTGCGGGCCGCAGCGATCGCCGCATTGGCCGCCGTCGGATCGCTACCACCGCCCTGGGCTAGGTCGTCCTTGCCGCCCCCCCTGCCACCCAGTTCGGCTGCCGCCACCGCCACCAGGTCGCCGGCACGCACCAGTAGATCGCGGGCAGGCTGATTGGTGGCAACCACGACGGCCGGCCTATCGGCATTGGACACCAGCATGATCACCGCGGCACGGTCGGTGCAGCTATCGCGGATCCTGATGGCCAGGGCACGAAGCTCCTGGACATTCACGCCGGACACCACGCGAGCGGCGAAGCGGATTCCGCGGACATCGGGGGCCTGGTCGGTCAGGCCGGCAAGGTCGGCCTGTAGCTGGGCCATTCTGAGTTCGGCGATCGTCTTGTTGGCCGACTTCAGCTCGGCGATCATGGCGCTGATCCGGTCGGTCAGGCCGGCGGGCTGCACCTTGAGCAGCTCGGTGAGTTGACCCACCAGGCTGCGTTCAGCGGCCAGGTAACGGAAGGCATCGGCACTGACCAGGGCCTCCACACGTCGGGTACCCGATCCGATGGACTGCTCCCCGAGCAAGGTCAGCAGGCCGATCTGACTGGAGCGCTCAACATGGGTACCACCACACAACTCCCTGCTCCAAGCGCCGCCCATTTCCACCATCCGGACGATGGGCGGGTATTTCTCGCCGAACATCGCCATAGCGCCCAGTGCCTTGGCTTCCGCGAGTTCCATCTCGGTGGCGCTGACCGCGATATCCTCCCGGATCGCGGCATTACAGCGTTCTTCGATCTCGGTACGCAGCGCAGGGCTCAACCCGTGCTGCGCCGAGAAATCGAAGCGCAAATACCCCGGCCGATTGTATGAGCCGGCCTGGGTGGCACCGGAACCAACCAGTTCACGCAGCGCGGCATGCACGATATGGGTCGCCGAATGCGCCTGACAAGCCCCGCGCCGAGCCTGGGCATCCACAATCGCCTCAACCGGATCGCCCACAGCCAACTCACCGCCCAGTTCGACGGTGTGCACCACCAGGCCGGGAATCGGTCGCTGCACATCCAGCACCCGATGCTCGCCGCCCGGGCCACGCAGCACACCGGCATCGGCCACCTGCCCGCCGGCCTCGGCGTAGAACGGGGTTTCGGGTAGCACAACCTCCACCTGGTCGCCGAACACGGCCGAGGATACCGGCTCCCCACCACGGATTAGACCTCGCACGGCGGTTTCGGCAGTCAGATCGGTGTAGCCGACGAACCTGACCTCGCCCAGGCCGCGTAACCGTTGGTACGCCTCGGTCCCGGTCCCGGCGCCCTTCTTGGCCCGAGCATCTGCCTTTGCGCGTTCTCGTTGCTCGCCCATCAGCCTGCAAAAGGCCTCCTGATTGACCTCGAGTCCCTGCTCGGCGGCCATCTCCAAGGTCAGATCGATCGGGAAACCATAGGTATCATGCAATTGAAATGCCTTATCGCCTCCGAGCACTCGCGATCCAGACCGGCGGGTCTCGGCGACCGCCTGATCGAACAGCGTGGTTCCCGAGGACAACGTCCTGCTGAACGAGGCCTCCTCGGCGGTAGCTATCTCCTGGATACGCGCCCACTGCTCATCGACTTCGGGATAGGAAGTGCACATCACCTGCCGGCTGACATCCAACAGTTCCACCAATGTGGCCTCGGCCCGACCGAGCAATCGCATGGATCTGATCGAGCGGCGCAACAGTCTGCGAAGCACGTAACCACGAGCCTCATTTCCGGGAGTGACCCCGTCGGTCATCAACATCAAACCGCTACGCACATGGTCTGCAATGACCCGCAACCGAACGTCATCGGTCCGGTCTGCGCCATACCGGTGGCCGGTCAATTCGGCGGCATGGCGGATAACCGGGAAGACCTCGTCGGTCTCATAAAGATTGTCCACGCCCTGCAACAAGAACGCGATCCGCTCCAAACCCGCGCCGGTGTCGATATTTCGGCTGGGTAGCGGCCGGGCGACGTCGAAATCGTCCTTGGCGCGCACGGCCGACAACTCCTCCTGCTGGAAGACCAGATTCCAGATTTCCAGGAAGCGATCCTCATCCACCAGAGGGCCCCCCTCAGGCCCATAATCGGGACCGCGATCGATGTAGATCTCCGAACAGGGCCCACCGGGACCGGGCACGCCCATATGCCAGTAGTTGTCCTTCAGGCCACGTGGCTGGATTCGGCTATCCGGCATGCCGACCGAACGCCACCAGCGGACGGCTTCCACATCTCCTTCGGGATATTCCGGATGCAGGCCGGGCCCCAGCACCGTCACCCAGATGCGGTCGGGAGAGAACCCGAACCCGCCGGCCGACTGCTCACCGGTAACCAGTTGCCAAGCCCACTCGATCGCCTCCCGCTTGAAATAGTCGGCTATCGCAAAGTTGCCGAGCATCTGGAAGAAAGTGCCATGCCGAGTCGTCTTCCCGACGTCCTCGATATCCAGGGTGCGCACACACTTCTGCATGCTCACCGCTCGCCGCCAGGCAACCGGTTCCACTCCGGTGAAGTAGGGCTTGAACGGCACCATACCGGCGTTGACGAACAGCAGGGTTGGATCATTATACAGCAGCGAAGCGCTCGGCACCACGGTATGGTCGCGGGCGGCAAAAAAATCCAAAAACCGTCGTCCGATCTCCGCTGCCTTCATGACTGCCATCCTCACATCCGTAGTCACCTACCGACTCGCAGGGCCGGTTGCCGGTCAAGCCTAGCGTCCGGCCTGGATCGAAGGCACGAATGGCCGCACAGTAGTCCGGGCACCGACATGTCTACACCACCCATCCATTGCGCCGCACCAGTCGTCTTTCCGGTGTCCCCGGCGACGGTTTCCATGCCGGCCGGCTAGGTATCCCCAGCCAGCAATGTGCGCAACCTCCGCAGCCGATCGGCGAGCCGAGCCTCGTAACCATGATCGGTCGGCTCATAGTATCGGGCGCCCACCAATTCGTCGGGTAGATACTGTTGGGCTGCCACGCCATGCGGATACTGGTGCGCGTAGCGATAGCCGACTCCGTGCCCCAAGTCCTGGGCCGAGGAATAGTGCGTATCCCGCAGATGGGCTGGCACGGTGCCGATCCGGCCGGTACGCACATCGGCAATGGCCTGGTCGATGGCTGCGATCACGGCGTTCGATTTCGGTGCGGTAGCTGCCGCGATGGTCGCCTGGGCGAGGTTGAGCCGCGCCTCCGGCATGCCGATAAGCTGCACCGCCTGGGCAGCTGCCACGCACAGCTGCAGGACGCCTGGCGCCGCCATACCGATATCCTCACTGGCCAAAATGACCAGCCGACGGGCGATAAACCGAGGATCCTCACCGGCCTCCACCATTCGCGCCAGCCAGTGCAATGCGGCATCCACATCTGAACCGCGGACCGATTTGATGAATGCACTGATCACGTCGTAATGCTGATCGCCCGCCGCGTCATAGCGCACAGCAGCTCGATCGACCGACTGCTCCAAGGTAGGCAGATCGATCAACCGGGACCCTTTCGCATCTGCACCGCGGGCAGCTTCCTCCAGGTAGGTGAGCACCCGTCGGGCATCCCCACCGGCCAGCGCGAGAATGGCCTGCCGGGCAGCGATGGCGAGTTCGTAGCGGGCACCACCGGCAACCGGGGCGCCCAAGCCGCGCCCATCGGTCAGGGCCCGATCGATCAGCCGGTTCAGATCGTCGTCGGTGAGCGGCTTGAGGGTCAGCACCAGCGAACGGCTGAGCAAAGGTGAGATCACCGAAAAGCTCGGATTCTCGGTGGTGGCCGCGATCAGGGTCACCAGACGGTTCTCGACGGCCGGCAGCAGAACATCCTGCTGAGCCTTGTTGAAACGGTGAACCTCGTCCACGAACAGCACCGTCGCCGTGCCTCTGGCCAGCTCGCGCCGGGCCTGATCGAGTTGCGTACGCACCTCTTTCACCCCCGCGGCGACCGCGGAAATTTCGACGAACCGCCGGTTGGTCTGCCGCGAGACGACCGCGGCGATGGTGGTCTTGCCGACCCCGGGCGGACCCCAGAGAAACACCGACATGGCCCCCGAGCCTTCGGCCAGCCGGCGCAGCGGAGAACCGGGAGCCAGCAGATGCTGCTGGCCGACCATTTCGTCGACGCTGCGCGGCCGCAGCCGCACTGCCAGCGGCAGTTGAGCATGATCGGTATCGTGCAGAGAACCACCGGAGGCAGCCGTGGCGGAGCCCGGAGCCGGGTTGCCGAACAGGTCTTCGCTCACGCCTGCGAGATTACTCCCCGCCCTCAGGCGAGCAGCCGGGCCTCCAGCGCAATCTGATCGTCCGGCTGCCAGCCGTGGGCGGCCAACCATGCCGGGACACCGCCCAGTTCGGTGGCCACCCGCTCAAGCAGCAGCGCCATAGCCTCGGGCGGGGTTGCCTGGGCGGCCACGGCCTCCCGGTGTTCCGGCGAACCAGCGGTTGCGGCCAGCCCGAGCCTGGCCAAGATCGCAGGCACCTTCGCATCGCTGGCAGCGTAGTCGGCGATCACCTGATCGGCGGGTACCCCCAAGCAGGTCAGCAGCAGGGCGCAGGCCACCCCGGTGCGATCCTTGCCGGCCGCGCAGTTGATGATCGTGGCGCCCTGCGCCCCGGCGACCGTGCGGAGCGTCCCGACTAGGCTATCCGGGCGCATCCGGAAATAGCCTAGGTAATGTCTTGCTGAGGCATGGGCATGGTCGCCCGGCTCGTTGGCTGGCGCGGTATCCCCCAGTTCGCCATGCCAGGGCGGTACTAGACTGCTGGGATCGTCTTCGGGGTACAGGCTCATCTTGTGCAGTTCGACCCGCTCCCCGAATGGCCATACCCCATCGTGGGCGTGTTCCATGTTGGTGCGCAGATCAACGACATCGCTCAGGTGGTAATCCGACATCAGCCGGGAAACCGACGCCGGGGTCAGGCCGGCTAGATTATCCGAGCGCAACACCACGGCGCTGCGCACCGTGCGTCCGTCGGCGGTCGTATGCCCACCGAGATCTCGCATGTTCACCACGCCGTCCAGATCCACCCAGTTCGTCCCAGTCGTCATGGCTCCGAAAATACCCCGCCGGGCTGACTGCGGTGAGCGCCTCCGGCTTGACGATGACCCGACACAGGTTGCCCTCCGGCGACGGTATCGCCGTACCTCACGACCCGAATCCCGGCAGCCGAGGACGGGCCGGGTCTCTCACCGCGGATGGCTACGAGCCGGTGAGCAGCCGCGATGGGGACTGCCGATGTGCTCGCAAATAGCCCACACCGCTTAGCCGACTGGCGCTGCGCTTCGATCGGGGCGATCGATAGCACCGGCCCAGCCCGGGTGTGGCGTACAGCCTGACGCTGCGGTTGCGACCACCCCGGCGAGGCAGATCATCGTACCGGCTTGCCAGATGCCGGCCGATGGTCCACCCCCGCCTCCCTGCGCTGCTGGGCGGTGATCTCGGTCGGGGCCTCGGTCAACGGATCGAAACCACCACCGGATTTCGGGAAGGCGATCACGTCGCGGATGGTCTCGTAGCCGCCGATCAGACCGACCAGCCGATCCAACCCCAGCGCAACTCCGCCATGCGGCGGGGCGCCAAAACTGAAAGCCTCCAACAGGAAACCAAACTTGTCCCGAGCCTGCTCCGGGGAAATACCCATCACCTGGAACACCCGTTCCTGGACATCCCGGCGATGGATACGGATCGAACCGCCGCCCACCTCGACCCCATTGCAGACGAAGTCGTAACCATAGGACAGGGCATTGGCCGGGTCGGTGTCGAAGTCGTCCAGGGATTCGGGTTTGGGTGCGGTGAAGGCGTGGTGCACCGCGGTCCAACCTCCCGCACCCAATGCGACATCGCCTTCGGCCACGGCTGCGGCCGAAGGCTTAAACATCGGGGCGTCCACCACCCAGCAGAATGCCCAAGAATCCTGTGGAATCAGCCCACACCGCCGACCGATCTCAAGCCGGGCCGCACCCAGCAGTTCCTGGGAGGAATGGCGTTCACCGGCCGCGAAGAAGATGGCGTCCCCCGGCTGGGCGCCGGCCCGGGCGGCGATACCGGCCTGCTCGACGGGTGAGATGTTCTTGGCCACCGGCCCGCCCAATGCACCATCAGCACCCACGGTGATATAGGCCAAACCCTTAGCGCCGCGCTGCCGCGCCCATTCCTGCCAAGCATCGAACTGCCTGCGCGGCAGGCCGGCCCCGCCGGGCTGCACCACGCAGCCGACATATTCGGCCTGGAAAACCCGGAAGCTGGTTTCGGCGAAAAACTCCGTCACCTCTCGGATACGATTGCCGAACCGCAGATCCGGTTTGTCCGAGCCGTAATCGGCCAGCGCCTGGTGCCAGGTCAGCCGGGGCAGCGGACGGGGCAGTTCGACATCGATCAACGCCCACACGGCGGCCAGCACATCCTCGGTGAGAGCCATCACATCGTCCTGATCCACGAAGCTCATCTCGATGTCAAGCTGGGTGAACTCGGGCTGCCGGTCGGCCCGGAAGTCCTCATCGCGATAGCAACGGGCGATCTGGTAATAACGCTCCATCCCGGCCACCATCAGCAATTGCTTGAACAGCTGGGGGCTTTGCGGCAGGGCATACCATTTGCCGGGGTGCAGGCGGGCCGGAACGAGGAAGTCGCGCGCCCCTTCGGGAGTCGAGCGGGTCAGCGTCGGGGTCTCAATATCGATAAAGCCGTGGTCGTCGAGGACCCGTCGGATAGTATGCGCGATCCGAGAACGCAGCCGAATCGCCGCGGCCTGCCGTGGACGGCGCAGATCGAGATAGCGATACCTCAGGCGAGCATCCTCCCCGACGTTTACCCGCTCATCGATCGGGAACGGCAGGGGAGCCGCCGTATTGAGCACCTCAAGTTCGTCGACGACCACCTCCACCGCACCGGTGGCCATGTTCGGATTGACCGTCTCGGCCGATCTGGCAGCCACCCGACCGGTCACCGCCAGGCAGAACTCATTGCGCAGCCGGTGCGCCCCCAGGGCGTCGACCAGTTCTTCGCGGATCACGCACTGCACCACGCCGCTGGCATCACGTAGGTCGACGAACACCACCCCGCCATGGTCCCGGCGGGCGGCCACCCATCCGGCAAGGCGTACCTTGACGCCCCGCTCGGAGGTTCGCAGGGTACCGGCCTCATGGGTGCGAATCATCGCTATTCCTTTCGTGACGCCCCGTATGGACGGTACGGGCGCGCGCTCAGCTTAGTGATGCCGACGCCGGCCACCCAAACCAGAACACCAAGCAGGGATGGTGCCGATACGCGCCGGGCGGATGATCAGGCTTCGGATCGCAATACCCGTGGCCGCAAATCGGCATCCGGCGGCTGCCAGCTCGTGGCCGTAGCGGCCGTCTGCCGACCGGTGCGGATGTCCTTCACTTCTCCGGTGACCCCGCCGAACCAGACGTACGGAATCCGGCGACGATCGGCATAGCGGATCTGCTTGCCGTACCTGTCTGCACGGGGAGCCACCTCGCATGGGATCCCCCGGGCGCGTAACGCCTGAGCGACCCCGGCAGCCCGGTCGCGGGTCTCCTCGGTGTCCACGGCGATCAGCACGGCGCTGGGCACCTGACGGGAACCAGTCAGCACCCCGCGACCTAGCAACGGAACCAATAGCCTGGTCAACCCCAGTGAGATGCCCACGCCGGGATAACTGCGCCGGCCGTCGCTGGCCAGCGAGTCGTACCGGCCGCCGGAACTGACCGAGCCGAGTGACTCATGACCAACCAGTTCGGTCTCATATACCGTGCCGGTGTAATAGTCCAGCCCACGTGCGATCTTCAGGTCGGCGACCAGCCGGCCGGGCACCTGCTTGCCGGCGGCGCCGACCACCTCAGCCAGCGCCGCCAACCCCTCGTCCAGCAGCTCATTGCGTACCCCCAGATCACGCACCCGGGCCACGAAGGAATCGTCGGTGGAGCTGATCGTCGCCAGCGCGACGCACCGGTGCGCAACCCGATTGTCCAATCCCAACTCCCCCACCAGGAGATCCTGAACCGCCGCCGGGCCGATCTTGTCGAACTTGTCGACCCGTTGGAGGACCGCGGCCGGATCTTCGATCCCCAGGCCACGGTAGAAGCCCTCGGAGAGTTTGCGGTTGTTCACATGCATGCGCACCGCTGGGAGCCCAAGTTGGGTGTGCAGGCGTTCCAACGCTGCCAGCATCACCAGGGGTGCTTCCACGTCATGATGGTCGGCCAGCGAATCCTCGCCGATGATATCGATATCGGCCTGGCAGAACTCCCGGTAGCGGCCCTCCTGCGGTCGTTCGCCGCGCCAAACCTTTTGTATCTGATAGCGCCGGAAAGGAAACTGCAACCGGCCGGCATGTTCCAAGACATAGCGGGCCAGCGGCACCGTCAGATCGAAGTGCAAACCGAGATCATCGTCGGAGTCCCCGCCACCGTGCCGCGCCGCCTGCAGCCGCCGGACGGCATAGACCTCCTTGGTGATCTCACCCTTGCGGGCTAGGGACGACATGGGTTCCACGGCACGAGTCTCGATATTGGCGAAACCGTGCAACTCGAAGGTGTCGCGCAGGACATCGATCACCGCCTGCTCGACCATGCGCTGGGCGGGCAGGAACTCGGGGAACCCGGAAAGGGCCTTAGTGCGGGCCATCGGTTACAGCTCCTGGTTCAGATAGGGATTGGCTGCCAGTTCTCGCGACATCTGCGTGAAAGGGCCATGGCCAGGAAGAACGCTGGTCTCGGCGGGGATCTCGGAGCGCAGCCGACGCAATGAGCCGGTCATCTGCGACATCGAACCGCCCGGCAGATCGACTCGACCGACGGAGCCGGCAAACAACACATCGCCGCTGAACAGGATCTGCGTACCGTCTATGACACCCAGAAGCACCACACAGCCAGGAGTGTGCCCCGGAACGTGGAGAGCCCGGAAATCGGCCCCGGCCAGGTCCAACTCCTGGCCATCGGCCAATTCCCGGAATCGATGCGGGGCGGGCAACTCGGTGCATCCCAGCAACTGATCAAGCCAGGCCGCGCTGGCCGGATCCAGGCCCAGCGCGGGGCGGATCAGCATGTCGTGATCTGCCGGATGCAGCCACAGCGGAACACGGTGTTCGTTGGCCAGCTCGGCGGCATCCGCCACGTGATCGACATGACCGTGGGTACAGATGACCTGGGTCAACTTGAGACCGGCAACATCAAGCGCAGACTCGATCTGATCGCGTGCTCCGATACCGGGATCGATGACAACCGCAGGCTGACCAGCGGTGCTGGTGCCATCGCCAGCGCCCAGCAGATAGCAGTTGGTTTGCCAGGGACTGACCACGAAATGCTCGATGAACACAAAACGTAGCTTATCCGGCAAGATGGAGGCATGAGCGAGAGTGCAGGGCCGGCGGGGTACGGGCGCGTCAGCGAAGATGGCACGGTTTTCGTACGTACTGCGGACGGCGAACGTCAGGTCGGCCAAGTCCCAGATGCCGACGAGGCCGAGGCCCTGGCCTTCTTCGTGCGCCGTTTCGAGGCGCTCGAAACCGAAGTCAATCTGCTGGCCCAGCGGATCGGGCAGGGATCGCTGTCACCGGAGGAAGCCCGACGCTCGATCGATCATTTGCGCGCCACCATCGGCACAGCCAATGCGGTGGGTGATCTGGACGGGCTGATCGGCAGATTAAACGCATTGACCCCACGGCTGGCCGCCGCCCAGGAAGCCCGCAAGGCGGAGCGCGCCCAGCTCAATGAGCAGACCCGGGCCGCCAAGGAGGCACTGGTCGCGGAGGCGGAGAGGCTGGCAGAGGGGAATGACTGGCGAGGCGGGCCCAACCGATTCCGCGCGATGCTCGAGGAGTGGCGGGCGCTGCCCCGCATCGACAAGGCGACCGACGACGAACTGTGGCATCGTTACTCCAGCGCACGAACCGCCTACACCCGGCGGCGCAAGGCCCACTATGCCAGCGACAACGAACGCCGAGAAGCCGCCCGGCGGGCCAAGGAGAGGATCATCGAACGGGCTCGTCAGATCGCCGGATCCACCGATTGGGGTGCTACCGCAGGGGAATTCCGGGAGCTGATGAGCCAATGGAAGGCTGCCGGATCGGCCAATCGCGAGGTGGACGACGCCTTATGGAGCGAGTTCCGCGGCCTACAGGACCAGTTCTTCAATTCCCGGTCGGCCGCTTTCAATGCCGAGGAATCGGAGTACAACGAAAACCTCCAAGCCAAACAGGAACTGCTGGCCGAGGCGGAGACCACCATTCTGCCCGTCGAGGACGTCAAACGAGCCAGAGAGGCTTTCCGCGAGTTCCTGAGCAAATACAACGCGCACGGCAAGGTGCCGCGCGAGGCCATCCGACCGCTGGAGAACCGCGTCCGCGGCCTTGAGCAGGCCATCCGGGTCGCCGAGGAAACCGAATGGCGACGCACCGATCCGGGCGCGCGGCAGTTGGCCAGCGACACCGTCGACAAGCTGACCGCCCAGATCGACAAATTGAGCCGTCAAGTGGAACAGGCGGAGGCCCGGGGCGATAGGCGCGCCGCGGACCGGGCCCGGCAATCGATCGGCACCTACACCGAATGGTTGCAGGCAGCCCAGCGCAATCTCGACGAGTTCTCCAGCTGAACTCGCATACCCGGGATCCCGGTGGTGTGACCCGGCTGGGCCGCTCGGCAGGGCCGGCGACCGGAAGGCGGATCAGCCACCCTGATGGACCCGGTCCACGTCGTAGACCCCAGAAACCCGGCGCAACTGAGAGACCACCTCGGCTAGGTGTTTCGGGTCGGAGCATTCGAAGGTTAGCCGCACTTTGGCGATCCGGTCCTTGGTGGTGGACACCAGCGCCGAGGTAATCGAAATACCCAGATCGCCCAGCGCCCTGGTCAGTTCCGACAGTAGGCCGGTACGGTCGAGGGCTTCCACCTGGATGCCCACCAGGTAGCCCATCCCGCGAGAGGCGTCCCATTCGACCTGGACGATGCGTTCGGGTTGACTGAGCAGATTGGCGGCATTTGGGCAGTCCTGCCGATGCACCGAGACACCGTTTTCCCGGGTGATGAAACCCATGATCTGATCGCCGGGCAGCGGTGTGCAGCATTTGGCCAGTTTCACCCACATGTCGGTGTTGCCGGCGACGATAACCCCTACGTCATTGCTAGACCGCGAGCGACGTGGCGAGGCACTGACCCGTTTGTCCTCCATCCCCTCGGTCACGGCCTCTTCGAGCCCGCCCTCGGTCTCCACCAGGCGCTGGACGACGCTCTGGGCGCTGACATGCCCTTCGCCGATCGCCGCGAACAGGGCATTGGCATCGGGCAGGCGGTGGCTGTTGGCTACCGCGGTCAAGTGCTCCAAAGTGAGCAGTCGCTGTAGCGGCAGACTAGAACGCCGCAACTGCTTAGCCAGCTTCTCGCGGCCCAGTTCGATGGCCTCTTCGCGGCGTTCCCGCGTGAAGTGCTGCTTGATCTTGGACCGGGCACGCTGGCTGGCCACGAATCCCAGCCAGTCGCGACTTGGCCCGGCCGACTCGGCCCGGGAGACCAGGATCTCGCAGATATCGCCGTTGGACAGTTTGCTGTCCAACGGAACCAGTCGACCGTTCACCCGGGCCCCGATGCATCGATCGCCGACCTGGGTGTGCACCGCATAGGCGAGATCGACCGGTGTGGCTCCCTGGGGCAACGCCATCACGTCCCCCTTCGGTGTGAACACATACACCTCGGAGGTGTTCAATTCGAAACGCAACGAGTCCAGGAACTCCCCCGGGTCCTCGGTTTCCCGCTGCCATTGGTTCAACTGGTGAACCCAACCCAGTTGAGTGTCCTCGGGTGCGGCCTCGGAGACCGGGTCACGGCCATTGCCGTTGCGGGATTCCTCCTTGTATTTCCAGTGAGCGGCGACACCATACTCGGCTCGCCGATGCATTTCGTGGGTGCGGATCTGAAACTCGACGGGCCGGTTCCCGGGGCCGATCACTGTGGTATGCAGGGATTGGTACATGTTGTACTTCGGCAAGGCGATGTAGTCCTTGAACCGGCCCGGCAGCGGATTCCACCGGGTGTGCAACACTCCTAAAGCGCCATAGCAGTCTCGGGTGCTTTCCACCAGCACCCGCAGTCCGACCAGATCGTAGATGTCGGTGAACTCCCGGCCGCGGACTACCATCTTCTGGTAGATCGAGTAGTAATGCTTGGGGCGGCCGTAGACCGTGGTCTTGATGCCGGCATCTGCCAGATCCTTCTTAGCCTGGTCGATGACCTCCCGGAGCTGACGTTCTCGCTGCGGTGCCGCCTCGGCCACCATCCGCACTATCTCGTCATAGACCTTGGGCTGCAAGGTGGCGAAAGCCAGATCCTCAAGCTCCCATTTGATGGCATTCATGCCGAGCCGGTGGGCTAGCGGCGCGAAGATGTCCAAGGTATCGCGCGCGATGCGTACCTGTTTGTCCGGGCGCAAAAAGGTGAGGGTTCGCATGTTGTGCAGCCGGTCCCCCAATTTTATGATGAGCACTCGCACGTCCCGGGCGGTGGCCACCACCAGCTTGCGGATGGTTTCTGCCTTGGCCGATTCGCCGTAGGTCAGCTTGTCGAGTTTGGTGACCCCATCGACCAACTGGGCGATTTCAGCGCCGAAGTCGGCGCGTAGCTGATCGATGGTGTAGCTGGTGTCCTCCACTGTGTCATGCAGCAGGGCCGCGCACAGGGTGGATGCGGTCATGCCGAGCTCGGCCAGGATGGTTGCCACGGCCAATGGGTGGGTGATATAGGGTTCGCCGCTCTTCCGGGTCTGGCCGCGATGATAATGCTCGGCGGTATGATATGCCCGTTCCAGCTCATCAAGATTGGTCTTGGGATGGTTGGCACGGACCACGGCGAACAGCGGGTCCAGCACGGCCGACTGCGGGGTGCGATTGCTGGCACCGAAACGGGCCAGACGCTGCCGCATGCGCAGCCTGGGCTGTTCCGGACCGCTGGAGACCCGATCCAGGGTCGCGGAGTGCGGAGCACCCGGCCGGCCTCCCCCTGTCCCATAAGGACCGTATACGGAGTCTTCGCTCGACAATCCTGCGCCCCCTCGCCGCTAGCCTGCGTGCACAATCGGCTCGACAACCTGGGACGCCACCACCCGGTGTGGCTGGTCTGTCGACGCGATTGGCCGACGACCCCCGGTCCGATCAAGCAGTCTCTGGTGGCACAGTTTATTACCACCGGCGGCGCTGCGAAACCGATCAGTTCACCTGCAGCAGGGCGTGCAGAGCGGTCATTCCGGCTTCGGTCAGCTTACGACGGCCGGCCAGTTCGGTCAGTTCTATGACCACCTGGACCTGACAAACCTGCACGGCCAGTCGTTTCACCAGCCGGTGGGCGGCCAGTAGCGTCCCACCCGTAGCCAGCAGATCATCCACCAGCAGGACACGCTGCCCAGGGACGAGCGCATCGGCATGAATGGCCAGCGTCGAGGATCCGTATTCCAGATCGAAGGTCTCCTCCAACACCGTGCCGGGTAGTTTGCCCGGCTTTCTAATGGGCACGAACCCGACCCCGAGCCGCAGTGCCATGGGAACACCGAACAGGAAGCCACGAGATTCGATCCCGCAGATCACATCGACCTGCTCGGGCGCCTGCTCGGCGAGTACCGCCACCACCCCGTCGAAGGCGGCAGAATCTGCCAACAGTGGAGTGATATCCTTGAACTGAATGCCGGGCCTGGGAAAATCGGGAATGTTCCGAATCAATTCGGCCGCACGTGTCACTCGGGGATCGGACACCTCAGCGCCTCCGTTTCCGGCGGGAGGTGTGGCGGGCTTGCCGACGCGGCGAACCCACGGCACCCGGCTGCCCATCAAGGAGCTTGGTGGGTGCCTTCTCCTCCGGTTCTGTCTTGGGCCTGGATTCATCGGCTGGCGTCGTTTCGGCCGGTTCGGTGCCTTCGGCCTCGGCTTCGGCAAACTCCAATACCCCCGATGAGGGGATCGCGCTCAGCGGAATGCCTGCGGCAGTCACCTCGGCCTGGCTAGCCACTGCGGCGGTCACCTTAGCCTGACCGCGCTTGCGGCTTTTCTCCAGGGATTTACGATGGCGGATCATCTGGGGTTCCCGTTCCCGCAGTTGTGCCAGGAACGGGGTGGCCAGGAAAATCGAGGAGTAGGCGCCCGAAACCATGCCAATGAACATGGCTAGGCCGAGATCGGCCAGCGGCCCCTCGCCGCCGAGCACCGCCACGCCGGCGATGAGCAGCGCCAGCACCGGTAAAACAGCGATGAGGGTGGTGTTGATGGAGCGCACTAGCACCTGATTTATCGCGGCATTGGCTGCCTGGCTGTAGGTTCGCGACTGGTTGCGCAGATCACGGGTTTGCTCGCGAACCATGTCGAAGACCACCACGGTGTCGTATAGCGAATACCCCAGGATAGTCAGCACCGCGATGACCGTGGCCGGGGTGACGGTGAACCCGACCAGGGCATACAACCCGACGGTTAGGATCGTGTCATGCAGCAGGGCCAACAGTGCGGCCAGCGACATCTGCCATTCCCGGAAATAGCCCCAGATCAACAGGCCGACCAACACCAGGAATACTCCCAACGCGATGAGCGCCTGCCGGGTGATCTGCTGCCCCCAGGACGGGCCGATCAACGAATAAGCGATTGTGTCTTCGCTGACGCCGGCTTCGTTGGCCAGCGCGGCGCGTACCGTGGTCACCTCCTCGGTGCCCAGGGATCGAGTCTGAACGCGGACCGTCTGGTCACCCACCGTGCTGATCTGGGCGGCCAGGTCCGGTATGCCGATCCTGGCCACCGACGACTGGAAGGTGGCCAGGGTACGGGATTCCACCTGCACGGGGACCTGGAAAACCGAACCGCCTTTGAACTCGATGCCCAGATTGAGCCCCCGCAGCCCGAATGCCAGTGCCGAGATCAGCAGCATGATGGCCGTGATGGAATACCACACCTTGCGCCGGGCCATAAAGTCGATCTGGAAATCACCGGTGTAGAGCCGATGAGCGAAGCTGGGACTGGTAGCGGTCTTACTCATCTACGGTCTCCTTGGCCTGCTTGGCGGTCTTGCCGCGATCGACGTCTGGGCGCGTCCGACGGCGAGTACTGCTGCCTCGGCGCCCCAGCAAGGATGACCTGCTGACACCTAGGTGCTCGGGATCCAGTCCGGATCCCTTGCGACCCTCACCGAAGAAGCGGGTGCGGCCCAGCAGACTCATCATCGGATGGGTGAAGAACAGCACCAGGAGCAGGTCGATGGCGGTGGTTACCCCAAGAGTGAAGGCGAAACCTTTCACCGAACCGATGGCCAGGAAATACAGCACCACTGCGGCCAACAGCTGGACGCCATCGGCGATCAGGATGGTATTGCGCGCCTTGCGCCAGCCCGATTCGATGGAATGCCGCAGAGAATGGCCTTCCCGGATCTCATCGCGGATGCGCTCGAAGTAGATGATGAACGAGTCGGCGGTCACGCCGATGGCCACGATCGCGCCGGCGATCCCGGGCAGATTCAAGGCAAAACCAACCGCCGAACCCAGCAACACGATCACCTGGTAGGTGACCACCGCCGCCATACACAGTGAGCCCACCACCAAAACCGTCAGGCCGCGATAGTAAAGCAGCGAGTAGACCAACACCAGTCCCAAGCCGATGACACCGGCGATGATGCCGGCGGTCATCTGATTGCCACCGAGCGTCGGCGAGACCGTATCCACCGAACTGGCCTCCAACTCCACCGGCAGCGCCCCATAGCGCAGAGTAGCGGCCAGCGAACGAGCCGACTCCTCGTTGATGTTGCCACCCGATATCTGGGCCTGGCCACCCGGGATCTGCCCGTTAACCGACGGTGCGGAAATCACCTCGCGGTCCAGCACGATGGCGAACTGGTTCTGGGGGCTTTGCTTGGCGGACAGCTTCTTGGTGGCCTCGGAGAACAGCTGGGTGCCGGTCTCATCGAAGTGTAAAGAGACCACCCAGTTGAGCTCACCCTGCGGTACCCCAGCGCGGGCGTCGGTGACGTTCTCCCCACTGACCAGCACCGGGCCCAAGAAGTATTTGGCGGTCCCCTCCCGATCGCAAGCGATCAATGGTTGGTCGGCCACGTCAGGGAAATCATCGCCGCACTGAAAACCGAGGAAATCCTCGGCATCCTGGGAGGTCGGGGTGTAATTCAACCGGTCCTCCATGGTGGGCTGCTCCGCTGCCGGAGTGGTAGGCCGGGGGGTCCGAGGCGCCGGCGGCTCGGTCGGCAGCGCTGGCGCCGGCCGGCGTTCAGCGGTACTGGCCGGTGCGCTAGTGGCCTCGGGGCCATCGGCTCCCGTGGTGGCTTGTTGGGTGGGCTCCACCGAGGCTTCCTCGGTGGTCGAATCAGTCGGTGCGGCAGTGACGCTCTCCTCGCCGGGCGAAGCCACGGGAGTCTCGGTGGTAGCCGGAGAGGCGGTGGTCTCGCTCGGAGCAGGCGTGGCGTTTTGGATGGGTTGCACCGCGATCACCGGGCGGAAGCTCAGCCTGGCGGTACTGCCCACCAGGCGAACCAGTTCCTCGCTGTCCACATTGGGGACGGCAACCTCGATCTTATCGTTGCCCTGCACCGTCACCGAGGACTCACCCACTCCCATCGAGTCCACGCGGCTCTGGATGATGGTTCGGGCCATCTCCAGATTCTCCCGTGGAACGGTGCCGCCGTCCTGGGCACGCGCGGTGAGTGTGATGGTGGTGCCCCCCCGCAGGTCCAGGCCAAGCCTGGGAACCCAGCTGCCGGTCAACGCCATCAAACCCAACAGTCCGAGCACAACCAGGCAAAAGACGATCAGCGTCTGGAGAGGGCGATAGTTGCTGGAGGATGCCACTTGGGGTCTCTCCTGTCAGTCGATGTGCGGACGATCGGTCTCGTCCCCCGGCACGGCCTGGCCACGAGGGTCCTGCGAGCCTGATGTCAGGTTAAACTCGGCGGCCTCCCGGGGCGCCTCGATCTGCGGTTCCTCGACCGAGGCATCCTCGGAAGCAGGCCGGCCGTAGGGGTTGGCATCCTCCGCGAGTTCCCCGGCCGATCCGGTTGCCGTCTGATCCGCAGCCGCCAGGCTATCGGCCGGCATCAAATCGGCGCCCTCGGCCGGTTGATCTTGCGCGGTATCGGTTTCGACAGGGGATGCGGTACCGGAATCGGAGTACTCGAATTCCTCTTCATCGGCCCCAAGAGTACGCATGATCGCTTGACGTAGCACGGTGACCTCTACCCCGGGCGCCAATTCGATGACCATTTGCTGGTTACCGATCGCCCGGACGGTACCGAACATACCGGTATTGAGCATCACCCGGGCTCCCGGACCAATGGCGTCGATCGCCTTGCGTTGGGCGTCCACCCGGCGTTTCTGCGGCAACCACACCAGCAGATACATCAAGCCGACGAACGCGACCATGATCAGCAACATTTTCATCCGAACTCACCTCACTACTCAGCCGAACCACTCGTCGGGCAGCATCGGACGAGCGGCCGGAAGCCACACCGGGTAGATATTACAGAGTCTCGGCGAAAACCCCGCATCCACGCCACGGCTGTCAACCGAACAGTCCCGGTTGACCGGCAAGACCCGTCGTGGGCGGGGGCGTCAGACCCAGATGGCGCCAGGCCGCCGGGGTAGCCACCCGGCCGCGCGGGGTACGCATCAGGAAACCCAGCCGCACCAGGAAGGGCTCGGCCACATCGGCTACCGTGCCGGACTCCTCTGCCACGCTGATGGCCAGCGTGGACAATCCGACCGGGCCGCCCCCGAACTTGCGGCAGATCGCCTCCAGCACGGCCCGGTCGAGCCGGTCCAGCCCCAACGGATCGACCTCATACAGTTCCAGAGCCGCACTGGTCAGGCCGGCGTCGGCGGCCCCGGCATTGTGCACCTGGGCGTAATCGCGTACCCGTCGTAAGAGCCGGTTGGCGATGCGCGGGGTGCCCCGGGATCGGCGGGCTATCTCGGCAGCGGAATCGGCATCCAACTCGAAACCCAGCATGGTCGCCGATCGGGCGATGATGCATTCCAGGTCATCGGCGGCGTAGTAGTCCAGCTGAGCGGTGAATCCAAAGCGGTCCCGCAATGGGCCGGGCAACAGGCCCGCCCGGGTGGTTGCACCCACCAGGGTGAACCGCGGTATGTCGATCGGGATCGCGGTGGCGCCGGGCCCCTTACCGACCACCACATCCACCCGGAAGTCCTCCATGGCCAGATAGAGCATCTCCTCGGCTGGCCGGCTCATCCGGTGGATCTCGTCCAGGAAGAGCACCTCGCCGAGGGTGAGCCCGGAAAGGATGGCCGCCAGATCACCCGCATGCTGGATGGCCGGCCCCGAGGTGATCCGCAGCGGTACCGACATCTCGTGGGCGATGATCATCGCCAAAGTGGTCTTGCCCAGCCCCGGCGGCCCAGACAGCAGGACATGATCGGGCACGGTACCGCGATGGCGGGCGGCAGCCAGCACCAGGCCAAGTTGATCGGCGACCCGGGGCTGGCCCGAGAATTCGGCCAGGCTGGTGGGCCGCAGCGCACCCTCGGCGGCCTGCTCATCGGGCGTCGGCCAGGGGTCGACCGGCGATTGGGGCACCGAATCAGCCTCCTTCTTCGAAGATCAGGCACGCGCAAGTTTCTGCAAGGCCGCCTTCATCAGGCTACCCAGTGAGACCTGGGGATCCTGTTCGACCAGATCGGCCACCTGATCGCAAGCGGCTTCCGCATCCTTGAACGACCAACCCAGGCCCTGCAAACCGGACGATACCTGCTCCCGCCACTGCTGGGCTCCGGGCTGGGCTCCGGTCTGTGGGGCGCCCGCGGGATCCGGGGCAGCAGGCAAACCCAGGGCCAGCACCTTCTCCCGCAGATCCAGCACCATCTTCTGGGCCCCCTTGCGACCTATCCCGGGCACCTTTACCAGGGTGTCGACGTCCTCACCGCGGATGGCGGCGACCAGCTGCCCGGGGCTGAGCACCGATATGGTGGCGACCGCTATTCGCGGACCGATCCCCGGGGAGGTCTGTAGCAGTTCGAAGGCATCCCGTTCGGCGGGCGTAGCGAAACCGTACAGGGTCAGCGAGTCCTCCCGGACCACCAGCGAGGTGGCCAGGCTCGCCCGGCTACCGGGCTGCAATCCGCCAGCGGTGCCAGGCGGGGTGCTCACCTTGAAGCCTACCCCCTGAACGTCCAACACCACCCAGTTCGCACCCAGCGAACTGACCGTGCCGGTCAACTGGGCAATCATGCGCTTCTCCCGGCAGACCGATGCGCCTGGACCGCAGCCGCGTAGCGATTGCCGGTGCTGCCGCGCCAGAGCTGGCACAGGGCCAACGCCACCGCGTCGGCGGCGTCAGCGGGCCGGGGGGCTGCGGCCAGCCCGAGGATGCGGGTCACCATGGCACCCAATTGTGCCTTGTCCGCCCGGCCCGAACCGGTGATGGCGGCCTTCACCTCGGTCGGGGTGTGCAGCGTCACAGGCACGCCATGCCTGGCCGCCACCAGCATCGCTATCCCGGCCGCCTGGGTGGTCCCGGTCACCGAATACAGGTTCTGCTGGGCGAATACCCGCTCGACGGCCACCTTGTCGGGCCGCAGACGCACCACCAGTGCGTCCAGGGCCTGTTCGATCCGGAGCAGGCGCAGGGCATGGCCAAGGTCAGCAGGCGTGCGGATCACCCCCACATCCACCAACTCGGCACGCGCCCCGGGCTGGCCGCTGATCGCACCGAAGCCACAGCGGGTCAACCCGGGATCAACGCCCAACACCAGCATGGCAGCCCCTACACAGCGAACCGAACACCCGTTCGGATTCTAGACGGCACCGCCGGCGGGCGGATAAGGCACGCCACAAATCAATGCCTACCGGGGTGCGGCTCACTCACAGCCAATGCCATCCCGATCGCGATCCAGATGAGTGCCATAGCCGGGTTCGCCGGAATATACCGGTGCGGCGCCGGCGGCCCGGGCTGCCGCGCAATTAGGGTAGTAAACCTGTTCGACGGGCGCTTCTGGAACCGCGGTCGCGGCGACGGTCGCCGATGCAATCGGCGTGCCAGCCGGTACCGAATGCGGCTGAGCGAATGGCGCCGCGGACACGGTTTCGGTGATCACGGTGGTTGGGCCAGGCATGTTGACGGTCGTGGTTGCCGTTACCGTGGCGGTGCTGCTGAGCAGTTGAGTGACGGTGGGCGCCGGCGCAGCGGCTGGCTGGATCGCTCCCGAGGAGATACCAATCAGCAAGCCGCTGGCGAACACCCCGACGCCACTGACCAGCAGGCCAACCCACTTGATGCCTGAGCGACCGGTTCGCACCGAGGCGATCGGCTGTGGTTGGAACTCCAGTTGGCGCACAGCCAACCCGCCGGGCAGGACATCAGACCTGTGAGCCGTCCGGCCCCGCATGAAAACATTCACTTTTATCGGCCCCCGCTAAAATATCGACTTGAGTTGATGCTCAGAGCAGCAAACAGCTTAGCGGTGGACTGCCCGCCCGGGTCAATTCGCGCAGAATCACATTCCGGGACACGCCTCAGTCCTCGGCTTCCAGGGCAGCCTGCACCTTTTCGGATAGACCCGCATTGGTGTACACGTTCTGAACATCATCCAGGTCTTCCAGGGCATCCACGATGCGCTCCAGCTTCTCGGCATCGACCACCTGGTCAACGTCCTGATCGAAACCCGCGACGAACCCGACTTCCGCCGAGTCATAGTCGATGCCGGCAGCTTGGATCGCCTTGCGAACCTCCACCATGTCATTGGGATCGCTGACCAACTCGAAGGAATCCCCCAGATCAACCAGATCCTCCACGGCCGAGTCCATGGTCGCCTCAAGCAGTTCGTCCTCGGTGATTTCCCGGGTGGTGGTCTTGCGGGAGTCGGTGTCGGTCTGCTGCATCTTGGCCACCGTCACCACACCCTTGCGGCTGAACAGTCGCTGGACCGAACCTCCATCGGCAATCGTGCCCCCATTGCGAGTGACCGCAACACGCACATCGGAAATGGATCGATTCCGGTTGTCGGTCAGGCACTCGATCAAGATCGCCACCCCGGCCGGGCCATAGGCCTCGTACATGATCGACTCGTAGCTGACGCCATCGGCCCCGCCTCCTGAGCCCCGTTTGACGGCACGATCGATATTGTCATTGGGAACCGAACTCTTCTTGGCCTTCTGGATCGCATCATAGAGGGTGGGATTGCCGCCCGGATCGCCGCCACCGATCCGGGCCGCGACCTCGATGTTCTTGATCAACTTGGCGAATAGCTTGCCGCGCTTGGCGTCGATGACGGCCTTCTTATGCTTGGTCGTGGCCCATTTCGAATGTCCACTCATGTCAATCCTGCCTTCCTGCAAACCGACGATAGCCTAGTCGAGCCTGGCTCAGTCTTCGAACACGTTGCCGTACAGCACCATGCGATCATCGAACACGTAGCCCAGATCCCCGAACAGCGACTGCGCGCGAGTGGGCTCATCGGTGTCGATACCTATCCCGGCGATAGCGCAACCGGCAGCCGCGAAGGAATGCATGGACGAAACCAATAGAGCCCGGCCCAGCCCGCGATGTTGAAAGTCCGGCAGCACCCCGAGGCGTTCGGTCCAGCCCTCCCGCCAACCGGTCTCGGTGTCGCAGATCTCGCTGTTCAGCGCATAACCGACCACGCCGGCGTCGGGTGCGTCGGCGCAGACCGCCAGCCAGGACCACTCGGGGCGGAACTCGGGACGGGTCAGCGATGCCGTCCAGGCAGATCGTCCCACATCGAGGGCGCCGTATCTGGTTCGAAAAGCCAGATTGTGCGCCTGGCGGACCTCTTCCATCCAGCGGGCCTCATAGGGTCGCAACTCCAGGCCATCGGGAACGAATCTAGGCCGCAGTTCTCCCTCGATCAGCGGCAGATGGCCGTCGAAAAACCAGCGCTGCGGCGCCAGCAAGCCGTTCATCTGCAGATCTGCCGCCACCCGGGAATCCTCGTCGGTGGCGCAACCAACCCATAATCGCCCGGCCCCGGGGTGCGATTGGCGGATATGGCGGTACCAGGCGCGTGCCCGATCGATCGACCAACCCACCAGTTTCAAGCCGATCTTGTGATGACGCCAGGCGGGGTGTACCCCGAACTCCAGCCAAACATGTGGCGCCGGATCGTCGGAGGCAGTGATGTGATTCCAGGCATAGGCAACTATGGTGCCACCGGCGTCCCGGCCGACCACGGCATGCCGGTCGGCATGGGCAGTGGGCTGGTCGTGGTCACGCTCCAGATCCGGCAGCGAACGAGACCGGGCGGGGTCATCGAAATATTCAATGGCGGCGCACAATTCGGCCAGTTCGGGCAAATCCGACCGGGTTAGAAAGGACCAGTTGAGGCTGCCCTCAACGATTGCCTCCCCCCAGCTTGGTCGTGGCTCGCTCATTCACGGCTCAATCGGGGTTCTCGATGCCCGCCCGGGGATTTGCGGCGGCGGCAATCGCCTGGGCGAGAGTGAAGTTGCCCACGTAGAGAGCCGTGCCAATGATCGCACCCTCCACCCCGATCGGTACCAGACCCGACAGCAGCATTATGTCGTGCAAGCTCGAGATACCACCACTGGCAACCACCTTGGCTGTCGTCCGAGCGCACACCGCACCGAGCAGTTCCAGATTCGGCCCGGTCAGCATGCCATCGGAGGCCACGTCGGTGACCACGAAGCGCTGGCAGCCGGCTTCGGTCATCCTGGCCACGGTCTCGAAGACATCCCCCCCCGAGCGCGTCCATCCGCGGGCGGCCAACTTCCTGCCTCTGACATCCAGACCGATCGCGATACGATCGCCGTGACTGGCGAGAATCCGTTCGCACCATTCGGGGTTTTCCAGGGCAGCCGTGCCGACGTTCACCCGGCGCGCCCCGGTCGCCAGTGCACGCTCCAGCGATTCGTCGTCGCGGATACCGCCGGACAGTTCCACATTGATGTCCAGAGTACCGACCACCTCGGCGATGGCCCCGGCGTTTGAACCACGACCGAATGCCGCATCGAGGTCGACTAGGTGTAACCATTCGGCCCCCTGGGATTGCCAGCGCAGCGCGGACTCCAGCGGCAGCCCGAAAATGCGTTCGGTGCCGACAGCACCCTGCACCAGCTGGACGGCCCGCCCGGCCTGCACATCGACCGCTGGCAGCAGGATCAGCCGATCGGTTGCCGCAGGAGTGGGGGTGGATTGCTTCGACATTGACACGTCCCAAACCTTAACCCATGAGCCAATTGCGGAGCAGCCCGGCACCGGCGGCACCAGATTTCTCGGGATGGAACTGGGTGCTGGTGATGGCCCGCCACTGTACCGCAGCCACGAACTCTTCCCCATCGTGCTCGGCCCAGGCTACGGCCGCCCCGTCGGGTAAGCTGGAATTCCCGTTTGAATCCAATCGGTGAGCGGCGTAGGAGTGTACGAAATAGAAACGCTGCTCCTCAAGCCGGTGCAGAATTCCCGGACCGCCCTCGACGCACAGCCGGTTCCAGCCCATGTGGGGCAATCGGCGGGCGGCCAATCTGGTCACCTGGCCCGGGAACACGCCCAGGCCGGCACGGGTCTGGGCATCTTCGATCCCGGTGCTGAACAACACCTGATGACCAACACAGATGGCCAGCAACGGGCGGTCTGCCGCCACCTGGGTACGCACCAGGTCATCGCCGCCGACCGATTCCAGTTGTCGCATGCAGGCCCCGAAGGCACCCACCCCAGGCAATACCAGGCCATCTATCCTGCCAAGTTCGGAACCGGTGCGCCCCAAACGCACCGTAGCTCCCCGGGTGACCAGCGCCCGACACACCGAATGCAGGTTGCCGGAGCCATAGTCCAGCACGCCAACCGTACGCAAGGTCACAGCGCACCCTTGGTACTGGGAATCCCGGTCACCCGCGGATCGGATTCGATGGCCTGCCGCAGCGCCCTGGCGAGAGCCTTGAACTGGGCCTCCGCGATGTGATGGGGTTCGCGGCCGGCGAGCAATCGCAGGTGAACGCACAGTCCGGCGTTCATGGCCAGCGACTGCACCACATGGGCGGTCATCGCCCCGGGATAGAGCGGTGGCAGCCCACCGATCAGGGTGTTAACCTGGCTGTCCGGTTCTCCGGTGCAAACCGCATAGGGCCGGCCGGCCACATCCACCACGCAGTGAGCAAGCGCCTCGTCCAAAGGGACGGTCGCCTCCCCGAAGCGGCGGATACCTCGTTTGTCGCCCAGCGCCCGAGAGATGGCCACCCCAAGGACGATGGCGGTGTCCTCAATGCTGTGGTGACCGTCGATGTGGATATCCCCGGTGGTAGCGATCTCAAGATCGATCAGCGAATGACGAGCGAAAGTGGTCAGCATGTGGTCGTAGAAACCGACCCCGGTGCTGATCCGCGAATTGCCTATACCGTCCAGATCCAGCTTCACCGAAACATCGGATTCGCTGGTTGCTCGATGCTGTTCGGCCACTCGATGGCCACTCATCACTGTACCTCCTGGTCGCTGGTGGCTGGTTGATGGTTTGGCAGGATCTCGCTCAACGCTGCCCGGAATCCGGCCATCTCGGGGGGGGTGCCGGCCGACACCCGTAGGTAGCCGGCCGGGCCGGTCTCGCGCACCAGCACCCCCCGATCCAACAGTTCGGTCCATACCCGATGCCGATCGGCAAACCGTCCAAATAGCACGAAGTTGGCCTGCGATGGGACCACCGTCAGGCCCTGGGCGCGTAGCCATTGCTGCAGTCGCTGGCATTCGCCACGCAACCGCTCGACCTGGTCCAGCATCTGAGCGGTATTGGCCAACGCCACCCTGGCGAGGGCCTGGGTCTGTGCGGACAGGTGATAGGGCAGTCGCACGATGCGACAGGCATCCACCACGGCCGGAGCGGCAGCCAGGTAGCCCAGCCGGCCACCGGCCATGGCGAAAGCCTTGCTCATGGTTCGGATCACCACCAGCCGGCCGAATCTGGGCAGCAGGGCCAGTGCGGAATCCTCGGGAAACTCGGTGAACTCCTGATAGGCCTCGTCGACGATCACGATGCCAGACGCCTGGGCGCAGATCTCGGCTATCACACTGACCGGAGTCTGGGTGCCGGTCGGGTTGTTCGGCGTACAGATCAAGGTGATATCGGGATGGTGTTCCTCGACTGCGCTGAGCGCCAGTTCAGCGGTCAGGCCGAAGCCCGCGGTACGAGGCACGGTCAGATACTCGGTGTGGGTATTGCGAGCGTACTCGGGGTACATCGAATAGGTCGGAGTGAACCCCAGCAGCCGTCGTCCCGGGCCACCGAAGGCCTGCAGCAACTGCTGCATAACCTCATTGGATCCATTGGCCGCCCAGATATTGGCAGGCCCCAGGCCGAAACCCAGGTAATCGGCCAGCGCCCGGCGCAGTTCCAAAGCCTCCCGGTCCGGATACCGGTTAAGTCTCCCGGCCAGTTCCACGACCGCTGCGGCCATCTGCTGACACACGCGAGCGCCGGGCGGATAAGGGTTCTCGTTCACGTTCAATGCGATCGGCACGTCCAGTTGGGGCGCACCATAGGGCTGCTTCCCCACTAGCTCGGGACGCAACGGCAGATCGGCCAGTGCTACCGGTTCGGGTGCTTGTTCGCTCATCGCTCGGTCGCTGTCCGGGCAAGCACGGCCGCGGCATGTCCCGGAAGCCGTTCGGCATGGGCGAAATCGACCACCCGCTGGCCAACCTCGGCCAGCGCCGCGGTCGAATAGTCGATCACATGGATCGAGCGCCGGAAACTACGCACCGTCAGCCCGGACGAATACCTGGCCGCCCCGCCGGTAGGTAGCACATGGGTTGACCCGGCGCAATAGTCACCCAGTGGTACCGGGGAGCCAGTGCCCACGAAGATGGCCCCGGCGTTGCGCACCTGGTTGACCAGTTCGAGGCTGTTCCGGGTCTGGATCTCCAGGTGCTCGGCGGCATAGTCGTTCACCACCGCCAGACCCTGAACCAAATCACGCACCAGGATGATCCCGGATTGCTGCCCGGTCAATGAGATCCGCAACCGGTCCGCGGTGGCCAGGCCGGCGAGCTGACGCGCCACCTCCTGGTCGACTGCGCTGGCCAGTGCGGGCGAATCGGTTACCAGCAGCGCGCTGGCCAACGGGTCGTGTTCGGCCTGACTGATGAGGTCGGCTGCCACCTGCGCCGGCACCGCGGTCCGGTCCGCCAGGATGGCAATCTCGGTGGGCCCGGCCTCGGCGTCGATCCCGGCCAGTCCGCGCAGCAGACGTTTGGCGGCCACGACATAGACATTGCCCGGCCCGGTGATCATGTCGACCCGGGGGCAGAGCTCGGCAACCCCATGGGCGAACATGGCGATCGCCTGGGCCCCGCCGACCGCATAGACCTCATCGATATCCAGCAGCGCACAGGTGGCCAACGTCACCGGATGCGGCAGCCCCCCGGACTCGACCTGCGGTGGTGTCGCCACGGCGAGCGACTGCACGCCGGCGACCTGGGCTGGGACCACGTTCATCACCACGCTGGAGGCGAGTGGGGCTAGCCCACCGGGAACGTAGAGTCCAACCCGCCGAACCGGCACGATGGCGTTGCCGACCACCGCGCCCGGGGCGACTTCGACGCTGCGCCAGGCCGGTTCTTCCTCGATCCGCTCGCAGACCAGTCGTCGTCTGGCGATGGCAGTCTCAATCGCCTGCCGTACCCCGGCGTCCAACTCGGCGAGTGCCTGCCGGAGGGCGGCCTGCGGTACCCGAAAATGCTCGGGGATCACCGAATCGAATCTTTCGCTGAAGCGACGCAGGGCGACCAGGCCCTCGTCGCGCACCGCCGCGCAGATTGGCGCCACCGTGGCCATCGCCTGCCCGACATCGAAGCGGGCTCTGGGTAGCACCGCTGAATAATCGGCCAGTTCGGTGGCGGTGAGATCCATCAAAGAAAGCACCCGAGTAATTCTAGTGGGCCGGTGCGGTAACCCGGTCGCCAAGGTCAACGGTCGATGATTGCTGTCGCCGCCGGGCGATTGCGGATCGTCCCCGCATTCGCGGGGCTAGTCCTCGGCATTTGCTGTAGCCGAGCGGTCGGGGGATCCGGTGCCGGGCTGTGACAGTTCCCGATGACCGATAGGCTGCTCGAATAGGTAGTCACACCGCTGACGATGGGCCGATTGGGATGGCGAACTGAGATGACTGGGCGAACAGCCGGCACGGCGGCGTTGCTGGAACTGATCCGCCGACAGGTACCGCACACCGTATATGAGTACGAGCACGATCCGGCCGAGCGGCATTTTGGGGCCGAGATCGTGGCAAAACTGGGGCTTGATGCCGCGCGGACCTTCAAAACGCTCATCGTCGATTTACGCGGCGCCGGCTCACGCCCGGTCTGCGCGGTCGTTCCGGTCAACACCAGGCTGGATCTGAAGGCGCTGGCCCGGGTTGCCGGCGCGAAGCGCGCCGACCTCATCGAGCCGGCCCGCGCCGAACGGATCACCGGTTACCGGGTAGGAGGCATCTCACCCATCGGGCAACTCACCCGCCTGCCGACCTGGATCGACTCGTCGGCTACCGGCAAACCCACGATCTGGGTCTCGGGCGGGCGGCGTGGATTGGTCATCGAATTGGCCACCGAGGATCTCGTCACGTTGACCAGCGCCGGGTTCGCGGTTCTTGGGCGCCCCACCGCCTGATCTGCGGGGCTCCGGTTCGAGCTCTCGGCTCAGGTTGGCGTACAGCATGATCGGGATGATCGCTCCCAGAGCCCAGACGAACAACGCCGGGGTGGTGTGCAACCGGAAATCGATGGACACCAATTGCCCGGGTTGGGCCGCGTTGATCCGGTTGGCGAAGTTACGCGGCCCCAGGCTGATCCCCACCAGCCAGCAGATCCCGCCAGACACCAATCCGCCGCCGACGGCGACCAGCGTGACCGGCCAACCCAACCGATCGAACAACCGCCAGGCGGCGAATCCGATTGCGAGCCCGGCCAGCATGCCGATGATCACGTAAACACCATCGGTGGCGAAGACCTGCCCCAGAGAACGCTCGGTGATCTGAGCCGACCCGTTCTCGGAAACCGAGTAGGTAGGCAGTTCAACCATCGAATGCCACAGCAGGCCACCCAACGCGCCGCTCAGGGTAACCAGAACCAGATACAGCCAGGCCCGGGTACGCAGCGCGATAGGCCGCCGCAGCCAGCGTTGCAGGGTTCGTCGCAAGGGTTCGCTGTTTCGGCTGAACAGACCCATCCGCACCTCCTGGCGGTCATCCATGGGCAATGTCACGCGCAATACCGATCATGCCCCATTGCCGCTCGGTGTGCTCAGACAGGACGGCCCGAGCAGGGCCTTTAGGTCGGCAATCAGCGGTTGGGAAACCTGCGCGCGCAGGTCGTCCCCGAGCCGGAAGACGGTAGCGCGTTGCCCTGCTATCAACCGCAACCGCACCTCGGTGGCACCGGGATGGGCGCCCAACACCTCGCGAATCCCGGTCACGACCCCAGGCGTACAGCGGTTGGCGCGTACCTGAATGGTGAGCGGCCGGGCATGATCGTCGGGGCCGACGTCCATGGCTGTCACGGTGTCGGCATGCAACTCAACCACCTCATCGCGCACATTGGCCCTACCCTTGACCTTGACGATCGAATCGGGCACCAGTTCGCCGGCGACCTGCTCGTACACATTGGGGAAGACCGAGACCGTAACGGCCGCGTCCATGTCTTCGACCACCACCGAAGCCCAGATCCGGCCCTGCTTGGTCTGTCGCCGCTGTACCTGGGTGATCATGCCGCAGATCAGGTGGGACGCCCCCGCCACGCCCTCACCCCGTTCGTTCAGTCCAGAGATGGTGGTGGTACGTTCGGTGGCCAGCACATGTTCCAGTCCGTTGAGGGGATGGTCGGATACGTACAAGCCGAGCATCTCGCGTTCGAATGCGAGCCGGGTGCGCTTGTCCCACTCATCGAGTTGCGGTACCGCGCTATGGCGGGTGCCCGTCTTTGTGGCGTTGGGCAGATCGAACCCACCCAGCAATGAGTCCTGGCCGTGCTCCTGGTTGCGCTTGATCTCCACGACCTGATCGATGGCGTTCTCGAAGATCTCCATAAGTCCGCGCCTGGTATGCGATAGGGAATCGAAGGCGCCGGACTTGATGAGGGATTCGATCACCCGCTTGTTGCACACCACCAAGGGCACGATCTCCAAGAACTCATAGAAATCCCCGACCGGCCCATGCTCGTCGCGGGCGGCAATGATCGCCGAAACCACGTTGCCACCAACATTGCGTACCGCACCCAGGCCGAAGCGGATGTCGTTGCCAACCGCGGTAAACATGGCGCCGGATTCATTCACATCCGGAGGCAGCACCTTGATACCCATCCGGCGGCATTCGGCCAGGTAAAGCGCCGACTTATCCTTCTCATCCTTCACCGACTGCAGCAGGGCCGCCATGTATTCGGTCGGATAGTTCGCCTTCAACCAGGCGGTCTGATAGCTGACCACACCGTAGGCAGCCGAATGGGACTTATTGAAGGCGTAATCGCTGAACGGCACCAGGATGTCCCAGATGGTCTGGAAGGCATCGACGGAATAGCCACGTTCCAACATGCCGGACTTGAAAACGTCCAGTTGAGCGTCCAGATCCTTTTTCTTCTTCTTGCCCATCACCCGGCGCAGCACATCCGCGGCCCCCAGAGTGTAACCGGCAAGTTTGGTGGCGATCGCCATCACCTGTTCCTGGTAGACGATCAGCCCGTAGGTTTCGTCCAGGATCTCGGCGAGAGGCTCGGCCAGTTCGGGGTGAATGGGAACGATCGCTTCGCGACCGGTCTTGCGCCGGGCGTACTTGTTGTGGGAATCGGCACCCATGGGACCGGGACGGTAGAGCGCCGAGACCGCCGAGATATCGGCGAACTTGTCGGGCCGCATTGAGCGGAGCAGCGCTCGCATCGGCCCGCCATCCAGTTGGAAAACCCCCAGAGTGTCGCCCCGTTGCATCAGCTCGAAGGTGGCCGGATCGTTCAACGGCAGGTTCTCCAGGTCGATATCGATACCCCGGTTGGCCTTGATGTTGTTCAGCGCATCATCGATCACCGTGAGGTTGCGCAGGCCGAGGAAGTCCATCTTCACCAAGCCGAGGGATTCGGCGCTGGGATAATCGAACTGGGTGATGATGGCGCCATCTTGTTCGCGCTTCATCACCGGTATCACCTCGGTCAGCGGCACCGATCCCATGATCACGCCGCAGGCGTGCACACCCCACTGCCGTTTCAGGCCCTCGATGCCCTGTGCGATGGTGACCACCTCGGCTATCTCGGGGTCGGAATCGAACAGCTCCCGGAACTCGCCACCCTCGGCGTATCGGGCATGGTCGGGATTGAACAGTTCCTTAAGCGGCACATCTTTGCCCATGACTGCGGGCGGCATGGCCTTGGTGATCCGCTCCCCCAACGAGAACGGTTTGTCCAGCACGCGTGCGGAGTCCTTGACCGCCTGCTTGGCCTTGATGGTGCCGTAGGTAACGATCTGAGCGACATGGTCTTTGCCGTAGCGCTGGGTGACATACTCCAAAACCTCACCGCGCCGGCGCTCATCGAAGTCAACATCGAAATCCGGGAGGGATGGGCGTTCCGGGTTCAGGAAACGCTCGAACAGCAGGCCGTATTCCAGCGGGCACAGACCGGTGATCCCCATGGCATAGGCGATGATCGATCCGGCCCCTGAGCCACGGCCCGGCCCGACCCGGATGCCGTTGCGTTTGGCCCACCCGATATAGTCGGCCACCACCAGGAAGTATCCCGGGTAGCCCTTGGCAAGAATGACACCGATCTCGTAATCGGCACGTTCGCGCACCCGTTGGGGTAGCGGATCGCCGTATCGGCGGATCAGGCCCGCCTCGGCCTCATGCCGGAACCAGGATTCCTCGGTCTCCCCCTCCGGTACCAGATAGCGGGGCATGAAGGTTCCCGAGCCCTCATCGAAGCTGGTCTCGCAGCGTTCGGCGATGGCCAGGGTGTTGTCGCAGGCCTCCGGGTAGCTGCTGAACAGCGTACGCATCTCTTCGACGGATTTCAGGTAGTAGCCGGTGCCGTCGAACCGGAACCGGTCGGGATCCGACAGCGTGGACCCGCTGGAGACACAAAGCAGGATGTCCTGAGCCTGGGCGTCATGGCATTGCACGTAGTGCAGGTCGTTGGTGGCCACCAACGGCGCGTCTATCGCCTTCGCCAATCGCAGCAGATCCTTGCGGACGCGGGTTTCTATCGCCAACCCGTGATCCATCAGCTCGACATAGAAGTTCTCTTTGCCGAAAATCGATTGGAATTCGGCGGCCGAGGCCAGTGCCTGATCGTACATGCCCAGCCGCAGATAGGTCTGCACCTCCCCCGACGGACAGCCGGTGGTAGCCATCAGGCCTTCGTGGTATTCGTTCAGCAACTCCCGATCCGCCCGCGGCTTATAGAAGTATCCCTCCAGGCTGGAGCGGCTAGACAGCTTGAACAGATTGTGCATGCCTTGGGGGTTTCGGCTCCAGATGGTCATGTGGGTGTAGGCACCCCTGGCGGCCACGTCGTCACCGGTGCCATCACCGAATTGGATGCGTTTGCGTTCCCACCTGGGGGTACCTGGAGTCAGATAGGTTTCCAGACCGATGATCGGTTTGATGCCGTGGCGCTTGGCTGCCTTGTAGAACTCGTAGGCACCGAACATGTTGCCGTGGTCGGTGATGGCCACCGCCGGCATGCCCTGTTCCTTGGCAGCCCTGACCAGATCGTCCACCCGCGCGGCACCGTCCAGCATCGAGAAATCGGTGTGATTATGCAGGTGGACGAAATTGCGGGTCATCCCGCTCCCTTCGGCTTCGATCGGCAACAGCCATACCCTACCCGTGCCTATCGGAAGTCGTCGGAACCGGGCCAACCACACCGGAATGGCCGGGCCGGGATGCCGGGGACCACCCGGTGGGCACATCCAGCTGCGGCCCGCATCTCTAGCCGGGAAACCAACGGCGCTCGACGCGCCGACCTGCCGCAGACCGAACAGGACAGCGCTCAAGCAACGATGGTTCGCCCTGGTGAACCGCGGATACCCGCGTACCGCCTAGGACGCCGGGAGAGCCGGACAGGCCGGCCGATGCCCAACCGCCTGACCAGTTCCTCCGCTGCCCCACAGACCCACCTCAAAATGCCTCGTAGCCATCGGTTTAGCGTTACGCTGACCGGAACAATCGAATGCGTCTCCGTTGAGCGCCTCCAATGAAGGAAAACCCGTGGCTGAACCCAATGCACCTGACAGGGTCATCCTGACCGCCCCGCTGACCGGCATACTGGTGCCGATCGAGGCCGTCCCAGACCCGGTATTCGCGAAGAAGATGGTCGGAGAGGGGATCTCCATGGACCCGCTGAGCAATCTATTGGTTGCTCCGGTCGATGGCGAGGTGATCGACATCCAGCCTTCCCGGCATGCCATCACGATCCGCAGCAGGGAGGGCCTAGAAGTGCTGCTGCATATCGGGCTCGACACCGTCCAGATGGGCGGTAACGGGTTCGAGCCCCAGGTCAAGTCGGGGGCCCAGGTTACCGTCGGTCAACCGCTGATCGGATTCGACCTGGACCTGGTGGCCACCGAGGCGGTTAGCGCCTTGACCCAGATGGTGATCGCCAACTCCGACCGGGTAGCCAGGCTGACTCCCCGCACCGGCCGGGCCGAGGCCGGGGTCGACGCGGTGGCCGAGGTCGAGTTGCAAGCCGTCGCAGAGTCCGAAGCCACTGGCGGCGGTGGTAGCGCCGTATCCGAGGCAATACTGGTGCCCAATCCGACCGGGCTGCACGCCAGGCCCGCGGCGACCCTGGTCTCGTTGGCGAAACAGTTCGGCTCCGATGTCCGGCTGCGCCGAGGGGAGGATGTGGCTAACGCCAAGTCGGTGATGGCCATCATGGGGTTGGCAGTGGAACGCGGCGAGAAGGTGATCGTCACCGCACACGGGACGGACGCCGAGGCCGCGGTGGCTGCGGTGGCCCAGGGCATCCGGGATGGGCTGGGTGAGCACTGCCCGCCGCTCCCGGCCGCCGATACCGAGCCCGCTCCGGCCGAGGAGCCACTGCCTGCCGAACCAGCGGACGTCGCCCCGCGGTCAGGAGACCCGGATCTGCTGCTGGGAGTGGCCGCATCACCCGGGCTGGGAGTGGGCCGGGTGCTACAACTGCGCCACGAGGACATTGAGGTCAGCGAGTTTGCCAGCGACCGCCATGTCGAGCAGCGCAAGCTGAACGCCGCGCTGGATCGGGCTCTGCTGGATCTGTCGGCCCTGCAAAGCAGGCTGGCCAAGGAGGCCGACCCCGATAAGGCGGCCATCTTCGCTGCGCATGCCGAGATCTTGGCCGATCCGGATCTGCTGGACATCGCTGCCAGCGCCATAGACAAGGGCAAAAGCGCACCATTCGCCTGGCGGGGCGCCTTCAGTAGCTATGCCGAGCGGCTTGCCGGATTGCGCAATGAGGTGCTAGCCGCCCGCGCAAACGACGTTCGCGATGTCGGTCAACGGGTGTTGGAGGAACTCACCGCCCAGCGCCGGGAGAAGCCGGAGATCCCACCCGAGACGATCCTGGTCGCCGAGGACCTGACGCCTTCCGATACCGCAACGCTGGATCGCACCCGGGTGGTCGGGTTCGCCACCACCTCGGGTGGCGCCTCCAGTCACGTGGCGATCATCGCTCGATCCCTGGACATTCCCGCGGTTGCCGGCATCGAGAGCCGGGCCCTGGATATCGCCGACGGCACCCGGGTGGTGCTGGATGGCAGCAAGGGCAGCTTGCAGCTCAACCAGTCCGACGCCCAGATCGAGGCCATTGTGGCCCGCCAGCAGCGAATAGCCGCCAAGAAGGAACGGGATCTGGCCAACGCCGGCGAGCCGGCAACCACTACCGACGGCCATCGGGTGACGGTAGCAGCCAATATCGGCGGCCTGGCCGACGCCGAGCAGGCACTGACGGTAGGCGCCGAAGGCGTGGGGCTGTTGCGCAGCGAGTTTGTCTTCCTCGGCAGGCAGCAGGCGCCCACCGAGGACGAGCAGGCCGAACTCTACGCCAACATCGCCCGCGCGCTGCAACCCGGTCAGCCGCTGGTCATCCGGACCCTTGATGTCGGCGGCGACAAGCCGCTACCCTACCTGCCGATTCCCGCCGAGGAGAATCCCTTCCTCGGTATCCGCGGGGTACGGGTTGGTTTCGACCGGCCCGAGGTGCTGCGGGCCCAATGCCGAGCCATCGCGAGGGCCGCCGAGGCCGGTGCCGAACTGTTCGTGATGTTCCCGATGATCGCCACCGTCGAGGACTGGCGATTCGCCAAGTCGATCTGGGACGCCGAGGCCACAGCAATCGGAGCGGCCGATCGGGTGAAGGTCGGCATCATGATGGAGGTCCCCTCGGTGGCCGTGATGGCACGCCAGTTCGCCGCCACCGACGTGGAGTTCTTCAGTGTGGGCACCAATGACCTGACCAGCTACACCCTGGCGATGGACCGGGGCCACCCAAAGCTGGCCCCCCAGGTAGACCCCTGCAACCCGGCCGTGCTGAAACTGATCGGGGATGCCGCCAGTGCCCTCCATGAACGCGGCAAATGGCTCGGGGTCTGCGGTGGGGTCGCTTCGGATCCCCAGGCGGTACCGATCCTGGTTGGCCTCGGGGTGGACGAGCTGAGCTGTGCGATTCCGGCCATCCCGGCGGTGAAAGCCGCCGTGCGCGCCCACTCGTTGGCAGACTGCCGCGAACTGGCCGCCAAAGCGGTGCGCTGCGCCACCCCTGCCGAAGCCCGGGCACTCGTCCCGGTCGATGAAGGCTAAACCACCCACCAGACCTCAAGACAAGGAATATCATCATGAGCACTGCGAGTGACATCGTCCAGGCCCTGGGTGGTGCCCAGAACATATCGGCATTAACCCATTGCGCTACCAGGCTGCGTTTCGAATTGCGCGATGCCTCTGGCATCGACACCGCCAAGGTGGAGTCGGTCAAGGGAGTGATGGGAGCGGTACCACAGTCGGGAGACCGGTTCCAGGTGATCATCGGCGGTGGCGTGGACACCGTGTTCAACGAGATCATGAATCTGCCAGAGATGCGCAATCTCGGGCAGCCCAGCGATGCCGATGTCAAGGCGGCCGCCCGAGCCAAGGCGCGCGGCAAGATCGCTTGGCTGGATGGCTTCTTCGAATACCTGTCTAACAGCTTCCGGCCGCTGCTCGGCGTGCTGCTGGGCGCCTCCCTGATCATCGCTTTCGCGGCTGTGATGGATGCTTTTGGAATCGTCGATTTCCGCGCAGAGGTAAAGCCGGCGTCCTGGGTCTTCGTGGACGCCATGTGGCGGGCAGTGTTCTACTTCCTGCCGATCATGGTCGCCTATAACGCCGCCAAGGCACTCAACGTGGATCCCTGGCTGGGGGCCACGGTGATGGCGGCCGTGATGACCCCGAACTTTGTCGAGGCATTGCCAGATTCGCCCACCACCGAGTGCGTCATCAACGCGACCCTGGGTACCAAACAATGCGTCGCCCACGTCTTCGGGCTGCCGATGCAACTCAACGACTACGGCGGTCAGGTATTCGTCCCGCTGATCATGGTCGCGGTGCTGTCGTTGTTCTACCGATTGTTCAAATGGCTCATCCCCGAGAATGTCCAGATGGTTTTCGTGCCCTTCCTGTGCATGCTGGTGATGATCCCGCTGACGGCCTTCCTCATCGGCCCGATCGGTATCTGGATCGGCAATGGCCTGGGGCAGGGCCTGGCCTGGCTCAACACGAACGCCCCGATCGTATTCGCGATTCTGATCCCGCTGATATATCCGTTCCTGGTACCGCTTGGGCTGCACTGGCCACTGAATGCGCTGATGCTGGCCAACCTGCAATCCCTGGGCTATGACTTCATCCAGGGACCGATGGGCGCCTGGAACTTCGCCTGTTTCGGCGCCACCGCCGGTGTGCTGTTCATCTCCATGCGCGACCGCGACAAGATCATGCGGCAAACCGCCACCGGCGCCCTGCTCGCGGGCTTGCTCGGCGGCATCTCCGAACCGTCGCTATACGGCATCCATCTACGCTACAAGCGGATCTATCCCAGAATGCTGGTTGGCTGTCTGACCGGTGGCTTGATCATCGGCCTGTTCGGTGGAGTCAAAACCAATGCCTTCGCCTTCACCTCGCTGTTGACCATCCCGGTGTTCAGTCCCGTCGGGGTCTATGCCTTGGCGGCGGCCTGCGCCTTCATAGTGTCGATGATCCTGATCATCATCTTCGATTACCGCACCCCGCAACAACGCGCCGAGGCCCGTGGCGAACTGACCGAGGACGCCGAGCCACGGCGCGCCCCGACCCAGGCTATGCGGATAATGGCCGCGTTCAGTGCACCCAAGAACGTGACCGGCATCCAATCGGTCGCCGAGACCAGGGTCCGGGTGACGGTGGTCGATTCCGGACTGGTGGATGCCGCCGCCCTGCAGGAAGCCGGTCTAGAAGGCTTCGTCCAGGTCGGCCCGACCACCTGGCATCTGGTGGTCGGATTCGAGGCTGAATCGTTGGCGGCCGCCATGTCGCGAGAACTGATGACCAAGGCGGCCTGAACTACAGCGGGCCGGCGTTGCCGCTAGCCATTAGCCGGGCAGCGCCGGCCCCTGTCTGACAGGCGGTCAACGAAAATGCCGATCTCGCCGGTGGCGGCAACCTGCTGGCGGCCCCTGTGGCTGCCTGTCGGCAGCGGGACCGCAGACTACCCGCTGGTCTGTGCCGCAGCCGATCTGGGCCGGGCCGGCACCAGATGACCCTGTGGTCTGGCGAACCCGAATGGCCAGGCCAGCCTGCCGGGACGATTGCGCAACTGCCAACCCAGCAGCGCCACTCCCCCGACGCAGAGGATCAGGGCAACAAGATTGTTGAGCCGGAAACCTCCGATCTGGTTCACCGGGTCTATGCGCACCGCCTCGATGAAGAAGCGGCCGAATGTATACCAGATGACATAGCAGCTGAACAGCTTGCCACGGCCCAGCCGGAAACGTCGCTCGGCCCATAGCAGCACCGCCGCACCCAGGAACACCCACAGCATCTCGTACAGGAAGGTTGGGTGGAAGGTTGCGTACCGTTCATAGCCAGCCGGTCGATGGGCGGGTTCGATATGGACGGCCCAGGGCAGCTCGCTGGGGCGCCCGAACAATTCCTGATTGAACCAATTGCCTAGCCGGCCCATCCCCTGGGCAATCAACAAGCCCGGAACGATGACATCAGCCAGTGAGCCGAAATCGATCCGGTGACGCCGGGCCAACAGCCATGCGGTCAGGGTGCCAAGCATCACCCCACCCCAGATACCGAGCCCGCCATTGCGGATATTGAGTGCCTGCCAAGGGTTGCGTCCCTGGCCGAAGTAGAGCTGATGGTCGGTGATCACATGGTAGAGCCGTGCCCCGAGAATACCGGCCAGCACTAGCCAGAAGGCCAATCGATCGAACACCTCCGGGTCGCCACCCCGGTGTACGAACCGGTGGCGGCCCAGCCAGCCGGCAACCAGGATTCCGCACAGAACGCAAATCGCATACAGGTGTATCTCCACCGGCCCCACAAAGAAGCTGCTGAACGGTGGGACAGGAATCTCCAGGCCGGTCATGCTTGCTGTCCTGCCGTGCCAGCAGCCAGTTCGGTGGCCCGAATGCGCAGACCGGCCAGTCCGTCCCCGCCGGCAGCTTCCGCGTCGATCAGGCATTCCACCAGCGCGGATCCCACGATCACCGCATCGGCGAAACCCGCCACCTCGGCCGCTTGCCGGCCATTGGATATCCCGAGCCCCACTCCAATCGGCAGCCCATCGTCGATCCGGCGGGCGCGTTCAACGATCAGCGGCGCCGCGGCGGAAGTCTGGCTGCGCACCCCGGTGACTCCCAGCACCGAGGTCGCATATACCCAGCCCCGGCATGCCCGCATGGTCATGGCAATGCGCTCATCGGTCGAACTTGGGGCGATCAGGAAGACACGATCCAGGCCGTGGTCGTCCGAGGCCGTGCACCAGCAACTGGCCTCATCCGGTGTGAGATCCGGAATGATCAGACCGGCGCCACCGGAATTGGCCAGATCGCGGGCGAACGCCTCGACGCCATAGCGTTCGACGAGGTTCCAGTAGATCATTGCCATCGGGATTGCGCCGGCCTCGGCCACCACCTGGGTGGCCGTGAGCAGGTCGCGGGTGCGCACGCCACGTTCCAGTGCACGGGTGGCGGCGTGCTGGATCACCGGACCATCCATGACGGGATCCGAATAGGGCATGCCGATCTCCACTATGTCGGCACCGGACGTCACCAGGGTGCGCATCGCCGCCAGAGAGACCGGCACGCTGGGATAGCCCACCGGTAGGTAGCCGATGAATGCGGATCGGCCCAGAGCGCGGCGCTCCGCCAGCACCCGGCCCGAGATACCCAGTCGGGAAGGGGCCTTACTCACTAAAACACTCCCGTCACACGATCTACCTGCCCGGCAATGCCAAAATAGTCCATCGCCGTGCGGGTATCCTTGTCGCCCCGACCCGACAGGTTGACCACGATCAGTGGCCGGGCCTGCGAATCCAGGGCGGCCAACCGCAAACCGAGCCGCTGCGCACCGGCCACCGCGTGGGCGGACTCGATCGCTGCGATTATGCCCTCGGTGCGGGCCAGCAGCCGTAACGCGGCCATTGCCTCGGCGTCGCTGACCGGCTCGTAGCGGGCCCGACCGGTACTGGCCAGCAGGGCGTGTTCGGGACCCACCGCCGGATAGTCCAAGCCGGCCGAGATGGAATGCGACTCGATTGTCTGCCCATCGGCGTCCTGCAACGCATACGTGCGGGCACCATGCAATACCCCGAGCGAACCGCCGTTGATGGCGGCGGCATGTCTTCCAGTATCGATGCCATCGCCACCGGCCTCGAAACCGTAGAGGGCCACCTCCGGGTCGTCGATGAAATCGGCGAATATCCCGATGGCATTGGAGCCACCCCCGACACAGGCCGTCACCGCGTCCGGCAGCCGGCCGTAGCGTTCCAGCACCTGGGCTCGGGTTTCGGTGGAAATGATGCGCTGGAACTCGCGAACCATCATCGGGAAGGGATGCGGCCCCGATACCGAGCCGATGAGGTAATGCGTGTTGGCCACATTGGTTACCCAATCGCGCATGGCCTCGTTCATCGCATCCTTGAGAGTACGGCTGCCGGCTTCGACGGCCACCACCTCGGCGCCCAGTAACTGCATCCTCGCCACATTCAGCGCCTGGCGCTCGGTGTCTACTCGCCCCATGTAGACTCGGCACTCGAAACCCAGCAGGGCCGCTATGGTGGCTGTCGCGACTCCGTGCTGACCGGCGCCGGTCTCGGCGATGACCCGGGTCTTACCCATCCGGCGGGTTAGCAGGCCCTGCCCTAAGACATTGTTGATCTTGTGGGAGCCGGTGTGGTTCAGGTCCTCTCGTTTCAATAGGATTCTCGCCCGGCCGCAGCACTGGCTGAACTTGGTGACCTCGGTGAGCGCACTGGGCCGGCCGGCATAGTTGATCCGCAGATCGTGCAGTTCGGCGGCGAATCCGGGATCGGCGTTCGCGGCCCGGAAGGCCTCGGTCAGTTCGTCGAGCGCCGCATGCAGCGCCTCCGGGACGAACCGGCCCCCGAACCGTTCGAAGTGACCGGTGGCGTCTGGATAGTTGGTCATCGCTGATCCTCATCTCGGGTGGCGGCCAGCATGGCTGCCACGGCCTGGGCTGGATTGCTATTGGTGACCAGGGACTCCCCCACCAAAATCGCATCCGCACCGGCGGCGTGTAACCGTGCCGCATCTGCCGGGCCACCGATGCCGGACTCGGCCACCTTGATGGCCCCGGACGGCAACAGAGCAGCCAGGGTTTCGAACCGGTCGAGATCCACCGCCAAGGTTTTAAGGTCACGGTTGTTCACCCCGATAACCTCCGCTCCCAGTTTCCCGGCTCGGACAGCCTCCTCAGGAGTGTGCACCTCCACGAGTGGGGTCATGCCCAGAGTCACGGCCAGCTGGTACAACCGGATCAGTTGGGCGTCCCCTAGGGCGGCCACGATCAGCAGCACCAGGTCAGCGCCGTGGACGCGGGACTCATAGAGCTGATAGGGCGCGACAATGAAATCTTTGCGCAACACCGGTAACCCCACGGCGGAACGCACCTGATCCAGATCGGCTAGCGAACCACGAAATCGGTGTTGCTCGGTGAGCACCGAGATGGCTGCGGCGCCCCCGGCGGCATAGTCCGCAGCCAGTTTCGCCGGTTCGGGAATCCGGGCAAGTCCGCCCCTGCTGGGACTGGCCCGCTTTACCTCGGCAATAACCGACAGTCGTGGGCTGCGCAACGCCGGCCGGGGATCGCGGGGCGGCGGCGACTCCGCCAGCCTGGCCCGCAGCTCCGGCAGTGGGACGGCCCGTTCGCGTTCGGCGAGATCGGCGCGTACCCCCACAATGATCTGTGCCAGAACGGTGCTCATCGCGGCATCCCCGATGTCTGTTTGCCGGGATCCGATGCGGTCAACCGGAGCAGATTGCCGGCACGGGTCACCGCCCCCAGTACCGCGGCGGCCTTGTTGCCGGCCTCGGCGTCCTCCCGGGCCGGCTCCGAATCCGCCACGATGCCCGCCCCGGCCTGCACATGGGCGACATCCGGCATGATCAGGGCGGTTCGAATGGCTATGGCCGTGTCGGAATTACCCGCGAAATCGAAGTAGCCGATCACGCCGCCATAGACGCCGCGCCGGCTGACCTCCAGATCGTCGATAAGCTGCATTGCCCGTATCTTTGGGGCACCCGACAATGTGCCGGCCGGAAAACAGGCCATGGTGGCCTGCAGAGCGCTGCATCCCGGCTTCAGCCGGCCGGTGATGCTTGCCTCCAGATGCATCACATGACTGTAACGGTGTACCCCCATGAACTCGGTCACCAGCACACTACCCGGGACGCAGACCCTGCCGAGATCATTACGGCCCAGATCCACCAGCATCAGATGCTCGGCACGTTCTTTCTCATCGGCCAACAGTTCGGTTTCCAGGCGGCGATCCTCCTCAGGGTCGGCGCCGCGCGGGGCGGTACCGGCAATCGGCCGAGTCGTGGCCATGCCGTTCTTGACGGTGACCAGCGCCTCCGGGCTTGAGCCCACCAGGGCGAAGCGGCCAGCATCCGAATCGGACATCCGCAGCAGAAACAGGTACGGGCTGGGATTGACGATCCGCAGCTCTCGGTAGATATCCAGGGGATCCGCCGTGGTGTCAAGCTCAAATCGCTGGCTGGGCACCACCTGAAAGACATCCCCGGCATGGATGTGTTCCCGGGCTGTCTCGACCATGGCTAGGTACTCCGCCCGGCTCCGCTGGCGGCGGGGTGCCACCGGTGCGGCCGGCCGGCGTACCGATAGCAGACTGGTTCGCGGTTCGGTGAGCCGAGCCACCATCTGCTGGATGCGGCCCACCGCATCCAGCCAGGCCGGTCGAGCGCCTTCGAGGCTGGCATCGAAATTGATCGCGTTGGCGATCAGCCACAGCTCACCGCGATGGTGATCCAATACCGCCAGATCACTGACCAGCATCATCGCCATATCAGGCAGCCCGAGATCGGCCGAGTTGGTGTCGGGAAGCTGCTCCAGTTCCCGTATCAGGTCGTATCCCAGGTAGCCCACCAGTCCGGAGGTGAAAGGCGGCAGCTCGGCCTCGACCGCGGTGTGCAAAGTAGCCAGGGTGGCCTCCAACACCTCCAGCGGACGCCCGGTGGCCGGTAGGCCGGCGATGGTTCTCCCCTCCCAACGCACTCGACCGGCATTGCCGACCAGCCGGGCCGCGCAATCGACTCCCACGAACGACCAGCGAGACCACACCCCGCGTTCGGCGGATTCCAGTAGGAAGGTACCGCTGCGTTGCCCGCACAACTGGTGATACAACCCGATCGGCGTCAGGTCATCGGCCAGCAGTCTGGTTCGGACGCTGATCACCCGGCGGTCTGCCGCCAAGCGTAGAAACTCGTCGAGTCCCGGAGTGATGGGCAGGTCGGGATTCACGACTGCACATCCCCTGCCGCCGGGTCGATAGGCTCGGCGCCGAGCAGTTCACCGCCGGCATCGAAGCAGCTTTCTACCCCGGTATGGCAGGCCGGCCCTGTCTGGTCCACCTCCAGCAACAACGCGTCGCCATCGCAGTCGATATCAAGCCGATGCACGTACTGGGTATGCCCGCTGGTCGCGCCCTTACGCCATAGCTCACCACGGCTGCGAGACCAATAGGTAGCCTGCCGGGTGGCCAGTGTCAACGCCAGCGACTCATCGTTCATCCAGGCCAGCATCAGCACCCGACGGCTGTTCCGATCCTGGACGATGGCTGGCACCAAGCCATCGGCAGCACGCTTGAGGCGCCGGGCGATCTGCGCTGGCAATATGGGGCCGGAATCGGACATGTGATCAATTCTCACCCATTGCCACCCCGGTCCGGGGCCGGCGTCCCCATCGCGGAACAAGTCTCCGGCCATGCCGGCAGTATCGTAGCCGCACCCCAGGAAGGTATCTTGACGGTACTGCCACCGGCCGTGATCGAGGTACCCAGGCAGGCCGAGATGGCTGCCCTTGCAGCTGCTCGTGGGCAGATCCCTATCGGAAGTCTCGTGGCTCTGCCCGGCGGACTGGCCGGACGACGCCGTCATGGCCGATGCCGGCGAAGACGGCAGTGGGCATGCTCCGCGCAATCAATCCTGCCGGAGCCGGGTCAACAGCAGTTCGCGAACGCGGGCGGCATCGGCCTGGCCCCCCATCGATCGCATGACTACGCCGATGAGTGCGCCGACCGCCTGCACCTTGCCGCCGCGAATCTTCGCGACGATCGCCGGCTGGGCGGCGATGGCCTGTTCGATCACCGCCCCCAAAGCGGCATCGTCGGAGACGACCGCCAGACCGCGCGAGGCCACGACCTGCTCGGGATCGCCCTCCCCGGCCAGCACGCCAGCTATCACCTGGCGGGCTAGCTTGTCGGTCAGGGCACCGGATTCCACCATGGCCTGCAACCGGGCCACCTGAGCCGGGGTGATCGCCAGTTCGGCCAGTCCGATACCCTCCTCATTTGCTCGCCGAGCCAACTCGGTCAGCCACCACTTGCGGGCAGGTGCCGGCGCCGCACCGGCCTGGACGGTACGTTCGATGCAGTCCAGTGCACCGGCGGTGCCGAGCACATCCCGCATCTCAAGGTCGGTGAATCCCCATTCGTCCTGTAGCCGGGCACGCCGCCGAGCCGGGGGCTCCGGCAGGCTGGCCCGTAGGCTTTCCACCCAGCCGGGATCGGGGGCCACCGGAACCAGATCGGGCTCGGGAAAGTAGCGGTAGTCCTCGGCGGTTTCCTTGGACCGCCCCGAGGTGGTGTAGCCCTCCTCGTGCCACATCCTGGTCTCCTGCTTGACCCGGCCCCCGGCGGCCAGCACGGCGCCTTGCCGGCAGATCTCGTAGCGCACCGCAGCAGCAACCGAGCGCAGCGAGTTCACATTTTTGGTTTCGGTACGCGTACCGAGCCGGTCGGATCCTTTGGGCATCAGGGAGACATTCGCATCACAGCGCAGATTGCCGCGTTCCATCCGGGCGTGCGATACCCCGAGCGCAACCATCAGTTCGCGCAGTTCGGCTAGGTAGGCGCTGGCCACCTCCGGGCCTTGGCTGCCCACCCCGTGGATCGGCCGGGTGACGATCTCCATCAGCGGGACCCCAGCCCGGTTGTAGTCGATCAGGGAATAGGCGGCTCCCTGGATACGCCCGGCGCCCCCCACATGGGAGGTCTTGCCCGCATCCTCTTCCATGTGCACCCGTTCGATCGGGATTTCATAGCCATGCCCACCCACCTCGACCCGGACGCGGCCATCGAAGCACAGCGGCTCGTCATACTGGGAAAGCTGGTAGTCCTTGGGCATATCCGGGTAGAAGTAGTTTTTGCGGGCGAAGCGACACCATTCGGCTATCCGGCAGTTTAGAGCCAACCCGATACGGATAGCCGATTCCACCGCCTGACGGTTGACTACGGGCAGCGAACCGGGCAACCCCAGGCAAACCGGGCAAGTATGGCTGTTGGGTGCGCCCCCGAACTCGGTGGTGCAGCCGCACCACATTTTGGAGGCCGTGGACAATTCGACATGCACTTCCAAGCCGAGCACCACCTCATACTCCGCCAGCACCTGGTCGTAGTCGAGCAACTCATCGAACAAATGCCGGCTCATCGGCCCACCGCTTCCGTATCCAGGGTAGGGATCCGATCCAACAGCCGGTGCCCCCAACGCTCCTGCAGGCACCGTTCCAGCACCGCACCCACCCGATACAGCCGGTCGTCGGCCATCGCCGGGGCCATCACCTGGCAGCCCACCGGGAGGCCACCGCCCGACAGCCCACATGGGATCGAGATCGCGCAATTGCCCGCCAGGTTAGCCGGGATGGTGCATAGATCGGACTTGTACATGGCCAACGGATCGCTGACCCGTTCACCGAACCGGAATGCCGTGGTTGGGGTGGCCGGTGAGACCAGCACATCGCAGCGCTCGAAGGCCTGCGCGAAGTCGCGCGCGATCAGCGTACGCACCTGCTGGGCAGAACCATAGTAGGCGTCGTAATACCCTGCCGACAGCGCGTAGGTGCCCAGAATGATCCGGCGTTTCACCTCGTCGCCAAAGCCAGCCGCGCGGGTGGCCCGCATAACCTGTTCCGTGGTGGCCCGCCCATCGTCACCGGCCCGCAGCCCGTAGCGCATACCGTCATAACGCGCCAGGTTGCTGGACGCCTCGGCCGGCATGATCAGGTAATAGGTGGCCAGCGCATGGACAAAATGCGGGCAGCCGACCTCCACCACTTCGGCCCCCAGCCCGGCGAGCAATTCCACCGCCTCGCCGAAGCGTTTCGCCACGTCCGGCTCGTAGCCGTCGCCGCCCAGTTCGCGCACCACACCGATCCGCACGCCAGCGATCTCGCCGCATCGCACCGCCTCGACGAGATCTGGCAGCGGCGCGTCGATCGAGGTGGAATCGGCCGGATCGTGGCCACCGATCACCCGGTGCAGCAGCGCTGCATCCAGCACATTGCGAGCGCAGGGCCCGGGTTGATCCAATGAGGATGCCATCGCGATAACGCCAAAACGAGAAACCCCACCGTAGGTCGGTTTCACTCCAACCGTGCCGGTCACCGCGGCAGGTTGCCGGATCGATCCGCCCGTGTCGGTGCCCAAGGCCAGCGGTGCCTCGAAGGCGGCCAGCGCCGCGGCCGAACCACCGCCCGAACCACCCGGGATCCGATCCAGATCCCAAGGGTTACGGGTCGCCCCAAAGGCCGAGTTCTCGGTGGACGAGCCCATGGCGAACTCGTCCAGGTTGGTCTTGCCCAGGATCACCATCCCGGCCGCCAGTAACCGCTGCACCACGGTGGCGTCATACGGCGGCTGCCAGCCGGCCAGCATCCGCGAGCCGGCCGTCGTGGGCAGGCCTTGATAGCAGAACAAGTCCTTGACCGCGATCGGCACACCGGCCAGCGGCCCCAACGGCTGGCCGCTCGCCCGCCGGGCGTCGACGGCCCTCGCCTGGGCGATCGCCCGCTGCCCATCCACCGCCAGGAAAGCATGCACCCGGGGATCGACTGCCTCGATCCGGTCGAGGTGCGCCCGGGTGATCTCTTCGGCACTCTGCTCGCCCGCGGCTATCCGCCGGGCGAGTTCGCTGGCGTCGGCATGGATGATGTCGTCCATCAAGCGTCCTCGTCCAGCACTCTGGGAACGCGGAAGCGGTGCTCCTCGGTCTGCGGAGCGGCCGCCAGCATCCGTTCCGCCGGCCAGCTGGGGCGAACCTGGTCGGCACGGAACACGTTGGTCAATGGCACGGCATGCGATGTGGGGGGTACATCGGCTGCGGCCACTTTGGCGACCTCGGCCACCGATTCGAGAATCACGTCCAGCTGCGGGGCTAGGCGGGCGAGTTCTTCCCCGGTCAGTTCGATGCGGGCCAACTCCGCCAGTCTTGCCACCTCCTTGGAGGTCAACGCCACGACCAACTCCTGTCCTGGGCCGCCCGTACGGCGCCCATAACGCTGACCCATCCTAACCCGCGGGCCGCCGTGCGCCTGCCCGGTCCCATCGTCCCCGCAGGTTGACTGCTGCTTGGCGGAGCAGACACCGGATCGGTTGCTTGCCAAACTTGATCGTATGTTCCTATTACGAGTGTCCATGCCCGATCGATCCGGCGCGCTGGGTCAGGTCGCCACCGCCATAGGTTCGGTGGGTGCCGACATCTCCGCCATAGAGATCGTCGAGCGAGCCCACGATCGAGTGATAGACGACTTCCTGCTCGACCTGCCCCGGCAGATCCTGCCCGAGGAGTTGGTGGCAGCCTGCCTGGGCGTGGCGGAAGTGCAGGTGGTTTGGCTGTCGCGCTACGCCGATCTGCGAGACATCGGCTCGGACCTGGAGATCGTCAATCACATCGGCGACGACCGGGAGCATGCGACCGAGCTGCTGCTCAGCCTGCTGCCTGCGGTATTCCACAGCCGATGGGCGGCGCTGATCGATGTGAAATCCCGGCAGGTGCTGTTACGATCCGAGGACGCCCCAGATCTGAATACCGAGCAGGTAGCCGCGTTGGAGCCCTTCGATCAGGTGCACTTCACCGAGATGAGCCAGGATTGGCTGCCCGATTGGGGTCCTACGGCGTTGGCCGTGGTGCCCGACAGCCACAACAGATTGCTGATCCTGGCCCGCAGCGGAGGCCCAGATTTCCTGGAATCCGAACTCTTCCGGCTGTATCACCTGATCAGGCTGGCCGACAGCACCGCCAACGGCTGACCCGCGGGGTCTCGGGCTGACCTGGCTCAGCCCCCCATCAACGCCCGGTAGAAAAGGTTGCCCAACAGGAAACAACCGGTAATCGTCACCGCGAAGGCACCCAGTACCGTGATCCGTACGCGCTTCTTCTGGGCGGTGGTCGGCACACGAACTGGCTGCCATTCCCCCAACCTTGGCTGCACCCGGACGGGTACATCGCTGTTCAGGTTGAGATCGCTGAAGATCCTGCGCATGGCCGTAGTCTAGAGGGCCGCTGGACGATCACTGGACGATCAGTTGAGCCGCTCAGCCAGTCTCGGCGTCGCCCGGCCCAGCTGTCGCAGCAGTTCGGTGGCTGATTCGATCGGCCAGGTTCCCAACCCACAGGCCGGCGTCATGATCACCCGGGCAGCCAGCAGGTCGGCGGGCAGACCCAGCTGTGTCAACCACTCAGCTGCTCTGCCGGCGATCTGGTCAGCGGTAGGCGTGCTCACCCGATCGGTGGGCCAGCAACCGCAGGCCAGTTCGCCGCCGGTGGCCAGCAACTCTGCCAGGGGGTCCAGATCTCGGGAAGCCACCTGACCGATGTCCAGGGCCAAGGTGGTGAAACCGGCTCGCCGGGCGAGTTCCACCGGGCAATCCGGTGCACACGAATGTAGCCACAGCCGCCGGCCACCGGCTGCGGCGACCGCCTCGGTGATGGCCCGCCAGGCCATCAGGATCTCGTCCCGTCCGGGGATCCGATGATTCCGAAGGCCCGAGAACCGGGCCACTCTACCCGTCAGCACCGCGCCGATCAGCGGTTCGTCGATCTGCAGCCAGATATCCCGAGTCAGCCGCAGCCGGAACTGCGCCACCAGCTCGCCGGCCGCCAGGGCCATCGCCTGGCCCAATTCCCGGCAGGCACCGCTGTCGGCAAGCGCATGGTTCATGGTGGGGTGCGGACCGAGCAACTGGGCGGCGAGGGTCCACGGGCCGGTCAGCGCGATCTTTACCGGCCCGGCGTGACCGTCGGCGAGTTCTTCGAAATCGTCGAGATCGTGGCGCCACCAACGAGCAGCGGTCGCCTGCTGGCCACTGCGTCCGCCCGTCAGCCGCCAGCCATCGGCGTCGAGGCCGATGGGCAGTTCAAGCCGGCCGATGGTCCGCCCAATCATGCCCGAAGCCGCATCCCGCATCGGCAACTCCGGGAAGGGCACCGGGTCCGGGCATAACTCCAGCACGATATCGGCCGCCAACCGGAAATCGCGGCCCGGCATCGAACCAAGTGCAGTATGCCGCAACTATCCCACCCCCAGCTGATCGCTGGATCGGCGGGTGGTCTGGATCACCGAACTGCCAATCACCCGATCGCCGTCATAGCAAACCGCATACTGGCCGGGAGCTATCCCCGAACAAGGCTCGACCAGATCGATTACCACCTGCTCTCCCACCAGTTCGATGTCGGCCGGCAGCCCTGCCCCGTGAGCACGCAATTGCACCAGCCCGCGCCAGCGGCCAACCGGGGCATCTCGTGTCCAGGTGGGTCGCACACCGCGCAATCGGTCCACCGCCAGATCCGCGCGACCGCCCACCACCACGCGTCGCCGGCCGGGATCCACCGCTACCACATAGCGTGGCCGGCCATCGGTCGCAGGTATCCCCAGGTTCAGTCCCTTGCGTTGGCCGATGGTATACCGGTGGACGCCCTGATGGGCACCCAGCCGGTTCCCGGCCAGGTCAACGATCTCTCCCGGAGCCGCGCCGAGCTTCTCGGTTAGATAACCAGCGGTATTCCCGTCCGGGATGAAGCAGATGTCCGTGGAGTCGGGTTTGCCGGCGACCAGCAAACCCAGCCGGGCAGCTTCGGCGCGCACCTGGGATTTCAGCGAATCGCCCAATGGGAAGATGCTGCGCGCCAGCTGGGTGGCGTTCAGCACTCCGAGCACATAGGACTGGTCCTTGGCCAGGTCGCGGGCCCGCAGCAGTTCTGGTTGTCCGGTCGCGGTGTTGCGTAGCCGGGCGTAGTGTCCGGTTGCCACCGCATCGAATCCCAGGGCTAGGCCCTTCTCGAGTAAGGCGGCGAACTTGATGCGCTCGTTGCAGCGCAGGCAGGGGTTCGGGGTCCGCCCGGCGGCGTACTCGGCCAGGAAATCCTCGATGACCTCTGCGGCGAAGCGAGCGGAGAAATCCCAAACATGGAAATCGATTCCCAGTCGATCGGCGACCCGGCGGGCATCGTGGACGTCCGCTAGCGAGCAACAGCCCCGCGAACCGATCCGCTGGGCGAGTGGGGTGCGCGACAGTGCAAGATGCACACCCACCACCTCATGGCCGGCAGCCAGCAATCGGGCGGTAGCCACTGCGGAATCCACCCCACCCGACATCGCCGACAGCACTAGCATGTGCACCTCACAACCCGCGAACCGACCCGATCCTGACCCAACCGATCCTAGGGGTACGGGTAGGGTCTCGGGTAGCGCACCGGTTGGGCGGCCTCTTTCCCGAACGCCCCCACCGCGTCTGAATGGATTCAGGCCCCGGCCGCATGGGCTCACCCGCGACCGGGTGGTTCCGGCATGGCCGCGGCAACCGCGGGATGCAATGGAGTGGTGGCGGCATGATCGGAATAGGTTGGTTGGGGCCTATTATTCCAAGGCACCGCGTTGCTCGGCGTAGTGTTGATCAACGTAGTAAAGTATGCCCGCACGATTCCGCAACCGGCCGTGAGGCCCATGAACCAGTTGGCCAGGAGGAGAGATGAAAACCGGGGAACTGGTCCGTCCGCCAGCGGGTGCTCTCGGGGCGAATCTTGTGCCTGGTGGCTGTGTCTTCCGGCTGTGGGCGCCGCGCGCCTCCCGGGTCGAACTGACGTTGATAGACGAGAACCGGAGCCAGTCCAATGTGGAGATGTCACTGGTGGAAGGAACCTGGCGGGCTTTCGTACCGGATATCGGGGCTGGGCAGCGTTACGGCTATCGCGTGCATGGCGAATGGGCTCCAGACGCCGGATTGCGGGCCAACCCGGCCAAGCTGCTGGTCGATCCATACGCGCGGGCTATCACCTCCGGGGTGGACTATTCGGGCCCGATCCAGGATCACACTGCCAGATCGGACTACGAGCCGGACACCACCGATTCGTCGAGGTCGGTGCCGCTCTCGGTGGTGGTGGCACCCTCGCCGGCTCCGACGCCAATCGCCCGGCGTCGTCCGCTCAGCCAGTCGATCATCTATGAGACGCATCTACGCGGCTACACCCGGATGCATCCCGATGTGCCCGAGCACCTGCGCGGCAGCTACGCCGGCCTGGCCTACCCAGCGGTAATCGAGCAATTCAAGAAGGTGGGTATCACCGCGGTCGAGTTGCTGCCCATCCAACACTTCATCAGCGAACCGTTCGTCATCCGGCGGGGGCTGTCTAACTACTGGGGCTACAACACCCTTGGCTATTTTGCCCCGCATGCGGCCTACTGCTCGGTCGGTACGCTCGGCCAGCAGGTAACCGAGTTCAAACAGATGGTTTCGGCCCTGCACGAGGCGGGCATCGAGGTATTGCTCGATGTGGTCTACAACCACACCTGCGAGGCGTCCCATCAGGGTCCCACCTTGAGCTTCCGGGGCATCGATCATCGCGGCTACTACCGGTTGACCCCAGATCTCCGCAATGACTATGACGTTACCGGGTGCGGCAACTCGCTGGACACCTCGAATCCCGATGTGTTGCATCTGGTACTCGATTCGCTGCGCTATTGGGTGCAAGAGATGGGCGTGGATGGTTTTCGCTTCGACTTGGCCACCACCCTGATTCGAGATGCCAACCATCACGTCGATCAACGGCACAGGTTCAAACAGGAGATCGCCGCCGATCCAACCTTTGACGGCATAAAGATGATCGTCGAGCCCTGGGATGTCGGCCCATTCGGCTATCAGGTCGGCCGCTGGGGACCGGGCTGGAGCGAATGGAACGACCGCTATCGCGGATCCGTGCGAGATTACTGGCGTGGCGCCGGTGGGGTGCAGGAACTTGCCACCAGGCTGTCGGGGTCGGCAGACCTGTTCGATCACGAGGATCGACCGCCCTCGGCTAGCATCAACTTCATCACCGCCCACGACGGTTTTACGATGCGTGATCTGACCACCTATAACCACAAGCACAACCTTGCCAATGGCGAACAAAACCAGGATGGCTCCAACGATAATCGTTCCTGGAACTGTGGCGTCGAGGGCGAGACCGGCGACGAACAGATCGATGCGCTGCGCCACCGACAGGTTCGCAACCTGATGGCGACGCTGCTGCTCAGTCGCGGGGTGCCGATGATCACGGCGGGCGATGAGCTAGGTCGCACCCAGCTCGGCAACAATAACGCCTACTGCCAGGACAACCCGTTGGGTTGGGTGAATTGGGAGGACCGCGAGCGGTGGCGCGATGTCAGCGAACTCACCGCCCAGTTGACCCGGCTGCGCGCCCGGAACAAGCTGCTCTACTACGACGATTACCTGTACCACAATGAGGTGCTCGATGCGGAGGGCAACTCGCTACAGCGTTACAACCTGGCCTGGATGAATGGCTACTCCGGCGAGATGGGCAATGCCGACTGGAACGACCCGGAGCGCCGCCTGCTGGGCATGTATCTGTCAGATCGCACCGAAGCGATATTGATCTGGTTTTACTCGGGCGCCGACCCAGTTCAGTTGACCATGCCGCCGGTGCCGTGGGGCACCAGGTATCGGATCATCGCCTCGACCGCCGACCCCGGTGAGCTACCCGCCCACGCTCTGCTGCCCATGCAGCATTGCCGGCTCCCCGGTCGCACGGTCGTGGTCATGAAGGTGGAGGTGCCCAGCACCGCGCGATCGGCCCGCGTCGGCAGCGCCCGTTCCGCCGCGCTAAGAGCCGAGAAGCCGGCCTAACCCGAATACCTCGCGGTCGAGGCATTCGGGCCGCCTGAATCCACCCGAGCCAACAAGGCATCGGGATGATCCGCACCTGGCCGGCTGGCGGTCGGTCGGGGCGCTCTCCGCTGCCGGGCCGGCGCAGTCCCCCACCCGCCGCCCGCAGTATCCGGGGCACGCTACCTTAAACTGCGGGAGCCAGTCGCCCGCCGAATCGGTTGGGCGGCGCAGGCCGGCAGCGATTCCCGCGCCCCAGCCGGGTTTCGCATGGTTCACTCACTGCGACGCAAGCGTGGCCAATCCCATCTCGGCGCTGTTGGCCAGCAGCGGATGGCTGGGTACCACCCGGACGGTAAAGCCAATCAGGCCGGGAATCTGCACCTGTTTGTCGAGCCGGAACACATCCCCCTGGCTGGAGGCCCGGTCGTGACTGAACAGGCTGATGCGCACATTGCGGAGCTGATCGGTGGCATCGACATCACCGGCTACGAACTCCACTGCCACATCGTCGGGAGTCAGGCCATTCAGCTGCACGGTGGCCTCAAAGATGGCATTGGAACCGACCTCGACGATGTCGGGTAGCTGCGATTCCAGCTTGGTCACCGTGACCGCGGGCCATGCTTGCCGGATCCGCTGCTTCCATGCGGCTAGTTGCCTGGCCACCGCGTCGTCCAGCATGCGTGCCGCCGCGGCTGCGGCTGGGGTGTAGTAATCGGTGACATAGTCGCGCACCATCCGGGTGGCCATCGCCTTCGGACCGAGTCCAGCCACGGTGTCACGTATCATCTTCACCCATTCGGTGGGTATCCCATTTGCGTCCCGCGTATAGAACTTCGGAATGATCTCGCGTTCGATGATCTCGTAGATCGCCTCGGCCTCGGCCGCATCTCGCTCGGCCTGATCTCCGATGGCCTCGGCCGATGGAATCGCCCAGCCGAAGGCCGGGTTATACCATTCGTCCCACCAACCATCGCTAATCGATAGGTTGAAAGCGCCGTTCATGGCTGCCTTCATGCCCGAGGTACCGCAAGCCTCCATCGGGCGCAGCGGGTTGTTCAGCCAGACATCGCAGCCCGGATACAGCGGCTTGGCCAACGAGATGTCATAGTCGGGCAGGAAGACCAGTTTGCCGCGTACCTCGTCCTGATCGGCGAACCGCACCATTTGCTGGATAAGCCCCTTACCGCTGTCGTCTGCCGGGTGTGCCTTTCCGGCGATCACTATCTGGATGGGCGTGTCGGGATGGTTGAGCAACTTCTTGAGACGTTCCGGCTGGCTGAGCATCAGGGTGAGTCGCTTGTAGGAAGCGCCCCGGCGGGCGAAGCCGATGGTGAGAGTGTGCGGATTGAGCGCCCCAGCAACCCAATCGCCGCTCTGGCCCCGCTGCCGGGCACTCCTCAGCAACCGCTCGCGGGCCATGCCGATCATCTGACCACGCATCTGGCGTTTCAGCGTCCAGATGAATAGATCATCGACTCGCTCCAGGCCATTCCAATCCCAGCCATCGACGACCCCCTCGGCTGCCTCGGTAGGCGACTCCAGTACCTCCTTGAGGTTGGGATGCAACCAGGTCCGGGCATGCACGCCATTGGTGACCGATCCGATGGGCACCTCGCTGATGTCGAAACCAGGCCACAGGCCCTGGAACATCTGCCGGCTAACCTCACCGTGCAACCGGGAGACCCCGTTGGCTCGCTGACTCAGCCGCAGGCCAACCACCGCCATGTTGTAACGCCCGGGGTCTCCACCCGGGAAGGTCTCGGCGCCGAGGGCAAGTACCCGCTCAACCGGTACCGGTTGGAATCCTGCGAACTGGGCGTGGATCTGGTCCATCGTGAACCGGTCGATGCCGGCCGGCACCGGGGTGTGCGTGGTGAACAGCATGCCGGCTCGGGTCTTCTCGATGGCGGTGTCGAAGTCGTCGCCGCAATCGACCATATATTCCCGGATCCGTTCCATGCCCATGAAGACCGCATGTCCCTCGTTGGCATGGAAGACGTCGGGCGCTGGATGGCCGGTAACCCGACAGTATTCCCGGATGGCCCGCACCCCGCCGATACCCAGCAATACCTCCTGGGCCAAGCGGTGATCGGTGCCTCCGCCGTAGAGCTTGTCGGTGATCAGCCGCTCCCGCTCTATGTTGTCTTCCAGATTGGTGTCCATCAATACCAGCGGGACGCGGCCCACCTGGGCAACCCACAGTTGCGCCCTGACCGGTGTCCCCTGGATCTCCACCGAGATATACGTCTGACGGCCGCGGTCATCCAGCAACTGCGAAATGGGCAACTCGTTCGGATCCAGCAACGGATAGCGTTCCTGTTGCCAGCCGCTGGCATTCAACGATTGGATGAAGTAGCCGTGGTGATAGAGCAGGCCTATCCCGATCAGTGGCGCACCGATGTCGGAGGCGGCTTTCAGATGATCGCCGGCCAGGATGCCCAGACCACCGGAGTATTGCGGCAGCACCTTAGCGATACCGAACTCGGCGGAGAAATATCCGATGGCCCTGGGCGCTTCGGGATGCTCCGCCGCATGGGCCTGATACCAGCGGTCACCGTGCAGATACTCTTGCAGATCGCTGTGCGCCAACTCCAGGCCACGGACGAAGCGGCGGTCACGTGCCAACGCCGCCAGTCGCTCGGGAGCCACCTGGGAAAGCATTTTCAGCGGGTCCCCGGTACTTGCCCACAGGTTTGGATCGACGCCGCGGAAGACCTCCTGGGTTTCCTCATGCCAACTCCAGCGCAGGTTACGTGCCAACTCGGCCAACGGGCGGAGAGGCTCTGGCAGGACTGGCTGGACTATGAATCGTCTGATCGCTCGCACATCATCCAGGCTACTGAATTCGCCGATCGGTTGCCGGCCCCGGCCGATAACCGTTACTCCTTCGGGATCGCCCGGGAATTTCCTCGTCATCTGTCCTTTCGCCGGCGCTAGGAACGCTAGCGTTGGAGTCGTGACAGATCACGCGAACACCGCTCCAGATACACCGCAACCGACCTCGACCACCGGATGCCGGCCAGACTTCTCTGTTTACCGTTTTGGCCGGTTGCCGATCGGCAAGGTAGCGCCGGTCATCGAGCATGGGGCCTACCCGGCAAAGGCGGTGGTAGGGGAAGAACTGCCGATCACTGCCAGGGTGCTGCGGGAGGGTCATGACCGGGTTGGTGCCACCGTGATCCTGACCGATCCGCACGGTGTCGAGCATGCCACCGAGATGACCCAGATCTGGCCCGCCGGCCTGGATATCTGGCAGGCCTGGGTACGGCCCGAGGCCGAGGGCGACTGGACCTTCCGGATCGAAGCCTGGGCGGATGACTGGCATACCTGGCAGCACAGCGCCGATGTGAAGTTCGCCGCCCATATCGACAAAGAACTAGTTTGCGCGGAAGGCCGCGAATTGTTCACCGCCGCATTGGCCACCGCCCGGGCGGCGGGCGCCGAACCCGACGGCCGGGTGATCGAGCATGCGCTGGCCGCCATGGATCCCGGCCTGGATCCGGGCGCTTTGCGTCAAGCCGCGTTGGATCCGCAACTGGACGCCGTGATGAGCCGGCACGGCCGTCGCCGGCTTACCACCCCCACGCTAGATTTCCCGCTCCAAGTGGATCGCCGCCGGGCATTGTTCGGTGCCTGGTATGAGTTCTTCCCCCGCTCCCAGGGTGCGGTCAAGGATCCGGTGAGCGGCGAGTGGCGCTCGGGTACCTTCAATGACTGCCACGCAATCCTCGAGCACATAGCCGCGTTGGATTTTGACGTCGCCTATGTGCCCCCGATCCATCCCATCGGCATGCAGTACCGCAAGGGCCCCAATAACGCTCTGGTTCCCGGGCCGAATGATCCGGGCTCGCCCTGGGCCATCGGTGGGCCCGAGGGCGGGCATGACGCGATTCATCCCGATCTGGGGACGCTGGCCGATTTCGATGCCTTCGTGGCCAGAGCCAACCAACTAGGGCTCGAGGTAGCCCTGGATTTCGCGCTCCAGGCTTCACCCGATCATCCCTGGGTGAAATCCCATCCCGAGTTCTTCACCACCCGGCTAGACGGGACGATCGCCTATGCCGAAAACCCACCGAAGAAGTATCAGGACATCTATCCGATTAACTTCGATAACGATCGCGAGGCCATCTATCAGGAGGCGCTCCGCCTGATCATGTTCTGGATCGGACACGGGGTGAAGATATTCCGGGTAGACAACCCGCATACCAAGCCTCTCAACTTCTGGTATTGGTTGATCGGCCGGGTGCACCAGACCCACCCCGAGGTGCTCTTCTTCGCGGAAGCCTTCAGCCGGCCCGAGATCATGGAGACTCTGGGCAAGGCGGGCTTCCACATGAGCTACACCTACTTCACCTGGCGCAACACCAAGAATGAGCTGGCCAGCTATCTGCGCCAGATCTCCACCGAGACCATCGACTTCATGCGGCCCAACTTCTTCGTGAACACTCCGGACATCAATCCATTATCGGTCCGTTCCGGGGCCCCGGCGGCATTCGCGATCCGGATGATCCTGGCCGCCACAATGTCCCCCAGTTGGGGTATCTACCAGGGCTTCGAGCAGTTCGAGTTCGAGCCGTTGAAGGCCGGTGGCGAGGAGTATCTCAACTCCGAGAAGTACCAATACCGACCGCGCGATTTCAAAGCCGAACCCAATCTGAATGTTCTGATGGGCCGGTTGAATCAAATCCGCAGGGCGCATCCGGCACTCCAGCAGTTGCGCCGTACCACGATACTGCAGACCAGCCACGATGAGATCCTTGCCTTTGCAAAACGCGATGGGCGTGACCTAGTGATCGTGGTCTGTAGCCTCAACCCCCATGAGCCAGTCGCCGGCCAGGTCGAGGTCGATCTGGCAACTTTGGAACTCGCCGACATGTACGGGGTCCATGACGAACTAGGCGGTGCCAACTATGTGTGGGGGGCAAGCAATTACGTTGGGTTGGATCCCGCCAATCCGGCCCATATTTTTAGCGTCCATACCAACCAGGAATGAGGCAACAATGCATGACATATTCGGCAACCTGACCGGTTGGGATCTGGAGGGTTTCCACACCGGAGGCGATACCGAGGCCTGGCGCCGGCTAGGCAGCCACGTCGTTACCGTGCACGACGACGAACGTGGTGACCTGCGTGGGACTCGATTTGCCGTGTGGGCACCCAATGCCCACCGAGTTCAGGTCATTGGCGACTTCAACTGGTGGCAGGGCGATGACATGCAGTTGGTTCCCGGATCAGGGGTCTGGGCACTGTGGAAGGAGGATGTGCTGGAGGGCACTCAATATAAGTACAAGATCCAGCACACCGATGGCACCTGGCAGGAGAAGGTTGATCCCTATGCCAGGTTCGCCGATGTTCCCCCCGGCAATGCCTCCATTGTCTGGGAGTCCAGCCATGAATGGGGTGAAGCCGAGCAGAAATGGCTGGACGAGCGGTCCCAGAAGAATGTGTACGAATCCCAGATGAGTATCTATGAGGTGCACCTGGGTAGTTGGCGCAAGGGATTGACCTACCGCGAGTTAGCCGAACAGTTGCCCCCCTATGTCAAATGGCAGGGTTTTACCCATGTCGAATTAATGCCGGTAATGGCCCATCCCTTCCCGGGCAGTTGGGGATACCAGGTTACCGGATATTTCGCCCCGGATGCCCGGCTGGGTGATCCCGACGACCTTCGGGTGCTCATCGAAGCCCTGCATGCCGAGGGCATAGGGGTCATCCTGGACTGGGTGCCGGGTCATTTCCCCAAGGATGACTGGTCGCTGGGCAGATTCGATGGTACTGCCCTGTATGAGCATGCCGATCCGCGTCAGGGCGAGCAACCCGACTGGGGCACCTATGTCTTCAATTACGGTCGCAATGAGGTGAAGAGTTTCCTGGTGAGCAACGCCCTGTACTGGGTGCATCAGTTCCATATCGATGCCCTGCGCGTGGACGCGGTCGCCAGCATGCTGTACCTCGATTATTCCCGCAAGGAAGGCGAATGGGTACCCAATATCTATGGTGGTCGCGAGAATCTTGAGGCTATCGATTTCCTCCGCTATGTGAACCGCCACCTTTACGAGCGCACGCCCGGCGTGATCATGATAGCCGAGGAATCCACCAGTTTTGGTGGTGTCACGAAACCGACCAATTGGGGCGGACTGGGCTTCGGATTCAAATGGAATATGGGTTGGATGAACGATAGCCTACGTTATCTGAATCGCGATCCGATATACCGTCAATATCATCACAACGACATGACCTTTGCGATGGTATATCAGTACTCCGAGAACTTCATTCTGCCTATCAGCCACGACGAGGTCGTGCACGGTAAGGGATCGATGCTGAATAAGATCCCGCAGGACGACTGGCGCAAATTCGCTACTCTGAGGGCGTTCTATGCCTTCATGTGGAGTTTCCCGGGCAAGCAACTGCTGTTCATGGGTCAAGAGTTTGCCCAACGCCCAGAATGGAACGAGAATGACGGCCTAGAATGGTGGGTAGACTCGCTGCAGGGGCATGACGGAGTACGTCAATTGATTCGCACTATGAATCACCTGCAGGCAGCGCACCCGGCACTCTACGAACTGGACTGCGAGCCGGCGGGATTCAGCTGGATGAATGCCGACGATACCGGGCACAACACCTTTTCCTGGGTGCGTACCAGCCGGAACGGCGAGTCGATTGCGGCCATCATCAACTTCTCGCCCAACCCCTATCCGCATTACCCGGTCAATCTGCCCAGGGCGGGACGCTGGATACAGATCCTGAATACCGACTTAAGTGAGTTCAACGGTACCGGCGAGTTCAACAACGCCGAGCCCATTGTGGCCACCGCGCATTGTGCGGATCCGGATTCCTGGGCCTGGGCAAACGTGACGGTGCCTCCGCTGGCGGCGGTGTGGCTGCGTTACAGCGAGGATTGATCACTTGTCGGACCAGTTCGGGGTGAAGCTCACCCTGACCGAGGGCATCGGGGTGCTGGAGTGGGCCGGCCAGGTTGATCAGGCAACGCTCGATCGGGCGATCAGCCTGGCCGCCGACGATGCCCTGATAGGGCGAGGCGCCCACCGTGTGGAGGTGCAGATTCCCGCCTGGGATCGGATGGCCATCCGCGCCCTGCATGCGGCGCGTTTCCGACGTGAAGGGCGTCGGCGCAGCGCGATCAAATCTCCCGATGGCGGCTGGGCCGATGTGTTGATCTACGCCCGTCTTGCGGTCGATCAGGTCTATGGGCCAAACGGGTTCAGTGGAGTGATGAACTCGGTGCTGCCCACTCACCGGGTCATCGGGCATGTGCTGTTTCGCGATGATTCTGGTCGGATTCTCCTGGTAGAGCCCACCTATAAGCAGGACTGGGAGTTGCCCGGCGGAGTGATCGAGGCCGGCGAGACCCCTCGACTCGGTGCCGAACGAGAGGTGCTGGAGGAGACAGGACTGGTCATCGCCTTGGCCGAGCCCCAAGTGATCGATTGGATGCCTCCCTACTTGGGCTGGGACGACGCGCTCGAATTCGTTTTCGATGGTGGGGTTCTGGACGACACGCAGCGTGCACAGCTGCGGCCGGCCGATGGCGAGATCGCCGCACTGCATTGGGTGCTTCCGACCGAGCTGGATGCCCGGGTCACTGCGCTATCCGCCCGGCGAATCCGTCGGCTGCTCGACAACCCAGGCAGCCATTACACCGAAGACGGTCGAGAGTTGCGCTGACCGGCGGGGCGGTCGTCAGTAGCACCTGCGCGCGGTCACGGGCTTGACCGCTGGATAGGGCCTATCGCCGGCCCTATCCGCTCAGCAGCCGGCTCAGAACAGCAGCATCGACAGCGAACGGCGTGCGTTTTGCACCACGGGATCTGCCGGATCCATCGTGTCGAACAGTTCGACCAGACGAACGCGGATCTGTTCTTTTTCCTCTGCCTGGGCCCGGCGAATCATCTCAAGGAGTCGGTCGAACCCAGCCTGCGCGTTCCCACTGATCAGTTCCATATCGGCAGCTACAAACTGGGCTTCCAGATCCTCCGGAGCAGCCGCCGCCCGCAGCAGACAGTCCTCATCGACGTGGGCTGTCCGGGCCAGCAACGCCGCCTGGGCGCGCCCGGCACGAGCCTGGGAATCGCGCGGATTGGTTCGCAGCAGTTTGTCGAACTCGGCCACCGCCTGCTCGAAATCCTTCGCTTCCAGGGCGGCCTCTGCGGCTGCGAATCTGGGATCCGCCGCCGGTGCGGCCGAGTCGTTCACCGACGCCTCCCCGGCAACCGGTGTGGCCCGGCCGGAGATGCCATTGGCAACTGCCAATTGGATCACCTGGTCGAGCAATGCCTTGACATCCGCCCGGTCACGGGTGCCCTGGTACAGGGGCGCTACCTGGCCACCGATCAAGGCCACCACCGTCGGGACCGCGGCCACCCCCAGCGCCTGGGCAATCCGAGGCTGGGAATCCACATCGGTCACTCCCAGCAGCAGACGGCCGTCGGAGGCATTGACGAGTTCGGTCAGATCAGCCACGGTAGGTGCGGAGCCTGCGTCGCGGTCACTGGTGAACGCCAGAACGACCGGATGCCGCATGGACTGTTGGGCCAGCTGTTCGAAATTGGCCTCGGTGACTGTGGTGACAAAGCTCCCGCCGCCCGGAGCGGTGGAGGTGGCAGGAGCGGAGGCCAGCGCGGATAGGTCAACCGCTCCGGGCCGGGTGAAGTTCTGATCGGCATTCATGGCCCTATTGTTCCATCGTCTTCGCAGTTCCCCCGCGTAGTTCCAACTCACACGGCAGGATGGAGACATGGCTCATCCACGCGCTGGCCAAGTGGCCGACTCCACAGATCTGATCAATATTGACGAGGTAATAGCCGCCTACTACGACCTGGTACCCGATTCCAGCAACCCGGATCAGCTGGTATCTTTCGGCACTTCTGGTCATCGGGGTTCTTCCCTCGATTCAGCGTTCAACGAGGCTCATATCGTGGCCATCACCCAGGCGATCGTTGAGTACCGGGCGGCGCAGGGTATCGCCGGTCCGCTGTTCATCGCCAAGGACACCCACGGATTGTCGCTGCCCGCCTGGCAGACTGCCATCGAGGTGTTGACCGCGGCTGGAGTCGAGGTACTGGCCGAACGGGACGACGAATACACCCCTACCCCGGCGTTGTCCCGGGCAATCATTCGCTACAACCGGGAACACGCCGGGGGGCCCCAGGCAGACGGCATCGTGGTGACGCCCTCGCACAATCCGCCTCGGGATGGCGGCTTCAAGTACAACCCACCCAATGGTGGCCCAGCAGATACCGATGTCACCGGATGGATCGCGGATCGGGCCAATCGGTTGCTGGCCGACTTCAAGACAATCAAACGCGTCCCCTATGCACAGATCTCCGACAGCGTACGGCGCTTCGACTATCGGACTCCCTACTGTCAAGAGCTAGCCCAGGTCGTCAACATGGCCGCCATCCGCTCGTCCGGGTTGCGGATCGGCGCGGATCCGCTGGGTGGGGCATCGGTCCAGTATTGGACCTATATCGCCGAGGAACTGCTGCCCAATCTCACCGTGGTCAATCCGAAGGTCGACCCCACCTGGTACTTCATGACCCTGGACACCGATGGCAAGATCCGCATGGACTGCTCATCCCCGCATGCGATGGCCTCGTTGGTCGCCAACAAGACCGAATACGACATCGCCACCGGCAATGATGCCGATTCCGACCGGCATGGCATCGTCACCCCGGATGCCGGTCTGATGAATCCAAATCACTACCTGTCGGCGGCCATCTGGTATCTGTTCGGCAACCGTCCCGATTGGCCAGAAAGCACCGCCATCGGCAAGACCCTCGTCTCAAGTTCCATGATTGACAACGTGGCCGGGCTGCTGGGGCGCCGGCTGGTTGAGGTACCCGTCGGCTTCAAGTGGTTCGTTCCCGGACTGCTCGGTGGCCAGCTTGGCTTCGGCGGTGAGGAATCGGCCGGGGCATCCTTCCTGCAGTTCGACGGCGGCACCTGGTCGACAGACAAGGATGGACTCATCATGGACCTGTTGGCCAGCGAGATGACCGCGGTCACCGGTCGCACACCAAGCCAGCACTATCAAGGCCTCGAAGGCCAGTTTGGCACCTACCACTATGCCCGGATAGATGCCGATGCCAGTCACGAGCAGAAAGCGCGGCTGCAGTCCCTGGCACCCGCCGATGTCAAAGCCAAGGCTCTGGCGGGTGACGCGATAACCCATATCTACTCGCATGCGCCCGGCAACGATGCCGCCATTGGCGGGATCAAGGTGACCACCGACGCCGGGTGGTTTGCCGCGCGCCCCTCAGGCACCGAAGACAAGTACAAGATCTATGCCGAGAGTTTCCGCAGCCCGGCCCATCTCGCCGAGATCCAACAGGCCGCCAAGCAGCTGGTGGACCAAGCCCTAGGCGGCTGAACCGACCGTTGGCGCCACCCAATAAACCTAAACCGGTCTTTGGAGAATGGGCCGGGGCCCGTTCCCAACCGACCAGGCATCAGTGAAAGAATCTAGTCATGGAAAACTCTGACCTGTTCATCTGTATCGATCACGTCGCCTATGTCTGCCCCGACGCCGAGGAAGCGGTGAAGTACTACACCGAGGTGCTGGGCTGGCATGAACTGCATCGCGAAGTCAACGACGAGCAGGGCGTCTTCGAGATCATGGTCGCTCCGGCTGCCGAATTGAGCCCGCATATGACCCAGATCCAGATCATCTCCCCCACCCGCGAGGATGCCACCACCGCGGTGTGGCTCACCAAGAACCGTCCCGGTCTGCATCATATGGCCTGGCGAGTCGCCGATATCGAGGCGGCCTCGGCCATCCTGCGCGAGCGCGGACTGGTGCTGCTTTACGACCAGCCCCGAACCGGCACCGGCGGCTCGAAGATCAACTTCGTCCATCCGAAGTCGGGCAAGGGTGTGCTGATCGAGATCGTGCAGCCCGGTGACGCCCACTGAGCATGATCAACGGCCGACGGGGTGTCCGGTGGGCACCCCGTCGGCATTGCGGCAGACTTGAGTGTCGGCACCTGGACGAAGGTGAGGATCAGCAATGGTGGCCCATGAGGGTGAGCAGTCGGCGATCGAGCAGACCGACGAGACAGGCCTGAACTTCTTCGACGATCGGGCCAGTGCGGCAGGCAGCTTCGGGCACGCGATGCTCGGTTACGACCGCACCCAGGTGGATGCCTATGTACGCGATCTTGAACATGAGATCTCCACGCTGCGACAGCTGGTGCGCCGGCAACGCTCGGACCTGGCTCTCATGACCAACCAACAAGGCGACACCGATTTCACCAGGCTCGGCTCGTATGCGACTTCCATGTTGCGTGCTGCCGAAACTCAGGCGGCCGATCTGGTCAGCAGGGCCGGTATCGAGGCGGAACGCATCAAGGAGGAGGGGCGCCGGGTGGCCACCGAGCTGCGCGCCGGGGCCCAGCAGGAGGCCGACGATATCCGGGTAACCACGCTGAACAATCTGCGTCAGATGCGGCAGCAGGCCGAAACCGAGATCCAGGGGATGCGCGCTGCCGCCAGACGCGATGCCGAGAATGAATTGAATGCAGCCCGTGCCCAGGGTCAGGCGCTGCTGGACGAGGTGAAGCAGAACAATCTGCTGGCCGCGGAGCAGGCCGCCAGCCAACTCCGTCAGACCAATGAGCAGGCTCATGCCCAGGCTGCGGGGATCCGCCACAACGCGCGCAACGAGGCAGACCAATTGCTCGGCGCGGCACGCAACGAGGCGGATCTGGTGCGGCAGGGCGCTCACACCCAGGCCGAGCAAACCTTGGGCCGCGCCAATGAGGAACTGGCCAAGGTATCGGAGCGGGTCGCCGGATTGCTCGCCGAAGCCACCCAACGTCACGAGCAGGCCCTGGTAAGCGCCAGCCAAGCCGCCGACGAGGCAGCCCGGGTGCGTAACACGGCGCTGGCCGAGGCTGAGCAGATCCGCGAACGCGCTGCTCAGGAAGCGGAGTCTCAGATCGCCGCAGCCCATCGGTCGGCTGCCATGCTGAAGGATCGCCTTGAGGAGCAGTTCGCCTGGCGTAAGGAACAGTTGGAACGCGAAGTGGCGGTCCTGAGACAGCGCAAGGACGCGGCCATTGCCCAGCTCAGTAACCTGCGACAGCTGGCCGCCGAGTCGGCGACCGACTTCCCGGACGAACCGGTGTCTGCGGTGACTCCGGCCCAGCAAAGCGATCAACAATGGCTAACCACCGCCGAATTGCCGAGACCGGCCACCGGTCACGAACCCACCGCGGTCCTACCCAGAGGCAATCCTGCAGGCAGCACCCCGGAACTGCCGGAGACGCAGACCGCCAACCGAGCCGCCATCGGATCCGGCCGATCCGATTCCTCCGACGATGTCGAAGCGACCAGGGTGCTTCCGGCGAAGGCCGATCCCACCTGACCGGTGACGGCGAACCCATCCGGCTGTTCAGAACAGCCGGTCTGCGGCGTTGTCCAGGCCGCGCAGCGAGTCGTAGTCGACCAGCACGCATTCGATGCCGCGATCGACCGCCAGGGTGCGGGCCTGTGGCTTGATCTGTTGGGCGGCGAAAACCCCGCGTACCTCGCCCAATAGCGGATCACGATTCATCAGGTCCAGGTATCGGGTGAGTTGTTCCACCCCGTCGATCTCGCCTCGACGCTTGACCTCAACGGCAACATAGTGTCCCTGCGTATCGCGGCACAGCAGATCCACCGGCCCGATAGCTGTCATGTGTTCCCGGCGGACCAGACTCAGTCCGGCACCCAAGGAATCGGGATGCTCTGCCAGCAGCGCCTGCAGATGGGCTTCTACACCGTCCTTGCGCAATCCTGGGTCGATACCCAGTTCTACGCTGTGATCCAACTCGATATCGCCGACGCTTATCTGGAGGGTATCGCCGCCCCGGGCTCGCACCATCCAGACCTCCCGAATGCGGGCAGCGGCATCCGTGGCGGTCGTAACCATGCCGGCCTGCTCCGGTGTCAGCACCGTCAACGTACAGGGAGGACTCATCCAGTTCAGCGGTTTGTACGCGCGATCATCGGCGTGAATCGACACCGAACCATCGGCTTTCAGCAGGATCAGTCGCCGACCCATCGGCAGATGCGCAGTCAACCTGCCGCCATAATCAACCTGGCATTCCGCGATCACCACACGCACGGCCCAAACCTACCCGAATCCGTGCCCTAGGCTTGCGTCATGGCGCGGCGTCCAAACAAATACCATCGTCCGGTGCGGCCACTGCGACTGGCAGGTGAAGCCAGTACCTCGAAGTCGGATGGCCGCTGGATCACCCGGCCGGTCCGGGCAGAGAACGCCCTGAAAACCTATACCTGCCCGGAATGCCAGCGGCCCATCCCCCCGGGTACCGCCCATCTGGTCGCCTGGCCGCATACCCCGCCGATCGGATCCTCATCGGGTCTGGATCATCGACGCCACTACCACCGCTCCTGCTGGGAGCGACGCAGATGAGCCTGCGGATCACCGCCCGCGGCCACGGTCCGGCAAGGCTGGCCTGGCTGCATGGCTTGTTCGGCCAGGGGCGGAACTTCAACACGGTCGCTGGAATGCTGGACGAGGCCGCCACCAGCCTACTGATCGATCTGCCCAACCACGGCCGTTCGTCCTGGACCGATCGGTTCGACTATGACCTGTTTGCCGATCTAGTGGCTATCGAGTTGCGGTCGGGTTACGCCGACAGCCGACCGGTCGTCCTCCTCGGTCACTCGATGGGTGGCAAGATCGCCATGCGGCTGGCGTTGCGTCACCCCGAATTGATCCAAGGCCTGGTGGTAATCGACATCGCCCCGATCGCCCGGCAAGAAACTACCGAGTTCGCCAACTATATCGACGCCCTGCTCGACCTGGATCTGGCCAGCCTGCCCGACCGGCGGGCAGCCGACGAAATATTGCGAACCGCCATCCCCAATCCCACAACCCGCGCCTTCCTATTGCAGAATCTGGATCGGGAATCCGCCGGTGGCTGGCGATGGCTCGCCAACCTCCCGCTGCTGCGGGCTGGCCTGGCCAGGCTGGCCGGCTGGCCAGAAACGAATGACCAGTGGGCTGGCCCGGTGCTGTGGTTGGTCGGTCAACAATCCGACTTCGTGTCTCGGCAAGCCGAGCCGGCTATGCGCCGGTACTTCCCGGAAACCCATCTGGTCGAAATCCCCGATGCCGGCCATTGGGTACACGCCGACCAGCCGCGCGCGGTTGCCGCCGCCATTGCCGGTTTTCTGACCCGCCTTGAATCGCAGGATCGGCACTGACCAACCCGGCGTCTTTTGATTGGCCCATGCCGGTCAGCAGGGATCGGATTTCACCGCGGTGGCCCCGCCAGGCCGGCATGCTCGCCCAACCGGCAGACCGTCATCCCACGCTGACGGTGTCGATATGGGCCGGGCTGATCGGCTTCGGGGAAGCGTCCCGTGAGACGCCCTTAGCTGCGATGGCCGCCACCACGGCCAACGATGCCTCATCCATTTTTCCGAAAACCGTGTAGTCGGGCGATAGCTGGGTATCTGCCCAGACGAGAAAGAACTGGGATCCGTTGGTGTCCGGACCGGCATTGGCCATGGCCACCGTCCCCGCGGGATAGGTTTCGTTCCCGGCCAGTTCGTCGGCATAGCGGTAACCCGGACCACCCGTTCCGGTGCCGGTGGGGTCACCACATTGCAACACGAAGATGCCGCGATCGACCAGCCGATGACACGAAGTGTCATTGTAGAAACCCTGCTGGACCAGCGCGGCGAAGGAGTTGACGGTACACGGCGCCGCCGCGCGATCGAGAGCGAGCGCCACCTGTCCTTCGGTCATGTTCAGCGTGAAGGTCACGGTGCCGCTGGCCGGCACATCCCTGCCGGAGGGTGGATCCACCGGACGGGCGGGCGGACCCGCGGCCTCATATTCGCAGGTGACGGTGCCGCCTCCGGATCCACCGACGCTGCTCGCCGGTGCGGCAGCACCGGTCGGTTCTACGGCCGACTGCGAAGCCGTGCTGGGATCTGCCGGCCTGCTGGCACAGCCCGCCAGTACCGCCCCACCTGCCATCATGACTAGCAAGGTCCTCACAATCCGTGCTCGCTTCACTTCTGCCATCCCTTCATGCCGGCGCCCGGTAGGCTGAACATCATGGTTAACCTGACCCGCATCTACACCCGCACCGGCGATGCCGGCAAGACCCGGCTATCGGACAATTCGGTGGCCCCGAAAACCGATCCAAGGGTCGAGGCCTACGGTCAGGTCGACGAACTCAATTCTGCCATTGGCCTGCTGCTGGCCCAATATCGACTCGATGAGGCGGCCCGCGCGGCGCTGGAACTGATACAAAACGAATTGTTAGATCTGGGTGCCGATCTGTCCACCCCGGTCATCGCCGATCCGAAGACGACACCGCTACGCATCGTCTCGACCAGCATCGACCGGCTGGAACGCTGGTGTGACGAGTTTGGCGAACAATCGCCGGCGTTGCGCTCGTTCATCCTCCCGGGTGGTACCCCAACCGCTGCCTGGTTGCACACCTGCCGGACCCTGGCGCGCCGGGCCGAACGAGCCGGTTGGTCGGCCGCCGAGCGGGTGGGATTGGAAGATGGCGACGAGACACCGACCGGTGGCATCAATGTCTTGGCGCTGCGCTATCTGAACCGACTCAGCGACCTGCTGTTCATCATGGCGCGACGGGCCAATGCGCTGGACGGGCAGGCCGAAACCCTGTGGGTGCCTGGCGGGGAGCGCAATCCGGCCGGTAGGTGATCGCGATCATTCGAACCCGGGTGGGCATGAGGCGGAATCAAGGCACCCGATGCGTCCACTGCCGGGTGGCGAACTTCGTACGCACCAGTTCCGCAGCCCGGGACAGATCATCTGGACTGTACTCGGCCGCGACACAATTGTAGCGGGACCTGAAGTAGGCCAAGAAGTTTGCCATTATCTGCTCGCGGGGCAGCCCGGTTTGCGAACGCATCGGATCGACGCGCTTGTTGGCGCTTCTGGTTCCCTTGTCCGACAGTTTCTCCCGGCCGATGCGCAATACCTCAAGCATTTTATCGGCGTCCATATCGTATGCACTGGTCACGTGGTGCAGCACCGTACCATCGGTGAACCGGCGCTGGGCGGCGCCGCCGATCTTCCCGGCGTCCGAGGCGATGTCATTGAGCGGCACGTAGCGGGCATCGATGCCCACCTCCGCCAGTGCCCCCAGTACCCAATCATCGAGAAAGGCATAGGACTGCTCGAAGCTCAGTCCCTCAACCAGCGCTCCGGGCACCACCAGCGAGTAGGTTATGCAGTTGCCCGGCTCCATGAACATCGCGCCACCGCCGGTGATCCGGCGGACCACCTGAATGCCATGTTTATCCGCACCGGCCTGGTCGATCTCATTCCGATAGGATTGAAAGGAGCCGATAACCACCAGCGGCGCATCCCATTCCCAGAGCCGGAAGGTCGGGTTGCGCCGTCCCGCGCCAACGTCCTCGGCGATCACCTGGTCGAGAGCGACATGCATGGCTGGGTCCAGAACGCGGGCATCGATCACGTCAAATGTCAGATCCTGCCAGCCAATCGCCTTACCCAACCCCCGGCGGACCGCGATTCCCACCGCCTCGGCGGTGAATCCGATCATCGTCACCGATTCGCCAAGCGCGCTATCTATGGCCGCAGCCAGTTCGGCCACCGATGCGGTCGCCGGCAATCCGTTGAGTGCGCCGTCGATATCCTCCAGCGCGGTGTCGGGTTCGAGGAAGAAATCACCGGAGATGCGCACATTGGCCAATCGATCGTCAACCACCTCGACATCCGCAGCTACCAGTTTGCCACCCCGGACCTTGTACTCCCCGCGCACGATGCTCTCCTCCCAGCCATCAGTAGTCCGTATTCCGCCGGTAGGCCTGACCGGGTGGTGCCGACTCCAGCCAACTCACCAGGCCCACCGCCGACCCCTCATTGAGAGCCAGCTCCCACTGCCCCGGATCCTTGCCTAGCACCCTGACGTCGATTATCCGTGCCCGAGAATTGAACAGTCCGGCCACCTGCTCGGTACCGTCCCGCAGACCGGCCAGCTCGGTTTCGCCGCGGACGAAAACCCGGCTGGGACGCGGCCAAGGATGCCAGATCAGATACCATTCGAGTACCTCGCCGCGGTATCTCGCCAGGCCTAAGCGCCAAACCGACCCGTTGGCCGCTCGTAGCGCGCAATCGAACAGGCCGCCCACCACGCTTAACCACCAGCGACGAAGCAGCAGGTTCACCAGATACAGCAGCCCGAGAATGGCTACGATCATGACGATCGTCATCAACCACTCCGGCACCGGCATGTCTGGAGGTTAGCGCAATGATCAACTCCTCGCACCGGGAAGCGCGATTTGTTCTTGTTTCTCCGCGGCGCGGACCTGCGCAACATAGCGACGATAGCTGCGTAGCTCTGCCTCCGAGACCTCGGCGGCCTGAACCCGTGCATTGAGCGCGGCATGAGCGATCCGGGCCTCGTCAACCGAGATCCGGCTAGCCAACTCGCCGAAGGCGGACAGCACCGAAACCCTGTTGTCGACCACCGAGATGAAACCCGAGTCGATCGCGATGATCTGGCGCACCCCATCGGTACCCACCACCTCGGCGGCGTGCGGCACCAATGCCGCCATGAACGGTTCATGGCCCGGCAAGATACCGATGTCGCCTTCCGTGGTACGCACCAGCACACTGGTGGCCTCTCCCGTCCAGACCGGGCCATCGGTGGCCACGAACCTAACCGACAATGGCCCAGCCATCAGTTGCCCTTCTTGATGTCATCCCATTTGCGCATGACGTCTTCCATGCCACCCACATTGAAGAAGGCCTGCTCGGGGATCTCATCGCATTCGCCATCGCAGATCATCTTGAAGCCGGACACCGTCTCGGCCACCGGAACGGTGGATCCCTCGACGCCGGTGAACTTCTCGGCCACATAGAAGTTCTGGCTCAAGAACTGTTGGATCCGGCGGGCCCGATTGACCAGGATCTTGTCGTCCTCGGATAGCTCATCAATGCCGAGGATGGCGATGATGTCCTGAAGCTCCTTGTTGCGCTGCAGAATCTGCTTGACCCGGGTGGCCACATCGTAATGCTCCTGGCCGATGTACTGCGCATCCAGGATCCGGCTGGAAGAAGTCAGGGGATCCACTGCAGGGTAGATGCCGCGCGAGGCGATGGCTCTCGATAACTCGGTGGTGGCGTCCAGATGGGCGAAGGTGGTCGCCGGTGCCGGATCGGTGTAGTCGTCTGCGGGTACGTAAATCGCCTGCATAGAAGTGATCGAATGCCCCCGAGTGGAAGTGATACGTTCCTGAAGCTGACCCATCTCATCGGCCAGGTTCGGTTGATAGCCCACCGCCGAGGGCATCCGGCCGAGCAACGTCGATACCTCCGAACCGGCCTGGGTGAACCGGAAGATGTTGTCGATAAACAGCAATACGTCCTGGTTCTCGACATCGCGGAAATATTCCGCCATGGTCAGGGCCGACAGCGCAACCCGCAGGCGGGTGCCCGGGGGTTCGTCCATCTGGCCGAAAACTAACGCGGTGTCCTTGAGCACATCCGCGCCAGCCATCTCGTTGATCAGGTCATTGCCCTCACGGGTACGCTCCCCCACGCCGGCGAACACCGAGGTACCACCAAAATTGTGGGCGATCCGGAAGATCATCTCCTGGATCAGCACCGTCTTACCCACCCCTGCACCGCCGAACAGGCCGATCTTGCCGCCCTGCACATAGGGTGTGAGCAAATCGATGACTTTGATACCGGTGTTCAGCATCTCGGTTTCCGGCTGGAGGGCATCGAAAGCGGGCGGATCGCGATGGATAGGCCAACGCTCGGTTATCTGCACACTCGCGGGATCGGCATTCAACACATCGCCTATGACATTCCAGACATGACCCTTGGTAATCTGGCCAACCGGCACGGTGATCGGCCCACCGGTGTCGACTACCGGGGAACCGCGCCGCACGCCATCGGTGGGTTTCAGCGAGATACAACGCACCTCGTTCTCGCCGATCTGTAACTGCACCTCCAGCGTGATGGTGTGCCGGTCGGCTTCCACGCCGGCGTCCACCAGCAAGGCATTGTAGATCTCTGGAATCCGGTCGGACGGGAACTCGACATCGATCACCGAGCCGATCACCCGGGTCACCCGACCGGCGCCCGCTGCCGGGCTGAAGGTGGCAGTGGTCTGTGTGGCCGTCATCTTTCAGCGCTCCTGTCCAGCACCCGACAGCGCACCAGCGCCGCCGACGATTTCGTTGATTTCCTGCGTGATCTCGGCCTGCCGGGCCTGGTTGGCCTGGCGGGTCAGCTCCCTGATGAGTTCCTTAGCGTTGTCGGTGGCCGAATGCATGGCCTGTTGCCGGGCGGCTAGCTCGGATGCCGCGGACTGGCGCAGCATGAACTTGATCGAATCAATGATGTACATGGGCAGCAACGCATTCAGCACACTGTCTGCATCCGGCTCGAAGGTGTAATCGGGAATGAAGTTCCCGGAAAGTTCGTCGGGGGCGAAGTCCTCCTCATCGGCCTCGGTCACCTCCAAGGGCAGCAGTCGGACGATACGCACCCGCTGGGAGACCAGGGATTTGAACTCGGTGAATACGACATGCAACTCGCTGACCCCGCCAGCCGCCTGACGGGTGAGAAAACTCGCCATCAGGGTATCGCCTACCTCCTTAGCGTTCCTATAGTGCGGCGCTTCACTGAAACCGGTCCAGGACCGCACCACCGGAATCCCCCGAAAGGCGAAGTAGTCCCGGGCCTTGCGCCCGCAAACGTACAGGTCGGCTCCGACTCCCTGATCGGCCAGATGCCGCAGCAGCCCCTCGGCAGCCCGCACCACATTACCCGGGTAGCCACCCGCCAGGCCGCGATCGCTGCCGATCACCAGCACGGCCGAGCGTTCCCGCCGCCGGTGATCCTGGGTCAGCGGGTGGTCCACCTGGGCGAAAGTGGCCACCATGTTCACCGCACGATGCAGCTCATGGGTGTATTCCAACGCTGCCTGCGCCTTGGCTTCCGCACGGCTGACCCGGGAGGCCGCTATCAACTCCATGGCCTTGGTGATCTTCATCGTTGCGGCCACCGAGTCCCGGCGCTCCCGCAACTCACGCAGGGAACCGCCCATCCCGATCAGCTCCGATTCTGCTTGACGATACGTTGCTGATGGATATCCGAGTCGGTCACCTCGGGAACATCGACCTCGCCCAGCAACAGGCCAGCGGAGGTTCGGAAGGTAGCCTTGAAGGACGACATCTGCCCGCCGATCTGTTCCAAACCGACGTCGTCCAGTTGCCCGGTCTGGGTGAGCTTCGACAGCAGTTCCGAATTGTGCCGCAGATGGTCCAGGAACTCCCGCTCGAACCGAGCGATATCGCCCACCGGCACCTCATCCAACTGACCGGTGGTCCCGGCCCAGATGAGCGCCACCTGCTCGGCCATGGGCATAGGAGAGTACTGCGGCTGACGCAGCAATTCCATCAGCCGCGCCCCGCGCTCAAGCTGGTGTTTGGAGGCATCATCCAGGTCGGAGGCGAACATCGCGAACGCCTGCATGTCGCGGTATTGAGCCAGCGAGATCTTGAGGGTCCCGGCCACCTTCTTCATCGCCTTGGTCTGTGCGGCGCCGCCCACTCGGGAAACCGAGATGCCGACATCAACCGCAGGACGCTGATTGGCGTTGAACAGATCGGATTGCAGGAAGATCTGGCCGTCGGTGATCGAGATGACATTGGTCGGGATATAGGCCGACACGTCGTTGGCCTTGGTCTCCACGATCGGCAGTCCGGTCATCGAACCACCACCCAGCTCGTCCGACAGTTTCGCGCAACGCTCCAGTAGACGCGAGTGCAGGTAGAAAACGTCGCCCGGATAGGCCTCCCGGCCGGGCGGACGGCGCAACAGCAACGACATCGCCCGATAGGCCTCAGCCTGCTTGGTCAGGTCGTCGAACACGATCAGCACATGGCGTCCCTGATACATCCAATGCTGCCCGATGGCCGAACCGGAATACGGGGCGATATATTTGAAACCCGCCGGATCGGAGGCCGGCGAGTTGACGATGGTGGTGTATTCCATCGCCCCGGCCTTCTGAAGGACATCGTGGACTTCGGCCACCGTGGAGTTCTTCTGTCCCACGGCGACATAGATGCACAGCACCTGCTGTTTGGGATCGCCGGTGCGCCAGTTGGCCTTCTGATTGAGGATGGTGTCGATCGCGATGGCGGTCTTGCCGGTTTTGCGGTCACCAATGATCAACTGCCGCTGGCCACGGCCGATCGGGGTCATGGCATCGATGGCCTTCAAGCCTGTCGCCAGCGGTTCGCAGACTTCCTGGCGGGCCATCACGCCGGCGGCTTGCAGTTCCAAAGGACGCCGCTCGGCTACCCCGGTGATCGGCCCGAGGCCATCGATCGGGTTGCCCATCGCGTCCACGACTCGCCCGAGATAGCCATCCCCCACTGGCACCGAAAGGATCTCACCGGTGCCGGTCACCCGAGAGCCCTCGTCGATGCCCTCAGACTCCCCAAGCACCACCACACCGATCTCGCGTGGCTCCAGGTTCAGCGCAATGCCCAGTGCCCCATTCTCGAAGCGCAACAGTTCGTTCGCCATGGCCGAAGGCAGACCAGACACCCGGGCGATCCCATCGCCCGAGGTGATCACCGTGCCGACTTCCTGTCGCGCACTGGTCGCAGGGGTATAGCTTTGGGCGAAGGTGCTCAGTGCGGCACGAATCTCATCGGGGCGAATCGTCAGTTCCGCCATGGCGTCCTCTCCACTTCCTTGATTCCGCGTTGTCTTGCCGTCAGCCAATGAGGCTGCGGGCATGTTCGAGTCTTCCGATCAGGGTTCCGTCGATCAGTTCATCGCCGACCTGTATACGAACCCCGCCGAGTACCTCGGGGGCGATCTCCACCTCAACGTCGATCCCAACCCCGTAGATGCGCACCAGTTCGGCGCGCAGCCGGGCCAGTTGCCCTGCAGCTAACGGCATCGCCACGGTGACGCGAGCTACCGCATGGTTGCGGATCTCCGCGGCCAGTTCAACCTGGGCGTCCAGTCGGCGAACCAGCGTCCGGCCATGCTCGCCGAGAGCCCGCCGGACCAACATCAAGGTGACCGGGCACGCCCGGCCGGCGAGCAGACCGCCGATCAGTTCCTGGCGTGCCGTCGTGTCGATGCCCGGGTCGGCCAGGGCCGTCTGCAGTTCGGGGTTCGCCTCGATTATCCGTGCGATCCGAAACAGCTCATCTTGAACCTGCTCCACCGGACTCGAGGCCAGCAGCACCCGCAACCCTGCCCGTTCGACCGCACCGATCAACTTGTCGGGATCGCTCAGGTGTCTGGTAAATAACTCGATAGCCGCTACCGGTGCTGCCGCCAGGCGAGCCCCGAACAGCTTCTTTGCCACCCGCGCACGCACCTCACCCGGCACGGTGGGATCACTCAGGGCGCTGCGCAGCCGATAATGCCCATCCAGCGCGTCGGCTACGTCGAACAGTGCCTGGGCATCGGCGGGTGTCAGCCGGAGTGCATCGAGTTGCGCATCCAGCGACTGTACCTGGGGTCGGTTCATCACCGCTCCGCGCCATTCAGTGCGTCCGACACGTAATCGGGTACCGTCTTGGTTGGTTGGCTGGCCAATTCGCTGAGAAACCGATCGACCGTACGACTGGTACGTTGCGGGTCCAGTGATTCGCCGACGATTCGTTCGGCCAACTGCGTGGCCAGCAGACCGATTTCCAGCCGCAGTTCGCTGAACGCCTGTTCGCGTTCCACCCGGATCTGCTCCCGGGCACGGTCGAGCATTCGCTGGGTCTCGGCCTGCGCCTGGCAGCGCGCCTCGGCCAGCAGTTCGGCTGCCTGGGCACGGGACTCCTCGCGAACCCGGGCAGCATCTTCGCGAGAGGCTGCCAGCTGCGCCTGATAATGCTGTCTCATCTGGCTGGCCTCGGCCTTGATCTGCTGGGCCCGGTTGATCCCGCCCTCGATCTCGGACGACCGCCGCTGGTACATCGCCTCGAATCTGGGCACCACGAATCGCTGCACGCCGAAGGCCACGACCACAGCCAACACCAAACCAACCACGAATTCGGACAGATGTTCCGGGGCCAGCGGCCCCAGCGGGGTTTCCAGTGGAACCACTGCGATGCCGGTCATGGCGACGCCAATCACTGGATTACGAAGGCCAGCACGAAGCCTAGAATCGCCAACGCCTCAACTACCGCGAAACCGATGTAGGCGGTACCCATCATGGCGCCGCGGGCCTCGGGCTGACGGGCCGTGCCGTTGATGACCGAGGCAAAGATCCACGCTACACCGATAGCGGGTCCTAGGGTGGCGATCGCGTACCCGATGACATTGATCGAACCGCTGATTTCCATCGGGATCATTCCTGGTATTCCTTTCGGTGGTGCGTCCGGTGGACGACTTTGATTGCGATCAGTGGTGTTCGCTGATCGATGACGAAATGTACTGGGCGGTCAGGATGGTGAAAATGTATGCCTGTAGGAAGCCGATGAACAGCTCGAACAACAACATCACGATGCTGAGTAGCAACGACAGCACGCCGCCGCCATTGAGCACCCAGCCTTCCGCCTGGGTCAGCAGGTATGTTCCGCCAACCACGAACACGATGATCGTCAGGTGACCGGCAAACATATTCGCGAACAGGCGCACTCCCAGGGTGAGCGGCCGGGTGACGAAGTTGGATAGCAACTCAACCGGAATCACCAGGGGGTACAGATACCATGGCACGCCGGCCGGGATCAGGGCATGCCTCAGGTATCCCAGCGGGCCATGTTTGCGCACCCCGGCGGAGATATAGCTCACCAACACCATCGCCACCGCGCCCCAGGCGTAGCCGATATTGCTCATGGTGGGGAACATGAACAAGAACAGTTCCCCGAACCAGTTGTTGATCAACAGATAGGTGAACAGGCCGACCAGCAACCCGATATAGGGACGAAAGCCGGGCCCCAGCACATCGCGTCCCACACCATTGCGGATGAATCCGTAGAGCTGTTCCATCAGGAACTGCCGCCTATCGGGTATCACCTTGAGCCTGCGGGCAGCCAACGCCCAGATGAGCAAGACCAGAGCCGCCGCCAACATCGCTTGCAGCATCGGCTTCGTCAGCCAATCGGTGCCGAACAGCCCGTGGAATTTGAAGTCCTCCAGACCCGGTGGGGTGTAGCCCCCGCCCCCATCCATGGGGATCATGCGTCGCTCCCGAATTGTTTGATGATGACATACAGGCTAATGCCCATGCCAGCCAGCAGGCCACCCGGCAGTCCGAAATCGGTGCGCAGCCAGCGATCCAGCAACCACCCGAGCCCACCGTACAGCCCAATGCCGGCCATCAGGTAGCTGAGAATCCGCATTCCCTGGTCGCGGTTTGAGGACCCGTTGGGCCCCGGTGGGCCGGCACCATCGCCCGTCCGGTCGGGTGCGGGCTCGGTCACGAGTCCTCCCATCCCTCGGGCGGCCGATATTCCCGGTCATAGATCGGCACCCTGGCCCGGGCATTGACTACCAGAAGTCCGGTGAGCCAGCCGAAGACCGCCGCGATGGCGCCGGCCGCCGCCCAACTCGATGACAGTCCGGTTCGGATGCCAGGCTGGGTAAGCGATAACCATAGCAACACCCCGAGCAGCACCACTCGCACCAGATAGCCCACCATGGTGATCACCAGGCCACCCCGGTTCGCGCGACGCAGGGTATGGCCGGCGATCAATTGCCCGAGGCCGAAATAGGCTATGACCAACGCGGCCGCCCCGGCAGCACTGATCAGGCCCAGGCGTCCCGCGATCGGCACGGCCAAGGCGACCGTCAGGATACTGGCCAGCACCGCGCCCAGCAGCCCGCCGGCGACCGGCAGGATTTCCCACCGCCGCGGGGACCTACTAGACACCATGCACCTCCCCATTGGCTCAAACCCGGTCAGGGACCCGCCGTGTCGTCCGGGACGGCATCGGATGGTGTTCTGCGGCCGTCCGGACCGCAGACGGTTACCGTAACCGTCTGCGAGGCAATCGCGCCAATTCCGGTAGCCGACGGCCCGGATCCGGGACCCGGAGTCCTGTTTCGCATAAAGGTGGCCACAGATGCCGCCGCCAGCCCCGCACAGATGCCCACCACGGCGGGCCAACCGGGGAAAAGGCCCATGGCCACCACGCCATAGGAGATCACGGCGGTCCACAGATACAGCGCCAATACCGCGGTGCGCACCGAATGCCCACGGCCGAGCAGCCTGTGGTGCAGATGTTGTTTGTCGGCCACGAACCACCAATTGCCTCGCCAAGTGCGCCGGATATAGGCCGCCACCAGGTCGAACAATGGCAGCGCCATGATGGCGAAGGGTAACACCAGGGGCAGCCAAGCGGGTAGGACACCACCCCCACTGGGATTGAGCGAACGCGAATCGATCTGCCCGGTGAACGACAGGGACGAACATGCCAGCATCAGCCCGAGCAACATCGCCCCGGCATCCCCCATGAACATCTTGGCCCGATTGAAGTTGTGGGGCAGGAATCCAAGGCAGATCCCGGTGATAGTTACGGTGATCAGGCTGGCGGTGGTGGCCACCACGAAATTTTGTTCCCTGGCCAGAACATAGGTGTAGGCGAACATCGCCGAGGCACCGATGCCCACCACCCCCGCGGCCAGCCCGTCCAACCCATCCATCAGGTTGATGGCGTTGACACACAGGAAGATGAAGAAGACCGTCAGGATGATGGAGGTGGCCTGATCCAGCGCAATCACCCGATCGGGTAGGGAGATCCAGTAGAACCGGACCCCGAACAGCACCGCTACCCCGGCAGCCAGTACCTGACCAGCCACCTTGGCCACCGCCGACAGCTCGATGATGTCGTCTATCAGCCCGACCACTGCGATCACCGCGCCGGCAGCCAAGATTCCGAAGGAATCCCGGGTAACCACCTCGTGCCTGCTCAGGAATGGCATCATCGAACCCAGTAGCACGGCCACCGCGGCCCCACCCAGCATCGCCAGGCCGCCCAGATAGGGGGTGGGCCGGCTATGCACATCCCGAGAACGCACCTGAGCCTGGATCCCGGTACGGATCGCTATCCCACGGCACAGCCCCGACAGCAGGTAGGTCGTGGCTGCCGCCGTCAGCATTAGCAGCAGGTACTCACGCATCTGGGCTGTTAGCCTGCGGCGGGGCACCGATCGAGTGCTCAGTTCGATCATCAGGCCGACTGGCAGCGGGCAGCACATGCATTGGCCGGCCGGTCGGTTCGCCGACCGGCAGGTCGGTCAGTCCGGGTGTCACCTCGGCCAGCATCCGGTATGGGATGGCACCGGCACGTACGATGCGTCCGCTGGGTGTGGAGACGAAATCTACGATGGTCGAGCCGGTCGGGCCGGGAGTAGGCCCACCATCCAGGTAGACCGCCACCCGGTCGCCAAGCTGGGTGATCGCCTCCGCCACCCGGGTGGCGGCCGGCTGCCCGGACAGGTTGGCGCTACTCACCGCCAATGGACCAGTCTGCCGAAGCAGTTCCCGGGTAACCGCCAGATCGGGGACGCGGACCGCCAACGTGCCGTGGGTATCGCCCAGTTCCATCCGCAGCCCATCCTGGGCGCGCAGAATCAAGGTCAGGGCTCCGGGCCAGAACCGCGCCGCCAATTCGGCGACCGCGGCCGGCACCTCGGCGACCAAAGCCGGCAGCATGGCGGCTTCGCCGATCAGCACCGGAGGTGGCATGTCGCGGCCGCGTCGTTTGGCCGCCAGAAGCCGGCCGATCGCCTCGGGGTTCGATGCGTCGGCTGCTATCCCATATACCGTGTCGGTTGGCAGCACGACGCAATCCCCCGCCGCCAGCGCTGCGCCGGCAGCCGTCAGGGCCGCCGCCGGCTGGGTGATCAGGTCGAAGCAGCGGTGGCGATTGAAATCCGTTTGCGTCGTGTCCGACGCAGAATCATCGGCACCGGCTTCATCGGGCTGCGATATCTGGACCACGGCCCAATCCTGTCATGACTCGCCCGGTGACAAAGCGTGGCCGGCCGGCCAGATCGCGATGCCGGCCGATCTCGGCGAATCCAGCGGCCGATAGAAACCGTGCACAGGCCGACTGCTGGTCGTCCCCATGCTCGACGACCACCAGACCGGACGGACGCAACAATCGGCCGGCGGCCAAACAGACCACGGGGAACATCGCCAACCCATCGGGACCGGCGAACAGGGCATGGGCCGGATCATGATCTCGCACTTCTGGCGGCAGCCGGTCGCGATCGGTGAGCGGCACGTAGGGTGGATTGGCCACCACCACGTGCGCTCGATGGGTCAGCTCGGGCCGTGGTTCGGCGATATCGGCCTGAACGATACGGGCCATGCTGCCCGCCAGGTTACGGGCCAGCCATGCTGTCGCGGCAGGTTCATCCTCGATGGCCACCAGATGGACGCCGGGCACTTCATCGGCGACGGCCGCGCTGATGGCCCCCGAGCCGGCACACAGCTCCACCACCAGGGCACCGGGATGCAGCACAGCCTCATCGATCACGGCCTGGGCCACCAGCTCCGTCTCGGGGCGAGGGATGAATACCCCGGGGCCAACCGCCAACTCCACATTTCTGAAGCGTGCCCGGCCGGTCAGGTGTTGCAGGGGCACCCGCTCGGCCCGGGCATGCACCAATGCCCAGTAGCGCTCCTGCTGGGTTTCGGACAGTTCGGCGAGCCCAAGTAACCCGATCGGGGTGCGCCCGGTCACATACCCCATCAGCTGGCGGGCGTCATTCGCCGGCGAGGCGACCCGGGCGTCAGCCAGCAACCGGGCAGCGTCCCGGATCGCCTCCGCCGGTCCGGTCACCGTCCCACCCAGCCGAGCCGCGCGGCTAAATCCGCAGCCAGCAGCGCGGCGACCAGGTCGCCCAAGTCGCCACCAAGCACGGCGTCCAGGTTGTGTGCCTTGAAGCCGATGCGATGGTCGGTGATACGGTTCTCGGGAAAGTTGTACGTGCGGATCCGTTCGGATCGGTCCACGGTGCGCACCTGGGATCGGCGGGCCGCCGATGCCTGGTCGGCCGCGTCCTGCTCGGCCTGAGCGACCAGGCGAGCCCGCAGGATGCGCATCGCCTGCTCCTTGTTTTGCAACTGGCTACGCTCATCCTGGCAAGTGACCACGATGCCGCTGGGCAGATGGGTGATGCGTACCGCCGAGTCGGTGGTATTGACCCCCTGGCCGCCCTTTCCGCTAGATCGGTAGACGTCGATGCGCAGATCCTCGTCATTGATCTCGATCTCATCGGCGGCCATCTCCGGCATCACCAACACCCCAGCAGCCGAGGTGTGGATACGCCCCTGGGATTCAGTGACCGGTACCCGTTGCACCCGGTGTACCCCGCCCTCGAACTTGAGTATTCCGTAGGGCGCCCTACCGGGTTCCGGTTCACCGGTGGCCCGGAAGGCCAGCGTCACCGATTTGTAACCACCCAGGTCGGTGGCCTCGGAATCCAGCAGCTGGGTTTGCCAACCCCGCCGATCGCCGTAGCGCAGATACATATTGAGCAGATCGGCGGCGAACAAGGCCGATTCCTCCCCGCCCTCACCCGACTTGATCTCCATGATAGCGTCCCGGTCGTCATTCGGGTCACGAGGCGCCAGCAGCGCGGTGAGCTTGCCGCGCAGGGCTTCTAGCCGGGCCGCCAGGCCGGCGGCCTCGGTGCTGAAGGACTCGTCTTCGGCAGCCAGTTCGATGGCCGTCTGCTGCTCGGCCAGCAGGCGATCATGCTCATCGAGCGCCTTGACGATCTGGGCGAGCTCGGCGTAACGCCGGCCCAATTTGCGTGACCTGACCGGGTCGGCGAGCACTTCGGGCGCGGACAATCGCGCCGCCACCTGGGCGTACTCGGCCCGCAACTGCTCGACGGCCTCGAACATGACACCTCCTGGGAATGGCGACCGAGAATGCGACAGGCGCTGAGCGACCGGGAATCCGGTCGGCCAGCGCCTGGTCGCGAAAGCTACTTTTTGCCGCCCTTACCGTAGCGCCGCTCGAAGCGAGCCACCCGGCCGCCGGTATCGAGGATCTTCTGTTTGCCCGTGTAGAAGGGATGGCATGCCGAACACACATCGGCGTTCATCACATCGGCCTTGTGCGTGCTGCGGGTGGTGAACTGGTTCCCGCAGGTGCATACGACCTTGATCTCATGGTATGCGGGGTGCGTTGCCTGCTTCATCGTGTCTCTCCTTGGCTCGGGCGCCGGGTCGCCCTTCGGGGTCTTCGCGTTCGAGACCGCGCCCGATCCGATACGGGCGCGGGGCGTGAACCGGCACCGGCGGATCATTTTACGCCTTGGAACGCAATGACCCCAAATGGCTGCTGACACATCCGGGCGGGCGTCACCGACGCAAACCAGCCGGTACCGGCCATGGTGATAACCACCGCACAACTTATTCAGTCGTTGCCGGGCGTCGTGCGGCTGATCAATACCAGGAATTCCGGGTTGTTCGTGGTCTTACGCATCCGGCTGAGCAACATCTCCAGGGCGGCCTGGTCCTCCATGCCCGACAGCACCCTACGCAATTTCCAGATGATATCGAGTTCCGTCCGGCCGAGCAGCAGCTCTTCCCGCCGCGTGCCCGAGGCATCCACATCGATGGCAGGAAATATGCGCTTGTCGGCGAGTTGCCGGGATAGCTTGAGCTCCATATTGCCGGTGCCCTTGAATTCCTCGAAGATGACTTCGTCCATCTTGGAGCCGGTTTCGACCAAGGCTGTGGCCAGAATGGTCAGCGAACCACCATTTTCGATATTACGGGCCGCACCGAAGAACTTCTTCGGTGGATAGAGCGCCGCAGAGTCGACCCCACCGGACAGGATACGGCCTGAGGCCGGCGCCGCAAGGTTGTAGGCTCGGCCCAGCCGGGTGATGCCGTCCAGCAGCACCACCACGTCGCGTCCCATCTCAACCAACCGTTTGGCGCGTTCGATAGCCAGTTCGGCGATCGTGGTGTGGTCCTCCGCCGGCCGGTCGAAGGTGGACGCGATCACCTCACCCGTGGTGGTGCGCTGGAAATCGGTCACTTCCTCGGGCCGTTCGTCCACCAGCACCACCATCAGGTGCACCTCGGGATTGTTGGTGGTTATTGCGTTGGCGATGCTCTGCATGACCATCGTCTTGCCGGCCTTTGGAGGGGAGACGATCAGCCCGCGCTGGCCCTTGCCAATCGGGCTGACCAGGTCGATTATCCGCCCGGTCATGTTCTGCTGGGTGGTCTCCAGCCGCAGCCGCTGCTGTGGATACAGCGGGGTGAGCCTCGCGAACTCCGGACGGTCCCGCATCGCCTCTGGATCCTTGCCATTCACCGAATCCAACCGGACCAGCGGGTTGTATTTCTCGCGCCGCTCCCCCTCCCGGGGTTGGCGAATCGCCCCGGTCACGATGTCGCCCTTGCGCAGCCCATTGCGCCGGACCAGGGACAACGAAACATAGGCGTCGTTGGGGCTCGGCAGATAACCACCGGTACGCACGAAGGCATAGTTGTCCAGCACATCGAGAATGCCCTTGACCTCGACCAGTATGTCGTCCTCGCGCACCGAATCGTCGAAGGAGTTCAGCTCACCCGAGTCACGATTGCGCCGGCCGTTTCGGTCGCGCTGCCGACGGTTGCGGCTACGCCGTGAGCCGCCACCGGTGTCCTCCTCCGTCCCGGACTGCCGGGCGGCCGCAGGCTGCTGGTTGCGCTGCTGGGTAGCGGCAGCAGACTCGGCATCCGCGCCCAACCGGCTGGTGTCTCGGTCCCGTAGCCGTTCGCGGACCTTAGGGTCCTGGCTGAGAGCGGCCAGCCGGGCACCGACATCGTCAGGGGTCTCTCGGGATCCGGCGGATTGCTCGGCAGCGGCGCGTTCCCCGGCCCGTGCCGTCTCGGCCAGTTGGTTGGCGCGCCGCCGCCCGCGACGCGAGTTCGGCTGCATCTCCGGCCCTGAGGAGCGCTGGGCGCCCGGCTCGGACCCAACGCCACCGGCCGGGAGCATCCCAGCGCCCGGCGCGGTCGCTGCCGTCCGGGACGCCTGCCCACCCCCATCGGCCGGCCCGGCCGGTGCCGCGGACCGCTGGCCGTCGGCTGCTCCCCGCTGCGCGACCGCGGCAGGCTCGGTGGCAGTCGACTCTGCCGGCGCCATGGCCGCTGTCGCCGCCGAAGCTACCTGATATGGGGCACCGATCGCGGCTCGGGCGACAGGCGCCGGTTCGATGGCCGGCCGCGGACCGGCGAGGTGCCCGACTGGCAGCTGCGGTTCATCGGATGGG
>CALHWB010000053.1 GCA_938036835.1 uncultured Propionibacterium sp.
CAAGCTCCGAATTACGTGCCGTGCTGCTAGCCAAATTGGCGATATTGGTCAAATCATCGCAGAACACCGGCACCCTAGCCCGGTACCCAGCCGAAGAAGTCACCCCAAGCACCACCGCAATACCCGACGCATTCCCAGTAACCCGACCCATATCCTCGGCAAAATCAGTATCGGTGCGATAGCCATCGGCGCCACTAACCGCTACCCTGCGCGGCCTACCGGGCCCACTCAAACCACCCACAGCAAAACCTCCAGCGTCAATGCCTTACCCAGTAACTAAAACAGCCCAACCGACTAGCCACGGCCAAACGCCCCCGGTGGCGCCGGCAAAACAAGATCATCGCTCAACCAACTCGTCACCCTAGAGCACAACGGCCTCCTAAACGGCAAGCACGTACCGTCGCACCAGATACAAAGCTGCTACTCAGTTAAACAATAAGATGACTCATAACAACGAAACCCCAAGTCACCCCACACATCGATGGGCCAAACCCATCAGGCGCACAACTGCGGGTCAACGACCGGACCGGACCACCGTGCCTCGGGATCGGCCCAGAGTGCCTTGATCATCTCGATGCCTCCGTCCTGTGTGGTCAACTGGGCTACCGCCCAAGCGGACCAGGCATAGGCGGCCAAACTGCGGTTCAGGTCGGCAAACCAGGAGTCCTGGGGTGGTGTCGGGTCTATCGGGCACAGTTGGCGTAATCGCGCCAGGCTACGGGCCTGCTCGTCCGCCGATAGCTCAAGAGCCACCGATTCGGCCAATCCCTCACTCACCCAGCGCCGGCCGGCGACCGGCGCCCCCAGCCATCCGGTCGCAGCATGGACGGCCTCATGGGCCAGCAGCAGAGCCTGCTGATCCTCGGTCAACTCGGTAGTGGTAAGCGGATTGACCACCACGCGAGGCGGTGCGGCTACCGCCTCCCGAGCTGCCGGCCGGCCAGAATCGGCTAGCCAGGTCAGCGCCCCGGTCTGCTGGAAATCGGTGGCTGGGGCGGCCAGTACCTGTTCCAGCTCGGTCTTACCCCGAGGCAGTTCAAAGATGAGCAATTCGGGCGGTCGCAGCAGGCCGGCCGCATCGGCGGTGGCCAGTTGCGCACGCGCCCGATGGGCGGCCGTCAACCAGTTCGCCGCCGTGCCATCCCCAATGATCGCGACTCCAGTGCCGAGATACAAGCCGATGGGTTGGACGAGCCAGATGGGGGTAGGTTTACCGGGCCGCTGGCTCAGCTCGGTTACCCGACAGTTGCCCTTGCAACTCCACCACACCCGCAATTCATGCCAGGCCAGCCCGGTTTCGCCCGGCACCCGCCAAGCCACCTGCCAGGTATCGCCGGTAGCCGCAAGAAACTCGACATCGCCCAACTGGTACAGATTGCGCCACAGCATCGCCCGCCGTTCCTCGGTCATCGCCGACAGCACGGCCTCGAACGCTGCCCGGTCACCGGTCGCCAGCGCAGCCGTCAACTGGGCGGTCGCCCGAGCGCCAACGGCCGCTAGACTGCGATCGGCCGGCCGGCATCCGGTCAACTGAATCAACCCCAGCAGGCTGATGCAAATCACCAGCAACCGGCCGCACCACCGACATCGGATGCCTAGCGAGCCATCGTCGGCCGCTGAACGGGCCCCGCTGTCAAGATTCATGGCTCAACCCCGGTACCGGTGGACAGGGCTCCACTAGCAACTACCTACCCGGCGACGCTCAGAACAATGTCATCGGATCGGTGATCTGTGAATTCACCCAAGTACTGAAGTGCAGATGACAGCCGGTGGAGAACCCCGTGGTACCCACCGCCCCGATGATCTGGCCAGCCTGTACGATCTCACCGGGCTGCACGGCCATCGCCTGCAAGTGGGCATAGCCTGCCTTGTACATCCCGGAATCCACGACGATCCGATTCCCCCAGCCACCCTCATACGCCGAAGAAAGCACCACACCGGTCCAGGCAGCCCTTACCGGGCTCCCACAGCCTGCTCCAATATCGACCCCATCGTGCAACTCGGAGTAGCTCCCGATCGGGTTGACCCGATAGCCGAACGGGGAGGTAACCGGTCCGCTGGCCGGCCAGACGCCCTGGCCAGCGCCCGTAGGCAGGTTCAACCCATCCCGGCTGACCCGATCCCCGGCGCCAGAGGCCATCGCACCATCCAGCAGCGCCTTGTTGGCGTCCAGGACGGCCTGGTTGGCCGCTGCCGCAAGGGCGGCCTTCTGTTCCACGGTGAGCCGGTTGACCACCAACTGCGCCCGCGAAACCTTCTCCTGGTATTGCGCGGCGAGTTTCTCCTGCTTGGCCACCTCGGTGTCGATCGCCTCCAGCGCGGCCTTCTGTTGACCTTCCAGTTCGGCCAGCCGATCCTGTTCGGCACCCAGCCGGGTAAGCTGCTCATCGGTGATATAGGACACCGACTGCATGATCGCCATGTCGGTCAGGAACGATTCCTCGGAATCCGCGCTGAACAGCAGCACCGCCGTACCCAGACCGACCGATTGCTGATGGGCCGTGATCGCGACACGGCTCACCTGTACGCGTATCTCATCGACCAGGGCCTGTTGCTCGGCCAAGTCAGCCGAGGTGACGTCGTAATTGCGCTGTGCCTCAGCCTGGGCATTCTTGGAATTGTTCAGATCGGTTTCAACCCGGGCAGCCTCCTGCTGTAGCTGCTTCAACTCGGCCTGCGCGGTTGTCAACGCATCATCGGCCGCCGCATCCGACAATGCCCCGAGGGCCAGGGCTAGTGCTGCGCTTCCACCGATCAGGACTCGCAAGGCCTGCCGCATGAATGTCATGTCCACACACTCTCCTCGGTTTCTCCCAAAACCTTAAGGCTTACTCAGCAAATTCTCAAATTCATTGATGACCAGCCCGGATCCCGGCCGGCCTGCGAACTGTCGGCGAGTCCGCCTAGGGTAGCGTCCATGATTGGACGCCGTCCGGTACCTGTCACGCAGCCCACCCTCGATAATATCGGTACCCCGTTGTCACAGGTGACCTTCTGCGTGGTCGATCTGGAGACTACCGGCAGCGGTCCCGAGGCCACCATAACCGAGTTCGGTGCGGTGAAGGTGCGCGGCGGCAAGCTGCTTGGCGAGTTCCAGACCCTGGTGAATCCACAAGCCCACATCCCCGCACTGATCGCCGTACTCACCGGCATAACTAACCAGATGGTGGCCGAGGCGCCCCGGCTCGCGCGGGTGCTACCCAGCTTCCTGGAGTTCTCCCAGAACTGCGTGCTGGTGGCCCACAACGCCAGATTCGATATCGGCTTCCTGAGACGCGCCTGCGAAGGTTTGGGATTAGACTGGCCTGCGCCGCCGGTCATCGACACGGTGGCTCTGGCGCGACAGGGACTGCTGCGCGGGGAGGTGGCCAATGTGAGGCTGGCCACCCTCGCGGCCCACTTCGGGGTCATCAGCCAGCCCAATCACCGGGCACTGGCAGATGCACGGGCAACGGTAGAGGTACTTCACGGGCTGCTGGAACGGATCGGCAGCCTGGGTGTGATCACGCTGGAGGACCTGCTCGAGTTCGAACACCGGGTATCGCCGCAACGTCGCGCAAAACGCTTCTGGGCGCAGAACCTACCAGAAGGCCCCGGGGTGTATACCTTCCATGCCGATCGCCCCGGCAAATCCCGGCAGGTGCTGTACGTGGGTAAATCCAGCAATCTTCGGCGAAGAGTGCGCAGCTATTTCACCGCCGCCGAAACCCGGCCACGGATCGACGAGATGATCCGAATGGCCACCGGAGTCGAGACATTCGAATGCGCCACCGAGTTGGAGGCCGAGATTCGCGAGTTACGCATGATCGCAGCCCATGAACCGCGCTACAACCGGCGCTCCCGCCGACAGAATCGGCTGGTCTGGGTGAAACTCACCAACGATCACTGGCCCCGGCTGTCAATCGTGCGAACCGTAACCGACGACCAAGCCACCCACTGGGGTCCATTCGACTCCCGGCAGGCCGCCGAACAGGCCTGTCAAGTACTATACGAGGCTTTTCCGATCCGTCAGTGCAGTCAGCGCATCGCCCGGGCCGGTGGCGCCCCGACCTGTATCCTAGGCGAACTAGGCCGATGCCCGGCCCCCTGCCTGGGCACCGATCATGCCGCCTACCTGGCATTGGTGCGCGAACTCCGGGCCGCTTTGACCACCGATGTCCGGCCCACAGTGCAGCGGATCGGGTTGCGGTTGGCCCGGCTAACCCGGGACCAGCGCTATGAAGATGCCGCCCTGCTCACCGATCGGCTACGCGGTTACCTGCACGCCACCTGGCGCTGGCACCGGCTGGTCGCGCTGGCCCGCTGCCGACAATTGATCGCCGCCAAATGGGTGCCCGAGCCCGCGGCAGGTTGGCAGATCCATATCATCCGGCACGGCCGGCTGGCCGCCGCGGTTACGGCAGCCACCGGCGACCAAGCGCGTACGGTTGCGGCCCGGGCCGAGTCACTGGCCGAAACCGTGCTGCCCGTACCGCATGATCTACCGGCCTGTTCGATTGAGGAAACCGAACGGATCCTCGCCTGGCTGGAATCCCCGGGGGTGCGTCTGCTGGAGATCGACGGCGACTGGTCCATGCCGCTGCATGTCGGGTTGCCCGAGGACGCCCTGCCGGGTCTGGCATTAGGATCGGCCGCATGATCACCGCGTTTGTCTTCGTGCACGTGGCCACCGATCAGATCTCCCGGATCGCCGAACAGATCGCGGCGATCGACGGGGTCAGCGAGGTCTACTCGGTGACCGGTGGCATAGATTTAATCGTCATCGTGCGGGTACGCGAATTCGAACTGGTGGCCGAGGTAGTCACCGATGCCATCCGACGATTCCCCGAAGTCACCGAGACCAACACCCACATCGCCTTCCGGGCGCACGGGCGTCCCGAGGTGGAGGCGGCCTTCTCACTCGGCGACGGCTGAGCACGGCGCGCACCAAGATGACCCAACGACCGGTGGGCCGCCCCGCGCGATCAGCAGACGACATCTGGGTCCCGGCTGGCCACCGGCCATCGCACCGGCTGCGGGTCGCCGTCCTGCTGTTGCCGCGCCGTGGTCAGGCCAGGGTTACCGAGTCGATCGCCACATCGTCCAGTGGCCGGTCGGACCGATTGGTTGCGGTGCTCGCTATGGCGTCCACCACGGCCCGGCTTGCCGGATCGGTCACCTCGCCGAAAATGGTGTGCCGGCGATTAAGGTGTGGGGTCGGCGCCACCGTGATGAAGAACTGGGAGCCATTGGTGCCCGGGCCGGCATTAGCCATCGCCAGCAGGTAGGGGCGGTCGAAGGCCAGTTCGGGGTGGAACTCATCGGCAAAGGTATAGCCGGGGCCACCCCGCCCGGTACCAGTAGGGTCGCCACCTTGAATCATGAACCCAGCGATGACCCGATGGAAGATGGTTCGGTCATAGTAATTGCCGGTGGTGGCCTGGCCAGTACGTGGGTCGCGGTATTCCTTGGTGCCGCCGGCCAGTCCAACGAAATTAGCTACTGTCTTTGGGGCATGGTTGTCGAACAGGTCGATGACGATATCGCCCCGAGTGGTGTGCAAGGTGGCCTGGGTCACGGTCTGGCGCCTTTCCATCTGGTGGTCTATTTCCGCCAAGTCTTCCAGAACCAGCGGTCGAAGGAACCGACCGGCGCGGTTTGGCACCAACATTGGCGCGCCTCACGTAGCGTGGAAGAAGCTCGATCACGAGCAAGCTCGATTACGGGCCAACCAGAACGGAGATTCAAATGCGCAAGCGCAAGCAATGCCTGGCCGCCGAAGAGGCCATTGAGCAGGGCAGCAACGCCATCGAAGAAGTCATCGACTATGTTGCGCCGCGGGCCCGGCAGGCCTGCGAACGAGCTGAGGAGGTTGTTGTCCCACTGGTGAACGAGGTGGTCGAACGGGTCCAGCCGGCCCTGGCTGACGCCTACGTGACGGTATCCGATAAGGTTCAGCACGATGTCTATCCGCGCCTCCAGGATGCCTGGGAGCAGGCTCAGAGCGATCCCCGGGTTGCCGAGGCCAGCCGTCGAGGCCGATCTGCGTGGGCAGCGTTGCGCGGTGATCTGAGCCTACCGAATCCACAGCTACCAGAGCCCGCGCGCGCCAGCCGACATATTGGCCGCAAGATCCTCACCGCTTTGGGTTTTGTCGCGTTGATCGGGGCGCTGGTCGTGGCCATTCGCACGGTGCTGGGCAGCAGCGACGATGGCTGGTCGCCGGCCGAACCGCTACGGCCCATTGACGACGATGACGCCGATTGGGGCGAAAACCCATTCGCGGATGACTCTTTGATCGGCGAAGCTGCATCACCCGGCCCGGCCGAGTCCGCACCGATTCCGCCGTCGGCAGCCACCGCCGAGACCGATACCGCGGATGCTGCTCAGTCCTCCGGCTATGGCGAAGGAGCCTATGTGGGCAATGAACCCCCAGCGGGCTACACCATCAAGGGCAATGAACGGTCGATGAAATACCACACTGCAGAGGCAGCTGGTTATGACCGCACCAACGCCGATGTCTGGTTCAACAGCGAGGAGGCCGCCCAAGCGGCCGGATTCACCCGCGCGCTGCGCTAAGCCATCGCGGAGACGCAGCTTCCGATTCGAAGCGAGGGCACCGGCCAGACAGGCCAGACAGGTTCGCGGAGGGGCGACCGAGTACCCCCGGTTGCCCCTCCGCGAATCGTCTATCCAACCGGACGCGTCACCTCGACGGCGATGACTCAACCCGGAATCCCACCCGGTTGCGAATTGAGCCAGGTGTTGTCAATTGCCCCCGAGGTGTTGTCCTAAACCACCGATATGTTGTCAATTGCCCCCGAGGTGTTGTCGATTCACCGGCTGCCCTTCCGTTGGCTTCCCAGTTCGGCTTGAGTGGTCTCGCACCCTCCACTCCGCCCCAGAAGGAGCAGCGATGAGCGACACAGCACAAGCCATACACCATCCAGTGATCGCCGAGGCCCACTGCTGGGTAGATGCGACCCCGTTCCGTGCCTGGCTGCGTCAGCTGCTCAGTGATACCGGGCTGCCCTGGCGGGTATTAGCCAGAGCAGCCCGGGTCAGCCCCACCGTGGTGCATCGTCTGCTGGAGCAGCAACCGAACAGGCCTTTGCCCCGACTGCGGCAGTTGGATGCCAAACGGCTCCTGGGCCTGCGATCCGCCGGCATCCGGCGGCTTGCCGTCGAACCTACCGCCTGCGAGCCCCTACGAATGCTGGCCTGGGCGCTGGGTTTGCGCGGCGCCAGCCCGGCCGAGATAGCCACATTCATCGGAACCGACATCATTGCGACACGTAGCCTGATGGCAGGAAATCCGATCTGCTGTACCAAGCTGATGCAATTGCGAGCCGAGGCAGCCTGCCAGGCCTGGGGAGTGGACCCCGACGAGCTGCTCCGCAGCCAGCCAGGCCATGCGGTAGGCCGGCGATGACATGCTGGCCGGTCGCGATTGCGAGCGCGATGGGTTTAACCTGGGCCCAGCTGTGGCTGGTCCGACACCATCCAGAGCCCGATCCTGCCGAACCTGACGCTAGACACAAGCCTCGTTATGCTGACCTGATCACCCGGCGAGTGTGGCTTCTAGCGATACCGGCCACGCTGGCGGCGCTGATCCCGCTGCCGGTCCTTCCCGACTGGCGCTGGCCAGGCTGGGTGGTCTGGAGCAGCGCGGTGGCGGTCCTGATCTGGGTCGATGCCCGGAGTACCTGGTGGCCCATCCGAGCGAGCCGGTTCGCCGAATGGACCATGGCGCTCGCAGTAGTGGGGGCCGCCCTGTTGACCGAGGGGAACTGGTGGTCGCCGATACTGGGTGCTCTGCTGGGCGCTTCCGCAGCCGGTGCGATGTTCGCCATCTTCTGGTGGCTTACCGGCGCCCTTGGCTTCGGTGATGTCCGGTTGGCGGCCCTGCTCGGGGCGCTGACCGGGATGGCCGATCTGACGAGTTGGTCGCTTAGTCTTCTGGCGGGCGCACTGCTGGCTCTCTGCTGGGGGCTGGTCACCATCGCCTGGCGACGCTACCGCCCTTCCCCGCTGGGCAGAACCTTCGCCTATGGGCCCGGGCTGTGGCTAGGTGCGCACGCCGGGCTGGCCTGGACACTGCTGGGATGAGTTGGTCCAGCCAGATCGGGCCCGCTAGATCCCGGACCGGCATGCCAACCGGCCGGATACGGGTTCTAGGGCATGTTCCGGACTGGGTCATCGCCGTGGATCGTTGCGATACTCGTGAACCTGATGGCCGGCCGCAACCCGAGTAGCAGTCACCCACCGGTCCAGCAGATCGCCGGCGGCGCCTGAATCGATTGCCTGGGCTGCCAGCTGCAAGGGCCCAGACAACTGGGCGTCAACCGGTCTGGCCAGGTTGGGTCCGTCGAAGGCCAACAGAGCAGCCGCAGCATTGAGCAGCACGATATCGCGCACCGGCCCCGGCTTGCCGGCCAGCAATTCGCGAACCACCTGCGCATTGTGCTGCGGATCTCCACCTGTCAGATCCGCCATCCTAGCCACCGGCACACCCAGCCCGGTTGGGTCCAGTTCGCCCGCCGTCACCTCGCCGTCGTTGATCAACCACACCCTGGATGGTCCGGTAGTACTCAGTTCATCCAGGCCGTCGTCGCCATGGAACACCAGCCCGCGGCTACCTCGTTCGGCCAACACTCCAGCCACCAAACCGGCCATGTGCCGGTTGGCCACACCGATTGCCTGGGCTACGGGACGTGCAGGATTGGCCAGCGGTCCCAGGAAATTGAAGGTCGTCTGGATACCCAGTTCGCGTCGCGTCGGCCCAGCATGCCGCAAGGCGCCATGATACAGCGGGGCAAACAGGAAGACCAGTCCGCATTCGGCTAGGATCGCCGGCTGACGCCTCGGCGGCAGATCGATCACCACACCCAAAGCCTCCAGGCAGTCTGCGGTGCCGCACATCGAACTGGCGGCCCGATTGCCGTGCTTGACCACCGGAACACCCGCCGAGGCCGCCACAATGGCAGCCATCGTCGAAATGTTTACCGTATTGGCCCGGTCCCCACCCGAGCCGACCACATCGACGGCATCCTGGGGTAGCCCCGTCGGTGTTGCCATGGCCAGCATGCCATCGGCCAACGATTTGATCTCCGAGACCGTCTCGCCCTTGGCGCGCAGCGCGACCATGAATCCGGCCAGTTGCGCCGGACTGGCGTTCCCGGCCAGGATCTCCGCCATCGCCCAATCCGTTTCAGGCGCGGGCAAATCCTCGCCGTGGATTAACCGGGTCAGCAGGTCGGGCCAGGTGAATTCCATGGGCTCACCTTAAACCCCACCGCATCACCGGCCAATCGAGCAGACGGTAACTGACAACCGGCGGTTAGGCACGGAATGTTCAGATCCCACCACGCGGGCCATGGGCGGTACCCACCGCTCCCGGAACCCCATGGCCATCATCGGCGCCATGCCGGCTACCCACACCGGGAGCCACCTCGCAGGCATGGAGTTCCCCGGGAACCCCAGCCCGGGTCTCCCGGACTACCCGAGCGACCTCGGCAGGCAGGCGGATCGGATCGATGGGGTAGGCACAAACCGCCTCCGCCCTCGACCAGGTAGCCAACCAGGCATCGGCCAATCGAGCAATCAACAGCACCACCGGTGGCGCGGCGGGAATCTCGTCCTTGATCTGATGGCTCAGCCCCATGCCGCCGGGCCGAGCCTCACCGTCCAGCACGGCCACGTCGAATACCTGCTCGGCTAGCGCGCTGAGCAGCGCCGGCTGGGTTGCGAACTCGAAGATCTCCACCTCTGGCAGATCGGCGGCCACCTTTCGTCCCAGAGTCAACCGGACCTGCTGGCGGACCAGCCGATCATGGGAATACACGACCACCTTCAGTCTGTCACCGGCCTGCCCGAGTACCTGCTCGCTCATCGATCGATCCTTGCCTCGACTGCCGCCTGAGGTGCCGGCGGCAACGCTATGGGTCACCCAGATGCTATCGCGTTGGCATCTGATCGCGCCCACCGGAACAATGGATATGTGCGATTCATGACTGCCGAACCCGGCTATGACCTGACCTACAACGACGTGTTCATGGCTCCCAATCGTTCCGCGGTCGCTTCCCGGCTGGACGTGGATCTGACCTCCTGTGACGGCCTGGCCCTACCGTTACCCCTGGTGGTGGCCAATATGACGGCGATCTCGGGGCGCCGGATGGCCGAAACCATTGCCCGGCGTGGCGGACTGGCGGTGCTACCCCAAGACATTCCGGTTGATGTGCTGGCCGAGTCCATCGCCCGGGTAAAACGGGCCCCGGCCCGTTTCGAGACTCCGGTCACGGTGACGCCGAATACTCCGGTTGGCCACGCCATGAGCCTGATGCCGAAACGCGCCCACGGTGTGGTGGTAGTCGTGGACGATCGACGCATCCCATTGGGGCTGGCCGGCGGGCCGGAATTCCAGGGAGTGGATCGGTTCGCCCAGGTCCAGGAGGTCATGCTGACCGCGCTGACCCTGGTGAAACCCGACACCCCGCCAGCCGAGGTATTCGCGCTGTTGTCCGACAACGGGCAGCGACTGGCCGTCGCGGTGGACGATGAGGGCCGCCTCGTCGGGGTGATGACCATTCGTGGCGCGCTGCGCAGCGATATCTACTCCCCCGCCCTGGATTACCGGGGCCGGCTACGGGTCGCCGTAGCCATCGGCATCAGCGGGGACGCGGCCGGCCGAGCCCGGGCATTGCTACAGGCCGAAACCGACGTACTGGTATTGGATACCGCCCACGGCCACCAACAACGCATGCTGGATGCCCTGGCCGCGGTGTTACCGGTGCGGGATGCCTTCGCTGAGCAGACCGGCCGCCGGATACCCCTGGTAGCCGGCAATGTGGTCACGGCCCAAGGCACCTGCGATCTGATCGACGCCGGCGCCGATGTGGTCAAGGTAGGGGTCGGCCCGGGTGCGATGTGCACCACCCGAATGCAGACCGGGGTAGGGCGTCCCCAGTTCAGCGCCGTGGTGGAATGCGCGCACGCCGCCCGGGAGCGAGGCGGTGCTGTCTGGGCCGACGGCGGGATCCGGTATCCGCGCGATGTCGCTCTGGCGCTGGCCGCGGGGGCCGGCGCAGTAATGATCGGTTCCTGGTTCGCCGGCACCCATGAATCCACCGGCGATCTACTGCATGACCCCGATGGCCGCGCCTACAAGGAGAGCTTCGGCATGGCCAGTGCCCGGGCGGTACGCAACCGAACTCGGGACCAATCCTCCTTCGAACGGGCCCGGGCCGCCCTGTTCGAGGAGGGCATCAGCACGTCGAAGATGTACCTGGATCCAGAACGGCCAGGGGTGGAGGATCTATGCGACTGGATCATCTCGGGAGTGCGCTCATCTTGCACCTATGCCGGGGCACGCACGCTCAGCGAGTTCCATGAGCGGGCCGTGGTGGGCGTTCAATCCCCGGCCGGCTACGACGAAGGCCGGCCACTGAGCACGAACTGGATCTGAGCGCAGGCCGAGCGCTCGGCCTGCGCTCAGATCCAGTCAGCCAAGCCCGCCGCGAGACCACCGGTTGCGGGCCGTTCCCGGCCGGACGTACGGACGTATCTTCAGACGCTCAGTGGAAGGAATCCCCGCAGGCGCAGGAACTTTGCGCATTGGGGTTGTCGATGGTGAAGCCCTGCGCCTCAATAGTGTCGGAAAAGTCGATCGTTGCACCGCCCAGATAGGGCGCGCTCATCCGATCGACAACCAGAGTGACCCCATCGTATTCATGGGTCAGATCCCCGTCCAACTGCCGGTCGTCGAACATCAACTGGTAGCGCAGGCCCGAACAGCCACCGGGTTGCACCGCGATACGCAGGGCCAGATCGTCGCGGTTCTCGGCCGCCAGCAGGGCTGCGGCCTTGGCGACAGCCTTATCGGTGAGGGTGATGCCGGTGGCGTTCACGATGGTATCAGTCATGTCCACCAGTCTATGCGCCCGACGGCAACGAACCGAAACCCCAAAATGGGCACGTCTCAGCCGGGGATCAACCCGTCCTCCGCGCAAGCCTCCTGCAACCACTCGGCTACCTCGTCAAGCCCCGCGTCCGCCTGGGGGACGATCAAATCGCTCAGCCGAATCCGGTTCGTTTCGATTCTCCGGCCCCGGCGCCGCACTAATTCGATCATCTCGGCCAAGGCGTCCTGCAGGGCGTCGGCGTCCCGGTCCCGCACCGCATCCATCACCAGATCATCCAGCGCATTCAGCCCGGGTAGCTCGCCAGCCGGCAGCTCCCACTGGCCCTGCCCCATGATTCGAACGATCATCTGTCCCCCAGGCTGGTCTCGGCGCAAAATGAATCCTGGCTGGTGGCCACGCCGTCAACCGAGGGCTGACGGTATCGCGTGGTCGCCGGATCGGTGACCGACCGAGCCAGTTGTTCGGCCTGCATGGCGGCCAATTCCTCAGCTGCCCGGCGATCAAGCTCCCACGCGGAGGCCTGTGGTGCGGCACCGTCGAGGGCAACGGCCCCAGCCATCTCGACCGCTGCCGAGACCGCGGTTGTCACATCGGCATCCAGCTCCGCAAGGGCGGCATTGATCTGGGCATCCAACTCAACCCTGGTCTGTTCGGACAACTCGCCGGCCCGCTGAGCATGTAGGGTGTCCAATCGTGCCTGCATACGACCGCTGGCCAGCACCAACCGTTCTTCGACGAGTTGCAGGCGGTCATGCAACATATCGAACTCCCCAAGTTGACTGCCTAGAGCCGCCTTGTGCCGCAGCACTTCGGTGGCCAGCTCCACCCGGCCTTGCAACAGTGCTTGCCGGGCCCGAAGGGTGGCTCGGTCCATCTCGGCCACCAGGGCACCGAGCCGGCTGGACAAGCCCCGCCTGATCTCGGCGACCCGCGCTATCCCCCGACGAATCTGCTGTAGGGTCTCGGTTTGTGCGGCTCTGGCCTCGACCGCCTGCCGATCGGGATCGAGCCGGTCGGCAGCCACCGGCTGCGAACCGCGGAATACCTTGCCGATGCGTTCCAGTAGTCCTGTCATCGTCCGGTCTCCTTTCGAATCGGCGCACCGGTCGTCCCAGCCCACCCAACCACCAGTCAACCTCGGCTGGCGAGGTCAAGCCGGGCAACTAGAATACTGCCAGCAGTATTCCGATTTGAAGGACGACAAGTGGGACTGTTTCGCCCCTACGAACGCAATGATGCCAGCGCGGCCGCCCAGGTAACCGTCGAGCCCGCGACCAGCGGAAAGGGAGCACCTACTCCCAGCAGACGGCAAGCCGAGGCTCAACGTCGCCAGCGTCTGCACCCCACGCTCACCAAACGCGAACGCCGCGCGCGAAAGCGCAATCTGGCCAGGGCCAAACAGGATGAAGCCTATAACCGGATGGAGATGCGGCCCGAGCGAGTGCTGCTCCGCAATTTCATCGACTCGCGTTGGACGCTGAGCGAGTTTGCCATGCCCACTTTGATGATCTTGATGGCTGCCACCCTAGCCGGACGGTGGACACCCTGGATCGCCTATGCCGGCATGTATGGGATGTATGGCGTGCTGGCCCTGGTCATCATCGAGGTGGCCTGGCTGTGGTACCGCTTCAAGGCCGTGTTGGCCGATCGACTGCCCGGTACTCCGCGGCGAGGCCTGCTGATGTATCTTGCCAGCCGGGCAAGCTGGATTCGCGCCGCACGCCGCCCACCAGCCATCGTCAAGCGGGGAGCCAGATACTGATGAGCTATCACTGGGTGGCCGAGCCCGTAGCGCACGACGTCGAGGCAACCGAGCTGACCCGAGCGGGTATTGACGAGCGTTTCGCCGATCAGGCGACGGCCGAGGCCTGGCTGGGCGCGAACTACCTCGAATTGGCCGACCTGGGGATTGCCCAGGTAAGCCTGTATGAGGAGGATCGTCTCGTCTACGGCCCCATGCCCCTGGACGAGTAGTCGCCAGCGCACCTAATACCAATCCCAGCGAGAGATCGCGGAAAGGCCCTCCGATGGCAACCCAGCAGTCCCTGTTCGATGCCACGCGTTTCGACCCCACGCGCAGCGAGTTGCCCCGAGTCGAACTGGTGCATTCTCTCGCCAAAGCCACCGATGTGATCATCGGTCTGGCAAATCCCAGAGAGCGCCCCACTTTGGTCGGCGCACCAGCCGAATTGGAATCTCGGCTCGAGCGAAACCAAAGCCTGTTGAACCTGCTCTTGGAGCAGGGCGCCGGCCCGGCAACCGACGAGAGCGCATTGCTGATACTCGGCGGGCTGCGAGTGATCGCGGTTGGTCTGGGTGACGACTTGGATGTCAGCCCCGAGGAACTGCGTCAGGCCGCCGGCTGGGGCGTCCGGCGAGCACTGGCTATCAGATCGCCGGGGCCGCGCCGGATCGCGATCAGTCTGGAGGCCACCTCGAAGACTCAGATCCGCGCGGCAGCCGAGGGCGCCCTGCTGGCTTGCGATCAATTCAGCAAATTGAGTCACCAGCCCAGCGATCAAATGGTGGAGGCGATCTGGCTGGTGGGGCAGGCTCGCGTTGCCCAACAGGCCATCGAGACCGCCCGGATCGTAGCCCAGGCCGTCGCGGTGGCCCGGGATTGGTCGAATCTGCCGGCGAATTTGCTGGGGCCTGCCGAGATGGCCGACCAGGCCCGCAGCTATCTCCGGGACGCGCGCCTCAATGTGGAGGTGCTGGACGAGCGGGCCCTCGAGAAGGGCGGCTACCAGGGGATCCTGGCGGTGGGTGGCGGTTCGACCCGGCCACCCCGGCTGTTACGGATGGCCTATCACCCGCGCGGGGCCAGGAAACATCTGGTGCTGGTTGGCAAGGGGATCACCTACGATTCCGGCGGGTTCAACCTGAAACCCGGCGCGAGCCTACTGACCATGAAGCACGATATGGCCGGGGCGGCCGCGGTGATCTGCGCGCTGCGGGCGATCGTCCAGTGTGGGCTGGCTGTCCGGGTGACCGCCTACGCTCCGCTCGCGGAGCAGATGATCTCGGGCAGCGCCTACCGGCCCGGCGATGTGCTGCGCATGTTCGACGGCACCACCGTGGAAAACTCCGACAGCGACTGCGAGGGACGCATCGTGCTGGCCGATGCGCTGGCCAGGGCCGGTCAGGACGAGCCCGACCTGCTGGTCGATGTTGCTACCCTGACCGGTGCCTGCATGGTCGCTCTGGGCACCCGGATGGCGGGCCTGATGGCCAGCGACGACGCCACCGCGGATCGGCTGCTGGATGCCGCCGAGGCAGCCGGTGAGGACTTCTGGCAGTTGCCGATCACCGACGAGGTCCGCAAACGACTGAAATCCCGAGTGGCCGATCTGCGTTCCAAGGACGACCGCCATGGTGGGGCCCTGTTTGCCGCTGCCTTCCTGCAACATTTCGTCGCCGACCAGACACCCTGGGCGCATCTGGATATCGCCGGGCCGGCCTGGAACCGGGCGGCGGCGCATGACTATGTGCCGGTGGACGCCACCGGGTTCGGAGTGCGTACCCTAGTTGCGCTAGCGGAGTCGTTGGCCGGTTGATCCGGACGGGAAGCCCGCCAGCTCGGCAGTCCGGACACCTGCCGCGGCGGTTTAGCGACGACCGGCGTCCCAATCGCGTTTGCGCTGCGGATAGGGCACCACACCCGCCTGGTAGGCAGGAATACCCTGCCGCGAACAGAACTCGAAGGCCCACGGACCCGATGGGACGGCGCGGCGTACCCATTCGCCGTCGTGCGCGATCAACAGCAGAGATGTCCTGTTGAACTGGGTCGCCGGTTCGACCCAGCCCTCGACCCCGCGGCGGGCGGCGATGAAGCCGACCAGATACGCCCGGGTGTCGTCCGTCATCTCCCGATCGTCACGTGCCACGGCAGCCCTGCGGCGCGCACGCTGGAAGAAGTCACGGATCGAGCCCACCCGACCATTATCCACACCCGTCTCGGGCGAGCGTATTCGTGTCAATGGGGTTAGGCTGGCAACTGGAATCGACGGCATTTCGAAGGAGAACCCGACCCATGTCGACTGAAGTCACCTTGCCTGCCCTCGGCGAGAGCGTCACCGAGGGAACTGTCTCACGTTGGCTGAAGGAAGTTGGTGAGCAGGTCTCCGCCGACGAGCCGCTGCTGGAAGTCAGCACCGACAAGGTGGACACCGAGATCCCCGCGCCCGCTTCCGGGGTGCTGCTGGAGATTCGATTTGCCGAAGATGAGGTTGCCCCCGTCGGTTCGGTGCTGGCCGTCATCGGTGAACCCGGTGAGGCGCCAGCCACCGCCGAGGCCGCTCCGGAACCCGTCCCGGCAGCCGCCGAGGTACGACCACCCGCCGCCAGTCCACAGGCCGCTTCAACGGCACCGGTGGCCACCGCCGAGGCCACGCCGGTGATCCTGCCGGCACTAGGTGAGAGCGTTACCGAAGGCACTGTATCGCGCTGGCTGAAGGAGGTCGGCGAGCAGGTCTCCGCCGACGAGCCGCTGCTGGAAGTCAGCACCGACAAGGTCGATACCGAGATCCCATCCCCGGCAGCCGGGGTATTGCTGGAGATCCTGGTGGGTGAGGATGAGGTGGCCGCGGTCGGCGCCACCCTTGGCCTGGTGGGTCAGCCGAATGCCCAGCCTGGCGCCCCGGCCCCTGCCGCGGCCCCAGCCCCTGCCGCCATGCCGGCCCCGACAACCACGATCACCGGTGGTTTAGCCCCCCGGGCCAGCGGTGGAGAAACCCCATATGTCACCCCGTTGGTGCGCAAGATGGCCGCCGACCTGGGGGTTGACCTGGCCACCGTGACCGGTACCGGGGTAGGTGGCCGGGTCCGCAAGCAGGATGTTCAGGCCGCTGCCGAAGCGGCTCGCGCCCCGAAGGCGACCCCGGCACCGACGGCCACGCCGTCGGAGACCGTGCCACCGACCGGTCCAGCGAAGGGTGCCCCGGCTCCCGATGCATCGGGCAAGCGGGGTACCACCGAAAAACTCACCCGGGTACGCAAGGTGATTGCCTCCCGCATGGTTGAATCGCTGCAGGTCGCAGCCCAGCTCACCGCCACGGTCGAGGTCGATCTGACTGCCATCAGCCAGTTGCGCAAGCAGGTGAAGGACGACTTCCGGCGGCGCGAAGGCACCGGTCTGACCTACCTGGCTTTCATCTCCAAGGCCGTGGTCGAGGCATTGAAAGCATTCCCAGCGCTCAACTCGTCGGTCGATCTGGAGGCCGGCACCGTGACCTACCATGGCAGCGAGGAGCTAGGCATCGCGGTCGACACCGAGCGCGGTCTGATCGTACCGGTGATCAAGAATGCCGGGGATCTCAACGTGGGTGGCATCGCTAAGCAGATCGCCGACCTGGCCGTCCGGGGCCGCGACAACAAGCTGGGCCCCGAAGACCTAAGCGGGGCGACCTTCACCATCACCAACTATGGATCTGCCGGTACCCTGTTCGACACCCCGGTGATCAACCAACCGAATGTGGCGATCCTGGGAACCGGTGCGTTGGTTAAGCGGCCGGTCGTGGTTAGCGACCGGTTTGGCAATGACACCATCGCGATCCGCGACATGATGTACCTGTCGCTGACCTACGATCACCGGATGATCGATGGCGCCGTGGCGGCCCGTTTCCTGTCCACGGTCAAGGCTCGTCTGGAGGCAGGCGACTTCGGCGGGGAGTTCGGTCGCTGAGCTCGCGGCAAGACTCAGGTTGGCCGTCGCGATAGCCCGGCGGGGTCCGCGGCGGCCAGCATTCGGGGACGGAGACCTATCCGGGTTGCGTTGGGCATCCCCGGCCGGGTTTACCGGTACCAGGAAGGCGACGCGCCGATCGGCACCGTCCCGGCCATGGCGTGCGCAGTGGGCTGCCGGTAGCATGAATGATCGGGTGACCCGCATCCGACCGATAATCGACGAGCGACGGAGCAGCATGGCGAGAAGCGAGCGGGCCAGGGAATTGGCCGCAAAACAGAAGGCCGAGGCCAAGGCGCTGCGCGAGAAGAAGCGCAACTCCACCAACCCCCAGGACTGGGGTACGATCCGTCAGATTCGCGAAACCTACAAGGTAACCCGCCAGTTCGATCCCCAGTTGAATGTCTGGCTGATCGGTTCCTGGGTTTTGGTGATCCTGGTTGGGCTGGGGCTTGGCCTGCTGGCCGGGGGCAGGCAGTGGATCTTCGGTTTGATCGCCGGGGCATTGTTCGGCTTCACCGCGGCCCTGTTTATGTTGACCCGACGGGCGAAAACAGCCGCCTTCAGGCGTTACGCCGGTCAGCCCGGAGCCGGCGAAGTGGCCTTGAGCACCCTTAACGCCAAGCAGTGGACTACCCAACCGGCAATCGTGGTGACCCGGCAGCAGGACTGCATTCACCGGGCGGTTGGCCCGGCCGGGGTAGTCCTGGTTGGTGACGGCGACCCGGCCCGGTTGCGAACCGTCTTGTCCGCCGAGCACAAACGACACCAGCAGGTGCTCTACGGTATCCCCGTGCTGACCATCCAGATGGGTACCGGAACCGATCAGGTCCCCATGGATAGGCTGGCCCGGCACATCGGTCGGTTGCCCAGGTCGCTGGATTCGGTGCAACTGGACGAGGCGCGCAACCGGTTGAAGGCCCTGGACGCCATGAAACAGCGGGTTCCGCTACCGAAGGGGCCGCTGCCCACCAGCATGAAGGGAACCCGCAGGGCCATGCGGGGACGCTGACCGGTGGCGACAGCCGACCTCGGCGGGTTTTCCGATGGCGAGCCTCATCGCCTGCAATTCCTGCGGCTGCCGATCGGCGAACCGGTTGCGCTGCCGTTGGATGAACCGAACGCTTCGGTAGCGGGTTGGGTTTGTTCTCGTATGTTGCGGGCTTCCCGGCCGCGATGGAAACACCATGGTGGGTGCGCCGCGGTTCAGAGGGCACGCCGGAACCGGTCTGCGGCCTACCTACCCTAGGACAGGACCTATGGCGCATCTTCTCGGGGCCGAATCCCTGCACCTGGAATACCCGGCTCACCTGGTGTTCGAGGCGGTGACGATAGGGGTGAATGAGGGCGACCGCATCGGGATCGTCGGTCGCAATGGCGACGGTAAGTCGAGTTTGCTAGGGATGCTGGCGGGACGGACCGAGCCCGACTCTGGCCGTGTGACTCGGCGGAGCGGTGTGCGGATAGGCTTGCTCGACCAGGCCGACACGCTGGACGACTCCTCAACGGTTAGGCATGCGATCGCCGGCGACCGGCCCGAGCACGAGTGGGCGGGCGATGCGAAGGTCCGCGATGTGATCGCGGGCCTTGTGCCCGGCCTCCCCTGGAATGCCCGGATCGGTACCCTGTCCGGTGGGCAGCGTCGTCGCGTGGCGCTCGCTGCTCTGTTGATGGGTGAGTGGGATATCGTCGCGTTGGATGAACCGACCAACCATCTCGATGTTGAGGCCATTACCTGGCTTGCCGGGCACCTGCGGTCCCGGTGGGCGAAGAACGCCGGCGGCCTGCTAGTCGTTACGCACGACCGCTGGTTCCTCGATGAGGTGGTGACGACGACGTGGGAGGTTCACGACCGGACGGTGGAGCCCTTTGAGGGAGGCTATGCCGCCTACGTGCTCCAGCGGGTCGAACGCGACCGGCAGGCCGCGACGATGGAAGCGAAGCGGCAGAACCTCATGAAGAAGGAGCTCGCCTGGCTGCGGCGCGGCGCCCCGGCCCGCACATCCAAACCAAAGTTCCGCATCGAAGCGGCAAACCAGCTCATCGCAGACGTGCCGCCGCTTCGAAACCCGATCGAGTTGAACCGGCTCGCCGTGGGGCGGCTGGGCAAGGACGTGATCGACCTGCTTGGCGTCGGCGTGTCGTTCGATGGCCGTCAGGTCCTACGCGAGATCGAGTGGCGCATCGCTCCCGGCGAACGCACCGCGGTCCTGGGCGCGAACGGCGCCGGCAAGTCGACTCTTCTCGGCCTCATCGCGGGCACGATTGAGCCCACCGCGGGCCGGATCAAGCGCGGCAAGACCGTGAAGCTTGGCGTGCTCGACCAGCAGTTCCGCGAGCTGGCGGACATCGCCGGCGAGCGGGTTCGCGATGTGCTCGCGCGCACCAAGGCGAGTTACCTCGTCGACGGCAAAGAACTGACCCCAGCGAAGCTCCTGGAGCGACTCGGCTTCGCTCGCGAACACCTGTCGGCCCGGGTTGGGGAATTGTCCGGCGGCCAGAAGCGGCGTCTGCAGTTACTCCTTGTGCTGTTGTCGGAACCTAACCTGATGCTCGTAGACGAGCCCTCGAACGATGTGGACATTGACATGCTCGCCGCGATGGAGGAGCTGTTTGACTCCTGGCCCGGCACCCTGATCGTCGTCTCTCACGACCGCTACCTGGTGGAGCGGGTCACCGACCAGCAGTACGCGCTCCTCGGCGGGCGGCTGCGGCATCTGCCGGGTGGGGTGGATGAGTACCTGCATCTGCGCGAAGCAGCGACCGCAAAGCCCGCGGCTCTCGTGCCTCAGTCTGTTGCTGCGCAGCACACCCCGCGGATGACGGGTGCCGAGGAGCGCGCCGCGAAGAAGGAGCTGAATGCGACCGAGAGGAAGCTGGAACGCCTCGCGGAAAGGATCGCGGCGATTCACGACCGCATGGCCGCCCACGATCAGGGCGACTACGAAAGCCTGGGCCGGCTGAATGACGAGCTTCGCGAGGCCGAGGCCGAGATGGCCGGGTTGGAGGAGCGCTGGTTCGAGCTCTCCGAGCTCATCGACTAGCGCCGATGCGCGGTCCTCGACATTCGAATAGCGACCGAACCGCTATGCCGCCCGATGCCATCCGTACGTTGCTGTTCGCAACTGCACTCGTGCCCCTACGGGCTGTGTGCCGCCGGCGAGGAGTTCTACGCAGATCTCGGCTTGCGCGCCGCCGGGCCGTGCAAGCTCAAGCGAGTCCTGAGCGAGCCCCGATCTTGTTACATGGCCGAAACATGACCGCAACATCGCCCGCGAGCCGGCTCGCTAGGTTGGGGCAGACAAAGGTTGAACACGGCTGGCACCCGGCCGGTCGCTGATTGGAGGGAATCTCATGTTCCAGGGCGCCGACGATCTACTGGCGTATCTCAGGCAGGAGAATGTCGAGAATGTCGATATCCGGTTCTGTGATCTGCCCGGTGTCATGCAGCATTTCACGATACCGGCCGGCGCTTTCGGCCCCGAGGTCTTCGAGGAAGGCCTGGCCTTTGACGGTTCCGCAGTGGCCGGCTTCCAGGCGATCAACGAATCCGATATGACCCTGCTGCCGGATCCCGCGACCGCCTATATCGATCCGTTCCGCAAGTCCAGAACCCTGATCGTCAACTTCTTCGTTCACGATCCACTGACCATGGAACCCTACAGCCGCGACCCGCGCAATATCGCCCGCAAGGCCCAGACCTACCTGGCCGCGACCGGCATCGGCGATACCGTATTCTTCGCCCCGGAAGCCGAGTTCTATGTTTTCGACGATGTGCGCTACGAAACCAACGGGCATTCCTCGTTCTATTCGGTGGATGCCGAATCGGCCGGCTGGAACACCGCCCGCGAGGAGGAACGCGGCAACCTGGGTTACAAGGTGAGGCAGAAGGGCGGCTATTTCCCGGTGGCACCGGCCGACCACTATGGTGACCTGCGCGACGACATCGTCCGCCATTGCGAGAACGCCGGATTGGTCATCGAACGGGCCCATCACGAGGTTGGCGCGGCCGGCCAGGCGGAGATCAACTGGCGTTTCGACACCCTGCTCACCAGCGCCGACAACATGATGAAGTTCAAATACCTCGCCAAGAACACTGCCTTCGTCAACGGCAAATCGGCCACCTTCATGCCCAAGCCGGTCTTCGGCGACAACGGCTCGGGAATGCACGTCCACCAGTCAATCTGGGCCGACGGCAGACCGCTGTTCTATGACGAAAACGGTTACGCCCAGCTTTCGGATACCGCCCGCTGGTATATCGGCGGGCTGCTGGCCCACGCGCCCGCGCTGCTGGCCTTCACCAACCCGACGATCAACAGCTTCCACCGTCTGATACCCGGTTTCGAAGCGCCGGTGAACCTGGTGTATTCGGCCCGCAATCGCTCGGCCTGTATCCGCATCCCGGTCACCGGCTCGAACCCGAAGGCCAAGCGCATCGAGTTCCGCTGCCCCGACCCGTCTTCCAACCCCTATCTGGCGTTCGCGGCGATGCTGCTGGCTGGCATCGACGGCATCCAGAACCGGATCGAGCCTCCCGCTCCGGTGGACAAGGATCTCTACGAACTGCCGCCCGAAGAGCATGCCGACATCGCCCAGGTGCCGGGATCCCTGGCGGAGGTGTTGGCCGCGCTGGAGGCCGACCAGGACTTCCTGCTCGCCGGAGACGTATTCACCGCCGACCTGATCGAGACCTGGATCGCACTAAAACGGGAGGAGATCGATGCCCTCAGGCAACGCCCCCATCCCTACGAGTTCGACCTGTACTATCAGATCTGAACGGGACGGGGTGTCCTGCGCGCTCCGGGTGCCCTGAACGGCCAGGCCGCTCACCGCTGACGAAACAGCAAGCCAACGGGAGCAGCCTGGCCGTGGAAATGAGCCACCCCATGCCTGGGGTTCGCCACCTCGAGCCGGCTTATCGTACGTTTCCGGGATTTTCACGCGATCTGCCACCCGGGTGGTTCTCGGCCCACGATAACCACCCGCACCTCACCATGGTCGAGGCGATCGGTGACCCAATCGATCTCGCGATGCCCCCGACCGGCAAACACCGCTTGCAGAACGCACAACGCATCGCCGTGCCCCACCAGCACCCGCCAGTCGAATTGCCCGCTGGTGGCCCACAGCAGATCCACCAGCCGCCGCATCCGCCGGTGAACCATGGCGATCGATTCCCCACCACCCCAGGCGATGTCATTGATGTGTCGTCCGGCGGGCACCGGAAGCGCCACCAATTCGGCTGTTGGCCGGCCCTCCAGTTCCCCCAGGGATTGCTCGGCCAACAGTTCGGTGACCCCGACATCGACCCCCAGCCGGGCAGCTATCGGCTCGGCCGTCTGCCGAGCCCGCAGCGCATCCGAGCTGAGCACCTGGCTACGCCCTAACACCAGGCACGCCACCCGGTCGGCCGCCGCCCGCGCCTGCTCCCGCCCAAGCTCGGTTAGGGGCACCTGCGTAGAGCGTCCCAGCACCAACCGGTCCCGATTGGCGATCGACTGGCCATGCCGGACGAGCAGCAACCTCACGGTGCACGCCAGTGGCGAGGGCCTGAACTGCCGGCCGGGTATTCGTCTAGGGGTATCTCATCGGTCTCAAAGGCCCGGCTGATCGGCTCGGTGAGTCGCCAGCAGTCCACCGCGGCTGCGGCGCTCACGCACAGTTCCGGGTCGCCGCTCAGCGCGGCCCGCAACACCCGGGCATAGACCGCGACCTCGGCCGCCTCGATCACCCTGGTGGGTTCGTGCTCCTCCGCGCCCAGCGCCACCCCCTGCAATTCGGCCGGGCCGTCCAAGTCGGCGGCTACCAGTTGCAGTTGGATCGCCCCGGTGAGGATCTGGATCCGTAACCGATTCGGCTCGACCCTGGCCGGCACCCCGGCGACCGGAGCCGCCGATCGGAACACCAACTCGACATACCTACGGTTCTCCGCCAATCCCTTGCCCGACCGCAATCGCAGTGGCACGCCCTGCCACTGCGGCAGCGAACTGACGAACTCCACCTGGGCCAAGGTCTCGGTGCGACGCCCGGGATCCACCCCCGGCTCATCGACATAGGCGGGTTGGGGACGCCCGGCTAGCTCCCCCGCCGTCCAGCGGCCACGTCGCACGGCCCCGGCCCGGCGGCTCACCCGCAGGGATTCCAGCGCCGCCCGCATCGCCGCCGGACGGCCCTCCGGCCCGGCCGGGGTGGGCATGATGGTCGCCGCCAGTACCTGCAACAGATGGGACTGGATCATGTCGCGCAGGGCGCCCGCCGTGTCATAGCAACCGGCCCGGCCGGTCAGTCCCAGGGCCTCGTCCCAGACGATGTTCACCTCGGCCAGCTGTTCCCGTTGCCAGCTCTCGGCCAGCAGCCGGTTGCCGAACCGCAGCGTGGGCATGCCCAGCACTGCCGGAGCGGCCAAGAAATGATCCACTCGGAAGATCTGCTCCTCGTCGACCACCTCCAATAGCAATGCGTTCAGTTCCCGAGCGCTGGCCGCGTCCTGCCCGAAAGGTTTCTCCACCGCCAGCCGGGTGTTCGGCGGCAACGGGACGCCCTGCAGGGCCACCGCAGCCGCTCGCATCGCCCGTGGGCTGAGCGCGAAATAGACGGTAACCGGAGTACCCGAGCAGTTCAGCAGACGCCGCCAATCGGCGGTTTGGCTGGCATCGGCCGTGACCCAACGGGTGTGAGTCAGGGTGTGCTGGATCGCCGGCCCCTGATATCCGCCGAAGGCTTTGCGCACCGAACCTAGCCAGTCCGGGTGTGCACGCCGTCCGGCACCGATCAACTCGATGCGACGCTCCGGTTCGGAATCCAACAGCGCACCCAGGGCGGGTAGCAGGAATCGTCTGGTGAGGTCGCCGGTGGCGCCGGTGATGATCAGGGTTTCGGAACGCGCCATGGCGAAAACCATATTCGATTCCCACCCCGTTACGGGTTCACAACCAACGCACAGGTTGCTCGCAGCAAACACCAATCCCGGTGCGGCTGGATGGAGTACACGAACACGCCGACCCGAAAGGTCCCCGCCATGAATCTGCTGCTGTTGACCGCCGACCTGGTCGCTATCGTCTTGCTGGTGAGCGCACTCTACCTGCCGCGCAGGGGCCGCCGCGAGCTGACCTCAAGTTTTCTGGTCACCAACATCGGGGTATTGGCGGTGGCCACGGCGATGTCTACCGGCACTATCGGGGCCGGCCTGGGCCTGGGCCTGTTCGGAGTGCTGTCGATCATCCGGCTGCGTTCCGAGGAGTTAAGCCACCGGGAAATCGCCTACTACTTCGCGGCGCTGAGCCTGGGACTGATCGGAGGCCTGGGCAGCCTGCCGCTGATCTGGGGGATTGGGCTGATGGTCCTGGTGCTGCTGGCAGTGGCGGTCGGCGACCACCCATGGCTCGCCGCCCGCGAAGCCGGCCTGGAACTGACGATCGACCAGGCCATCGTGGACCGGAGGTTGCTGGCCGCCCGGGTGGCCACCCTGGTCGACGGCAAGGTCACCGGAATCCAGGTGCGCCACATCGATCAGGCGGACGACACCACCGAGGTGCTGGTACGCTACCGGCCGGCTCCTCCGCTGAGCGGTCCCGGCCCGACCGAACCGGCACTGCGTCCGGCAGCTCGTGGGATGGCCGCACGATGAACACCATCAGCCTGGCCGAATTGCGCGAAACCACTGCCCTGCTCACCCGCGTGGATCGCAAATACCTGCTGCCGGTCACCGCATTGGGAGATTTCGCCGGCCGAATCGCCGCCAGCACCCGAGTACTACAGATCGCCGGCCAGTCCCGGTTCGGCTACCAGTCCTGCTACTACGATAGCCCCGAGTTGCTGTGCTATCAGCAGGCCGGACGCGGCCGACGCCGGCGGTTCAAGATCCGCACTCGCGAATACCTGCACCAGCAGGACAGCTGGTTGGAGGTCAAGGCCCGCGGTGCGCGCGGCACCACCGTAAAGGATCGGCTGATCCGGGCCGCGCCCGGCCCGCTGACCCTAACCGAGCATGGTTGGCTGATCCGCGCCCTGCAGGCCCGCAACATCCCGACCGCACCGGTGCTGCGGCTAATCCCGGTACTACACACTTCCTACACCCGTCGCACGCTGCAGGTACCGCCCACTCCCGATGAGCCGGCCTCCCGGCTGACCATCGACACCGGGTTACGCCTGGAATTGCCCCCGCACGCCCCCGGCGGGCAACTGACCCTCGACCTGCCGCAACTGGTGATCGTCGAGACCAAAGGTGCCCCCCGGGCGAGCCGGATCGACCGGCTGCTGTGGTCGATGGGCTATCGTCCCCGCTCATTCAGCAAGTACGGCGTCGGCATCGCCAGCCTGCGGCTGGACCAATCCCCGCTCAAATGGCACAGCCTGGTCGAGCACCAGCTTGCCGCCTGACCAGCACCCGAGTACACCGAAACGGAGCATCAGCAATGCATCGCCTCGCCAAGTTAGCCCTCGGCACCGTCACCCTGGCAGCCCTGTTCACCGGCTGCCAGGCGGTCCCCGCGGGTAGTCCAACCACCGTTCAGTCAGCCACCGCCGGCAGCACCGGTCAGGCGAACACCTCATCTGGTACCTCTGCCGGCACGGCCGGTCTGGGCAGCGGAGTCACCGATTTCCTGGCCGACAATATCGCCTCCCATGCCGAAGCCGGCGACGCCGGCTACGACATCGCCTCGGCAACCACCATCGCGCTGTCTGGCACCCAGGACGTGACGATCTGCGAACCCGGCACCTATGTCCTGACCGGCTCGCTGACCGACGCCTCGGTGATCGTCGATTCCGCAGCCGAAGGCAAAGTCCGGCTGGTGCTGGCCGGAGTGCAGTTGACCTCGACGAAAAACTCCCCCATCATCGTGAAGGCCGCCGACGAGGTGGTGCTGGTGCTGGCCGATGGCACCGCAAGCACCATCACCGACAAATCCCCACACGCCGACAGCACCGAGACCGATAGCCCCAACGCGGCAATCTTCTCCATGGCCGATCTGACCATCGCCGGCACCGGGAGCCTGGAGGTGACTTGCGCCAATGCCGATGGCATCGCATCCAAGGATGGCTTGGTTGTGCTATCCGGGAACCTTACGGTAACCGCTGCCGACGATGGACTGCGCGGCAAGGACTATGTGATCCTCGACGGCGGTGAGTTGACCATCGAAGCGGGTGGCGACGGGCTGAAGAGCACCAATGAGGACGACGACACGGTCGGTTATGTCGCGGTCAATGCCGGCAACACCACCATTTCGGCTGGCGACGACGGGGTGCATGCCGAGGGCGATCTAGTGGTCGCCGGCGGCAAACTCACCATCGCTAAATCGGTGGAGGGCATGGAGGGCGCGAACATCGTCGTGGCCGCCGGTACCACCTCGGTGACCAGCAGCGACGATGGATTGAACGCCACTTCGGGCAGTACCACCGGCGGCGGAATGGGCGGTGGCCCCGGCGGGGAGGTCAGCGATGGCTCCCAGCTGGTGATCACCGGGGGCGAGCTGATCATCGACTCCACCGGCGACGGTCTGGATTCCAACGGCACCACCACCATCACCGGCGGCACGGTGCTGATCAACGGACCAACCGGCAACGACAACGGGGCGATCGACACCACCAGCCTGGAGATCTCGGGTGGGGTACTGGTCGCCGCCGGCAGCGCCGGCATGGTCGTCACCCCGACCGCCGGCAGTGCCCAGGGCTGGGTATTGATCAGCCGACAGCTCAGCGCGGGCCAAACCCTACAAGTCAGCGACGGCAGCACCGTGCTGGCCGGCCTGACCGTCACCAAGTCTGCCGCCGCCATTGTGGTTTCGGCACCGGGCATGACCACCGGCCAGACCTATCAGGTACTGGTGGACGGCCAGTCGGCCGGTAGCGTCACCGCGGGCGAGGGCGCATCCGGTGGGTTCGCACCCGGCCCCGGCGGGCCCGGGGCCGGTCAGGGCGGGGGGCCCCGATGAGCGGCCCCCGGATATCGCGCCGCGGCCTTCTCGCCGGTGGCCTGACCGCCCTGGCGGTCACCGGCGGGGCGAGCGCCTGGGCGTTGGACAGGTTCGTGATCGATCACCCGGAGGTGACCAATGTCTCCGGGCTAGAAGCCAGCTCCGCGCCGACCTCCGCGGCCAGTGACATCGCCGTGCAGGATCCACTGATCAGCATCACGACCTGGACCGAGGGCTCTGGTCGCGATCTGGTAACCGGCTATGTGGCCGACATCCGGTTGGGCGATGCCCGGCAGCTGCGCAGCGCCTTCGCCCAGGACACCTTCGGCAACAACATCACCGAAAACCCTTCCGAGATAGCCGCCCAAGTGGATGCCAGTCTGGCCATCAACGGCGACTACTACGGGTTTCGCAGCGACGGCATCGTGATCCGCAACGGGATCGCCTACCGTGACATCCCGGCCCGTACCGGCCTGGCACTGGGACGCGATGGTGTGCTGTCCAGCTACGACGAGTTGACCACCTCCGCGTCCGCCCAGGCGGAACAGGGGATCTGGCAGACCTGGTCGTTCGGGCCCACGCTGGTCGCGGACGGTCAGGTGCAATCGGGTATCGACAAGATCGAGGTGGACACCAACTTCGGCAATCACTCGATCCAAGGTGCCCAACCCCGCACCGGGATCGGCATGATCCAGGCCAATCACCTCCTGTTCGTGGTGGTGGATGGCAGATCGGCAGGCTATTCGCGGGGGGTGACCATGCCCGAATTCGCCAATCTGTTCGCCTCGCTAGGCGCGCAGGTGGCCTACAACCTCGACGGCGGTGGCTCCTCGGCGATGATCTACAACCGGCAATTGGTCAACAATCCGCTGGGCCGCGGCACCGAGCGCGGCACCAGCGACATCATCTATCTCACCCAGGAGGCGGCGTGATCATCCTGATTCCCAGCTATCAACCCGATCGCCGGCTGTTGGAGTTACTGGAGGCACTGGGCAACCAACAGGTGCTGGTGGTGGATGACGGATCCGGACCGGCCTACGCCCACTGGTTCATCGCGGCGCAACGCCTCGGCGCCGGCGTCATCCATCATGGGCACAATTGCGGCAAGGGGCGGGCGCTGCGCACCGGTTTCGCCGCGATCGCCGAACGCTGGCCCGGTCAGGACGTCGTTTGCGCGGACAGCGATGGCCAGCACACCCCCGCCGATATCGCCCGGATTGCCGAACGACTCGCAGCCGGGGATGCCGATCTGGTGCTCGGGGTGCGCGGCTTTACCGGCAAGGTACCGTGGCGTTCCCGGCTGGGCAATGATTTGACTCGCTGGATCTTCAAGGCCGCCACCGGGGTGGCGATCGATGATACCCAGACCGGCCTGCGCGGATACCCCGCAAAGCTGCTCGACTGGCTGGGCCGGATCGATGGAGACCGGTTCGAGTATGAGTTGAAGGTGCTGTTGGCGGCCGCCCGCGAGAAGCTGCGGATCGGCCAGGTCGAGATCGCGACGGTCTATCTGGATGAGAACGCCTCCAGCCATTTCCGGCCGTTGCGGGACTCCTGGCTAATCTACCGCCCATTGCTGGCCTTCTCGGCCAGTTCCTTTCTGGGATTCCTGATCGATTTCGCGGTGCTCAGCATCCTGCTCGGCCTGGGGGTTCATCTGGTCTTCGCCATCGTGGCGGCGCGGCTGGTCAGCGGCACGGTCAACTATACCGTCAATCGCTGCTGGGTGTTCGCCGACGGCGGCCCGCAGCCGGTGCAACGTACCCTTGCGCGCTATCTGGCATTGGCTGGATTGCTCTTGGGCAGCAATATCGCATTGATGTGGTTGCTCACCCCAATCCTGGGCAGTTTCTGGGCGAAGCTCCTCACGGAGTCGACATTGCTGGTGGCCAGCTATCTGACCCAGCGGTTGGTGGTATTCGCCACCGAGCGCACCCGCAGGGCGCGCGCCCAGCGTTCCGGAGCCACCAGGAAACCGTATCTGTCCCAGTCGCACAGCTTCACCTTGACGCCGGGCAGTTCGCGGCGCAGGTAGCCTGCGGTCATGACCAATCGGGCGCCCGGCGGCCAGCGGGAATACCAGATCTCCACGGCGTTGGCCGGCAGGCCGCGCAGGGTAGCCAGCCAATCCAGCGCCGCCCAGCCCGCGCCGACCGGACCCACCAAGCCTTCATCGTAGGGTTGCCGGGCAGCGTCCGCAGCAGCCAAGGCCGCCCGGAAGGCGGCCCGGATCTCGCCCCGATCGGAACAGCCATTGGCCACCCAGTCGTAGAACTCGGTCACCCGGCCGGCCCGCAACGCGGCTATTGCGGTGGTGATCCGATCGATATTGGCCTGCACCGCGGCTCGTTCCTCGGCGGTGGATGCACTGGTCGTGGGTGCTGGGCCAGGCAGCGGACAATCGATCCGGAACACCTGCTCGAACCCGGCATCGTGGGTGAGATAGTCGATCGGGTCGATCAACAAAACCCGGCGGGCCACGCCGGCGGCCAGCAACTGCACCGCCACCGTCACCCCGGCGCCCTGGCCAACGACCAGTTCCGCCGCTATCCGGGCATCCAACAGCTCATCCAATGTGGCGGCCGCCTGGGTGATCGCCCGCATCGAATGGACCGATGCGGCTGGCCAGCATTCCGCGGCGGGAACCAACGCGGCCACCCTGCCCAACCCATATTCGCCCAGTTCCGGATCTACGAACAGGGCTCTCAGTTCGCGCAGCGGTCGGTCGGCCATAGAATGCAGCCTATGCGCCTTGAGCCCGACTCACTTCTTGCTAAGACCATCGCGGGTATCACTGCGATCGATGCCACGTCCCTAGCCGCCGCCGGGGAAAGACAATCCCAGCTGACCAAACCAGCAGGTGCCCTGGGGCTGCTGGAAACCATCGGCAATCAGCTGTCGGCCATCTACGGCCAGGTCCCCCCACCCCTACCCGGCAAGGGGGTACTCGCCGTCTTCGCCGGCGACCATGGGGTCTATGGCCGTGACATCACCCCCTGGCCCCAGACGGTCACGGTGCAGATGCTGGTCAACATGTGCCATGGCGGGGCAGCGGTCAACGCGCTGGCCGCCGAAACCGGCACCGTGGTCTGGCCGATCGACATCGGCGTGGCCAACGAGGTACCCGACGCCCCGGGGCTGCGTCGCCATCGGGTGCGTAACGGTACTGCCGACTTCACCACCGGGATGGCCATGAGTCGTGCGGAGGCCCAGACGGCCCTCGAGCTGGGCATCCGACTGGCCAACGAGGCAGTCGACCAGGGCGCCGATGTGCTGCTGACCGGTGAGGTCGGTCTGGGTAATACCACGGTGGCGGCCGCCCTGATAGCCGCCCTGACCGGTACCGATGCCTCCGAGGTCACCGGCTGCGGGGCTGGGGCGGGCAATGAGATGCTGGCCCGCAAGATCGCGGCGGTACGCGCCGGGTTGGCAACCAACCATCCCGATCCCCACGATCCTGTGGGTGTGCTGGCCGCAGTGGGCGGGCTGGAACACGGTGGCATGGCCGGTTTCATCCTCGGCGGGGCCGCCCGCGGCGTACCGGTGATCCTGGATGGGGTGATCAGCGCCTCGGCTGCCCTGATCGCGGTGGGTTTGGCGCCCGAGGCGACCGGCTATCTGATCGCCGGTCATCACGGCCGTGAACCGGGCATCCAGGTGGCATTGGCGCGTCTCGGATTGCCGGCTCTGGTGGATCTGCGCTTGCGACTGGGTGAGGGCACCGGGGCTCTCGTGGCGCTGTCTACGGTGCGCTGCGCAGCCCGGGTACTGCGTGACATGGCGACCTTCGCCGAAGCCGGGGTGGCCGGCCGGAACGACCACTGACGGAGGTGGCATGCGGGTATTGGTGCTGGGAGGGGCCCGGTCGGGCAAGTCAACCTTCGCGGAGGGACTGGCGGCCGCGGCCGGCCAAGTGGATTACCTGGCCACGGCCGAGCGCTACCCCGACGATCCCGAATGGGTGGCCCGTATCCGGGCGCATCGGCAACGCCGGCCGACGGACTGGCGCACCATCGAGACCGTGGACGTGGCTGCGGAACTCGCCCGGACCAGCGATCGGTTGCTGCTGGTCGACTGCCTGACCGTCTGGCTCACCAGACAACTGGACCTGGCGGGAGCATGGCGGGAGCAGCCCGGCAGCGACCAGGCGCTGCGCCAGGCCACCGATGAACTGATTGCCGCACTGGCTATCACCCCCCGCGAAGTCGTGCTGGTCAGCAATGAGGTCGGGCAGGGTGTGGTGCCGGCGACCCGTTCGGGACGCCTGTTCCGCGATGAGATGGGCATCTTGAACTCTCGGCTGGCCCAGGTATGCGACCAAGTACACTTCTGCGTAGCCGGGCTCGCGATGAGGATGAAGTGAGATCCCCGCACCCACTGGCGCTGGCCGCGGGGTTCTTCACCGTGGTACCGATGCCATCGGTCACCGAGCTCAGCCCACGCCAGGCCCGGCAGGCTCTGGCCTGGTTCCCGGTGCTCGGCGCATTGCTCGGTGCGCTGGGTGGTGGCGTTGGTGTCCTGTCGGCATGGCTCGGTTCCGGGCCGCTGCTGGCCGGTTTGCTGACCGTGGTGTGCTGGCAGTTGCTGACCGGAGCGATGCATCTGGATGGCCTGGCCGACAGCTTCGACGGTCTGGCCGCGCTTGGTTCGCGCAAACAGGGGCGGGATACCGCCCGAGCGTTGGAGATCATGCGGGCACCCGACATCGGCGCCATGGGCGTGGTGGCCATCGTATTGGTGCTGGGTGTGCAGGTGGCTGCCCTGGCGGACCTGCTCGAAAGCCGGCAGTTGCTGGTGGTTGCGTTGCTGGCTACGGCAAACGGCCGATTGGCGATATTGCTGGCCAGCAGGCGAGGGGTGCCCAGTGCCCGGCATGGTGGGTTCGGCGCGCTGTTCGCCAACACCACCGCGCCCGGGCTGGTCGCCGGCCAGGTGTTCGCCTGGGCGCTGTTCTCCGCCGCGCTGGGCTGGTGGGCGGCAGGCCCGCGGGGCGGGATAGGTCTACCGGCCGCGGTCTTGCTGACTCAGACGGCGGCCTGGTGGTGGACGCGGGGCCTGGTGCGCCATTTCGGCGGGATGACCGGTGACATCTTCGGGGCCTTGATCGAGGTCACCACGGCAATCTTCCTGCTGACCGTCACGCTGGCGTTGCCGTGATCACCGGCCTGCCCGGCCGATTCGAACCGGTTACCAACGCAGGCTGATCAACCGGGCGCTGCCCAGCAGCTTGGCGCCCCAGATCATGAACCGAGTGATCGGATTGAGTCTGGTGGCCGCGGGCAGCCCCGAAAAGAAAGTCTGCACCTCGACCTGGACGATGCGCGGCGACCACTCGAACAGGGTGTCGGGCCGGTTCACCCAGAAATGCATGCCGGCGCCGGTGTTACCCGTCCAGCGCACCATCTGGTTGGCCACCCAGATACCGAACCAGGAACCGGCGTCGAAGAACAACTCACCGGAAGCGAATCTCCGGCACAGGCCGGCGACCAACGACCGGATCCGGACGGCCGGGAAATACTGGAACAGCCCGTTAGCGAGCACGAGCACTGGGGTCTCGGCGGCCACCCGCACCTCGGCCAGCCAATCCAGGTCGAAGGCCGAAAAAGCCAGATTCATGCTCCGTTCGGTAGCCGGCAGGAACTGCTCGCGGTAGGCAATCGCATCGGGCAGGTCCAGGTTGTACCACCGGACACGGCCATTGTCGATCCGGCCGAAGGTGTCGTCCAGGCCGGCGCCCAGGTTGATGACCGTGGCATCCGGATACCGACCCAGGTGATCCCGCACCCGGTCGTCGGCGCGCTCCGCCCTCAGCAGGCACAGCAGAGCGGCGTACTCGCTGTCGTAGACGGTCCGGATGCCTCTCAGGTCGGCTTTGGTTTCGGCCATGATCCGTTCGGCGGTATGATCCCGCAGGATCTCCGGGAACCGCCGCCCGGCGGCGGCCCGGGAATAGAGCGGGATCAGCATGGTGTGTTGAATGCTGTGTGCGGTGAGCCTGTTGCGCTCATTCATGCCGTGCTCCTGATTCCTAACCGGCCCGATGACCAATTCATCCGATGCCCAGACCATTGTCGTTCGACCACAACTGACTCGCCAACCGATCGCCGAACGGCCGGGCACCGCAACCCGGTGCCCGGCCGGCGGACGGAATAGTGACCCGACCCAGGTAGATTCGCCAGTCCCGGAACCACTTGGGCGAGCACCCGCGGGCCGGCAACCGGCCGCCCGAGAGGAATCGCGATGGCCCACAATTGGGCCATGACCTCTCGCCTGGCGCGGGCCGCCTACCGGCCCGCTGCACTACTGCTGGCCTTCGTCCTGGTGTTCCTGGGCCTCTGGTTCGGGGTCATGCTGACGATCGACCGAAGCCTGCTCGACCGGCTCCGACAGGTACCCGGGGTGGCGGGCGTCACCGATCGGGGAGATCGCATCGATGTTTTGATCTCTAACAGACTCAGCCCGGAACAAACCCAGGACGCCTTCGACCTGGCGGCCAGGCTCGCCAAGAACCAGCTCTTCTACCGCTGGCGGCCGGTGGTTCTGGGGGTGGGGCCGTTCTCGGTGCGTATTGAGGCATCACCGCCGGCGATCCAACTGGGCAGGTTCCGGGCAGATATCGCCAAGATACTGGCCGAGCATGGCGGCGTGGTATCCGGCGAACTGGGTAACGATGCCCGGGTCCGTGTCGAACTGGAGCCGGGCATCAAGGTGCTCGACTGGGCGATGACCAGCAGCGAACTGCTTGAGCGGTATTCGGTGACGGGGCTGGTTACCATGGCGGGCACGGACGAGGAGCTGAGCCTGTACTCGGGCACGCCCGCCCACCGTAAGCAGTTGTGGGACCTACACCACGCGATCGCCGGTACCGGAGGCGATATCGCTTGGCTGTCGGTGAGCGAGAACAAGACCGCCGGCCGGATCGCCGTACCGGATAGGGCAACCGCATCGGCGGTGCTAGATGAACTGGGGCACGTGCTCCACGATCCCACAACCGGCGAAGGCATCACCCTGACGGTGGCCGAGGAACTCGCCCTGATTGGGCTGGGCGATCACCGGGCTGCCTTCGAATTCGTCGACCGATTGACTACCGAGCATCGCCGGGTCACCGGTTTGCGCACCGACCTGACCGAGGTCCATGTCGTAGCGGACAATCCCGAAGCCATCGACTCGCTGCTCGAAATGGCCGATCGGGGTGGCCTACCGATGCCCGGAGAGGGCAGCATCCGGGTCGGCCCGGCGGTTTCCGGCCATGGCGGTTTTGCCGGCCGCCCGGGTACCATCGCCCGATTGGGCAGGCTCTTCCAGTCGCTGTGGCGTGCGGGCTACCCGGATGTCACCGTCACCTCCGGGAACGCCAGACGTGGGTGCCAGGTCGGGTTCTCGCTCGATCAGTCCGGGAGCAACGATTTCACCAACCCCAAGGTGCAGGCCGGGTTGATCGATGGCCTACGGGCGCTGGACTGGCCCGGTCTGGGATGTTTCGCTATCGCCGCAGACCCCCGCGCCACCACCTTGACCTTCATCAGTTCCCGCGACGGCCAGGCCACCAATGTCGTACCCGCTAGCCGGCCGCCACACGGCGGTACCGTTCCGTGGTCGGCGCGGTTCATCGATCGATGGAACCACACGGCTACCTCCTGACACCGCCCGCCGGCAGCCGGCACGGCTGACGGGGCAAGAGCATCCGGTAAGCCCAGGTGCCGGCATCGATCGGCTGGATACGACGCGAAGCAACGCGGCGAGCCGGGGCACCGCCGGCCTCTGACGACGTGACACCCCACCTGGGTGACCGGTCTCGGCCAGCTACCAGGGCAGCCGATCGACGAGCGCGGCCGGCAGGTTGCGGAATACCCATTGGATGGGAGTGAAGATGGCCGGGACCCGCACCACCGGCCGGCCGCGGGCCAATGCCCGCAGGCTTGCCCGAGCCACCTGCCGCGGTGTGACCGAAAAGGCTACCCGCCGGCCGGCGATCATCCGGCCGCGTACCGCCCCCGGACGCACCACCAGCACTCTTATACCCTGCGGACGCAGCAACACCCCAAGCTGCAGATAGAACCCATCCATGCCGGCCTTGGTGGCGCCGTAGACCGGGTTGGTTCGCCTGACTCGTTCGCCGGCCACCGAACTGAGCACGATCAGTTCACCGCCGGCCTGAGCGGTTAGACGCTGCCCCAGCAGAACGCCCACGCTTAGTGCCCCGGTGAAGTTGGTCTGGGCGATCCGTACGGCCTGCTCATGGTCGCGCCAGGAGTCGGGCTGCCCAAGCAGCCCGAAGGCCACGATCGTCACATCGATGTGGCGATCGAATACCCCGGCCAGCAGTGCAGGATGGGAGTCCGTGGCGCAGGCATCGAAAGCCAGCCACTCGACCCGGCTGGCGCCGGCCGCCCATGCCTGCTGCTCAGCGACCGAACGATGCGGCGAATCGGAGCGGCCGGCCAGCCATACTTCTGCCGGACCCCGCGTGGTCAGCAACTCGGCGACGATCGCCAGACCGATCTCGCTGGCCCCGCCCAGCAGCAGGATCCGACTCATCGGGCCCGTCCCCAGAACAACCGATCGACCACCTGGGCGGCATGCCGGGCGGTCCTTGCCCAGGTCTGTAGCAGTTCGGAAGCCTGCCCAGGCCCGTAGCCGAGGAGCAAGGCGACCGAGGCCACCTCACGGGGATCTTGGGGCAGCAGATCGGAGGACCTGCCACGCACCAGCACGGCCATGTTGCGCAGCCGGCTGGCCAGCTGCCAGGCCGCCGACAGGGCGGCCGCATCCGGCTGAGCCACCAGTCCGAGTTCCTGGGCCGCCGTCAGGGCGGGCAGCGTTGCGGTGGTCCGAAGCCCCGGGTGGCGGCCGGCATGCTGCAATTGCAGCAACTGCACCGTCCACTCCACATCGCTCAGGCCACCCGCGCCCAGCTTCAGGTTGATCCCGGCAGATCCGCGACCGGCGCGTTCCCGCTCCATCCGCGCCTTGAGCCGACGGATCTCGGTGACCTGGGCCGGGGTAATGCCATCCGGTGGGTACCTCCGGGAAGCCACACCGGCCAGCAGTTCTGCAGTCAGTTCGGCGTCCCCGGCCCCGTGGCTGGCGCGTAGCAGCGCCTGGGCTTCCCAGGTCTGGCTCCATCTCGCGTAGTAGCTGAGGTAGCCGCCGAGACTGCGGGCAATCGGGCCGTTCTTGCCGTCGGGGCGCAGGCCGGGATCGATCGACAGTGCCGGTTCCGGCCCCGCAGCCCCCAGCACGGCCCGGATCCGGGCGATCACCTTCTGGGCTCCCTGGATCTGCTCAGGAGCGGCATCACCGGGCAGCACGAACATCGCATCGGCATCGGAGGAGAATCCCAGTTCGCCGCCGCCCCAGCGGCCCATCGCCACGACCCCGATCGGTGCCCGCTCGGAGCCGTATTCCTCGCCGATCACTCTCAGCGCCGCGTCGATCGTTGCCCCGGTCAGGTCGGCCAGCCCAGTGCCAAGGGCGGCCAGATCGACACCGCCCAACAGATTGGCGGCCGCCAGCCGGAACAGTTCCCGGCCGCGCAATGCCCGGATCTGCTTGATCGCCTCATCGGCGTCGGCATGCCGTTTGGCGATCTGGAGCATGGTGGCGAGCAGATCGACGCGATTCTGGGGCGCAGCGGTCTCGGCAGGATCGGCCAGCAACCGCACCATGGACGCATCCCGGCGCAACAGATCCGAACAGTAGCGGCTGGCCGACAGCAACCAGGCCAGGCGCTGCGCCATCGCCCCGGAATCGCGCAGGGCGCGCATGTACCACGAGGTGGCACCCATCTGATCGGACAGTCGCCGGAAGCCAAGCAGGCCGAGATCGGGGTTCGGCCCCTCGCAGAACCAGTGCAGCATCGCCGGCATCAGTTGGCGCTGGATTATCGCGGTCCGGTTCAGGCCGGTGGTGAGCGCCCCGATGTGGCGCAACGCGGCTTTCGGATCGGTGAATCCCAGGGCCCGTAACCGGTCCGTCGCCGCGCCGGCCGGCAGGCGCAGTTCGTCATTGGACAGCCGGCTCACCGCGGCCAACAACGGAGAATAGAAGACCCGCTGCTGAAGCCGCTGCACCTCACGGGTCATCCGCCGCCACTGCTCGCCCAGCGCCCGGCCATCCTCGGCGCCGACCTGCCGGGCCAGCCGATCCAGTTCGGCCGGGTTCTCGGGCATCAGATGGGTGCGGCGCAGCCGGAACAGTTGCTCGCGATGTTCGAGCAACCGCATGAACCGGTAGGCCTCGGCGAGCCTGGCACCGTCGGCGCGTCCGATGTAGCCGTAGTCGATCAGGGCGGTCAGGGCCGGCAAGGTGGCGCGAAGCCGCAGCCGCTCATCGGCCCGGCCGTGCACCAATTGCAGCAACTGGACGCTGAACTCGACATCCCGCAGCCCGCCCGGCCCCAGCTTGATCTCCCGATCGCGCTCGCGGGCGGGGATCAGGCCGATCACCCGTTGGCGCATCGCCTGGGTTTCGGCTATGAAACTGTCCCGGCCCCCGGCCTGCCAGACGAGGGGGGCGACCAGGTCGCAGAATTGTTCGCCGAGCGCCAGGTCGCCGGCCATCGGGCGAGCCTTCAGCATCGCCTGGAACTCCCAGTTCCTGGCCCACTTCTGGTAATAGGCACGATGCGAACCGAGGCTGCGGACCAGCGGGCCGCTCTTGCCGTCCGGGCGCAGGGCGGCGTCCACCTGCCAGATGGTGCCCGCGGGGGTGTGCGCCGAGCAGATCCGGGTGGCGGCGGCTACCACCTTGGTGGCCGCTTGCACCGCCTGTTCGACACCGACCCGGTCGCTGGCGGGCTCGGCCACATACAGCACATCGACGTCGGACAGATAGTTGAGCTCCTGAGCCCCGCACTTGCCCAGCGCGATGACCGCCAGCCTGGCCTGATCGTGTTCGGGTACCTGCCCACGCGCAATAGCCAGAGCTACCTCGAACACCGCATCTGCCAGATCGGCCAGTTCGCCGGCGATCTCTTCGATGATGCTGGCCGGATCGGGATGGCAAAGATCCCGGGCGGCGATGCGCAGCAATTCCCGTTTGTTGGCCAGCCGCAGGTCCTCGGCCGCCGAATCGGCGAGGACGCAGGTTGCCGGGTCCGTGAATCGTCCGGGGGAGATCCGGCTCATCAGGGAGGCCCGCAATTCGGCGGCTGGGAACCGACGCAGGTCACCGGCCAGCACCCGCAAATGCCCGGGGTGGGCACGCACATGCTGGTTCAAGGCCAGGCTGCCGCCCAGCACCGCGATGGTCCGGCCCAGCCAGTCCCGGTCGCCGAACAATCGATCGGCCAGTCCGGGATCGGTTTCGGTCAGCCCGGCCAGCCCCTGCAAGGCCAGGTCCGGATCGGCCGCGGCACTCGCTATATCCAGCCAATGGGGAGCCTGGGCGGCCGCGGCCGGCCGTCCCAGGATGATCTGGCAGTGTCCCGCCGCCCGGGTGGCATCGCGGAAACCGCGCCGGGCCAGGTCGCCGGCTGGGGTACTGGTGCGTCCGCTCATGGTGTCTTTCTTGCGCGGGTCGATCGATCGGCTCGGGCAACCGGTTGGCCGGGTCCGGCCTGGCCCGGCTCCCGGTCGCCGGCAGATCGGCTGAGACACCAGCCTACCGTTGCCGTCGGGTTGCCTAGGATGGCCGGGTTGCCCAGAAAGGAAGCAGCACCCACCGACTGGTCACCCGGTGCCCCGGGTGACCGACCAGGTTCCAGGAGGTGACGGCCTTGACGACGCGAACCAATCGCCTACTGGCACAGGTGATCGCGGCCTTACAGACCCAGTTGACCGAGTTCTGCGCAAATCCAGGAGCGCTGGGACACGCCGGGCTGGACCGGTTGATGCGCCTGGTCTGCGAGACGCTGCACACGGTCAACGCCCCGGCCCGGGGCACCCCGATCTCGTTCAGCGATCACCTCCACCATCGCGAATTGGCCCTGGCACAGCCACACATTCGGATCGCCGAGCCGTCGGGGGACGACGATACAGCCCGGCCCGACCGGCGACTCGCCTCGACGATCTCGGATCTGCTGACCGCATTGGCCCGACGGGATCTGCCCGACACCGTCGCCGCGCAGTCCGGGGCGGTGCGTACCATCGATCATCTGCGGGCGACCGTACTGCTGTGCGTTGATCTGGCCCTCGATACCATCGGGACCGCCCAGCCAGCAGCCCTGGCCGAGGCAGTCCGGTCATTGGCCGTAGTCCTCGCCGAGCGTCATCCGGGCCAGGCCATCGAGGTGCGGGTGCCACCCTATGCCGCGGCGCAGGTAGGCGCCCACGAGGCGGGCCCGGCCCACACCCGCGGCACTCCCCCCAACGTCGTGGAGACCAACCCGCAGGCCTTCCTCGCGCTCGCCACGGCCCGATTGACCTGGCGGCAAGCCATCGAAACCGGCCAGTTGAACCGCTCGGGGGCGCATGCCGATGAGGCCGGGCGGATGTTCCCGGTGCTTCGCCTGCATTGACCGTCCGGGCCCGGGCCTGCCCCGCGATCCGGCGGATCTCACAGCCTGGGCAGCATGGTGGTCAGTTCGTAAGGTGTCAACTGACGACGGTACTCGTCGAACTCGGCCCGCTTGTTGCGCAGGAAGAAGTCAAAGACGTGCTCACCCAGGGTGTCGGCGACCAGTTCGCTGTTCTCCATGCAGGCGATCGCATTGTCCAGATTGCGCGGCAGAGTGTCGATACCCAGCGCCAGACGCTCACGATCGCAGAGAGCCCACACATCGTCCTCGGCCTCGGCCGGTAACGGCAGTTCCTGTTCGATGCCCGACAATCCGGCGGTAAGCAACAAGGCATAGGCCAGGTAGGGGTTACAGGCCGGGTCGATGGATCGGTACTCGATGCGCGCCGAACTTGCCTTGTCCGGCTTGAACAGCGGGACGCGAACCAGGGCCGAACGATTGTTGCGTCCCCAACAGATATAGCTGGGCGCCTCGCCGCCCCAGGCCAGCCTCTTGTAGGAATTGATCCACTGGTTGGTCACCGCAGTGATCTCCCTGGCATGGGTCAGTAAGCCTGCGATGAAGTGCTTGCCGATCGGGCTGAGCCGCAGCTCGTCGGTGGCATCGTAGAAGGCGTTCTGGTCGCCCTCGAACAGACTGACATGGGTGTGCATACCCGAACCCGGGTGGGCGCTCAGCGGTTTCGGCATGAAGGATGCGGTGATGCCCTGGGCCACGGCGACCTCCTTGAGAACCAGTTTGAAGGTCATGATGTTGTCGGCCATGCTCAATGCGTCGGCATACCGCAGATCGATCTCGTGCTGGCCGGGAGCGGTCTCGTGATGGCTGAATTCGACCGAGATGCCCATCTGCTCAAGCATGTTGATGGCATCGCGCCGGAAATCGGTACCCGCGTCCATTGTGGTGTGATCGAAATAACCCCCGCTGTCCAGTGGGCTCGGCTCGACCCCGGGGATCACCGGGTTGGCGAGCAGGAAAAACTCGATCTCGGGATGGGTATAGAAGGTGAAACCCATATCGGCGGCCTTCTTCAGGGCGCGCTTCAACGCATGCCGGGGGTCGGCCATCGCCGGCGAACCGTCGGGCATGGTGATATCGCAGAACATCCGGGCCGTGCCGGCGTTTGTGCGCCAGGGCAGCAGTTGGAAGGTGGTTGGATCCGGGTGGGCGACCATGTCCGCCTCGTAGACCCGCGCGTAGCCCTCGATGGCCGAGCCGTCGAATCCGATGCCCTCGCCGAAGGCGCCTTCCAGTTCGGCTGGGGCGATGGCCACCGACTTGAGGAAGCCCAGCACATCGGTGAACCACAAGCGAATGAACTTGATATTGCGGTCCTCGACGGCGCGCAGCACGAACTCGGTCTGACGATCCATGCCTCCAAGTCTGCCAGTCCGGGCGTCGCCACGCCCCACCACCTGGGCACCAATGGGCCGGTCACCGAGCACGATCCGAACCTGGTCTACGGCGGCAGGCCGGCCATGCCGGTGTTGCCGGGGTAGGCCGCAAAAGACTCTCCCAACCGATGCCGGGCCGATCGCCTTCGGGACGATGCCGGCAGACGGCATCGCCGACCGGTATGCCCGGATGGCAGTGCATACGGGCCCTCACCCAAAACGGCGGTATCCCCGGTGCTCAGGTCGCGATGTAGTCGCAATGGACGCGTCCGCGGGGAGGTCGTTTTCTATTCCGCCGCTCGCGGCGCCCATCGGGGATGCGGCGCCGCTGCCCAAGGCCGGCGCCGTGCCGGGCGAGCTGGCCGTCGAGCGACAGGTCTTCCGACCTCATAGACTCAAGCCATGTCGATCTCCGGTTGGTACCCCGACCCAGCAGGTACTCAGGGCCGTTACCGCTACTGGAACGGCAACAGCTGGTCGCATCAGACGACCAGCGACCCTTCCGATCCCGCACCCGATCCGGAGCCGGCAGCGGGCCGTGGCGGTGGTTCCCGGTCGCGGCTGCTGTTGGTCGCCTTGGCGGCCGTGCTGGCGATCGTGCTGGTGGGTTGGTTGATCCTGGTCCGCCCAAACCAGGGCGGCGGGTCCGGTGGCTCGGTTCCGGAAGACACCAACTCGTCCACCCCGACGATCAGCGGCTGGGATGAGAGCTCGCGCCCCACTCCCCCACCGAGCCAGGCGTCCATGATCGCCTGCCCGTTCACCAAGGTCACCCGGAACACCAACCAGCCAAAGGACGGGCGGCTGCATGGCGGCGGAATCTCCATCCCCAAGATCGACGGCTGGATAGACCAGGGCATGCACCTGGATTGGGCCTCCGACGTCCATACCCAGATCGATACCGTGCGCCCAGGCTGGATCAGCAATATCGGGGTTGCCCAGTTGAATGCGGCGGACGGCTTCAACAACATCCAGGTTGGCGCCCGGCAGAGCATGGAATGTTTCTCCACCTCTGGCTACTACCAACACTTTACCGGCCGGGTGGATCTGAAGAGCGAGCAGGTCGAAATCGACGGCCATCCCGCCTGGTGGATACGCTCCGAAGTACGCATAGACTCGGCGAAGGCCAAAATGCCCGAGATCCCTGGGGACACCGTTGACGTGATCGTGATAGATCTGGGCGTCCCCGATCATATGGGAATGTTCTTCTCCAGCGTCACCATCGGCGATGAGAGCCGCCAGCGAAAGGTAGATGCGGTCATCGACGGCATCCAGGTCGGCTGAAAAACCGTCGCAACGGGACGAGGGGATACCTGACCGAGCAGGCCACGGGCGGGTTGAGTCGATCCCGATGCCGGCCGCGATCCGGTGGCGCATGGCACCGGATCTACAATCGATCGGGTGAGCGATGCGATCAGACCCTTCCCGATCAGCCCGATGCGCGAGGTCCCGGCATCGGTGATCAGACCAAGCTATGTCGGGGTGATGGCCCCGGAACGGTATGACGGTCCCCATGTGCAGTCGGCCGAAACGATTCAGGCGATGCGGGTGGCCGGTCGGATCGCGGCCGATTCGATCCTGGTAGCGGCCGCCGAGATTCGCCCGGGTGTGACCACCGATCACCTGGACGCGGTTGCTCACGAATACCTGTGCGATTTGGGTGCCTATCCAGCATCCCTGAACTATCGCGGGTTCCCGAAGAGCATCTGTACCTCGGTGAATGAGGTCATCTGCCACGGCATCCCCGATGCCCGCCCGCTAGCCGAAGGCGACATCGTGAAGATCGACTCCACGGCCTTCCACGGTGGGGTGCATGGGGACAATTGCGCTACCTTCTACGTCGGCGAGCCCAGCGAATCCGCCAGGCTGCTATCCGAACGCACCCGGACGGCCATGTACCGGGCCATCAACGCGGTTCGTCCCGGCCGGCCGATCTCGGTGATCGGGCGAGTCATCGAATCCTATGCCCGGCGCTTCGGCTATGGGGTGGTCCGTGAGTACACCGGCCATGGAGTGCATACTGCATTTCATTCCGGCCTGGTCATCCTGCATTACGATGAGCCTGCTCTCGACACCCCGATGCAACCGGGCATGACCTTCACTATCGAACCCATGCTCACCCTGGGCAGTCCTAGAACCACCCAGTGGGAAGACGGCTGGACCGTAGTCGCCCGGGATGGTTCGTGGTGCGCCCAATTCGAGCAGACGATCGTGGTCACCGAGCAGGGGGCCGAGATACTGACCGTACCAAGCTCCGGTGAATTGATCTCGGGTGGCGACCCGGGACAGATCGATATCTCCAAATTCAACGTCAATCTGTGAAAACCCTGTGAAAAGAGAGCGGCCCGGACGCTTCGCGTACCGGGCCGCTCCTAAGGGACAGTGGCGCCATTGGGGAGGGACCACCATGTGTGGGGGGAGAACCCACAGCTCTATTGTTACCATTCCGGAGTCCACCGTCAAGCCGGATCACTAATTGATCGGAAGATTTCATGAAGAAGCCCCGCCGGTCTACGATGGCGCTAGTCATAGCCGTATGCTTGGCAGCATTCTGGCTGATGCCCGGCCTAGCGAGAGCCCGGTCGTTGCTATTGATGACCGGCTATGACCTATTTCACAAATCCCAGGCGTTGAGTCGAGATACCAATATGGAGGCACATTTCACACTTTCGGGTCACGACCTATATCCGCGACTTATAACCTTCAATGCGGACGCCGGAATGTCCGCTTGGCTAGAACAGCCGGTGCGATTCACGGTTGCCTTCACCTTCGGCGATTTTGCGCCAGGTTCGGACCACAGCCGGTTCTACGATCCGGCCGATGAATTGTACGGCGCCTATCTTGGCGCATACTACCTGCAAGGACTGGGACATGACCTCGGAGCCAGTGAGGTGGCTAAGATGGCCGAATTCGACCAGCGACATCTTGCGTTGCCGGCTTTGGGCCTGCCAATCGCGCAGAGCCACTTCACGGTACGGGACACTCAAACCTGGCCGCAGGCATTTGCCAACCTAAACTGGACCGCCTACGAGGCAACCGTGCTGACCAATTGCCCCGACCACACACCTACCGGTTTCCGGCCCGCATATTTGCAGTTCGGCTGGCCGCCAAGCACCGACCGGCAGTTTCCGGGTTGCGAACTCGCGGCCCGGATCACGGTTACTCGACTGGCCGAACAGGATCTGACGATTGGTCTGTTCGTGCTGGCTCCCAGCCGGGCCACCATGGCTCGGCTCGACAGTGAAGTGCTCAATCAAGTGCGTTTCGCCTGACGCCGGCGCAGCAGCCGGTCCCAGACGATGCAGCCGACCGCGAGCAACACCATCAGCGCCATGATGGCGAAGGCATTGCGCATGAACAGGCCTTCGGGCAGGTAGTTGATGACCGGGTCGGCGCGCGGATCAAAGATCCACAGATCATTGTCGAAAGCGATCTTGTGAAATAGCACAAAAGCCCGATCGAAATCAATCGCCAGCGGAATGGCAAGCAGCGCCGGCGTGGCCAGGGCGATGACGCCACCAGCCCGCAAGAATCCGGATGCCCGGTGGGCACGCCAGATCCACAATCCCAGCGCTATCGCAGCGGCCAGCCCGAACAGGCCACCTTGGGCAAACAGCTGGAAGATTCGCTTCGCCTCGGCGAAATGCTGGGCGCCGGCGGCCGACATCGGCAACCCCGGTAACGTCAGCTCCCGAATCCACGGAAACAACGAATAGTCGATGATCGCATCGTAGTTGGCCTGCATTTGCGCTGGGCTGAGATCGTGACTGTTGTAACGTCCGGTCGAGAAGCACGGATAGGTGAACTTGGCCGCCAGCACCGCGGTAACCGAAATCCCCCAGATCGCGCTAGCCACCGCCAGCGCGGCCAGCGAATTGCAAAGGCGTTTCATCGGACCTCCCACACCGAAGATACCGGCTGCGGTACGGCCGGTACGGTGTCCCGGCATCGGATAACCCATCGGCGGGGCCGCCGGCCGATAGGGGACGAGCCGGCCTATAAGCCGGATTCTGTACTCCTCGCGGAGCGGTGATCATCCATCTGCGAACGCCGTTACCGGCGCCCTTCCCCCGGCGCTTGCGCTCCGGGCGTGCGACCCACCAGGCAACTCGAACGGGCCATCCTCGGACGCTGCCTACCTGGTCTTGCTCCGGGTGGGGTTTACCATGCCGCGACTGTCACCAATCGCGCGGTGGGCTCTTACCCCGCCGTTTCACCCTTGCCCGCACCGCCGATGCGGTGGGCGGTCTGTTCTCTGTGGCACTTTCCCGCGGGTCGCCCCGGGTGGGCGTTACCCACCACCCTGCCCTGTGGAGTCCGGACTTTCCTCGACGCCTGCGCGCCGCGATCACCCGGCCGACTCGTCCGGTTACTTAGCCTACGCCGGATCCAGCCGATTCGAACAGCACGCGGCCCCTGGTCACATCTGCCTCGACCAACCGTAACCGGGTCAATGCGCCCAACTCCAGCCCCTTGCCGATCACGGGGGCTTCCACCGCCACGCCCCGGATCGCGGCTACCCCGCGCTCGGGTTGACGGTCGTCCAGATCGATGATGGTGCCATCGTAATGCTGCCCCTCATGGCCACGCAGAACGAGAGCTTCCACGTGATCGATGATGCCCCGCTCAAAGCGTTTGGCCCGCCGGTCCGACTCGGCGAGCACCCCGGGCAACCCCGCCAACTGCATCATGACCCATTCGGGTGCGGCCCGGCCGGCCATCAGTTCGACGCACAGGCTACCCACGTGCCGATCGACTAGTCTGCGCAACGGAGCGGTGGCATGCGCGTAGAGCGTCGCCAGAGCGCCATGCCGAGCCTTCTGCTCGGCCAAACCGGGACCGATCACCGTGTAGGCGGCGCCCCGGAACAGCTGTGCGCAGGCATTCAGCATCGCCAGGGCGTCCGGATCGGCTGGATCCAGCCTGCGCACAAAGGCGGGATAATCCTGCTGGTCTGGCCAGTCCAATTGCAACGAGGCCGCTACCCGGCGCAATTTGTCGGTACCGGCCCGGCTTGCTGCGGGCAGCGTGCGCAGCAAGCCGATACCGGCCGCCCGCATGCACTGGGCCGCGCAGATACCGGTGAGCAGCGACAGCTGGGCGTTCCAGCCCTCCACCGGCAGCAGCTCACGAAAGGCCAGGTGCCAGGTGCCCGCCTCGGCGATCACCTTTTGCTCGGGAATGTTCAAGCTGACCCCACCGCGGGCCGTCTCCACCCGCTGGCGCAGCAGACCAATTTCGCGTAGCAGTTGCAGTGTCTCGGGTGCCCGCCCGGCGTCCAGGTCGGCCTGGACACCGGCGTAGGTGAGCTGGGCCCGGTTACGGATCATGGCTCGCCGCAACGAGACGTCTGCAACCTCACCGTCCCCGGTCAGATCAATGCACCATACCAGGGCGGGACGAGCGCGGCCGTCGGCCAGCAGACTGGCCGCACGCTCACCGATCGACGGTGGATGCAGTGGAATCCGCCAGGTCGGCGCATAGTAGGTCTGCCCACGTTCGTGTGCCGCACGATCGATCGCCCCGCCGGGGGTGACCCAGGCCGCCACATCGGCGATGGCGTACCAGACCCGGAACCCCGGCCCGCGGCGCTCCAGATACATGGCTTGATCCAGATCGGTCGAACCGGCCGGGTCGACGGTGACGAAGGCCAACTCGGTCAGATCTGCCCGGGCCAACCCGTCTAGGGGCCCAGTGGCCGCAGCATGCTCGGCCTCGGCGAGCGCACCGGCGGGGAATTCCCCGGGAATCTGCAATTCCTCGGCCAACCGGCGCAGGCCATTGATCAGCGGCGGCGGGGCGTTCTCGATCGCGACACGACGAATCGGCATGCAGCGAACCTATCTTGCCCATGGGCGAGGATCATAGGCCGGATCGATCGGTGTGCACCAGAATACGGCCGCATTCTTCGCAACGCAGCACCGCATCGGCGCTCGCCGCGGCATGCCGTTTGATCTCGGAGATATCCAGTTCCAGGCCGCAGCCGCCGCAGCGCCGAGCCCGGAGCTCGGCGGCCCCGACACCACCGGAACGCTGCGCTACCCGATCGTAGAGGGTGAGCAGTTCGGCAGGCAGCCCGGCCACCAGCTGTGCCCGCTGGGCCCCCAGCCGGGCAGCCTGGGCGTCCAATTCGCGGCCAGCAGTATCCCGGCTCGCCAGTAGCCTGCGCATCTGGTTTTCTACCTCAACGCGCTGGGCACGGCAGGCGTCCACCGCGGCGGTCTCGTCCTCGACCAGTTGCATCGCCTCAAGCGCCTGATCTTCCAGATGCTCGATTCGTCCACTAAGATGCTCGGTTTCGGCGATCATCGCCTGTAGCGCCTTGGGGTCGGCATTCCCGGCATCGATGATGTGACGGTTGCGCTTCAGCCGGGCCCGGGCCGGCGCCAGATCAGCCTCCACCCGTTCCTGGGCTGCGGTCGCATCGGCCAGCCGGGTCTCGGCGGCAACGACCTGTTCGGCTAATCCGGCGCGTTTTTTGGCCAGCCGGTTCAGTTCAGCGTTTTCGGGCAGCACCGTCTTGCGATGTCGCAACCGGGCACGCTGGGTGTCCAGTTCGACGAGCTCCAGCAGCATCTGCTGGGCGACCGGATCAGCTTGCATGGACCAACCTTTCGTTATCGAGGCAGCCTACCGGCCAGCTCGGGCCGCCCGCAGTCACCCGAACGCCAAACCCGCGCGCAGCAGGGCGTAGTATCGGCAGGCATGGCCAGTGAACAACCACCCGCGCTACCCAATCGGCAGATCCCTTTCTCGAAGGCCTTCAAACAGTTCATCTGCCAGGATTGGGCGCCCTACCCCAGCGAGCCGCCGGCTGTGCTGCCGGGGGCCCGAGCGGCAGCCGGGCACCGATCGCGGCTTTCGCAGCGGTTCCCCGGCGAGCTCTTGATCATTCCCGCGGGTGGGCTGAAAACCCGCAGTAACGACACCGACTATCGCTTCCGGCCGCATTCGGCGTTCACCTGGTTGACCGGATTGGGCACCGGCCGGGAGCCCGGGGCGGTGCTGGTGATGGAACCCGCTCCGGGTGGGCACGAGGCCACGTTGTATTTCCATCCGCGGGTGCCGCGCACCGACCCAGAGTTCTATGCCGACCCCCGATATGGGGAGATGTGGGTCGGGCAACGCGAATCGCTCAGCGAGATGTCGGCACTGGCCCAATTGCGTACCGCCGACATCGCCGAATTGCCCGCAGCCTTACGGTCGATGGCTTCCCAGACCACGACCCGCATGCTGCGGGAAACCGATCCGGGGCTGGCCGAACGACTGGATGGCTGGCGAGGCAGAGCCGAACAGGCCGATGCCGAGTTCGTGGTCGCGCTAAGCGAGTTGCGCCTCGTCAAGGACGCCTTCGAGATCGAGCAGCTTCGACAGGCCTGCCGGGCGACCGCGGTGGGCTTTGCGGCGGTCGCCCGGGAACTGCCCAATGCGGTAGCCAACGGCCGTGGTGAGCGCTGGGTCGAAGGTATCTTCGGGCTGCACGCCATCCACCAGGGTAATGCGGTTGGCTATGACACCATCGCTGCCGCCGGGGATCACGCGAATACCCTGCACTGGATTCGCAATGACGGCGATCTGCGACCGGGCGAGTTGCTGCTGCTAGACGCGGGGGTCGAGTTGGACAGCTTGTTCACCGCCGATGTCACCCGTACCCTGCCGATCAATGGCCGGTTCAGCCCCGCGCAACGACGAGTTTACGAGGCTGTGCTGGCAGCCCAGCAGGCTGGCATGGCGGCCGCCAGGCCCGGGGTGCCCTTCAGCGCGGTACACGAGGCAGCGATCACGGTCATCGCCCAGTACCTGACCGATTGGGGACTGTTGCCGGTCAGCGTCGAATCCGCTCTTGGTCCCGAAGGGGGACAGCATCGGCGTTGGATGGTACACGGCACCAGTCACCACCTCGGCCTGGATGTGCACGACTGCGCCCAGGCCCGGCGAGCGAACTACCGGGAGGGCACCTTAGCCGAGGGCATGGTGATCACCGTGGAGCCCGGTCTCTATTTCAAGTCGACCGATCTGTTGGTGCCCCCGGAACTACGCGGTATCGGGGTGCGCATTGAGGACGATATCGTGATCACCGCGGACGGCCACGAGATCCTGTCCGACCAGTTGCCCCGCGAACCGGATGCGGTCGAGGCCTGGCTGGCGGATTTGATGGGCCCCGGGCGGGACGACTGACCGCATCGTCCGCCGGCCCGCCCAGCGGCAGGCAGGGTCATGCGCCACCCGGCGGATCCCCGATGCCCGGCGGATCGCCGGTACCCCAGTACTGGCCATAGGGGCGCAGGGCCGAGTCCCCGTTCGTGGCTGCGGCGTTGGCTGGGCCGCCGTCGGGATGCTGCCCGACCGGATCGGCTGTCGCCTGGCTGGTACCGGTGCCCGGAGGCTGATCGGCGCCGGCAGCGGGTGCCCGGCCGTCCGGGCCGCCAGGCCCGGGGATCCCGGCAGCGGCTGGCCGCGGGGTCTGGCCGAAGGGTGGGGGCAGGGTGGCTAGATCCACCGACTGGGTGATGCTGCTCGCGCCCGGCCCGGGTGAGGCCGGCTGGCGAGCGACCTCCCGGGTGCGATGGGCGCCGCCCCCGGTCAGCAGGTGGCGGGCTCGCTCTACCACCGACGCCTCGGACAGTACTTCGTAGTGGGAGGCGATGATGCGAATTGTGGAGGTGTAATCCCGTTCGCCTTGCCGACTGCGGTATTGCAGGGCGGCTAGGGCCATGCCGGCCAGGCCGAACCCGGCTAGACCCACCAGCAACGCGGTGAGCAGATTGAGTTCGGGGCGCAGCAGATACACCAGGATGGCGAACAAACCTGCCCAGGTGGTGCCGCGCAGGAAGCCGCCGAGCAGCGCCTTGCCCCAAGTCATGGAGCCAGTCACCTTTTCGATGCTTTTCAGGTCGGTGCCCACGATGGCCAGGTTCTCCACCGGAAACTGTCGTTCGGCGAGATAGTCGACTGCCCGGGCGGCGTCGGTGTAGTCGTCATAGATGGCGACCGACATGGGCTGCTTCAGCTTGAGTACCTCACGAACCGAATCGGGACGCGGATTCATCGACATTGGATCACCTCCACCTGCCAGCCTACGCAACCTCCGGGAACAGCATCCTGCCAGCGGAATCAGCCCCGGGCCGGATGGCCAACCGGGTCACCGTGAACCGCCGGAGGCTGACCGGCGGCAGGCCGGACCGACCGGCTTTTCGCCAGGATGGCCTGGGCGACTTTCATGCCCGCCTCGTCGACCATCTCGTCATCCACCGTGATGGCTCCGACCGATCCCCCGGTGGTTGCCGTGGCATGGGCATAGGCCTCGACGATACGCTCGGCGCGAGCCACCTGATCCGGTTCGGGGGTGAACAGCTCGTTGCCGGCCGCCACCTGGCCGGGATGCACCACCCATTTGCCGTCATAGCCCAGGGCGGCCGCCTTGGCCGCCGAGGCCCGGAACCCGGCCAGGTCGCGAATCGAAACATACGGGCCGTCGATCGCCTGCAATCCGTTTGCCCTGGCTGCCACCAGGATCCGGCTCAGCGCATAGTGGAAGGCATCGGCTTGGTAGCCGACCAGCTGACTGCCCACCGAAAGCCCGCGCATGCCCATGGCGGCCATGAAATCCCCGGGACCGAATACCAGGGTCTCAATCCGCTCGCTGGCCTGTGCGATGGCATCGACCCGTTGCAGGCCGGCGGCGTCCTCGATCTGCACCTCAATGCCGATCCGCCCCACCGGCAGCCCCGCCGTGGCCTCTACCTGGCCCAGTATCAAATCCAAGGCCACCACCTGGCCGGCCGATTGCACCTTGGGTAATACCAGCGCGTCGATGCGGTCACCGGCGGCCGCGACCACCTCGCAAATGTCCCCGGTGGTCCACCTGGTGTCCCAGGCATTGACCCGCACGGTGACGGTGCCGGCCCGCCAGGCCGCCTGCCGCAGGGCGGCGGCGATGCGGGCCCGGGCCTCGACCTTCGCCGCCGGTGCCACGGCATCCTCAAGATCAAGGAAGACCGCATCGACCGGTAATTCCCGGGATTTGGCGATGAACCTGTCAGAGCTGCCGGGCACGGCCAAAACGGTGCGCCGCGCCCGGAACGGACGGCTGGGACGGCTTCTCATGACCCTGAGTCTAGGATGGTTCGCATAGGCTATGCGGCGTGAGCAACGCGTCGTCGGTCTTCATCAGCCGCCTGCAGGGATTGCAGGTGCTGGATGCCTTTGGCGAGCCCATCGGCAAGGTGCGCGATGTGGTCGTGCAGGCCCGGTCGGCCGGACGCCCGCGAGTACGCGGTCTGGAAGTTGAACTACTTGCCAAGAGGCGGATCTTCGTCCCGATGGCCCGCGTTCACGCCATCGATTCCACCCAGATCTCGATCATTGGGGTCGTCGATACCCGCAGGTTCCAGCGCCGCTCCTCCGAGATCCTGGTGATCGATGACCTGTTCGACCGGGAGATCACCCGGGATGGCAGGCCAGCCTCGATCTTCGATGTGGCAATGATCGAGGTGCGCAACCGCGAATGGGAACTGTATGAGGTCGCCGTCCGCGAGATCTCGGCTACTCGCCGCTTCGGGTTGCCGGCCAGGGGGCCGATGGTCATCGTCCCCTGGTCGGCGGTGACGGCCACCGTGCTGCAGGCTGAGCAGTCCACCGACACCAAGCTTGCCCAGCTAGCTGATATGAAGCCCGCCGATGTGGCGCGAGAGCTGTACGACATGGAACCCGAACGGCGCGCCGAGATCGCCAACGCATTGGATGACAAGCAGCTGGCCGATGCCTTCCAGGAATTGCCCGGAGATGAGCAGGTCGATCTGTTGCAGGCGCTGGAGAAGGAACGCGCCGCCGATGTGCTCGACGAGATGGACCCCGATGATGCGGCCGACCTGATCCATGACCTGCCGGAGGAGTTGGCCCGCGATCTGCTGGAGCGCATGGAGCCCGAAGAGGCCGCCGATGTGCGCAATCTGCTGATGTATGCCGACCAGACCGCTGGCGGCATGATGACTCCCGAACCGGTCATCCTGGGCGCCGACGCGACCGTCGCGGAGGGGCTGGCCAAGCTCCGCAACCAGGAGTTGACCCCGGCGCTGGCATCCATGGTGTTCATCACCCGCCAGCCCCATGACACCCCCTCGGGACGCTATATCGGTGCGGTGCACTTCCAACGCCTGCTGCGCGAACCGCCCAGCCTGCAGATCGGGCCGATGATCGATTCGGATCTACAGCCTCTGCCTACCGATGCCGATATCTCCCGGGTGAGCCGCTATTTTGCCACCTACAATTTGGTGATCGCCCCGGTGGTGAACGCGCAAAGCCAATTGGTGGGCGCGATCACGGTGGACGACCTGCTCGATCACATGCTGCCCAACGACTGGCGGGGCGACGAGATGGAGGGAACGCAGGTGAGCGATGGCTGAGCAGAAGCGTCCCGACGAGGATCGACTGAGCACACCGGGCCGGCGACGGTCCTTCCAGTTGCCCCGTCGTCTCAGATTCAACGAGGAGGCCTTCGGCAGATTCGCCGAGTGGATCGCCCGCTATATGGGCAGCCCGTCGTTTCTGATCTGGATGTCGGTGTTCATCGCGATCTGGATCGTGTGGAACTCGGCCCTGCCCAGCCACCTGCGCTTCGATGAGCAGCCCTATATCCTGCTCACCCTGATGCTGTCCATTGAGGCCGCCTACTCGGCCCCGCTGATCCTGCTGGCGCAGAACCGTCAGGAGGATCGCGACCGGTTGAGTTTCGACGAGGACCGGCGGATCGCCGCCCAGAGCCGGGCCGATATGGATTTCCTGGCCCGCGAGATCGCTGCGCTGCGCGGCAATGTCGGGGAACTGGCCACCCGTGATTTCGTTCGCGGTGAGATCCGCGATCAGTTGCACGATCTGCTGGCCGAACTGGATCGTGCCGGGCAAGAACGCGACCAGCAGGATCGTGCCGACCAATCGGGCAGCAAATCGGCCGATTCCTGATCCGGGCCGGCCGGCCCCAATCCCCGATGGACGACAATGGGTCCGTGGAGCAAACCTCGATCTGGCAGGTGATCATCGACCGGCTGCACGCCAGCCTCATCGGGCAGCCGGTGCCCACCTCCGTGGCCCTGCTGGTAGCGTTGGGCGTCGCCGGCGGGCTGGTCTGGTTTGGGCCCGCCTGGCGGCTGGTTCGCATTATCGTCACGGTGGTTCACGAGTTGGGGCACGCCGTGGTGGGAGTGGCCTGCGGGCGCAAGTTCACCGGTCTGGTTATCAACCCGGATATGTCCGGGCACACCAGCACCAGAGGCAGGACCCGCGGCCCCGGCCTGGTGCTGGCGACGGCCGCTGGCTACCCGATGCCGGCCATCACCGGCACGTTGATCGCCTGGGCCGCGCTGGCCGGACGAGCATCCTTGATGCTGCTGATCGGGCTACTCGTCCTGCTCCTGGCGCTCTTCCGGGCCCGTTCCTGCTACACGGCAGGCGTTCTGATCCTGTTGCTGGCCGGGATCGGCTGCCTGTGGTGGTCGCAGACCGCCACCCTGATCGCAGCGGTGGTATGCGGCGCCGGGGTCGTGCTGGTGTTGGGCGGCTGGCGGCATCTGTGGGCGGTCATCCGGCATGGAGACCCCCAGCAGGATCCCGCGGTGCTGGCCCGGCTCACCAGGCTGCCCACCGGGCTGTGGAATCTCGTCTTCTCACTGGTAAACGGCTTGTTGACCGCCTGGCTCGGGCTGCTGCTGGCACCTCATCTGGTCGCGGTGGCCGGCCCTCTGCTGCCCTGAGCCTGCCGGGCGGTGGCCGGTCTCGCCGGTCCCCCGGCACCGGCCGGCGACGACTTGAAACCACCCGACCGATCGCGTAGGCATATTCGGGTGAGCGATTCCGAACTGCTTGATGCCGTCAGGGCCGCGCTGGCCGCCGTGAACGATCCCGAGATCCACCGCCCCATCACCGAGCTTGGCATGATCGACCGGCTTGAGGTGGATGCCGCAGGTGTCGTCTCGCTCACCGTGCTGCTGACCATCCCGGGCTGCCCGATGCGCAATACCATCGAATATGAGGTACAGCAGGCGCTGCGCAAAGTTCCCGGAGTGAGCGGCATCCGGCTCGAAATGACCGCGATGGATACCGAGCAGCGCGCAGCTTTGATCGCAAAGCTGCGCGGCGGGCGTCCCCAGCCGGTCATCGGTTTCGCCCAGCCCGGCAGCCTCACCAGGGTACTGGCGGTGGCCTCCGGCAAGGGCGGAGTGGGCAAGAGTTCGATCACGATCAATCTGGCCCTGGCCCTGGCGAAACGGGGACGCCAGGTAGGTCTGCTGGATGCCGATATCTATGGCCATTCCGTGCCCGATCTGCTTGGGCTGACCGCCGACGACCGGCCGACCATGGTTGACAAGATGATCATGCCGGTGCCGGTGATCAGGGAGCTGTCCGACGGGACCCAGATCGCCTTGAAGGTGATCAGCATGGGCATGCTCAAGGAATCCCGCGACCAGGTGATCGCCTGGCGAGGCCCGATCCTGGATCGAGCGCTCACCCAGTTGCTCAGCGAGGTCTTCTGGGGCGACCTCGACTATTTCCTGATCGACCTGCCTCCTGGGACCGGTGATGTGGCGATGTCGCTGGGCCAGAAACTGCCCGGTTCCGATCTGATCGTGGTCACCACCCCGCAACCCAGCGCCGCGGTGGTCAGCGAACGCGCCGGGACGATGGGTTCGATGATGCGGCAGAACGTCATCGGGGTGATCGAGAACATGAGCTGGTTCGATGCCGCCTGTCAGCACTGCGGAAAGCCGAACCGGGTCGAGTTGTTCGGTTCCGGTGGTGGCCGGCAGACCGCCGATACCCTCACCGACCGGCTGGGCCGAGATGTGCCGTTGCTGGCCCAGATCCCGATGGAGGTCGCGATGGGCGCCGGCAGCGAGCAGGATGCCCCCATCGTGCTCGCCCAGCCCGATTCCCCGGCAGCCCGTGCGATCGCCGGGCTGGCGGAGCGGCTGGACGCGACGCGCCCCGGCCTGGCGGGCAGGCAACTGCATCTGACGCCGCGCTGACGACCGGGCCGGGTGGCCTCGATCGCCGGGCCGGCATCGTGGGCGTGTCCGCCGCCCGGTTCCTAGGCGGTCCCCCGGCGGGAGCCGACCTCACGCCGAGAGACCGATGCCTGCTGGCCGCCCGGTGGGGCCGCCCCGGGTAGGCAGGGATATACCCCGTGGCGGGCGGCAAGCCTCAGATGTCCGGGTCGCCGGCGATCGGGGCCACCCGCTAGCGGGAGTTGATCTCCTCAAGGCGAACCGCATCGTCGCACAACCGATCGACCAGGGCTGGATTGTGGCTGATCAGCAGCAGCCCGATCTCCCGGTCCCGGGTCAGCGATACCAGCTGGGTACAGATGCGGGCTTGGGTCAGCGGATCAAGCATGGTGGTCATCTCGTCGGCAATCAGGTATTTCAACCCGGGATGCAGCACCCTTGCGATGCAGAATCGCTGTAGTTCCCCACCGCTCAACTCCCCAGGGAAACGCTCCAGCCAGGTCTGCTCGATGCCTAGGCGGGTCCGGGTTTCCTCGTCTACCGGCCAGCACTCATTTAACACCTCACGCATCCGCCACCGGGGGTTCACGCTGAGTTCGGGGTTCTGGTTGATGTACTGCACCACGCAACGCCGCTCATGATCGAGGGGCCGGCCGTCGGCCAATACCGTCCCGCCATGGTTGCGGATCCACCCAGCCATGATCTTGCCTAGCGTGCTCTTGCCGTAACCCGATGGGGCCAGCAACCCGAGCACCTGACCGGGGGCGAGCGCCAGCGAGACATCGTCCAGGATCGGCAGGTTACCCCGATAGCCGAAACTGATGTGTTCAGCGGTCAGCATGCGGTCTCCTGCTCCTCCCCGGCGGCACCAGGGATCTGGGTGCCGAACCCATTCTGCGGTAGCGCCCGCCACAGCGCCTTCGCGTAGGGGTCGGTATCGCATTCATCCGGATGAGTGAACTCATATGCGGTCAGCTCCGCAACCAGCCTGCCCCGATTCAATATCGCCACCCGGTCGGCAACCGCGCTGATCAGATCGACGTCATGGGAGATGATCAGGACGCAGCGGCCTTCATCGGCGAGCGCCCGGAAATCGGCGAGCATCTGCCGGGCCAGATCTACCGAGAGCCCCGGGGTGGGCTCGTCGGCGATGATCAGGCGTGCCGGGCTGAGCATCGCGGTGGCCAGCAGGATCCGCCTGGCCATGCCGCCAGACAGTTGGAAGGGGAATTTATCCAGGTCATGGCGCACCAGGCCGAAACGCCCGGCGATCTCATTCAGTTCCGCCGCGACCGGGGTACCGTGCTCTACCAGTTGCCCTCGCACCCGCTTCAACGGGTCAAGATAACCGATCGATTGGGGAATCAGCGCAAACTCGCGTTTCTGCAACTGCCTTACCCGCTGCCTGGTGACCGGTTCACCGGCATAGTCGATCTCGCCGCGTTGTACCGCGTTGTAGGGCAGCAGTCCCATGATCGCATGGGCCAGCAGGCTCTTGCCCGATCCCGAGGCGCCGACTATGCCCAGAATCTGGCCGGGTTCGGCCGACAAGGTCAGGTCGTCCACCGCAAAGCCCAGGGCACGTCGGTAGAAGGTGCGGTACATCTTGAATCCGACAGATAGGTTATGCACTTCGAGCAGGGCCATCTGATACCTACCTTTGTGCCGTGGACGGGCTAATCAGGGCGGATAGGGAATTCCCGCAGCGGTCGATGGTGAGGACGAGCAGCAGCAGCATCGCTCCGGGGAAGACCGCCAGCCACCAGTAGCCGGTGGTCAGGTAGCGCATCGATTCCGACAAGATCACGCCCACCGCCGGCAACTGCATCGGGATACCGAAGCCCAGGAAGGTCAGCCCCGACTCGTGCAGGATCGCATGCGGGAACATCAACACGGTGGCCACCAGCGTCTGCGGCACGATATAGGGCATGTAGTGCCGCCGGGCGATAAACCAACGCGAGCGGCCCATCTGCCGGGAAGCGATGACATATGGGCTGGTACGCAGGTGGATCGTCTCGGCGCGCACTATGCGGCACAGCCCCACCCAGTGGGTGGCGGCCACCCCGATCATCACCCCGGGTATGCCCCGGCCGACCAGGAAGGCGATGAAGATCATGAAGATCAGGTGCGGCATGCCCTGCATCAGGTCGACCAGCCAGAGCACGAGCCGGTCGAACCAGCCGCCCAATACCGCGGCACCGATTCCCATGATCAAGGCGATCAGCGAACTGACGACGGAGGCGAACAAGCCGATCCGAATGCTGATCGACAGTCCTTTCAGGGTGCGAAACAGCATGTCGCGTCCCATCCAGTCGGTCCCGAATGGATGGGACGGACCGGGCATCAGGTTCGTCTGATCGAAGTGCACCGAATAGGCACTTTCCGGGATCAATGCACCCCCGATGCCGGCTGCCAACAGCAATACCAGGGCAGTCGCGAAGACCACGGTAGCGGTCTTGCGGCCATTCCATCGTTCGACGACCGGTTCGGAGGCCAGCAGTAGCGCGCTCACGACCACTTCTCCTTGATGCGGGGATCGATTACGGGATAGAGCAGGTTGGCGATCAGATTGCCCAGGAAGACGATGGTCGAACTGATCAGGGTGATCCCGATCAGCAGCGGCAGATCCCCCTTGATCCCGGCCATCGCGGTGATACCGCCCATGCCCGCGTAGCTGAAAACCGATTCGGCCAGCACGGAACCGCCGATGATCTCGCTGATAGAACCGAACTGGAGCGTCACGAAGGGCATCAGCGCATTGCGCAGGCCATGCCGCCATACAAACTGCCAGGCGGTTTCGCCACGTGAGGTGGCGAACAGCGCATAGTCGCTGTGCCGCTCATTGATCAGCCGAACGCGCGTCTGCATGGTGATCGTCGAGATGCCCAGCAGGCTAAGGGTGAGCGCCGGCAGCGCGGCGTGGTAGATACGCTCCCCCAGCGTGGCGTCGGCAAGGGTGGTGCCGATCGGCACCGAAAGCCCGACCGGGAACCAGCCTAACCAGACCGCGAAGACGAGCAGCATGACCATGCCGAACCAGAAGGTCGGGATCGCGGCGAACACATAGCAGATTCCGGAGATCACCCGATCGATCCAGCGGTCTTCGTTCTTGCCTGCCACGATGCCCAGTACGGCACCAAGCGCACCAGAGATCAGCCAGGCCGAGAACATCAGCAACGCCGAGTTCGCCAGGCCATCCCCGATCACGGCCAGCACCGGTCTTTCCAGCATCAAGGAGGTACCAAGATCGCCATGCAGCAGGTTCTTCCACCACAATCCGAACTGGACCAGCGGCGGCTGGTCCAGGCCCCACTTGGCCGCCAGTGCAGCCTCCTGCTCCGGAGACGCCTGGGATTCACTGCCGAAGTAGGCGTCCACCGGATCGATCGGGGAGATCTTCGCCAGGAAGAAGGTCAACGCGCTGACCGCGACGATCAGGGACAGGCATTTCAGGATCTGCCCCAGGGCATATCTGACGACGACCAGGGCCTGCCCGGACGAATGCCAGCAGGCCCAGCCCCGCCTGGCGGCGATCTGGCTGTTCGCGGCCACCGGAGAGCCGATCCGGCCCATCACAACCGCACATCCCACGTGTGCAGATTCTGGATGATGTGCAGGAAGTGATTGTGCGGGTGCACCTGTTGGGCCCCAATATCCACCCCATCGCGGACAAAATAGTTGTTCTTGATATAGCAGCACATCAGATAGGGGCTATCTCCCAGGATGCTGCCCCCAGTCCGCCCATCCCACAGGGCGTCATGCCAGTGTTTGTGGGCGGTTTCGGTATCTGTGGCCGCCAACGCCAGGGCCAGGTTCTCGTCCACCGCCTGATTGGTGTAACAGGCGATATTGATCCAGTTCTTCTCTCTGGTGCCCGCGCTGGCGAGTTGCCGGTAGACGTTGTACGGGGTGAGGTTGCCCCCGCCCAGCACGACGGCATTGACCCGGTTATTCTCCTGGATCCCGGTGAAATCCAGGCCTTCCAACTGGACGTCGATGCCAAGCGGCTGCATCTGGGCCTTGAAGCCCTCGGCGATCGCCTGTCGGGCCGAGTCGCTGGGTGGGTAGTACAGGACGAAACTAGCCCGTAGGTCGCCTTTCGCGCGTATCCCACCGGCACCGGGCCGCCAGCCGGCCTGGTCCAGGATCCTGGTAGCCGAGTCCACATCCCCATCCTTGAGATCGGCGGTGTCTTGCTTGATGCCCCAGGGGAAGGCATCGAACATGTCGAAGGCCACCTCCCCGTAGCCCAGCAGGCAGTCGTCGACGAGTTGCTTGCGGTTAAGCCCCAGAGCCATGGCCCTGCGCAGTTCGCGATCGCTGGTCACCGCATTGCCAACGGGTTTTCCTTCGACCTCCCAGGCTCCCGGACGCTGGCAGGGCAGCGAGATGACCCGGTAGTCGAAGGTGGGCAGCGAGGTGAGGGTGAAGCCGTCCACCTGTTGTCTCGACATGTTCGGATAGGTGCAGGCCACATCCACATTGCCGGCTTTGGCCGCCGCCAAACACGCATCGGTGTCCATCATCAAGATGGTTGCCCTGGCGAATCTGGCCTTCTCGCCGTGGTAGTCGTCGTTGCGTTCGATGATCAGTTGCTGCCCCTGGATATAGTCGACCAGCTTCCACGGCCCCGAACCGATGGGCCGGTCGCCATAGGAGTCCGAGTAGCCGGCCTGTGGCACGATGCCGAGCACCGCCGTGGTGTACAGCAGGACCGAGGAGGGCGCGCTCAACCGCAATTCCACGGTGCGCTCGCCGGTGGCCACCGCCTCGTTGAAGTTCGGCATGGATACCTTGCCAGTCTTCTTCGCCTGGTTATAGGTGAACGCCACGTCGGCAGCCGTCACCTGCGCACCGCTGGTGAACCTGGCATCGTCACGCATGGTGAACACCCAGGTCAGCTTGTCTTCGCCGATGGTGTAGCCGGTGGCCAGATCCGGGACGATCTCGTTGTTCTCGTCGGTGGCCAGCAGAGCCGAATTGAACAGGTTCACTCCCGTGCCGCCCCAGCCCTGGATCGGATCGAAGGGTGCGCTCACCGTGGACGCATCGAGAGCGATGATGATCTCTCGATGCTGGCTCAGCCTTTCCGGTAAGGTCCGGGGTTCATTGGGCGTCGTGGTGGCCGGCCCGCTGGGTGAGCAGCCCGGCGCCAGGCCAAGGGCAGACATTACGGCCACTCCGGCTGTGCCCTTGATGAGATTGCGCCTGCTGATCGCGGTTTGCCGAGACATATCGTTCACTGATGCGATCCTCCCTTGGAGTTGAAGATGGCCTGGTGGCCGGCCGACAGCGTTGGAGACGATTTGGGATCTCCGAGTCGGCGAAAGTACGGGATTAATGGTGGGCTCGGTCGATACCGCAGGGCCGCCGCGCCGGCGGGTCGTGGTTCAGTCCCGCACGTCCCACTTGTTGAGGTTGTAGATAACCTGCAGGAAGTGGTCGTGCGGGTGGACCCGCTGCGTGCCGATGTCAAGACCGTCCCGGACGAAGTAGTTATGCCGGATATAGCCGATGGTCAGGTACGGAGCGTCGCCCAGGATCGATCCGCCGGTCTGGCCGTCCCACAGCGCCTTGTGCCAGGCCTGATGAGCGCTCTGCTGATCGGTTGCGGCCAGCGCCTCGTCCAGGTTGGCCTCGACCGTTGGGTTGGCGTAGCAGGCGATGTTCAGCCAGCCCTTGGCTTTCGCCTTGGTGGCCGAAAGGCAGGTGTACTCGTGATAGGGCGTCAGCCGGCCGCCACCCAGCACCACGGCCTCCTGGCGGTTGCGATTCAGCATGGCATTGAAATCCGTAGCTTCGAGCTTGATCTCGATACCGATCGCGGACATCTGGGTTCGGAAGGCTTCGGCAATCGCCTGCCGCCCCGAATCGTTTGGCGGGTAGAAGACGGTGAAGCTGGCCCGCAGCCCGTCCTTCATCAGGATCTGGTCGGTGCCGGGACGCCAGCCGGCCGCATCCAGCATCTTCTTGGCACCGGCCACATCACCATCCGATAGCCCCGACGTATCCTGCTTGATGCCCCAGGGGAAGGCATCGAACATGTCGAAGGCCACCTCCCCGTAGCCCAGCAGGCAGTCGTCGATGATCTGTTGCCGGTTTACCGCCGTAGCCATCGCCCGGCGCACCACCGGATCGCAGGTGACCGCATTGCCCACCGCCTGGCCCTGTACCTCATAGGCGCCAGGAGCCTGGCAGGGCAACGAGATCACCCGGTAGCCGAAGGTGGGCAGGCTGGTCAGGGTGAAGCCGGTGACCTGTTGACCGGACAATGCCGGGTACACGCAGGCCAGATCGACCTGGCCGGCCTGCGCAGCCGCCAATGCCGCATCCGATTCCATCAGCAGTAGGGTCGCCTTGGCGAACCTGGCCTTCTCGCCGTGGTAGGAGTCGTTACGTTCCAGTATCATTTGCTGGCCTTGGATGTAGTCGGCCAGTTTCCACGGCCCCGAACCGATGGGCCGGTCGCCATAGGAGTCCGAGTAGCCGGCCTGTGGCACGATGCCGAGCACCGCAGCGGTGTATGGCAAGGTGGACGACGGCCTCTCGAGTCGCAACTCGACGCTGGCCGCGCCGGTGGCCACGGCCTCCTTGAAACCCGGCAGGGACACCTTGGCGGCTTCCTTCGCCTTGTTGTAGGTGAATGCCACGTCTTCGGCGGTCAGCCTGGATCCATCGGAGAACACCGCATCCTCGCGAATGGTGAAGCTCCAGGTCAGCGCGTCCGGGCTGATCGAATGGTCGACGGCCAGATCGTTGACGATCTCGTTCTGGTCGTTGGCCGCCATCAGGGCCGAGTTGAATAGCAACACCCCGGTCTCGCCGAATCCCAGCACCGGGTCGAAGGGGGCCCGGACCGTGGATGGGTCCATCGCAATGACGACCTCGTCCCGGCTGGCCAACCGCTCGGGCAGGGCCATGGACGCACCGGCCGAACCGGCCGGTGCAGGTTGGTCTGACGAGCAGCCCGACAGGAAGCCAAGCGAGGACAGGGCGGCCGCCCCCGCAGTCCCCCGGAGGAGGCCGCGCCTGGTGAGGCAGAATCGGTGCGCTGGATGGGACATGGGATTCCTTTCTTGCCTACGTGCGAACTGCGGCGATGGCCTCGTAGGGGATTGCAACGGTTTTGGGCGGCCTGCGCCTACGCCCGATTGCCGAGGCAGCACATCGGCGGCCACGCGTCTGCGGGGATTTGGCGAATACAGTCGCCGATGTCCGTCAGCAGCCGACTGGGTCGGCCCTGATCGGCGCTACTCAGCGGAATGGCGTGCCTCTTTGCCCGGCACTCGGCCATGCGATATGGATACAGCTTTGATGGGGGGACCGGTCCATCGCAGGTCCTTCCTGGACCACGGAACAACCGATGCCGGCCACCCGCAGTCCACGACGGGATGAAAAAGCCGAACTGAGATCGGCGATCCGGCTTGACCAGATTGGCTTCACGGTTGCGGGACAGCGCCAGATTCGCACTGGCTTCTCCGACCCCAGCTCAACACCGACTATAGCCATACGGATCCTCAATGGCACGACGGGGTCGATCGGCCGGTGCCGGATCGCCGTCTCCGGCTCGACGAGGGATCGAACCGTATCGTCCGGACGGCCGGGCACGATCGGATCCAGTCGCCTGCCGCTGCCCTAGATCTGGCTGTGGCGGGATCAGCCCTCCGGCCGCTGTGCCGGCGAGCAGAACTCAGGTGGCCTCGCAATCCCAGACCACCTGCCGCCCGGTTGCCGGGACCATTTCGGTGTCATCGGTAGATCCTGGGTCGCCGGTGGTCTTCGCAGCGGCGTTGGCCCCGGCCACCGAGTTGGCACCCACAGCGGCCTTGCCCGAAGAGATCCCGGCCAGTCGCTTCGCCTCGCCGGCAGCCCGGTTCACGTCGGCCGCCGATCCGGCCAGATCGGTCTTCACCCCATCGAGTTCCTTCTTGACATCGTCCAGGTCGCCCTCGATATCGGCCAGCAGCGTTTTACGGACAAAGGCCTTGGGGTTCAGGTCGGCCAGAGTCAGATCCTGGTATTCCGGCCCCAACTCGGACTTCAACTGTTCGGTCGCCTGATTGGCGAAGGCCCGGACGAAGTGGACCACCCGGGCGGCCCGACGGCTCAACTCGGGCAGTTTCTCGGGCCCGACCAGGATCACCGCCAGCACCACCAGTAGCAGGAATTCCCCACCACCGATCCCCAGGAACTCCATCGGGATCAAGACCGGTACCTCACAACTCGGTGGCGTCCAGGATCGCCGCGAACCCACTCGCCAGTTCCGCCGGGGCGGCCATCAGTGGCCGCCGTAGGCCGCCCACCGAGAAACCCTGATGGGCGAGCCCCGCCTTCACCATCATCACACCCTGGGTGGCAAACACCCCGGTATAGACGGGCAGCAGGGTCCGGTAGATGCGCAACGCCTCAGCCGGATCGCCACGCAGCCAGGCTTCGATCAGTTCGGCGGTCCGGCGGCCACTGAAATGGGTGGAGGTGCCGACCACCCCGACGGCGCCGATGGCCAGCAGCGGCAGCAGTTTGGCATCGTCGCCGGCGTAATAGTCCAGACCGGTGGCGGCCAGCACCTGCGCCGAACCCACAATGTCGTTCTTGGCGTCCTTGACCCCGACGATGTTCGGATGACCGGCCAAGGTCAACAGTGAGGCGGTCTCGATTGGGCGGCCGGTCCGGTGCGGAATGTCATACAGCAGCATCGGCAGATCGGTGGCCGAGGCCAGCGTCTGGAAGTGGGCGACCAATGCGTCCTGCGGCGGCAGCAGATAGTAGGGAGTGACGGCCAGCAGTCCATCGGCCCCCGCCGCGGCCGCCTGCCGGCACAGCTCGATGCTGTGTTCGGTATCGAATGTGCCGACCCCGGCCACCACCTTCGCCCGGTCTCCGACCGCCTGCTTGACCGAACGTACCAGGTCCGCCTTCTCGGCATCGCTGGTGGTGGGTGCCTCCCCGGTGGTGCCGTTCACCAGAACGGCATCATTGCGCTGCTCGTCGACCAGCCGGGCCGCCAACTGCTGCGCACGTACCAGATCGACGGTCCCCTCGGCGTCGAAGGGAGTCACCATGGCGGTGATCAACCGGCCAAGAATGGGTTCAGTCATGCCTACATGCTACCGATGCTGCCGCGTATCCGGCGTCGCGGGCAGGCCTGCTGCGAGCCCACCGGATTGGTCGTCGGACCGCTCCGGTTGCCCATCCCGGCGGCCGATCACCGTTTCATCGGGGGCCGGGGCGTTCGGACGCACCGATTCCGCGCGATTCGCGATTGCCCACTAGGCTGGCGGGGTGAGTGCGAATTTCCTGTTGGATCAGCGTTCCGTGGCCTTCGCCGAGGATTACATCCCGGCACCGGATCACGTCCGGAATGCACGTGACACCGCCGTCTCCTCGGGTGCCCCGGCGCCCTCCAACGGTTTAACCACGGCACTCACCTTCCTGGCCCGGCTGATGGCGGCCCGTAATGTGGTCGAAGTGGGTACCGGCACCGGAGCAACCGGGCTGGCCCTGTTCGAAGGCATGATCGGCCAGGGTGTCCTGACCAGCATCGATTCGGCGGCCGATTGGCAACTCATGGCCAGGCAGGCATTCCGCGAGCATGGCATCCCCACCCAGCACTACCGGTTGATCACCGGAAACCCCATAGATGTGCTGAATAACCTGCGTGACGGCGCCTACGACATCGTGTTGGTCAACGTCGACAAGCTGTCCTATGTGGAATACATCGACCAGGCCCAGCGTCTGCTGCGCAGCGGCGGGCTGCTGCTGGTCAACGATGCCCTACTGGGCAATCTGGTCGCCGATACCACCGACGATTCCGATGAGCCGATGATCATCCGCGAAGCCCTGGAATCGGTGGCGGGCGCCGAGGATTTCACCGCCCTGCTGCTGCCGCTCGGCGAGGGCCTGCTGGCCGCCATCAAACACTGAGAACCGGCCGCCACCCAGCACCCGGCCCCAGAGCCATCGCCTGCCTGCCACGGTTGGCCGGTAAGGCCCAACGGTGGGTAGCGCCTTGCGGTACCACCCACCGGCCGCGCCATCCGAACCCGTTAAGCCGGCTTTACCACGACTCCCTTGGGCACCACGGTGATGCCGTGCGGGGAGACGCTGAAGCCGCGCGCCTCGTCGGCCTCCCGGTCAAGCCCGATGTGCACGTTGTCGGGCACCACGACGTTCTTATCCAGGATCACATTGCGCAGCACACAATTGCGTCCGATACGGGCGCCGTGCATCAGCACACAACGATCGATCGAGGCGTGATCATCGACCCGGACGCCGGGACTGAGCACCGAGTGATCGACATCCCCGCCGGAGATGATGCAACCGCTGGTGACGATCGAGGACTCCGCGGTGCCATGCAAGGTGAACTTGGCACCGGGCAACTGGGCTTGTGAAGTCCAGATGGGCCATAGGCTGTTGTAGAGGCTGAACTCCGGCACCACCGAAATCAGGTCCATGTGAGCATCGAAGTAGGCGTCGATCGTGCCCACATCCCGCCAGTAATCGCGGTCCTTCTCGGTGCAGCCCGGTACGACATTGTCGGTAAAGTCGTAGACGCCGCATCGGCGTTGGGCGACGAAGGCCGGAATGATATTGCCGCCCATATCGTGCTTCGAATCCTCGTCGCGGCCATCGACTTCGAGCATTTCGACAAATTCCCGGCGGCTGAAGACGTAGTTGCCCATTGAGGCATAGGACGTCTCCGGCGCGTCGGGCAACCCGGGAGGGTCCGACGGCTTTTCCAGGAAGCGCTCGATGACCCGATCGGTGCCGGCATCGATGATGCCGAAGGCGGACGCCTCCGAGCGCGGTACCCGGATAGCGGCCACCGTGGCCGCCAATCCCGAGTCGATGTGCGCGCTGACCATCTGCATGACATCCATCCGGTAGATGTTGTCTGCCCCGAAAACCACGATGTAGTCGGGATCCTCGTCATTGATCAGGTTCATCGATTGGTAGATAGCATCGGCGCTGCCCTGGTACCAGTGTGGGCCGCGGCGCTGTTGGGCGGGCACCGGGGTCACGTAGTTGCCGAGCATGGTCGACATCCGCCAGGTGAGCGAGATATGCCGGTCGAGTGAATGAGATTTGTACTGGGTCAACACGGCCACCTTGGTCAGGTTCGAGTTGACCATGTTGGACAGGGCGAAATCGATTAGCCGGTAGGTGCCACCGAACGGGACAGCCGGCTTGGCACGGTCGGCGGTGAGCGGCATCAGGCGTTTGCCTTCGCCCCCGGCCAGTATGACGGACAGGATCTTGGGTTGGGCCATAAGACGAACCTATGGCCTGGCGCTGGCCAGCGGGTCTAAACCGCAAAATCTATCCCGGCCAGCGACTGCCCGGTGCCGGATTGGCCACGAAATTGCCGGTGCCGGACCCGCGCCGGGAACAAGTGTGCAAGGCTGCCCGCATGCGCGTATCCATCCTGACCCGCGAATATCCACCCCATATCTATGGCGGTGCTGGCGTCCATGTCGGCCAGCTCGTCCCCCAACTTCGTAAGTTCTGCGATCTGGTCGATGTGCAGTGCATGGGTGAACCCCGCGAGGGCGCCACGGCCCATTCTGAGGATTACCCGGCCGGAGCCAATGCCGCCATCCGTACCCTCGGCGCCGACGTGGCCATGGCAGCCGCCATTCCCGAGGTCGACGTGGTCCACGCACATACCTGGTATGCCCAGTTCGCCGGCCTGATCGCCGGTCGCTTCCAGGACATTCCCACCGTAGTGACCGCACATTCCCTGGAACCCGATCGACCCTGGAAGGTCGAGCAGCTGGGCGGCGGCTACCGGGTCTCCAGCTGGATCGAGAAAACCGCCTATCAGAACGCCGATGCGGTGATCGCGGTGTCGGCTGCCATGATCGCCAATATCCAGCAGGCCTATCCCTTCGTGGAGCGTGACCGAATCCATGTGGTGAAGAACGGCATCGACCCGGAAGAGTTCAAACCCGATCGGGCCACCGACGTGATCACGGGTCTGGGGGTCGATCTCGACCGGCCGATAGTCACCTTCGTGGGCCGCATCACCCGGCAGAAGGGCCTGATCCACCTGGTTCGAGCCGCTAAACAGTTCGACGCCGATACCCAGGTGCTTCTCCTGGCCGGGGCACCGGACACCCCCGAGATAGCCGCCGAGTTCGACGCCGCCTTCGCCGAACTCAACCAGGTACGTGGGTCGGGTGTCACCTGGGTCCAGGAAATGCTGCCCCGGGCTGCGGTACGCCAAGTGCTGACCCATTCGACCCTGTTCGCCTGTCCATCGATCTATGAGCCCCTGGGCATCGTGAACTTGGAGGCGATGGCCTGTGAGATTCCCGTCGTGGCCTCCGCGGTGGGTGGCATTCCCGAGGTCGTGGTGGATGGCGAGACGGGCCTGCTGGTGCCCTACGACCCGAAGCAAGCCGGTGATCCCCAGTTCATCGCCGGTTTCGAGACGGAGTTCGCCAACCGGGTGAACCAGCTCACCCGCGATCGGGAATCGGCCCGGCGCATGGGCCTGGCTGGCCGCGAACGCTGCATCGCCGAATTCAGTTGGGAGAAGATCGCCCGGGAAACCGTAGCGGTCTATGAAGCGGCCATCGCGCATCATGCGACCGGTCGCCGGTGATCGGCTGACCGAGCCCGGCACCGCCGACAAGATCGATGCCCGGGCCGGTCACCGGCCGGCCCGGGCATCGCATATCGATCAGGGAATTGACTAGGAGCCGCCCGCCGGTCGAAGACCTCTGCCCCGGCTTTGGCGGCAGCGCAATCGGGTCAGTCCACGATCCCCTTAAGGCATTCCAGCAGTGAGGCTGCTTCGGCCGCGTTCAGTTCCACCACGAGCCGGCCGCCGCCGTCAACAGGTACCCTCATGACGATTCCGCGACCTTCCCTGGTGACCTCCATAGGTCCATCGCCCGTGCGCGGTTTCATCGCTGCCATTGGATCCTCACTCTGCTCGCTGGCCGATCGTTCCCCCACCATTATTCCGCATCGTTCCCAACACCGCCGCAGGGCGTAGCAAGGCAGAGCCGGCCGCGGCCGGCTACCGGGGCCGCAGGCCGAGGGCCCGGCAAGAGGCATCGGCAAAGGCGGTGCAAATCAGGCCTGCCGTGGCCAACCAAGCGCTCCCGGGGCCGCAGCACCGGATGACCGATCGGCATGGAATCTACCGGCTGGCTGCTCCAATTGAGTGGCCAGCCGGTCCAGGGCTGCGTCCACTTGCGCTGGGGGATACCCGCGGGCGACCAGCGGGAACCGGATATCCCGCAGATCGCTGCCGGTAAGCGGTCGGTCCGTGGGCAGCCCGGGCACCGGACGGTCGTCGAGATAGGGCCCCATTCCCCCGAGCCGACCAGCAGCGGCGAGCACCACGAAACCCACCACTATCACCATCAGTAGCGCAAAGACCCAGCCCATGGCAGGCATTGTGGCACACTCAGGCGGACAGCCAGCGCCTCAGGGCCGCCGCGCAGAACTCCAGGTCGGCCAGTGGGCAGCATTCGTCCACCTTGTGGGCCATTCCCGGATCGCCCGGGCCGAAGTTGACCGCCGGGACACCCAGTGCGGAGAACCTGGCCACATCGGTCCACCCGTATTTGGGACGGGGCACCCGCCCCACGGCCGTCACGAACTGTTCGGCCGTCGGCAACTGCAACCCGGGACGTGCCCCGGGTGACAGATCCAGCACGGTCAGTTCCCACTTGCCGAACCAGTCCCGCAGGATCTGCAGGGCCTGCTCCCCCGACTTGTCGGGGGCGAATCGATAGTTGATCTGGGCCACGCAGTCGTCGGGTATGACATTGGCCGCCAGGCCACCGGAGATCATGGTGACGTTGAGCCCTTCCCGGTATTCGAGGCCATCCACCACGACCGGTCCAGCCGCGAACTGCCGCGCTCGTTCGATGACCTCCGCCATGTCATGGATGGCATTGTGGCCCAGCCAGCTCCGGGCACTGTGGGCAGCCACCCCACGACAACGGATATTCACCCGGATGGTGCCCTGACAGCCGCCCTCGATGGCCGCCGACGTCGGTTCGCAGACTACCGCCAGGTCGGCCCCGGAGAACCAGTCCGGCTGGTTGATCAGCAGCCGACCAAGTCCATTGGCGTTCGCCTCGATCTCCTCGCAGTCATAGAAGACCCAGACGATATCCCGGTTGGGAGTGGCCAGGCTGCGGGCAAGCCAGACCATGACGGCTATCCCGCCCTTCATATCGCAACTGCCCCGCCCCGACACGATGATCCCCTGGGGGCCCTCGCCCAGGCTACTGGGCAGGTTGCCGGCGACCGGAACGGTGTCCAGGTGACCGGCGATGATCACCCGCTCCGGGCGCCCCAGTCTGGTGCGCGCCAGCAGCGCATCCCCATCACGGATGACCTCCAGATGCGCCAGCCCTTCCAGGGTCTGCGCGATGGCGTCGGCCAGGGCACGCTCGTTGCGACTGACCGATTCAATGTCGATTATGGCTCGGAACAGTTCCAGCAGGTTATCGGTGGGCAGCGCCATGGCCGTCAGCGTAATACCCGGGTCTACTGCCCGGGTCGGGTAGCGTCGGAGCCGGCCGGCTGCGCCACACCGCAACACGGTGTGACCTCAGCCGCGCTGGTCCGCGGGACGCAGCACCAGCAGTTCCCCGACACCACACTCCAGCACATCGCAGATGGCCGTGAGCGTGCTGAACTTGATCGCCCGGGCGCGGTTGTTCTTCAGTATCGACAGGTTGACTATCGTGATGCCGACCCGCTCGGACAGCGCGGTGAGGGTCATCCCACGATCGGCCAGCAACTCGTCCAGCCGGCAGACGATACGTCCATCGGTTTCGGTGGGCATCCTCACACCAGGCCTTCGGTATCCCGGGCCAGGTCGCGGCCGTGCCCGAATACGCCCTCCCCGACGACACCCACGATCAGGCCGATGGCCACCGGCCAGGCCGAGCCCGGATCGATCCGAAACACCACCTGCAGGTCACCATTGCGCATCGGGGTGGTCAGGCAGACCATCGTCAGCAGGTGGGCCAGGGGCCGGAGCAGGCCATAGCAGAACAGCACCATGCCAAGCACCCGGACCGCCCGCAGGGAACTGGCGTGGAAGGATCGCCCGGCCCGGACATTGCGCATCAACCGGCGGACCGATAGCAGCGCGACAATGACCACCACCATTGTGGCCAGCGGAATGGCCAGAGCACACAGCCATTCCACCGGGCTTGGGTCGGGCACCGTGAACCGGGCCGCGCCGGTGTACACCGCATGGACACCGGCATCCAGTTGCGGGTCATCTACCGGTGGCGGATCGACCACCGCATAGCCCTCGAAACTCAGCGCTCTGCCCCGCAGCAGTCCTGCGAACAGACCGGCTACCGGCCAGGCGCCGAGCAGGGCCACCACGGCCAGCACGATGTCCAGCAATCGCCAGTCGTGTTCGGTCACCACACGATGTGTCATGTTTCCTCCTCATCGACACTATTATCGTTTTTCGATATTATCGAGAAACGATAATAGTGTCCAGTGTCGTGCCCGCGTCCACGCGCCCGGATCGCCCTGCTCACCCGTGCGGGGCGGCCAACTAGAGTGGAGGCCATGGACGACCGCGAAACCACCACCGCCGCCGATCAATCCACCACGGCCTGGGGTTGGGGTCTGGTCAGCATGCATGAGTCCGGTCAGGTACTGGACGCCTGGTTCCCCGAACCACAACTGGGCACCCCACCGGCTGGATCGGCACCGCAGGCGATGCTGCGTGCCCACCGTACCCACGATGCCGCGCGCGGCATCACCACCGAGATCGCGCAAACGGTCATCGACCTGACCCTGCCACCGGCTGGCACGGCCGACGCCTACCTGCGCCTGCACCTGCTCAGTCACCGGTTGCGGGCACCTCGCACGATCAACCTGGACGGTATCTTCGCCGTCCTGCCCAATGTGGTCTGGACCACGGCCGGCCCCTGCCTGCCCGAGACCTTCGAGTCGGTTCGGGCGATCCTGCGCGGTCAGCGAGGCGGCCTGACCGTACTGGGTGTCGACCGGTTCCCCCGCATGCTGGATTACGTGGTGCCCTCCGGGGTCCGCATCGCCGATGGCGCCCGCGTCCGGTTGGGGGCCCACCTGGCCGAGGGCACCACCGTCATGCATGAGGGATTCTGCAACTACAATGCCGGCACCCTGGGCCGCTCGATGGTCGAGGGACGCATCAGCCAGGGCGTGATCGTCGGCGATGGCAGCGATATCGGCGGTGGGGCCTCGATCATGGGAACACTTTCCGGAGGCGGCACCGAGCAGATCAGCATTGGCCGGGGCTGTCTACTGGGCGCGGAATCGGGGCTGGGCATCTCGCTGGGGGACAACTGCGTCGTCGAGGCCGGACTCTATGTGACCGCCGGCAGCAGGATCGGGCTACCCGATGGCCGAGTGGTCAAGGCCCGCGAACTGAGCGGGCAATCCGATCTGCTCTTCCTACGCGATTCCCGGTCCGGCGCGATCGTGGTGCGCCCGCGCGCCGGCAGGCAGGTGGAACTCAACCAGGCGCTGCACGTAAATTGAGCCGGCCATCGAATCATCCGCACCAGCCCCGCCCGAGAAGGCGCACCGTGCTCGGGATCGGTATCGCGGCCCTGACCACGGTGTTGGGTGGCTGCGGCACCCAGCCGCGGTACACCGAGCCGATATTGCCCGCGCAGGGCTGCACCGTCACCGTGGACGACTTCACCACCGCCCTGACCTGGGAACAGGCCGAAAACGTCTCGATCATCGTCGGCGAGTCCATCCGCCGCGAGTTGCCGCCACGAGCGGCGACGATTGCGCTGGTCACCGCGTACCAGGAATCGGATCTGCGCAACCTGGACCATGGCGATCGGGATTCGGTCGGGCTCTTCCAGCAGCGACCGTCCCAAGGCTGGGGAACGGTGGAGGAGATCATGGACCCGTGGTATTCGGCGGGCAAGTTCTACGAGGCACTGGTCACCATCCCCGACTGGCAGAACGGCATCATAAACGACGTTGCGCAGGCGGTGCAGCGTTCCGGTTACCCCCAGGCCTATGCCCAGCACGAGCCCAAGGGACGAGCCTGGGCGTCCGCGTTGACCGGGCACTCCCCGGCGGCCGTAACCTGTGTGGACCGCGCCGGGAAACCCGCCAATCCCGGCTATCTGACCGAATTCATCCAGCGGGTGTGGTCCGGCGGGGTGTCGGTCGATACCTCGGGTACGGTGCTCACCATGCAGGGCGCCGACGGCCCGACCAACTGGGCAGTGGCCCAGTTGGGACTGCTGCGGGGGCAACCGGCCGGCCTGGTCGCAGCCCAATGCGGCGCTCTGCAATGGCTCCACTCGAATGATCAATATGCCGTCTGGCAGGCCGCCGATCCGGCCATCGGCGGTACCATCTTGACCCTGCGAGGCTGACCGCCGCCGAATCCGGTTACCCCGGCGATCTGGCGCAGCCCACCGGCGGTTCCGGCGTTGAGCACCTGGAATACGAGTATGGTCGGACCAAGAGATCCGAAATCAGGCCGCATCGTCTCCCATCGGCAGAATCTGGTAGGCGGTGCGGATGTGTTCCTCGATCAGGCCGGCAGCCCGGCTGCCGTCCCGGCTTGCGATGGCCTCGAATACCCGGCGGTGCTGTCTGATCAGGTCCCGCCGGAACCCCGGCCAGTCGGCCATCTGCTGGCTGGCCCGCCGAATTGGCCGGGCCAGTGCCTGTCGTACCGCGCTGGTGAGCACCAGCACGAGCTGATTGCGCGCCAACTCGGCGATGGCCACATGATAGGCGGTATCCAACCGGTTGAAATCGTCCAATGCCAACCCAGGGTCTTCCATCTCGGCCAGCAGATCGCCTATGCGGGCCAGATCATCCGGTGTGGCATTGCGCGCGGCCAGTTGGGCGCTGTGCCGTTCCAGCATGACCCGGGCCTCGACCACATCGTCGAAGGGGAATTGTGCCAGCGCGACGTGCATCTGCAGCAGTTTGGCCAGTGCCGGCCCATGCCGGCCGGCGATCCGGGTTCCCGATTCCGGCCCGGCCCCCACCCGAGAGGTGATCAACCCCTGGGCTTGCAGGGTTCGCAAGGCTTCCCGCACCGCCGTCCGGCTGACTTCGAGTTGGCTCGCCAATTCGCGCTCGGATGCGAGTGCCTGCCCCACGGTGAGCTCTCCGGCGATGATCTGCTGCTCGATATGGCGCCGGACGATCTCGTAGGCCTGCATCTGCTTCCGCCTCCTGTCATCCTTCCGTCTGCATTCAATCACCGACTCGCTATTGTCGTACACCGGCTTGACAATGGTTGGACCAAAGGGTGACGATTGAACTTGTCAGTCATCCAGCGACAATGGAGTTCCGCCGATGCTCTTTCAGCCCGACATCGCACCGGTGGGCGGAAGCCTACTGTGGTCCGCCCTCCTTGCCATGCTTCCCCTGATCGCCGTCTTCATCACCCTGGGAGCGCTGAACTGGAAAGCCCACTGGGCTTGCCTGTTCGGTGTCGGGGTTTCCCTGGTGGTAGCCGTGGCCTTCTTCAAGATGCCCGCGGGCATGGCCATCGCCTCAGCCACCGAGGGCGCGGCCTTCGGGCTGTTCCCGATCACCTGGATCGTGCTCACCGCGATCTTCCTATTCGAGCTGACCGTGGCTTCCGGGCATCACAACGACCTGATGCAGGCCTTCAATGCGATCTCCACCGACCCCCGGGTGCTCGGGGTGTTGATCGCCTTCAGCTTCTGCGCACTACTCGAGGCGCTGGCCGGATTCGGCGCCCCGGTGGCCATCGTCGGGGTGATGCTGGTCGCACTGGGATTCAAGCCCATGAAGGCCGCGCTGACCGTGCTGGTCGGCAACACCTTCGCCGTGCCCTTCGGAGCGATCGCCACCCCGATCCTGACTGGTGCTAAACTGACCAACTTCACAGCCCACGAGCTGGGCGCCTTCATCACCCGGCAGACCGCGGTGATGGGCTGGGTGGTGCCACTGCTGTTGCTGGTGATCATGGATGGCCGGCGTGGGCTAAAGCAGGTCTGGCCATTCGGCCTGGTCGTTGGGATAACCTATGCCGCAGCCACCTGGCTCAGCGCCCAGTTCATCTCAACCGAACTGACCAATATGATCGCCGCCCTGGTCAGCCTGGCGGTAGGCGTAGGCATGCTGCGCATCTGGCAGCCCAAGGGCTCCGTGGAGGCCGCCGAGGAGTTGACCGGTGGCACCTTGGCAGCCAGTTCCGATTCCGGCGCCCCGCTGGGTTTCGCCAAGGTGGCCTGGGCGCTGTTCCCGTACCTGCTGATCATCGCGGTATTCGCCGTCACCCAGATGGTGGCGCCCGTCAAGGCCGCCCTGAAAGCCACCGATCTGCCGGTCCATTGGCCCGGGCTCTGGGATGGCGACAAGGTACTGGCGCTCACCGCCGACGGCAAAGAACAGGCCTCCGCGCTGTACGCCTTCGGCTGGCTCAGTTCGCCCGGTACGCTGCTGCTGCTCACCGGCGTGGCCGTCGGATTGGTCTACCGGATGCCGTTCGCTCAAATCGTCAAGGTCTTCACCACCCAGGTACACAAGCTGCGTTGGACCTTCGTCACCGTCGGTTCGGTGCTTGCGCTGGCCTATGTGATGAACCTGTCGGGCCAGACGCTGACCATCGGGAAATGGATAGCCGGCGTCGGCACGCTGTTCGCCTTCTTCTGCCCCATCCTGGGCTGGATCGGCACGGCGGTGACCGGTTCGGGCACCTCGACCACCGCATTGTTCTCCTCGCTGCAGCAGACCGCAGCCCAAGGTGTGGGCGTCGATCCCCGGCTACTGATCGGCGCGAACACGGCTGGTGGGGCCGTCGGCAAGATGATCAGCCCGCAAACCCTGGCCATCGCCGCCAGTGCGGTGGGTGGCAAGGAATCCGACATGCTGCGCAAGGCGATGCCCTGGAGTGTTGCCCTGCTGGTGGTGTTGTGTCTGATCGTCGGGCTTGAATCGACGGCCATACTGGGCTGGATCCTGCCCAAATAGCAACCAGCAGCGGTGGGCCGGTGATGGGCCAAAACAGCCCCGAACGGTCAACCGGCCGTGTCAGGCTCTTGCCGGCCCACCGCACCCGAAGAAGTTATCCAAATTGGAGGAGCGATAGATGACAACCAGTGCAGTTGCCGCCTCCCGGGCGAAGCCCGGGGCCGGCATGACGGTGGCCCTGTTCGCCACCTGTGCGAACGATGTGATGTTCCCCAAGACCCCGATCGCAACCGTGACGTTGCTCGAACGGCTGGGTTGCAAGGTGGTCTTTCCCGAGGAGCAAACCTGCTGTGGGCAGATCTTCACCAATACCGGCTACTACGATGAGGCGGTCGGGTCGGTGAAGACTTTCCTGCGGGCCTTCGAACCCTACCGTTACATCGTCGGCCCATCGGGGTCCTGCGTCGGCTCCGTGCGGCACCAGCACGAGATGCTGGCGCGCCGGGCCGCCGGCGACCGGGTGGCCGCCCGGGTGGCCGCGGTGGCCGCCCGAACGATGGACATCAGCGAGTTCCTGATCGATGTGCTCAAGGTGACCGATGTGGGCGCCTACTTCCCGCACAAGGTCACCTACCACCCAACCTGCCACTCGGCCCGGGTAGCCAAGGTCGGCGACCGCCCGTACCGGCTGCTCCGGGCGGTTCGTGGCCTCGATCTGCTCGACTTGCCCCATGCCGAACAGTGCTGCGGTTTCGGTGGCACCTTCTCGCTGAAGAACCCGGACGTCTCGGTCACCATGGCCGGCGATAAGGCTCGCAATGTGGCCTCCACCGGCGCGGAATACCTGGTGGCCGGCGACAATCTGTGCCTAATGAACATCTCCGGCGTCCTGAGCCGCACGAACGCGGCCGTGAAACCAATCCACCTGGTCGAGATTCTCGCCCAAACCGAGGGAGAACAGGCATGACCACCGAACTAGAACGCCTCACCCCGGCCCCACCGCCCGGGGAATACATCAATTCGCCCCGGTTCCAGATCGCGGCCAAGCAAGGTTTGGCGAACACCCAACAGCGAGCGAACCTGCGGCATGCTACCACCACGATCCGCAACAAGCGCGCCCGCGTGGTGGGCGAATTGGACAACTGGCAGGAACTACGGCAGGCCGGTGAGCAGATCAAGACGCGCGTGGGCCGCCATCTGGACGAGTACCTGGTGCAGTTCGAGCAGAACTTCACCGCCGCCGGCGGGCACGTCCACTGGGCCCGGGACGCGGCCGAGGCCAACCTGATCATCGTCGATCTGATCGCCGCCACCGGCGAGCGCGAGGTGGTCAAGGTCAAGTCGATGGTCACCCAGGAAATCGATATGAACGAAGCCCTGGAGAAGGCGCGGATCGCCGCCTGGGAGACCGACCTGGCCGAGTTGATCGTCCAACTCGGCCACGATCGGCCAAGCCATATCGTGGTGCCGGCGCTGCACCGCAACCGGGCCGAGGTCCGCGAGATCTTCCTGGAGGAGATGGGACGCTACGGCACCCCGGCCCCCGATGGCCTGGACGACACCCCGGCCCATCTCGCTGGCGCCGCCCGTCAACACCTGCGCGACAAGTTCATGCGTGCCCGGGTCTCGACCTCCGGGGCGAACTTCGCGATCGCCGAAACCGGATCCCTGGTGGTGGTTGAATCCGAAGGCAACGGCCGCATGTGCCTGACCCTGCCGCAGACCCTGATCTCGGTGGTCGGGATCGAGAAGATCCTGCCGACCTTCGACGATCTGGAGGTCTTCATGCAATTGCTGCCGCGCAGTTCCACCGGTGAGCGGATGAACCCCTACACCAGTGTGTGGACCGGCCCGAGCGCCGGTAACGACGGCCCCCAGAATGTGCATGTCGTGCTGGTCGACAACGGCCGCACCAACGTGCTGGCCGATCCCGAGGGCCGCGCCGCGCTGCGCTGCATTCGCTGCTCGGCCTGTCTGAACATCTGCCCGGTCTACGAACGGGTCGGCGGGCATGCCTACGGTTCGGTCTATCCCGGTCCGATCGGGGCGATCCTGAACACCCAGTTGCGTGGTACCGCCTCGGCCATCGACCGGTCGCTGCCCTATGCGTCCTCGCTGTGCGGGGCCTGCAATGAAGTATGCCCGGTCAGGATCCCGATCTCCGATCTGCTGGTACACGAACGACACAAGGTGGTCGAGGCCAAGAAGGCCGATCCACCGCACGTGCCGAACACCGCCGAGCCGCAGCTGATCGGGGCGGCCGCCTGGGTGATGGGTGATCACCGGCGCCTGGCTCTGGCCGGGCGAGCCTCCATGCTGGGCTCGACCCTGCTGGGCAAGGGCTTGCGGATCAAGAAGTTCGGTGCCATCCCCGGCCCGCTGGGCCGATGGACCGGGGCCCGCGATGTACCGATGCTGCCGGACCAGACCTTCCGGGCCTGGTGGAAGAAGAACCGAGGAGGCGAGCAGTAATGACCACCGCCAGGGAGGAGATCCTGGATAGGGTACGCCGTGCGCTGCGTGACGTGCCCCACGACGAGTCGGCTACCGATGTGCCGCTGGAATGGGCCTATGGCCGGCCCGTCGAGGTCGGCGACGTACTGGATACCTTTGTCGATCGGATCATCGACTACAAGGCGGCCATCGTGCGTTGCCCAGCGGTCAAGGTTCCGCAGGCCATTCGCGAGGCGGCGCAGAAGCTGCAGATCGCCTCGGCTGTCGTCCCGGTTGGATTGCCCGCCGAATGGCAGGATGCCTTGCGGGCCAGCGGGGTCGAGGTGCGGGTCGACAGGCAGGACGCGCAGTTGACCAACGCCGAGTTGAACCAGACCACCGCGGTGGTCACGGCAGCGGCGGTGGCAGCGGCCCAGACCGGCACGATCATCCTGGATCACTCGGCCGATCAGGGCCGGCGCGCACTGAGCCTGGTGCCGGATGTGCATCTGTGCGTGGTGCGCGCGGACCAGGTGGTTTCGGGTGTGCCGGAGGCGGTCGCGCGCGTCAAGGCGGCCGTAGTGGCCGGTCAGCCGCTCACCTGGATCAGCGGTGGCAGCGCCACCAGCGATATCGAATTGAGCCGGGTCGAGGGCGTGCACGGCCCCCGGAAACTGCATGTGATCCTCGCCGAGTAACCCGCTTCGGCAAGCTCAGCCGGGGGCCTGGTCCGCTCGATCAGGCCCCCGGTGGTTCGCTGTCGGTCACGCCGCGGCTCGCCGCCGGCGATCAGGCCACCGGATCGGCCGGATCCACCCAATTCAGCGTCCGGTCGACCGCCTTGCGCCACTGCCGCCAGCAGTGATCGGTGCTGGCAGCCGGGCCGGGTAGCCAGCGGCGTCCCTCGGCCCAATTGGCGACCACATCGGCGGTACCGTTCCAGTGACCGACCGCTATCCCGGCAGCGTAGGCCGCACCCAACGCGGTGGTTTCGGTCACCACGGGACGCACCACCGGAACCCCGAGTAGGTCAGCCTGGAAACCCATCAGGACCTCATTTGCGGTCATCCCGCCGTCCACCTTCAGCTCGGCCAGCCTGGTGCCCGAATCCGACTGCATCGCCTCAACAACCTCCCGGGTCTGGTAGGCGGCCGATTCCAGCGCCGCCCGCACCAGATGGGCCCGATTCACATAGCTGGTCAAACCGACGATGACCCCGCGTGCATCCGGTCGCCAGTGCGGAGCGAACAGCCCGGAAAAGGCCGGCACGATGTAGGCTCCCCCGTTGTCGGGTACGGTCGCCGCCAGTGCTTCGGTCTCGGCCGCCGAACCGATCAGCCCCAGGGCATCCCGCAGCCACTGGATGAGGGAACCAGCCACCGCTATGGAACCCTCCAGCGCGTAGACCGGTGGCTGCTCGCCCAATTGATAGGCAAGTGTGGTCAACAAGCCATGCCGGCTGCGTACGATCCGCGTTCCGGTGTTCATCAGCAGGAAGCACCCGGTGCCGTAGGTGTTCTTTGCCTGACCGGCATCGATGCAGGCCTGGCCGAAAGCGGCCGCCTGCTGATCGCCCAGGATGCCCGCGATCGGGGTGTCGATCAACAGCGAGGCAGCCGAGCCGGCGCCATAGACCTGCGAGGACGAGCAGATCCGGGGCAGCATCGCCGCCGGAATCCCCATCGCATCCGCGACCGCGGTATCCCACTGCAAGCTCGCCAGGTTCATCAGCATGGTTCGGGAGGCGTTGGTGACATCGGTGACATGCACGCCGCCGCGCGGGCCGCCGGTGAGTTGCCAGACCAGCCAGGAATCCATGGTGCCGAAGGCCAATTCCCCGGTTTCGGCGCGGGCCCGCAAGCCGGGTTCGCTATCCAACAGCCAAGCCACCTTCGGCCCGGAAAAGTAGGTGGCCAGCGGCAACCCACAACTGGCCCGGAAGCGATCCGCATCCCCTGCCCCGAGTCGCTCGACCAACGGCTGGGTGCGGGTATCCTGCCAGACGATGGCATTGTGTACCGGCTCGCCGGTTCGCCGGTCCCAAACCACGGTGGTCTCCCGCTGGTTGGTGATCCCGACCGCGGCGAGTTGGTGCCGGTTGATGTCGGCCCGGGCCAACGCCGTACCGATCACTTCACGAGTGTTGGCCCAGATCTCCAGCGGATCATGCTCCGCCCAACCCGGCCGCGGGAAGATCTGCCGATGCTCGCGTTGCCCGCTGGCGATGCTGCGTCCGGCATGATCGAACACGATCGCCCGGGTGGATGTGGTGCCCTGGTCGATCGCCAGGATGTAGCGCTTGGTCATTGCCCGACCTCCTTCGCTGCGAGTCCGTAGGCCCGGTGCACCAGGCTGATCGGATGTACCGCCGGCACCCCGGTGGCCCGGGTGATCTGCCAGCGACAGGTCTCGGTATCGCAGGCGACCAGTTCCGCACCCGTCGCCAATACCATATCGAACAACGGCCTGCCGACCGCTTGAGCGATCTCGAACCTGTCTGTCTTCAACCCGTAGGTGCCGGCCATACCGCAGCAGGCCTGACCGGATTCGATGACTTCGAGTCCGGGGATCAGCCCGAGCAGCCGCAGCGCGGGCATACCCATTCCCTGCGCCTTAACCTGGCAGGGCGCATGGTATGACACGCGCAGCGGCAGCGGGACAAAACTCAGCGGCAGTTCACCGGCATCTGCTAACTCCATCAGGAACTCCGAGGTATCCCGCAGCCGCGCCCCGACATCAAGCACTGCCGGATCGTCCACCCCAAGGACCCGGTGCGCCTCATGTTTGAGCATGCCAGCGCAGGAACCCGCGGAGGTGACGATGATCGGTTCCCGCCCGCCGCGGCACAACTGACGAGCCAGCCTGCGAACCGAAAACCGGGCCTGATCAAACAGCCCATTGGATTGCTGAGCGAGCCCACAGCAGCCCTGCCGAGGCACGAACACCTCGAAGCCGAGATGCTCCAGCACCTCCACGGTGTGGATCGAGGCCCGTGCCTCGAAATAGCCGCCGGCACAGCCGTGGAAGAACACGATGGTTCCCCGCGTGCGCGGACTATCAGGCGGCCGATGGTGGCGCAACCAGGCCGGGAAAGACTGCGGCTGGGCAATCGGCAACGGGGCATCCCGGGCAATACCGAGCACCCGGTCGAGCAGCACCCGCACCGCCCGCAACCGCAACATGGTATTGGCCAGCGGCGCCACCGGGGTCATCAGCCTGCCCAGCAGCACGGTTTGCACGATCAGTCTGTCCCGCAGGGGAATCTGCCCGGCGCGCAGTTCGGCTCTGGCCCGCGAGTTGAGTTCGGCTATCGGTACCCCCTGCGGGCAGGCAAGAGTGCAGATACCGCAGCTCGAGCAGTAGTCCAGCCCCCGATCGACCGGTTCCCCGGCACGAAACCGTTCACCTTGGGGCCCACAATATTTCGGGCCCGGGAACAGCGGGGTGACCGCCGCAACCGGGCAGACGGTCTCGCAAATCGTGCATTTGACGCAGTGGTCGAGGCCGGCACGGATCATGCCAGGGCTCCTTCCGCGGCCCGCAGGGCGCTGGCCGCCGCGATGCCCTCACCGGAATACTCGCGCCAACGGACCGCACCAGCCAGTATTCCCCCAGCGGCGAACAGGTTCTCATATACCGGCAGGCCGGCCTGGTCGAGGACGCGGGCCTGCGCGTCCACCAGCAGCCCGGCTCGCCACAGCGGCTGGTCGGCCCGCCGGTCGGCGACAAAGGCCGGGCCGGCAGGCCGCCATACCGGCAGCCCCAGCCGCTCGGTCAGCCGCCCGCGGGAATCGAGCGCGAGCGTCCCAGATTCGAAGCCACCGCCGGCGTGGATTACCGCATCGCAGCCGATAACGGTTGGGTGGCCGGCGGTCGCAATCTGCACCGCATGCACGCGGGCGTTTCCCCGCAAACCGGTTACGCGGGAACCATCGATTATGCGGACGCCGGCGGCGCGCAGCCTGGCCAGGGCATGGCTGTTCAGTCGCATGCCGGGCACGCTCGGCGGCGGCAACGGCACCTCGGCGACCGGACGTTGCCACGCCCGAGCGATCGCCTGCCAGTCGCCGGCGGCCAATCCCAGGATCGCAGGCAGCAGCAGGGTTTCGGAACCCCGGGCAACCCGCCCGATCATCTGCACGAACCGCCGCCGATAGCGCGGCTCGGCCAACGCCCGAGCGTAGTGCAGCGCGGAGCTGTCGGCCTCCCCTGCACGGGCGGGCAGATCAACCCAATGCGAGCGGACCCGGGCGGCGGGCAGGGTTCTCCGCAGGTTTTCGGCAAGCAGCCCGGGCTGGAAATCCTTCAGCTGACGCAACCCGACCACCACCACCTCATCCAACGGCCCGACCATGCTGGGGGATGCGTAGGCGGTCGGCCGTAACACGCCAAGCGCGGTTGGCAACAGCAGGTTGCCCGCCAGGCCGCCGGTAAGCAATCCGGGGCCGAAGAAGTCAGCGGCGAACCCCATGCCGGCCTTTATGGCTCGCCGGCCGAGCACCCGGTAGGGGTGTGTTCCAGGCAATCCATCGACGGCAGCCAACGGGGTTTGCACCAACCCGGGAGGTTGCGGGTCACGACGGTGCCGGTCGTCCTCGCACCCGGTCTCGCCCGGCATGCCCCCTGCGCTTTGGCGGGACCCGCCGGGTTCCGGACGGCCGCCTGCGGCACCTAGGCAGGCCGCGGGATGCTCGTTTCCGGCGGTATCGCCGAGAGCCGGTTTCGCGGAGGCGGCAGGCTCCCCCGGAACCGCGGGCCGGGTAGGTCTGCCGGTCATCGGCAGCCGGCCCAACACATCCAAACAGCCATGCCCCAATTGCAGGCCGCCGATACCGAAACCGATCAGTATCACCTCGGCGCCGCCCTGCACCAGCCGGCCCGCAGCGAGTAGCCCGGCCAGCCCGGCTCCGATCACCACCACCCGCGACATCACCCGTTCCCAACTGCCGGTTTCCAGCCGGCCGATTCCCCGGGCAGCAGCTCGATGCCCAGCAGGCCCTGCCATAGCCACTCGTCCAACGCCGCCTGCCGCAGCTGGTCGCCATACAGGATCGGCCACAGCCCGATCCAGCGATGCTCGATGAAATCGATCAGGTCATCAGCCCCCCGTCCGGCGATACCGGCCGCCCGGTAGCCGCAAAAGCCACCTTGGCAGGGCCCCATGCCGAGACGTAGCCGGCGGCGCAAATCGTCCAGGCTGGCCTGCGGGTCGGCCGCCAGCGCCGCCTCGACTTGGCGCCGGGCCAGCAACTCGCATTCGCAGACGATCTGATCGGATAGCCGGTCGGATTCCCGGTCGGCCAACCGGCGGGTCACCGCGTAGGTCCGCCCAGGTATTGCCCCGGGCACCGGTTCGGTGGCGGTACGGCAGGGGCGCCGCTCACCTAGCTGGGACTCCATGGCGTCCACCGCCCGTTCGGCCATCAACCGGTAGGTGGTCAGTTTGCCGCCGGCGATGGTGAGCAGCCCCCGCATGCCATCGCGACCGCGGTGATCCATCAAGGCCATGCCGCGTGACATGTGCCGGGTGTCGTCCGCGACGACCCGGGTGTCCCTGATTAGCGGGCGAGCGCCGGCCCAGGCCCGCAGCGCGCGAGCCTGCCGGAATCCCGGGATGAGCCGTTCCCCATCGTCCAGCAGCTGTTGCACCTCATCGGCGGGGATCGGCAGGTGGTCCGGATCGGTAGCGTATACGTCGGTGGTACCGATGATGGACACCGTATGCACCGGGACGAGGATGTCCCCGTCATCGGGTGGGGCGAGGCGGTTGATCACGGTGTTGACCAGCCGATGGGCCATGGCGATCATGATGCCCCGTCCCGGCACCACCTCGACATCGCCGCAGCCGGCCAGCTCCGCGATCTGCCCCGCCCAGGCCCCGGCGGCATTGATCACGAACCGGGTATCGACGATGACCGGATCGCCGCGTCGGTCCAGGCAGTGCACGGCCCGGATCCGCCCGTCGGCCACCTCGAAGCCGGTGACCTGGTGGTAGGTGAGCACCCGGCCGCCATACTCGCGGGCCGAATTGACCGCTCCCCAGACCATCGCCCAGCCATCGATCGAGCCATCTGCCACCTCGAATGCCCTACTAATCGCCGGGTTTAACCTGGGCTCACGGCGCAGTGCCGCTGCTGGGGAGAGCTCGGTGGCCAGTACCCTGGTGGCGGCTGCGGCGACCGCGAACCGGTCGCCGTAGGCGGGATCATCGTCGGGGGTGGCAACGAACAGCCCACCGGTGGCTTCCACCGCATCGGCATGGATCCGAGTCAGGATGGCATTCTCGCGGGCGCATTCGCGAGCCGACCCGGGATCGGAGCAGACGTAACGGCCGCCCGAATGCAGCAGCCCGTGATGGCGGCCGGTGGTGCCCTGGGCGAGATCCGCCCGTTCGATCAGGATCGCCCGGTGTCCGCGCATCGCGGCATCTCGGAGGACGCCCACCCCGGTAGCGCCGCCCCCGATCACCACCACGTCACATTCATGGCGCTGCACCCTGCCAGCCTAGAGCCATGGCCTTCGTATGGGCGGCAATGGCATCAAGCCATCGCCGCAGCGGCCGTCAAGCCAGTCGCTGCACGGCGGCGGCAATCCGTTCATCGGTTGCCGTCAGGGCCACTCGCACATGCCGTGCGCCACGCACACCATAGAAGTCACCGGGAGCCACCAGAACGCCGCGTGCGGCGAACCAGGCCACCGTCGCCCGGCAGGGTTCGTCCCGGGTCACCCAAAGGTACAGCGAACCCTGTGAGTCGTCGATGCGGAAACCGGCGGCCAGCAGCGCAGCCGCTAATTGCGCACGGCGGCGGCGGTAACGTTCGCGCTGTTCGAGGACATGCCGCTGATCCGCCAGTACGGCGGCCATCGCCGCCTGCACGGGAGTGGGTAGCATCATCCCGGAGTGCTTGCGCACCCCAAGCAGTTCGGCGATCAGCGCCACGTCGCCAGCTATGAACCCAGCCCGGTAGCCGGCCAGGTTGGAACGTTTCGATGTCGAATGCAGCACTAGTAAATTGGTGTGCTCGCCACCGCACAGGTCGGGATGCAGCGCCGAGACCGGTTCAGCCTCCCAACCGAACTCGCCATAGCATTCGTCGCTGGCCAGGACGGCATCGTTGGCCCGTGCGACCGCCACCCACCGCGCCAGCAGAGCCTCGTCGGCGACCGCACCATGAGGGTTTGCCGGCGAGTTGATCCAGATCAGCGCCGGCTGGCCGGCGACCGCCGCCGGATCGTCGCACCGCTGAACACGGCAGCCGGCCAGTCGCGCACCGACATCGTAGGTTGGATAGGCGGTCTCGGGAATCACCACCAGGTCGTCTGGTCCCAGCCCCAATTGGGTGGGTAGCCAGGCCACGGCCTCCTTGGTACCGATGACCGGCAGCACGCCGCGATCCGACAGATCCGCCACACCCCAACGCCGGGCCAGGTAGTCCACGATGCTCGCACGCAATGCCGGCGTCCCCCAGGTGGTTGGATAGCCATGCGCATCGGACGCCGCGGCGAGCGCCTCCCGGGCGATCCCGGGGGTGGGATCGACCGGTGTCCCAACCGAAAGATCGACCACCCCGCCGGGATGCGCGTTCGCGGCGACGCGGGCCTCGGCGAGGGTATCCCAGGGGAAATCGGGTAGCCGTTGCGAGACCCGGGTCATGCCTGTGGTGGCAGCGCGGCCACTCGCGGTTCGTCCTTCTCCAGGACGCCGACCCGCGCGGCGCCGCCAGGCGAACCGATTTCGTCGAAGAACCGACCGTTGATGTCGTAGTATTCGGAGAACTCGGTGGGTAGGTCATCCTCGTAGAAGATCGCCTCCACCGGGCAGACCGGCTCGCAGGCCCCGCAATCGACGCATTCATCGGGATGGATGTAGAGCATCCGAGGACCCTCGTAGATGCATTGGACCGGACATTCATCGACGCATGCGCGGTCTTTCACGTCCACACACGGCAGGGCAATGATGTAAGTCATCTGCTCATCTCCTGATCATCCGGCTACGTCTTGAACTCTATACCCGATCGTCGATCCGGGGCGGTTTCAGCCCACCTGCCCAGCCTTGCCTTACCCGGTACGGAGGTCTCCGCCCACCGGCGGACCCCGCGGAACGTCTTGTGCCCCGCAAGTTGCCCGTGTGCGGCGCCTCCGATGGTTTACTGACCGCTATCCGGTGGTGGATCGGGCTGTTTGCACTCGATCTTGTCTATTGGGTCATAGCGCCAGAAGTAGCTTTCGACGGTTGTCTGTCCGTTGCGCGCCAGGACGCGCTGGAAGTTGACGTCGAAGCCCTGCGAGGGCGACTGGGGAATGCATCCGGGTTGGGTGGACACCCGATCGGCCCCGCTGGTGTAGTTGCCGATCACCGGGTCGGTGGCGGTCACCGAGTCGTAGTATCTCGTCGACCAGACCCGGACCGTGATCGAGCCTCTTTCCCCGGGGCTGGAGGGCACGACGAACGCCTCCATCAGCACTCCGTAGGGGGTGTCGTTGCGGAACCGCATGTCCAGCACGCCCTCGTAGACGGTCGCCTCCCGCCCGGGCGGGTATTGGCTGAAGAACTGGGTGTGCGGATGGTGCTCGACATCGGTCATGCCCGCGAAGAAGGCTGCGTTATACGTGGTGGTAGCCGATTGGGAAACCCCGCCACCGACGATCATCTCGATGTGGTCGCCGACCAGGACGCCACCGGCGATGTATCCGGTGGACGCGTTCCGCGGCCCAGTCGCGCGCGACAGGCTGAACTCCTCGCCCGGCTTGACCAGTTCATTGTTGATGCCAGCCGCCGCCAATCCCAGGTTGGTGTTGTGATAGCCGGAATCGCCGAAGTAGGTGGTGAACTCCCCGGTTATCTCCCTGATTCCCAGGGCCATGGCATCCGCGGTGGTGAACTTCGCCGGCACCCGTTCGACCAGCAGGTTCACCTCACGGGGGGCCGGGTTGCCGACCACCGATTCCAGCCCCGACACGAAAGACTCCCGGCTGATCGATTGACCGTCCACTGCGGGCACCACGGTGGGCCGGCCATTCTGCATCTGCACGGTAGCGTCCTTGGGCTCGACGACGGTCAGCGCGGCGATCACATCGGTGGCCTGTTGGTAGAGGGCTGCGAAATCGTGTCCCACCTGCAGGTCGCCATCGGAGATGCTGACCCAGGACACCTGGGCGATCTGGGCCGACGACACCTCCGCTTCGGCACCCGGGGTCTTGATCTTGATCGGTGCCAGGCTGACGGCCAACTGGCTGACTGCCTCGGCCGCCTCGGCATCGGTGATTCCAGGTTCGGTGATGATCAGTTCGGCCGGTACTTGCAGTGTCGGGCGTCCGGCTGCCGGCTGCCGCACCGCGGCCCGCCAGGCGTCCAGCACCGCGCTGGCGGTGGTTTCCGCGTCGAGGCTGGTACCCAGCTGCATGGGCCGGCTGATCGCCCCGCCATCTATCAGATCGACCTGTGCGTCCACGGGTTGCCGTGCAAAGTCTGCCTTCAGGCCCTGGATCTGGGCGGCCAGTTGAGGCTCGTTGACCTGTATCCGGACGGCATTGTCCCCACCGCCGGTGAGCACCTGGATCAGCGCCCGGGGATCCCAGCTCTGGCCCGCCCCGGCTAGGCGCACGGATGCCGCATAGTCCACGCTCAATCCGCTGGCCACCGGGTCGATGATCGCCCGCTGGCCGGATTGGCCGGTGATGATGATCTCGGCGGCATCCGCCGGGCCTAGTTCGTCGTTCAATCGCTGCACGGCTTCCTCGACGGTCAAACCGCCGATGGGTACGCCGTTCACTTCAGCATTGCGGGGCATCGTGTCGTTGGCCAGCGCATGCGCGGTCAGATAGATGAGCAGCAAGGCAGTCAGCAGGCCGCCCAGCGCCCATCCGATGATCTTGATCCTGCGGTCCCAGCGAGGCCACCGAACCGCAGTAGCACCGCAGCTGCCGATTGAGGTCATTGGTCTCCAATGCTCGATGCCGAGAACCCGGCCATCAGTTTAGGCGAGCGGGGTCGAACTAACGCTTCGATGGTCATCCCGCCCTACCGGCCCGCCCAGACCGGCTGGCGGTGTGGGGTGGATACCGCAACGCTCACCCTGCCCCCACCTGCCCGATCGCCGCTGGGTAGGCTTGAGGTCATGTCAGTCCGTATCGAGAAAGACTCCATGGGCACCATTGAGGTTGCCTCCGATCGCTACTGGGGCGCCCAGACCCAGCGCAGCCTGCAGAATTTCGATATTGGCCGCCCGACCTTCGTCTGGGGACGTCCGATGATCAATGCACTGGGGGTGTTGAAGAAGTCCGCCGCCCAGGCCAATGCCGAGTTGGGCGAGTTGCCGGCCGAGATCGCCCAGTTGATCGTCCAGGCCGCCGACGAGGTCATTGCGGGCAAGTTGGACGACCATTTCCCGTTGGTCGTCTTCCAGACCGGCTCGGGCACCCAGTCGAACATGAATTCGAACGAGGTGATCAGCAACCGGGCCATTGAACTGGCCGGCGGCGAGTTGGGCTCCAAGACCCCGGTGCATCCCAACGATCACGTGAACCGTGGCCAGTCTTCGAATGACACCTTCCCGACCGCCATGCACATCGCGGTGGTATGCCAGGTCAATCAGAAGCTGTTCCCCGATGCCAAGAAGCTGCGCGACACCTTGGCCGCGAAGGCGGCCGAGTATGCCGATGTGGTGATGGTGGGCCGTACCCATCTGCAAGACGCCACCCCGGTAACCTTGGGCCAGGTGATCAGCGGCTGGGTTGCCCAGATAGATTTCGCCCTGGACGCGGTGCGGTATGCGGATTCCCGGGCTCGCGAATTGGCCATCGGCGGTACCGCGGTGGGTACCGGCCTGAATGCCCACCCCGAGTTCGGCAAGTTGGCGGCCAAGAAGATCAGTGAGCAGACCGGGCTGGAGTTCAGCCAGGCGGATAACCTGTTCGCCTCGCTATCGGCCCATGATGCGCTGGTGGAGGTCTCGGCGGCGCTGCGGACGCTGGCCGGCGCGCTGATGAAGATCGCCAACGATGTGCGCTGGTATGCATCCGGCCCGCGCAATGGCATCGGCGAACTAGTCATTCCCGAGAACGAACCGGGCAGCTCGATCATGCCAGGCAAGGTGAATCCGACCCAGTCGGAGGCCATGACCATGGTAGCCACCAAGGTCTTCGGCAATGATGCGACGGTCGGTTTTGCCGGTTCCCAGGGCAATTTCCAGTTGAACGTGTTCAAACCGGTGATGGCCTGGTGCTGTCTGGAATCCATCCAGTTGATCGGGGATGCCTGTGTGTCCTTCAACGATCACTGTGCGGTGGGTATCGAACCTAACCAGGCCAGGATTCAGGCCAATCTGGGTTCGAATCTGATGCTGGTGACCGCGCTGAACCGGCATATCGGTTACGACAAGGCCGCTGCGATCGCCAAGAATGCCCACAAGAAGGGTTTGACCTTGAAGGAATCGGCTCTGGAATCCGGCGAGTTGACCGAGGAGGAGTTCGATCGATGGGTCGTTCCGGTCGATATGACCCATCCCAGCGCCGCGCAGTGAGTTATGGCCGCATTGGAAGGCGCCTGAGCCTTTGATGCGATCGGCCCGGCCATCGATTCGACGAGGCGGCCGGGCCGATCGCAGGAATGGTTCGTGGGCGATCCGAGCAGCCACGAGATGCTGGGATCACCCTGGGTCGCCATGTTGTACCGCGCATTGGTCAAGGGTTAGCTGTGCGATTGGCCATCGGTTCGGGTGGCCGACCGGTAGATTCACGATTTGTGATAACCGATCAGATCTTCAAGCTGATTGCGACCGTCTGCTATTTCCTTGTCATGATCGCCATCGGGTTGTGGGCCAATCGCCGCACCCGCAACCTGGCCGACTATATGCTGGGCGGCCGCAATCTGAATCCCATGGTGGCCGCGTTGAGCGCTGGGGCATCCGACATGTCTGGGTGGTTGCTCCTGGGTCTGCCCGGAGCGCTGTATGCCATCGGGCTGGCAGATGCCTGGATCGCTGTCGGGTTGACGGTGGGTGCCTGGCTCAACTGGAAGCTGGTGGCTCCCCGGCTGCGTACCTATACCGAGGTGGCCCACAATTCGATTACCATTCCCTCGTTCTTGGAGAACCGGCTGAAGGATCGTTCCCGGCTGCTGCGAACCATCTCCGGATTGCTGATCCTAACCTTCTTCACCTTCTATGTTTCCAGCGGCATGGTTTCCGGCGGAGTCTTCTTCGAGAACTCGTTTGGCATCGGCTACCGGGCGGGCATGCTCGTGGTAGGTGGCGTGACGGTGCTGTACACCTTTTTCGGTGGGTTTCTCGGGGCGTCCTATACCGACATGATGCAGGGCCTGCTGATGATGACGGCGCTGCTGTTTGTCCCGCTGCTCGGCATGATCGCCATCGGCGGGCCGGGGAGACTGATCCGCACGGTGACCGAGGTCCATCCGAACGCGTTCTCCCTGATCGCTGGCACAACCGCGGTCGGGGTGATCTCGAGCCTGGCCTGGGGGCTGGGATATTTCGGTCAGCCGCACATCATCGTGCGATTCATGGCGCTGCGTTCCGCCGGGGATGCCAGGCGGGGGCGGCGCATCGGTATCGGCTGGATGGTGACCTCCATGTCCGGGGCGATCCTGACCGGGTTGATCGGCCTGGCCTATTTCACCGTGCATCCGGCCTTGACTCTGGACGACCCGGAAGCGGTCTTCCTGCGGATGGCCCAGTTGCTGTTCCATCCGCTGGTGGCCGGCTTCGTGTTGGCGGCGGTGCTGGCCGCGATCATGTCCACGGTGTCCTCCCAGCTGATCGTATGTTCGTCGGCATTGGTGGAGGATTTGGCGCTGATGGTCTTCAAGCGAGATCTGGAGCCTCGTCAGCAGGTCTGGCTCGGCCGTCTCGGTGTACTGGTGGTCGCCGCGGTCGCCATGGCTTTGGCTTGGACGCAAAACGACACCATTCTGCGGCTGGTGGCATTCGCCTGGGCCGGGTTCGGGGCCACCTTCGGGCCGATGATCCTGCTGGCCCTGTTCTGGCGCCGGCTTACCGCCCTGGGTACCGGCTTGGGCATGATCGCCGCCGCAGTCACGGTTTTCACCTGGCAATTCACCCCGTGGAACGCGCTGTATGAGATTGTCCCCGGGTTTGCGGTGAACATGGTCGTCTCGGTTGCCGGCTCGCTGCTGACCCGGGCGCCCGAGGTGGCCGAGGAGTTCGACCATGCCAGTGCGCTGGCCGAAAGCTGATTACCGCTATAGCTCGCCGCGGGCGTCCCGTCGGATACTCGGGCTGAGCGATAGGGATCAGCACAGCCGATGGCCAGATTCCTGAATCCGGAAAGCCGATCCTGGAATCGTCTATCATTCGCCATGTTTGAAGGTTATGGTTGCGCGTCGTAACATCACTTGGGTTGTCAGATGATTACACGCGAACGGGGTTCGGTTTGAGCAACACTCATTTGACTCCTCGGCAGCGGCAACGCATGAACACGATGGCCGAGATTCTCGCCGCCGCGCGCCGCCAGCTACGGGCTTGCGAAGAGTTCAATATCCGGTCGGTGGCCGCCGAGATCGGCCTGTCCAGTCAGGGCCTGTACCGCTATGTGGATTCCATCGACCAGTTGCGTTTCCTGGTGACCCAGCAGATCGTGGATTCGATGCTGGCCTTCATGGGCCGGGCCTGCGCTCGCTACTCCGACCCGGACGAGCGGATCGTGGCGGCCGCGGTGGCTTTCCGTACCTGGGCGCTGCACAACCCGATCGAGTTCCGGCACGCCTTCACCGCCCCACGGTCAGCCCCCGGCGGTGGCGACCAGGACGCGGTGTACACCCCGCAGCGAGTCGGCAGCTTCTTCGCTCCCCTTTTCGTCGAGTTGCGCGGCCGATTGAGCTTTGCGGTGCCTACCGAACTGGATCCGACTTTCGATCCCACTCAGGCGATAGAACTAATCGGCCCACAGTATCCGCCCCTGGCCGGTACGGACACAGCCACCATGGTATGGATGTTCCAATACTGCTGGGCCAGGTTGTACGGCATCGTAGCCCTGGAGGCCTTCCAGCAGATCGACCCGGCCTACACCAAGAGCGGGCTGTTCTTCACGGTGACCCTACGCGAGATCGCCGGACGCCTCAACATCGCCGACCTCAGCTCCCTAGAGCGAGTCTTCTATGCCGAGTCGGATCCTCTGCCGACCCAGTCGGCCACCTGAGATCCGGACGCCGGCTTACCGGCCATTCCCCGACCCGATCAACCAGCCGAGCCGATCGACGGCCGAGGCGATGTGGGGGAACCGCCTCGGCCGTTAGCGGTGCCGGTGGCCGGCTCAGCTGGCCGCCGAGGTAGCCTCCAGGCCGGCGGCCCGGCTCGGCCACTCGCCGCGACTCACCGACTGCAGATCCGCCACGGCGACCTTATCGGTCACCCATTCGTCTCGCACCGCACCGTCCTCGACCACCAGAATCCGGTCGCTGAGCTGGTGCAGATCCTTCTCGTCGCTGGAGAACAGCAGAATGCCGACGCCTCGCTCGGTAACTTCCTCCATCAGGTGGATGAACCGTTCCCGGGCGGCCATGTCGAGCGACTCCATCGGTTCGATCAGGATCATGATGCGGGCATGCTTGGCCGCGATCTCCTGCAACTGCTGCCAACGTCGCTGACCGGTGGACTGTAGCGGGCGATTGAGCAGCTTGCTCATCGCAATCTCGGATTGCCGGATTGCCATCAGGATCCGGGTGGTGTCCTCGACGGTGGAGTCATCGCTGGCCCCTGCCTCACCATCCATCATGGTCAGGTTCCAAGCGAAGTGGGTCTCCCCCGCCGGATCCAACATGCTGGAAAGCACCGCGATCCGCAGCCCCGGCAGATCGCGTGGCGCGGTGATCCTAGCCGGTTTGCCCGCCACCAGCACCAGGGGAGACTCATCGGGACGCTGCCCGGTCAACGCGCCGAGAATGTCCTCGACGCCCGAGTTGCGGGCGCCGCACAGTCCCAGGATTTCGCCGGCGTGCAGTTGGAAGCTGACCGGTTCTCCGGAGCTGTGCAGACTCGGTACGTCCAGCACGACATCATCGGTGGCATAGCCGCGCCTCGACACCTCTCCGATGGTCCTGCCAAACATGGCCTCGGTCAGTTCATCCGGCGTAGTGGTAGCGGTGTCGAAGATCTTCACGACATGCCCATCGCGCAGCACGGCGATGCGATTGCACAGTCGCAGGGCCTCTTCCAGCCGGTGGGTGATATAGACGATCCCGCGGTTCTTCTCGGTGGCATGCTGCAGTGCGTACCGCAGATCCTCCACCTCTCGGGCGTTGAGGGTGTTACTCAGTTCGTCGATCACAATCAGATCGCGGGGGTCTGCGATCATCCGCAGCACCTCCGCCATGCGGCGATCCGAGCTGCCCAGATCGCCCAGCCGGTCACTCGGCAGCAACGGCACCCCGAGTTCGACGATCACCCGCCGGGCAGCCGCCAGGAACTGTGCCTCGGTACGTTCGCCCTCGAACTCGCGGAACATCGCCTGGGTAACGGTCAGATTGCCGTCCAGTTCGAGTTCGGGATCGATGAGCATGACCCGCTTGGGGTTCCAGGGTTCACCGGCGATGGTCATCTCGCCGCTATCGGCCTCGGTCCGGCCCGCGACGATCGATGCCATGGTGGACTTGCCCACCCCGTTCTGCCCGACGACACCGAGCACTTCGCCGGGCCGGACCTCCAGGTCGACCCCAGCCAGTACCTCATGGCCACCGAACGACTTCCGCAACCCCCGGATCGAAAGCATCGGCGTTTCTTCTCCCCACATGTTGTCCGTACCTCCCCACGGGCTTTCATTGCGCCCATTATTCAATGCGATCTACCAACCCGTGAGCGCTGCAACAGCTCCAGATCCAGCCGTCTGGTCTCGGCCAGATCCTGAGTCTGCACCAGCGTGGCACGCAGTTCGGCGTTCTCTTGCCGTAACCCTTCGATAATGCCCTCCAAAGAGGGCACGGTGGTATCCCAGGCGACCAGCGCACCGGTTTCGAGGCGCGCCAGCTCGAGTTCAACCCGCGACAGCGACTCCTCCAATTCGGCGATCCGGACCACCGCCGGCTGCCCAGCCAACGTGGCATCGGCCTGGCGGTCAGCTGCGTCGGTATCGGCACCGGTCATGCCGGTCTCGGCCACGCCGGAAACAGCCGAGACCGCATCGCCGGCCAAACCGGGCTGGCCGTCGCCCGGCAGCCCGGTTGGCTCGGCCGAGCGGGCCGGATCGTCCGTAGCCGGTACCGCCGCATCGGCCGGCGGGTCTTCTCCGGCCGGTGGGACGAGATCGATCACCGCCGGCAGCTGCTCCTGTCGTGCATCCGCCGGCGGGGTGTCGATGGCCGGGGTATCCTGTTCTGCTGCCTGCTCCACGACGGCCTCGGCGACCTGCTGCGAAACAGGCTCCGGCCCGGGTTCAGCCGGCTGCCCGGGTTCGGGCTCCGCGCCGGACTCTGGTTCGCTGCCCGTCGGCTGTGCCGCTCCGGCCGGCTCGGCGGTCACCGGGTCCGGTCCGGCGGACGACACTGCGGTCTCGGGCATCACGTCGTGCCCGTCCGCGATCGGGGTTCCGTCGAATTGGCCGGTGCCGGTCCGCGACGAGTTCCCATCGGGTTCGGCAGTACCCGGCCGGCCCCCGGCAACCTCATCTGGCGGGCGCAGGATCGTCGGCAGATCCGACTCGTGTGCTTGGCTGGCATCCGGGGCCTTGGCCCAATCGATCGCCCCCTGGTTCGCTGCCGACCTGGCCGCCCGGTGTCCGCTGGCCCGAGCGAGCTGTGCAGCGGCCGGTCTCGGCACCGTCCCAGCGGGCTGCCCGGCCGGATTGGCCGGCCCCCTAGGCGGCCCATGCCCGACCTGCGGTTCTGCGGTATCGCCTGGTTGTCGCAGGATCGTGGGTACGTCGGACTCGTCATGGCCGACATCGGCCTGGTCGATGGGTAGGGGGCCCATCGGGGGCAATTGGACGGCGAAATAGCGGTCGGCATCCCGCCGCTCCCCGGCCGGGGCGATATTGGCCCGCGGTCCGCGGGCACCGCCCACACCGGCTCCGCCTGCGCGATCGGTCCGGATTCCGGCGCCATCGAATGCGCCGTATTCATAATGCGTGTTGGCAACCTTGCCGGTCAGCGGTTGCGCGGCATGCGGCTCGCCAGCCGGGATCTGTTCGGCCAGTTCGGTGCGCGTCGGCTGCAAGGCAGCCGCCCGCCCACGACGACCCCGGCCAATCAACCAGCCGATGATCCCGCCTACCGAAGCCGCGAACAGAACGAGCCCGGCGATCTGCCAAATGACCAGCATGAAGGCATCGATCATCGGCCGGCCACCTCCAGGTGGATCTCCACTCGGCGGTTCTTGGTTGCGCCATCCTCGGTCGAGTTGTCCCCGATCGGCTGGGTATCTGCGAGGCTTTCCGCCGAGATCCGATCGGCTGGTACGCCCCGCTCGATCAGCGCGGCCCGCACCGCCGCCGCCCGGGCATAGCCCAGGGCATAGCGTTCGTCGGCGGTCAGCCCGTTGTCGGTATGGCCGGTCAAGGTTGCGCGCAGTTCGGGACGCCGCAGCATCAGGGCCGCGATCTGATCCACCTGGGCCTGACCGGCCGAGGTGACCTGAGCGGAACCGCCGGGGAAAAGGATGGGCGCCACATCGGGGATCGGTTCTTGGGCCGGGGAAGCGATGGTTGAAGTAGAGGTTGAGGTCTCATTCGGGGATTCGGATGGCTGCCCCGGCGTGCTCTGGTCGCCGCCCGGTTTGGCCCCTGCAATGATCACCTCGGCGATGCCCGGCACCTCCGCAACGATCGCCCGGGCGGCCCAGGAAGTGGCCGGATCGTCCGCCGACACCGTCGCCTGACGGCCATGCATGCTTACCTGCGCGACGATATTCGCCGCAGCCAGTGCCTCGTTGGCGCGAGCATCCAGGGCATCTTCCAGTTGCCCGGCCACCCAATAGGATCCCGGGCCGATACAGGCCACCAATGCGGCGCCGGCTGCCACCCCGACTACTCTTCCTATGAATTGGGTCGACATCTCCCTAGTTCCCCCCAACCAGCGTCATAGCATAGCCAACTCACTCCGAAAGTCGAAGTCCCCCCGATTGAGCTGCGCGCTTCCTGGTGGCTATCTTGTCTCCAGACGGGTGAGCCGGGCAAGCACACCCGCCACAGACAACAACCGCATCTTTGGGAGCATTGGGGAGATAAATGTCCATGGGGCAGCATCAAGCGAGCAAGTCGGCAGAGCTCGCCCGCACAATTTCGTCCATGCACCGGGCCATCCCGGAATTACATGGGGTAATGATCGCATCGGTGGACGGTCTAGCCGTTGCGCACGACTTCCCGGAGTCCGATGCCGAACGGATAGCGGCCATGGCCGCAACCGCGCTTGGCCTGGGCACGAAGATTTCCGAGCGTACGAACCTCGGCACCCTGGCCGAAGCGGTCATCCGCGGCGATCAGGGCTACCTGGTGGTGTATTCCGCCGGCCGGGAGGCCGTGCTGGTGTTGGCCGGCCCGATCGACTCCAACCTCGGCCTGATGCGCATCGAGGCTCGCGTGGCCGCGGTCGAGATCAAACAGATTCTGGGGCGGGGCTGACCGTGGAATCCATGCATGAAATCGCCCAGGCGGCCATTGGCCAGATCCCCCCGGCATGCCGGGTCCTTCCCGAGCACGCCGAGACCATCCGGCGCAACGCGGACGCACTGCTGGCCCTGGGTCCCGATGTGGTGGCCGCCTTCTACGACACCTTGTATTCGTACGGCCCCACCGCTGCCGTATTCGCAGACGGCGAACGCGCGATGCGCGAAGAAACCCTCGCCGGATGGTGGAAACGTACCGTGCAGGGTCCGCTGGATGACAGCTATTGGGCCTGGATGGCAATGGTCGGCCTGATTCATGTGACTCGACGGGTGAGCAACCCGATGATGCTTTCCATGACCGATTTCGTCGCCGCTTTCCTCGTCAGGAATGTGCATCGGCTCGACATGGCACCAGACGAGCGACAGCGGCTGATCGAGGCTTTCTGCCGGGTGGCCTTCATGACCAGCGCGGTCATCACCTGGAGTTCCGATCACGCGGTTAGTTCGGCGTTGTTCGAGGTCGCCGGCATGCCGCAGACCTTGCTTGCTCGGCTACGGGATACCGAGATCAAGTCCGCTCTCGAGACAGCCCGCGCCGAGATCAAGCCCTAGCTTTTGTCCGCCGATCACGCGACTACGCCGGATCCCCAGTTCACCTGAGTCCGGTCAACTCTCAGATCTGAAAGGTTGACCGGACGAAAACCATCCGGGGCCGGCCGATGCGCGTTCTATCCGGGCCGGTCTTAGGCCACCGGCCACCGGGTTTCCGGGCTCGCCCGCCGTTTTGGCATTGGCCCGCCAATCCCACGGGTGTTTTTCGCACCGCCTTCGGGAATTGGCCTGGGTGTTCTCCATGGCGATGGATGCCATTGGGTGCCGGATCTTCTATCAAAACAGGCCGCCGGAGCGTTGGGACCGGTCTCAAGCTTTCGGCGCGTCCCGCTCACCAGACGGGTCGGCCGACGCCGGCCGGATCCACCCCGATACCCGCACGATCTGCCGCCCGAATTTGATCTGGCGGCAGTCTCTCGATAGAGTGTCGATATACCGATGAGAGATCGGCTACACATCTTTGATAGATAGGAGTACTGCCATGCGCAGCTATGACCAAGACTCTTTCGACACCGACCATCCAGGCCGTCGGGGCAGGCATCACGATCGCCCGCGCGGGCGTGGCCCCGGATTCGGCGGGCCGGCAGGCTTCGGTTTCGAGGCTTTCGCCATGGGGCCGGGGTTCGGTCCAGCACGTTTCGCGAGGCGAGGCGGACGAGGGCCGGGGCGGGGCCGCAGGGGCGATGTCCGCAACGCCATCCTGGCGTTGCTTGCCGAACAGCCCATGAACGGCTACCAACTCATCAACGAGATCAGCGAGCGCACCAACGGGCTGTGGAGCCCGAGCGCGGGCTCGGTCTATCCGGCACTTGGGCTACTGCTGGACGAAGGCCTGATCGTTGATCGCGAGATCGACGGCAAGCGGGTTCATGAACTCACCGAGGCCGGACGCGCCTACGTCGCCGAACACGCCGACGAACTAACCGATCCCTGGGAGCGGGTGACCGCCGGCCATCGCGGCTTCCTGGACATGCGTCCCGAGATCGCCCAGCTGGCGATGGCCGTGCAGCAGGTGGCCATGTCGGGCGACGAGAATCAGATCCAGTCAGCACGACAGATTCTGGATCGCGCCCGGCGAGACATCTATCGGCTGCTGGCCGGCGATCAGCCCGCCGCGTGACGGCACGGCCCGCCAGCGTGCCGACCGAATCGGCCCCCCATGCGTGCTGGATACGGCGGCCGTCGCACGGCGACCCCGACGTACCCCAACGGCAAGCCGTCGGTGCACCCCGGGAATCGGGTGCCCGACGGCTTGGCCCGTTAAGGACTACCCCCGCTCAGGCCTTTAGCGATTCCTTGGCCGCTGCGACTACCGCGTCCGCGGTGATCCCGAATTCGGTGAACAACAAGGTGCCCTTGCCGGAGGCGCCGTAGCGGTCGATCGAGACCGACCGGCCACGATCGCCCACATATTTGGCCCAGCCCAGCGCGATACCGGCCTCCACGCTCACCCGGGCGGTGACCGCCGCCGGCAACACCTGCTCGCGGTACTCGGCGTCCTGCTCATCGAACCATTCCTGGCATGGCATTGAAACCACTCGTGTGGCGATCCCCGCGGCCTCCAGCACCGACTGGGCGGCCAAAGCGACCTCGACCTCCGATCCGGTGCCGATGAGGATCACCTGCGGGGCCGCGCTGGCTTCCCTGAGCACGTAGGCACCGCGCGCCACTCCGGTGGCGGCAGCAAACTCTCCGCTGTCGCGGTCCACGGTACGCAGGTTCTGCCGCGACAGAACCAGCCCAGTGGGCCCGGCGGTGCGTTTCAAGATCTCCCGCCAGGCAACCGCCGTCTCGTTGGCATCCGATGGCCGGACGATGGCCAAGCCGGGAATCGACCGGTAGGCCGCCAGGTGCTCAATCGGTTGGTGAGTCGGGCCGTCCTCACCGACTCCGATGGAGTCATGCGTCCACACGAAGATGCTGGGCACTCCGCATAGGGCCGCGATCCTGACGGCCGGTCGCAGATAGTCGGCAAACACGAAAAAGGTACCGCAATATGCCCTGGTCAACCCGTCGATGTTGATGCCATTGACGATGCCGCCCATGGCGTGCTCGCGGACCCCGAAGTGCAGGATCCGTCCGTAGGGCCCACCCGGCCATTCCGTCGTGGTGCGACCGGTGGGCAGGAAGCTCGGCTCACCCTTCATGGTGGTGTTGTTGGACCCGGCCAGATCGGCCGAGCCACCCCACAGTTCCGGAAGCTGCGCAGCCAGTGCGCTCAGCACCTCACCGGAAGCCGTGCGGGTGGCTTTGCTGCCGGTCTCGAAAACCGGCAGCTTCAAATCCGGCAGCTTCCCGGCCAGCACTCGGTCGAGTAGCGCCCGTCCGGTGGGATTGGCCACCGACCACTGTTCGAAGCGGGTGTTCCAGGCCTCGCGGGCGGTCCGGCCGCGTTCGCCAAGCTGGCGGCGGCAGTAGTCAACGATCTCGGATTCCACCGCGAAGGGTTCGTCGGGGAAACCCAGCAGCTGTTTCACTGCGGTGATCTCGGCGGTACCGATAGCCGAACCGTGGATCTTCTCCTTACCCTGCAAGTTCGGCAGCGGCCAGCCGATGATGGTCCGCAGCCGGATCAGGGCCGGCCTGTCGGTGACCCGCTGGGCGGCGGCGATGGCGTCATACAATGCCGGAATGTCCTCGGCATAACCGGCGCCGCCATTGGTCCAATCGATCTCGATGACCTGCCAGCCGTATGCCGCATAGCGTTTGGCCACATCCTCGCCGAAAGCGATCTTGGTATCGCCTTCGATGGTGATCTGGTTGTCGTCGTAGATCACGATCAGGTTGCCGAGTTCCTGGGTGCCGGCCAGGGACGCGGCCTCAGCCTGCACACCCTCCTGCATGCACCCGTCGCCGGCGATCACATAGACGAAGTGGTCGAAAACCGAACCGGCGGTCGCGTCCGGATCGTACAGTCCACGATTGCGCCGGGCCGCCATGGCCATGCCAACCGCATTGCTGATGCCTGCCCCCAGCGGACCGGTGGTGCACTCGACGAATCTGGTATGCCCCAGTTCCGGGTGGCCGGGTGTCTTCGATCCATAGGTGCGCAGGGCCTGGATGTCGCCCATCTCAAGCCCGAGCCCGCCCAGGAACAGCTGGGTGTACTGCAGGATCGAGGCGTGCCCGGCGGACAGGACGAACCGGTCCCGGCCGATCCAGTGCTCATCGGACGGATCGGTGTTCATCACCTTCTGATACAGCAGGTAGGCGACACCGGCCAGTGAGATGGCGGTCCCGGGATGCCCATTGCCGGCTCTCTGCACCGCATCCGCCGCCAGGATACGTGCGGTGTCCACGGCACGCCGGTCTTGATCGGTCCAGGTCAATTCACTCACTATTCGTCCTCTATCAGGTGCTAACGGCTCAGCCACGAGTCTCGCGGACGGTGGTCCGGCACCATCGTAGTGCTTGGCTCGCCGTAGAGCGGGCCGGGATCGGGCAGCTGTTGATGCCGGAATTGCTGGATCGCGCCCGCGCGCAGGGCGCACACCATGATTGGGGTGGTGGACGCGAGCAATCAGGCCTCGATGGCCTTCCACGAGACACTGGGCTTCGAGTTGTTGTGGCTGCTGCCCGAGGCCGGACGCAAGTTCGATCGTTGGCTGACGGCCGCGTTCTGGGTGTTGCGTCTCTAGGACGGCCCCGGATACGCCTCGGTCGATATCATGCCGAGGATTGTGGTTGGCGTTCTGGGTGCCGCGGGCCCGAGGCGTTCCCGGATAGCTACGATTTCCGCATGACGGCCTATCACGCAGATGCGATAGATCTGACCGACAAGGAGATCCTCACCTGGCGGGGCTTCGCGGACTGCATCCGGGAGCTAGCCCTGATGGTGGCCGGTTCGAGCTTCCTACCCGAGATCGTCATCGGGGTGGCCCGGGGCGGGATGATCCCGGCCGGCGCGCTCACCTATGCGCTGGGGGTCAAGCTCACCGATGCGATCAATGTCGAGTTCTACACCGATGTCGCCAAGACCCTGCCCGACCCGATCCTGCTGGCGCCGATGCTGGATATCGAGTCGATTCGCGGCCGTCGCCTGCTGGTCGTGGACGATGTGGTCGATTCGGGACGCACCCTGGCGGTGGTGCTGAAGCTGCTGCGCGGTTTCGGCGCCGAGGTACGCAGCGCGGTGATCTGCGCAAAGTCGACCACCGTCGTGCAACCCGACTATGTCTGGAAGCGCACCGATCGGTGGGTCGTGTTTCCCTGGTCGGCCGAACCACCCGTGACCAGCGCCCCGCCCTCGGCGGATCCCCGGTCCTTCGGCCAGGACGACTGACCAGCCCCTGCCCGGTCTGCCGGCCTCGTGGTGGCTGCCGAGTAGGTCGGCGCACGTCACCGGGCCGCCCGGGCATCTCCATGCAGCCGGGCAGGTCCGCCCGATCATCCGCCAGCGGAATGGCCCCGGGCACCGCGCGAGCCCGCGCCGGGTGCCGTCCAGTCCTGCCGACAGGGCGGCTGACCGAGTGGGTCACCCTCCCCGCCGGCATCTGGCAGGTTAGCGTGCGACCAGTGTGTGCTCGCCCGCGATCACCTGACGGGTTCGAGCGGCCAGTTCCTCCAGTACATGGACGTAGGTCCGGCCGGTTGCCCGGGTCATGCCGAGCTCACAGGTCCGGTTGCAGGACAAATAGAGTTGGGCGTCCAGGCGGGCCACCGCGGCCGCTTCGTCGCTGGTGGCGCAGGCTGTCAGTTCGGGATGCAGGAGCCCGCGGTCACCGGCGAACGCGCAGCAACGCCAGCCATCCGGCACCGTCACCTGATCGGCGAGCAGCCCGGCCAGCATGATCAGGGCATCGTTCGCCCCCATCCGAGTGCTGGAGCAGGTCGGATGGACGACGGCCTGGGCCACCTTGGGCAGCTCGGGCAGCAATGGCGCGATCCGCTCCGCGGCAAGGGCCGTGGCGTCCACCACGGTGGCCCGGCCGACTCCCTGGTGCTTCAGGGCAATCTCGATTCCCTCGCTACAGCTCACGTTGTCGCAGACGATGGGTAGCCGCCAGCCATCGGTTGCCGCGCCCAGCACCGTGGCGAGGCGATGCCCCATCACCTCGCCACCGGTACGCAGCCCCTTCGACTTCCAGGGCGTCGCACAACACAGTCCACGCACCTTGTCGGGTACCGTCAGCCGCAGGCCGACCAGTTCGGCCAGGTAGCCCAGGGCACCGGCGACGCCTCGTTCACAGTGGTGGTCGCTGCCAAACATGGTGCCCACGCAGGCCGGTACGAAGACCGCTTCGGGGTCCATCACCCGGTGTGGCCGCCGCCGCGGCCCGCCGCCGGGCAGTTCGGCCGACAGGGTCGGCACGATGTCCTCCCCGATGGCCCGGCGGGCCACTCCCAGCGCCCCTCGAACCAGCCGGTTGGGCACATGGTCCACCACGGTCATGCCGACCGACGCCGCTGCGGTGAAGGGCCCCCAGAACCGCGCGGCCTGCCTCCAGACCCCATTCAGCATCTTTGGGGCCCGCTCGGCGCGCAGATCACGCACCAGGTCGCCGGTGTTGATCTGCACCGGGCAGGCCGTCTGGCACATGCCGTCCACCGCGCAGGTCTGCACCACCGGGTAGGTTTCATCGGCGAACAACTCGGCGGCCAGCGCCTCATCGCCGGCCGTTTCCGCGGTAGCCATGGCACGTTGAATGACGATGCGCTGGCGAGGCGTGGTGGTCAGGTGCTGGCTGGGGCAGACCGATTCGCAGTAGCCGCATTCGACGCAGTCGTCGATCACGGGGCGTACAGGTGCGGTCTGTTTGATGTTCTTGAGGTGCAGCCTGGGATCCTCGGTCAGCACCGCTCCCGGATTGAGCACCAGCTTCGGGTCACAGGCCCGCTTGACCTGCCACATCGCCGCATAGAGTTCGTCGCCATATTGCCGGTGGACGAAGGGAGCCATGATGCGTCCCGTCCCATGCTCGGCCTTCAGCGTGCCCGACCGGCCGAGCACCAGACTCACCATGTCCTCGGTGAACTCCTCATAGCGCTTCATTGAGGCAGGTCCGGCGAAATCCTCGGTGACCAGGAAGTGGATGTTGCCGTCCTTGGCATGCCCGAAGATGACGGCACCCGAGTAGTTGTGCCGGTCGAACAGCATCTGCAGTTCGCTGCACACTCCTCCCAGGCTGGCTACCGGCACGGCGATGTCCTCCAGCAGAGCGGCAGTCCCCCTGGGCCGGTTGCGGGCCACCTTGGTGTACAGGCCCTTGCGCAGGGTCCACATCTGGGCGCGCCGCCCGGTGTCCTGGGTGAGTTCGGGATCGGCGTGGAGATCGAATTCACCGAATCTGCTGGTGCCCTTCTCGGCCCGGGCGGCCAGTTCCTCGGCGGTATCCCCCTGGTACTCCACCAGCAGGGCGGCCTGGCCGTGCACCGCCATATCCCTGGGCAGCACCGGGGCGGCCTCGGCCCCCATGGCGATGATCGCGGCCGAGTCGATCAGCTCGACCACATCCGCGCCGCTTTCCACCAGCACCGGGAGCGCATCGGTGGCGGCATCCAGTGAGTTGAAGATCAGCAATCCGGTGGCGGTCTTGTCGTGCACCGGCACAGTGCGGAAGGTTGCCTCGGCAACGAACCCGAGTGTCCCTTCGGAACCGATCATCAGATGTTCCAGGATCTTGACCGGCTCGTCGAAATCAATGAACGAGTTCATCCCGTAACCCATGGTGTTCTTGATGGCATATCGCCGGGCGATGTCGGCCCGCATCTCGGGACGCCGGAGTTGATCGCGCAGGCCTTCCAGCACCGCCACCAGTTCGGGCTCGGCGCTGCGCAATTTGTCATCGGCGTCGCCGCTGGCCGTGTCGACGACCGTGCCGCTGGGCAGCACGAGCACCATTGATTCGATGGTGCGGTAGGTGTTGGCGGTCACCCCGCAGGTCATCCCCGAGGAATTGTTGGCGATCATGCCACCGATGGTGCAGGCGATTTCGCTGGCGGGGTCCGGCCCCAGCTTGGCGTGGTAGCGCCCGAGCCGGGAGTTAACCTGCCGGATCGTGGCCCCCGGTTGGACGCGGACCCGGGCACCCCGGTCAAGTACCTCGATATCACGGAAATGCCGCCGCACATCGACCAGCAGCCCTTCGCTGATGGCCTGGCCGGAGAGACTGGTGCCGCCGGCGCGCAGGGTCAATGGCCACCCGGCACGCACCGCGACGGCCATGGCCAGGCCCACCTGGGCGGCATCGCGGGGACGCACGATCGCCTGGGGAGTCGTCAGGTAGTGGGACGCGTCTACTGCCATGGCGAACCGGTCCAGGGCCCGGGTGCTGAGGCCGACATCTGGGCCCAGGCTGGCCGCCAACTCGGCAAGGGCCTTTTCGGGAGCTATGGTCTGACTAATTCGAGAGCTGAGAGTACTCATGGGGGTCTCCTCCGTTACTGGATCAGACCTGCCGAGGATTACCGTCCGGCAGGCCGGTGATTCCACCATACGCCCAGATTGACGAGTCATTTCGGCTGGGATACCGGAAGTGGCCCAAGGTCTGGAAAGAGCTGGACATGACCCTTGCGAGCATTCGCGCTGTTACCCAGAAACCATTGACAACAGCATGAACGGTCCAACCATTGGAGCAGAACCCGGCCGCGCTCGTTCAACGGCACATAGTCCCGCCCGCCACCCCGGCATAGATCTGACGGGGCCGGCCGATGCGCGTCCTGGCAGCCGCACGCAATTCATGCAGTGGCCCCGAGAGTGCGTTCACTCCCCCGGCGACGGATGCGTAGATATCAGCCCCCTAGGAGCCGATCAACCGGACCGTTGCCCGTGCCACGGCCGCCCGGTCGATTCCCAAGACTCGAAGCGGAAGGTGGGCAGCATCATCAATCCGCTGGCCAGCACCGGCATCGGATGGGAACGGCTAGGGAACATCTTGAAAAACTCGCGCATCCGTTCGTCGACCATCGTCTTGCGCCGGATCTGGTCCGCCTAGTCCCGCAACTGGTCAGCCGTGGGCAGTTCACCGTAGATCACCAGATAGGCCCGCCGGGCTCTAAGCCGCCGGGATCACCGGCAATTCGAGATCACCGTTACCGGTCGCAAGCCGAGCGCTCTGGTTCACCTGTTCCTCCTTGATCGGCGGCCTTATACCACAATTGTCCGGTGGCCAGCGGGCCCCGCATACCACCACGGGTCGGCACCCGGGCAACGAACTGCTGCTTCAATTGGTTCATGACCAGCCAACTCGATGACGATCATCTGGGCAGGTTGCTGGGGCATTACCGGCATCTGCATCAGCACCCGGAGCTGAGCCTGGCGGAGCATGCCACCTGCGACTACCTCACCGCCCGATTCGCCGAACTCGGATACGACACCCAGCGGGTGGGGCGCACCGGCCTGGTAGCCACCCTGTGCCGCGGTCCCGGGGCCACGGTCGCCTTCCGGGCCGACATGGATGCCCTACCGGTCCAGGAGGAAACCGGCGTCGCCTGGGCAGCCACCGATGGCGCCATGCACGCCTGCGGGCACGACATCCACATGACCTGCGCGTTGGGCGCCGCTGAGTTGCTGGCCGCGCAGGCCGATTGGTCGGGCACCGCCGAGTTCATCCTGCAGCCGGCCGAGGAGATCGTCGCAGGCGCCCGCCAGATGATCGCCGATGGTTTGTGGGAGTTGATTCCGCCGGCTGAGATCGTCTTTGGGCAGCATGTCTGGCCGATCGCGGTGGGCGATATCCAGCTCGCCCCGGGCCCCTTCTTCTCGACCGTGGATACTTACCGGGTTGAGGTACGCGGCCGCGGTGGTCACGGTGCCATGCCGGAGACCACCGTCGATACCGTCGTGTTGACCGCTGCGATCGTGCTGCGGCTACAGACGGTGGTGGCCCGCGAGATCGGTCTGCACGAGCGGGCGGTGCTGACGGTCGGGGCGATGCGGGCCGGTTCGAAGGAGAACATCATTCCCGAGACCGGCGAACTGTTGATTTCCACTCGTAGCTATACCGAACGGGTGCGTCAGCGGCTGGCGGATGCGATCGCACGTATCGCCCGGGCGGAGGCAGCCGCCAGTGGCGCACCCGAACCGGTGATCACCCCCATGTACCGGGCCAGTTCGGTCGTCAACGAACCGGACGCGACCGCCCGGCTGCTGGCGGAATTCCGCGCCGGCTTCGGGCCCGATCGGGTCACGGTGCCTACGAACCCGATGACCGCTTCGGAAGACTTCGGTTATCTGGCGGCCGCCATCGGGGTACCGGCGGTGTTCTGGGTTTTCGGCGGCTACCGTCCCGAGCGATTGGCGGGCGGCGAGCCGGTGCCCACCAACCATTCCGACCAGTTCCTGCCCGATCCCGCCGGTTCTATCCGTACCGGGGTGACCGCCGCGATCACCGCGCTGCGTTCTCGGTTGGCCGGTTGATGGCTCGCTCGATCCGGGCCAGATCGCGCTGCAGCAGCGCCTCCGCCCGGGCCTGCTGACCCGGATCCTCCCAGGTCACCTCGGCGAAGCCGAGCCGGGTCGCCGCCACCACCAGTTGCAGGCCGGTAAGGCTGATCAGCCCCAGCCCGAACACCGTCAGGGCAGCCCCCGGGTAGGTGTCAAAGTAGCTGATCGCGTTGGCCTGGTGGGCGATGCGTTGTTCCTCCGGTGTCGTTACGACGTCGTGGATCAGCACCGCATCGACCATCCCGGAGTACTCCGCGCGCAGCCGCTGGCCGACCAACACATCCCCCTGACCGGAATCGCCGATGAAGATCAACCGGTATTCCGGGTATAGCTCGTGATAATGGGCGATAGCCTCGATCTTCTTGTTCGCCATCAGGGAGTGGCTCAGCAGGTGGATCAGCGATCCCGTCAGCATCGAACTGCTCTTGACCCCGGAGTCGCGCAGCCGGCGGCGGGTGTGGTCTTCGACCCAGCCGAACAGGTCGGCGGGGCGGGCGGTGACAAAGGTGAGATCGCCTGTGGTGCGTGGCTGGCCGGCCGGCCCTTCGTCCAGGGCCTGCCACAATGCCATCGCCCCCGGATAGACGATGCCCTTCGGGAACCGCTTGTCGTGCAGGCTGCAAATGGTGGTGTCATCGATGTCCGATAGCACCTTCGCCTCGGTACCGCTTACTCGGGCCGCCTGCTCGGCGATGTGATCCAGGATTCGCTGGCGCAGTCTATGGTCGTCGATGTCCCGGTAGACGAGTTCTTCCAGATCGTTATGGTTGGGAGTGGCATCGATGAGGCATTTCAGCATGGTCAGCTCGTTCCCCTGGGCGCTGCACAGCAGTTCGCAGATCAGCCGTTCGTCCCGGGGACCGGTGCGTCCGGTCTGCAAGGCATGGATCAGCGCCGCCCGGGCGGGTAGGTCGAGTTCGTCGCGTCTGCGGATGACCAGCAGCTCAACCAGTTCGCTGTGATGATCGGGGCCCAGCCAACGGTCGCCCACCTTAGCCAATAGCCGATCGGTCAGCACCGGGTCGGCCAGCATCTCATTGAGTTGCACGGTATCGGCCCGGGCCAGCAGGTCGATGATGGTACGTTGCGTGGCCACGCTGGTGCGGGTGGCCAGCAGTTGGCGCAGCAGCATGATCGCGGGCCCGGTCATCGATCCTCCTCAAGTCGTGGGGATGCACACGGCACTGGATGCAGTATTGCAACAAAACCTGGTGCATCAACGGCGCAGCCGCTCTGCTCGGCACCATCGCCTTGCTGGGGCTTGGCGTTTTCCTGTTCATAACCGGTGCGATGGCTTTCGATGCGGGCCGGGCCGGTGGGCCGCTTCTCGCACCGGGCGTGGTATGCCTATTCCTTGGTTGCCTGGCACCGACATCGCTGACCATCGTGCAACCAGGTCAGACCAAGGTCGTGCAATTCTTCGGCAACTACGTGGGGACGATCCGCAAGGCCGGCTTGTTGATGACCGTTCCATTCAGCAGCAAGAAGAACGTCTCGGTGCGGGTGAACAATTTCGAGACCAACGAGCTCAAGGCCAACGATATCGAGACCCGGATCTCCGCCCTCGCCTATGCCCCCGAGATCGCCCAGGCGATGCTACAACGCCAACAGGCGTCCGCCGTCATCGCCGCCCGGGAGAAGGGAGAAGATCGTCGAGGGCGCGGTGAGCATGGTGGAGACCGCCCTCACCCGGCTGGAGACCGAGAACGTGGTCAACCTGGACGACGAACGCAAGGCGGCCATGGTCAGCAATCTGTTGGTTGTGCTGTGCGGTGAATCCCGGGCGACCCCGGTGGTCAATACCGGCAGCCTATACACCTGAGGTCATGGCACAGCGCAAGCAACTGCTGCTTCGGCTGGATCCAGCGGTCTACGATGCCGTGGCCCGCTGGGCGGCCGACGATCTGCGCTCGGTGAATGCCCAGATCGAGGTGCTGCTACGCCGGGAACTGGAAACGGCCGGCCGGCTGCCCCGAGAGGTGCGGCCGATCCCAAGACGAGGACGACCCCCTGGGACGTGAATCGGCGCTGGGCGGCTGGCGCCCGTCCGGTCCGGCCGATCGCTGGGCGGACCTGGTGCCGAGTAGATCGTCATTGCTCCCGGCGCATCCGGTCGTGCTCCGATCTCGGTGAGTGTCGAACCTGAAGGATGCCCCGGCGGCCGTACCGCTAACCCGCAGGGCGGCGCGGCGCGGCCATGACCTTCGCCGGCGGTATCCGTACCGCCAGGGCACGGGCTGCCAGGTCGATTCGCAGTTCATGCACCCGCTGGAAGACATCGCCATCCAATTGCACCGGCTGCGGCCCGGCCGGCTGGACGAACAGCCTGTGGGCCTGCCGGCTGCGCAATGCCGGCACCGGACGCCGGTGATGGCTGATGCCCTTCCACCCAACGGGTAGCCACTGGCCCGGATGCCGAATGGGTACCTCAAGCACATCCAGCAGACCATCGTCGAGCAGGCCGTCCGGGTGGATCAAGATGCCTCCCGGCGCTGCCGGAGTGATTCCGGCCAGCACCGTCCAGGTCATCAGGTTCCGGGCCGGTTCGTCGTCTCGTTGGACGCGCATCGGGACCGCAGCCCGCAAGGCCTCGCCCAAACCAGCCAGCCCATAGGCGAATGGCCCGAGCCGGGCTTTGAGCCGGCCCCGGGTCCGGGCTACCGCACTGGCGTCCCGGCCGATTCCGGCCATGGTCAGGAACGCCTCTGGCGCAGCCGAATCGCAGCTGGCCCAGCCGACATCAAGCCCGGCTCGCGGGCCGGTCAAGGCGATCGCTGCTTGATCTGCCAGATCGTGACCGAGAATGCCCAGGTTGTACGCCAGCACATTTCCCGAGCCCAGAGCAATGATGCCCAGGCAGATGGCGGTGCCTGCCAGACTGGTGGCCACCTCCCGCAAGGTGCCGTCACCGCCGATGGCCACCACCAGATCGGCACCGCGGTGGGCGGCCCGTGCCGCCTGGTCTCGTCCGGGGGATTCGGGTGTGGTGGCCAGCACCTCTGGCAGGCCAAGGCCAAGCAGACGGCTGCGGCGTAGCAACTCGGCCAGGGCAGTTGAGGCTCGCCAAGCCCTGGGGTTGACCACGATCGCCACCTTCCGGGGCGGCGGCGCCGGCTCGGGAGGGCAGCCCAACACCGTGATCGAACGATGCAGGATCATTCTCCGAGGCTACGCCACCCGCCTGGACGAGCCGACCGCCATCCGGCTGCGGTCACCTGGCAGAGCCACGTCCCAGCCCGGGCGATCGCCAGGCCAACGGCCGATCCCAAACACAGGGCCGCCGGCAGACCGGGCAACGAATCCAGCCACCAATGATCTAGCCTTGCATTCGTGAGTGCACCCGGCCCATATCAGCAGCGACCGCGCTACGCCCCAGTAGCGCAATACGGAACGCCCCAGCGTCCCCTGCCACCGCCGAGTGCCGGGCCAACCAGCTTCCGGCCCCGCAGCGCCAGGCAGACCCGCGATGTCGGCGCACCCATGGCCTTGATCGTGGTCGGGTTCGTCATCATCGGTCTGGTGGCGCTGATCTTTGGCCTGCTCTCCCCGGCCTCCTTTGCTATCGGCTTCATTCCCTCCTCACTAGCGTTGTTCATCGGCCTGTCCTGCTATGTGTGGCTCGACCAATGGGAACCCGAGCCGCCCAGGCTGCTGCTCTACGCCTTTGTCTGGGGTGGTGGTATCGCGGTGGTCGGCACGCTGGCGGTCGACGTGGCTCTGGCGGCGATCGGTGTTGTGCCGGCCACCGAGTCGTTCAGTTCCGTCATCCAGGCTCCCATCGTCGAGGAAGCCATGAAGGGGGTCTTCCTCTTCTTCATGCTCACCGGTCCACGCCGCCGCGAGATGCACACCCTGGTGGATCACCTGGTCTATGCCGGTTTCGTGGGTTTCGGTTTCGCCTACGTCGAGAACCTGATTTACTTCGCCAGCTCCGAATCCTTGCAGTCCACGCTGTTCATGACGGTGGTGCGCACCGGATTCAATCTGTTCGGGCATTCCTTCTACACTTCAGCGACCGCGGTGGGCATCTACCTTGGCCGCAAGCACACCGGTGGTACTCGCACGCTCTACTACGTGGCCGGCTACATGATTGCCATCCTGCTGCACGGCCTGTGGAATGGCGCCGCCACCCTCGGGGGCACCACGGGTCTGATCCTGGTCTACCTGCTGCTGCTGACTCCCGCATTCATCGCGCTGGTCTGGCAGGGAATCAAAGCCCGCCGCCGTGAAGGAGATGTGGTGCAGGCCCAATTGCCACAGATGGTCGCCTCCGGGCTGATAAGCCCCGATGAGGCTCGTTGGCTGGCCTCGCTGACCAGCCGTGCCGCGATGCGACGACAGTTGAAGGGGCAGGACGCGCAACTGGCCAGGCTTGCCCGGCTGGTCGATGCGGTGGTCGAGTTGGCCATTCTGCGCGATCGTAGGCTCGGCGAACCCAGCCAATACGCCCAGAGCGAAGAGGACTACCTGGTGCAGGCCATCATCGATGAGCGTAACCAGCAGAGTCCGGCCGCCCATCGGTTCATCCAACGGCAGGCCCAGGCAGATACCGGTGGCATGAGCCCGGCTACGGGTACGGGCCAGATTCCCGGCATGAACTGAGCACAGGACCGCCGCCTCCCAAATGATGCCCCGCCGGCCGCTGCACCGACGCGCAACCGCAGGCCCGGTGGTGCTTGCCCGGCCCGGCCGGCAACCGTCGCCTGCCGCATCGATGGGGAACACGACCCGGCAGGCCGCCACCGAGCGGCGACAACCCCCGGAGTTCAGCATGCGATATGCCGGGGTGATCGAGTTGGCAAAGCGCACATCCGGCGCTACTGCGGCACCGCGTTGCGCAAGCAATACATTGAGGGGCGGCGGGCGCGTTCGGTCAGTACGCCGATCCCGGTTGGCGACGCGCTAGCGGATGCGGACCCGCGAAACGGGTGAGTGGCTATCCGGATTCGTCGAGCTGAGCCCAGTCCTGCTCGGGCAATTGAGTCGCGAACTCGGCTAGCAACTCGGCAGAGGCATCCATCGCATTCAGTTCCCCCATGCCGACGCGGGACTCTAGCCCATGGGCCAGCTCCCGCATCCGGCGGGTGCCATGCAGGGAATCCAGTAAAGTGGCCTCGGTCTGCGCCCACATCCACTCCACCTGTTGCCGGGCACGGTAGCTGGCCAGGCCAACGGTCTCCTCAAGGAACCTGCGATGTTCCAGGACAGCCTCCCAGACCTCCGACAGTCCTATCCGGTGCAGCGCCGAGCAGGTCAGCACCGGCACCCGGCGTTCGGCCGATTGCGAACTGACCAGTTTCATGGCGATGGACAGTTCCCGTGCGGTTACCCGGGCCTCCGGGGCATTGTCGCCGTCCGCCTTGTTGACCGCGATCACATGGGCCAATTCGAGAATGCCCTTCTTTATGCCCTGTAGCTGGTCTCCCGATCTGGCCAGCATCAATACCAGATAGGTATCGACCATGCCCTGGACGGCTACCTCCGACTGCCCGACCCCGACCGTCTCCACGATCACCACGCCGTAGCCGGCCGCCTCGGCCAGGAGCATCGCCTCGCGCGTGGCACGAGCCACCCCGCCGAGGTGCAGTCCCGTCGGCGATGGCCGGATGAAGGCCTCATCGAGCTGGGCCAGGGCACCCATCCGCGTCCGATCGCCCAATACCGAACCACCGGAAACCGAACTGGACGGGTCCACGGCGAGTACCGCCACCCGATGTCCCTGCTCGATCAGCTGACAGCCCAGCGCATCGATGAAGGTGGATTTACCGGAACCCGGGACACCGGACAGGCCCAGTCGGATCGAGCCGCCCGCCATCGGGGTGATGGCACGCAGCAGTTCCCGGGCGAGGCCACGATGGGCGGGCTTGCGCGATTCGACCAGGGTGATGGACCGGGCCAGCGCGGCCCGGTCCCCACCCTTGACGCCTTCGACCAGTGCCTGGACATCGACTCTTCTAAGCATTGTCTTCCCGGGCACGAGCGATCATGCCCTTGAGCAGATCTTGTGCGGATGCGGGGATGTTGGTGCCGGGCGGATAGATCGCCTGCGCGCCGGCCCGCCGCAATTCCTCGAAATCCTGCTCTGGGATCACGCCGCCAACCACGATACCGATGTCCTGTCGCCCCTCCGCGTCCAGCGCGGCGCGTAGCGCCGGCACCAGGGTCAGATGGCCCGCCGCCAGCGACGACACCCCGACGACGTGAACGTCTCCCTCGATTGCCTGCCGGGCGGCCTCCTCGGGGGTCTGGAACAGCGGGCCCACGTCGACATCGAAGCCGAGATCGGCGAATGCGGTTGCGATCACCTTCTGGCCGCGGTCGTGACCGTCCTGCCCCATCTTGGCAATCAGGATGCGCGGCCGGCGGCCTTCGAGTTCTTCGAATTCATCGATCAGCACGCGGGTTTCGTCCATGGCCTCCGACTTCCCCGATTCCTTCGAATAGACCCCGCTGATGGTGCGGATCTGCGCGGTATACCGTCCGAACACCTTCTCCATGGCGCTGGACATCTCGCCGACGGTGGCACCGGCACGTCCCGCATCGATGCACAGTTTCAGCAGGTTGCGTCCCGCGTCGGAGGGGTCCGGGTTGCCGGACGCCCAGGTGATGGCTTCCAGGGCCTTGTTGCAGGTCTCCGAGTCACGTTCGGCACGCAGCCTTTCCAGCTTGGCGATCTGTTGAGCCCGCACCTCGCGGTTGTCAACCTTCAGCACCTCAAGCTGGTCGGCTGAATCCAGCACATACTTGTTCACCCCCACCACCGGCTGACGGCCCGAATCGATCCGGGCTTGTGTCCGGGCGGCGGCCTCCTCGATACGCATCTTGGGGATACCGGCCTCGATGGCCTTGGTCATGCCGCCGGCATGCTCGACCTCCTGGATCAGCGCCCAGGCCTTGTTGGCTAGATCCTTGGTGAGCTTTTCGACATAGGCCGAACCGGCCCATAGATCGACGCTGCGGCAGGTACCCGATTCCTGTTGCAGGAACAGCTGGGTGTTGCGAGCGATACGAGCCGAGAAATCGGTCGGCAGCGCGATCGCCTCGTCCAGCGCATTGGTGTGCAGCGACTGGGTGTGCCCCTGGGTTGCCGCCATCGCCTCGACACAGGTGCGCACCACGTTGTTGTAGACGTCCTGGGCGGTCAGCGACCACCCGGAGGTCTGCGAATGGGTCCGCAGGCTCATCGACTTCGAGTTCTTCGGGTTGAACTGGCGAACCAACCTGGCCCACAGCATGCGGGCCGCGCGCATCTTGGCAACCTCCATGAAGAAGTTCATGCCAACGGCCCAGAAGAAGCTCAGCCGCGGTGCGAACTGATCCACCTTCAAGCCCACCGACTCACCGGCGCGGATGTACTCCACCCCATCGGCCAGGGTATAGGCCATCTCGATATCGGCAGTCGCACCGGCCTCTTGCATATGGTAGCCCGAGATCGAAATCGAGTTGAATTTCGGCATGTTCGCGCTGGTGAAGGCAAAAATCTCCGAAACGATCCGCATCGACGGTGCCGGCGGGTAGATGTAGGTGTTACGAACCATGAACTCCTTGAGGATGTCGTTCTGGATCGTCCCGGCGAGTTGCTCGGGTTTGACTCCCTGCTCCTCGGCGGCCACCACATACAGCGCAAGGACCGGCAGCACCGCACCGTTCATGGTCATGGACACGCTCATCTGGTCCAGCGGAATACCGTCGAACAGTTGCCGCATGTCGAGGATCGAATCCACCGCCACTCCGGCCATGCCGACGTCTCCAGCCACCCGTGGATGGTCGGAGTCGTAGCCCCGGTGGGTGGCCAGGTCGAAAGCGATCGACAGGCCCTTCTGCCCGGCGGCGAGGTTGCGCCGGTAGAAAGCGTTCGACTCCTCGGCGGTGGAGAATCCCGCATACTGCCGGATCGTCCATGGCCGCGACACGTACATCGTCGAGTAGGGGCCCCGCAGGTAGGGCGGGATGCCCGGCATCGTGTTCAGGAAGTCCATGTCCGCGAAGACATCGGAACGGTAGAGGTGGTCGACCGGCAATTGCTCGGGAGTCAGCCATTCCTCAGGGCCGGATTCGGCCAATAGCTCGGCGAACCGGGTCTGCGCATCGGCGGCAGACTCGGGCGTACCGAGTTCGATCTGATCGAAACGTGGTAGTGCGTTCACTTATTCACCCCCAAGGTATCTAGTACGGCACCCAACCCGGCGACCACATCCACGCCCAGCGCTATGGTGCCGTCGATGACGCCGCTCGCGTCGACGTCACCGAGTTCTTTGATGTTGCCGGCCAGCAGCACCTGCCCGGCACCAGCCTGTTTAAGCGCCTTGGCGACCTCAAAGCCCTGGGCCGCATACACCCTGGGCGAGGAGCACAAGCAGACGACCGGGGTGCCCGAGGCCTGCCAGGCAGCCACGATCTCGTCGGCATTGCCGCCTTCGGTAGCCGGAGTGGCCAGTCCGGCGATATGGAAGTAGTTGGACGCGAAACCTTCCCGTGCCCCAAAGTCGCGCCGGGTACCCAAGCAGGCCAAAAAGACCTTGGCGTCCTTGCCTGCGGTGGCGTCCCGGAGAGCCTCGAAGACCTCCGAATCCCGATGCCATGGCAAACCGCCACGCTCAGGTGCCACCGGCCGCGGGGTACACCCGGTGACCGGCTTCTCGGTGGGATTGGGGAACTCCGATACCCCGGTCCGCGGCAGCTTGCGGGTTGCCAGTCGTTTGGCGCGCTCGGCATTCAACCCGGCCAGAGTCTGGTCAACCGACTTGGCAGCCAACGCCGCGGACATCCCACCGGCGGCCTCCACCTGTTGAAACACCTTCCAGGCGTGTTCGGCGATCTGCTTGGTCATCGCCTCGATCGTCCAGGCACCGCCCGCGGGATCGTTGACCCGGCCGATGTTGGATTCCTCGGCCAGCACCACCTGGGTGTTGCGGGCCACGCGCCGGCTGAAATCGTTGGGTAGTCCCCAAGCGGTATCGAACGGCAAAACGGTGATCGCCTCGGCGCCACCGACGGCAGCCGCAAAGGTGGAAATGGTGCCGCGCAGGATATTCACATATGGATCGTCGCGCGTGATCTCCCGCCAGGAGGTGACGGCGAGCTGGCGGGCACCACGCTTGTCCGCCGAGACCCCAAAGACCTCTCCGATCCGCGCCCAGCACATCCGCAAGGCCCGCAACCGGCCGATGGTAGCCACCTCATCGGTAGTCGCCGAAACCCGGAAACTGATCGCCTCGAAGGCATCGTCCACGCTGATGCCCTGTTCGGCCAGCGACCGGACGTATTCCACGCCGGTGGCCAGCAGCCAAGCCGTCTCGTGCACGTCGCCGGCCCCGGCATTGTGATATACGGTGCCGTCGATGACGATGGCCCGCGACTTGACGAACCCGGCCAGGCTGGAAACCCATTGCCCGAGCCTGGACAGGTCGGGTGCCTGACCGGTCAGGGCAGCCAGTCCGATCGGGTCGATACCCAGGTTCAGCGACAGTTTGGCGTTGGCCTTGTCGCTTGCCTTGAAGACCGTCAGCAGCGCCTCAGCCGCAGCTTCCTGATCGGTTCGGCTGGAGACTTCGACCTTAGCCAGATCCAACAGCACATCGGACAGCACCGTGCCCACATCGGCAGGTGCGATGGCATCTGGATCCACCCGCAGCCAAAGGCTGGTCGCTCCACGTTCCAGATCGGTGCGGATGGCTGCCCGGGTGACGGCCGGGTCGGGGTCCTCGTGCAGGGCTCGCACATCCCACGCGTCCATCGCCCCGCTGCGCACCGTAGTGCCCCGCTCGAACGGCATGACCGCCGGCACGCCAAGCTCGCCGGTCACAGCGTCTCGGGTATAGATCGGCTCGACGACCAACCCGTCGACCGACCTATAGCGCAGCCGTTCTATCGCCTGGTCTGCGCTTAGTAGTTTGTCTTCCGGGCGACCCTTGTTCAGTACCTTCGCGACTTCGCCGGCCCACTGCTCATAGCTGGGGGCATCGAAATCACCGGCGAGAACGAGGGCTTCGGATGGCGTACCTACTGCTGAAGTAGGTGTCGTCATCGGTTCACTCCTCCCATTTCATAGGTGGCCTACCATCGCAGGCCAAATCGTGTCCGGCTACACCGCAGCAACACGGAAACAGCATATCAACGCACCATTCGGGCTACTCGGCGGCCTTGATTTCAATGTCATTGAGCTTTGCCTGAGCCTTGGTCAGGGATGCACAGAACTCGCCGCCGAACCCCAGGGCGCTGGCCGTTTTGAGCGCCTCGTGGACGCCGCCGCCTACCGCGGCCGGTATCGATAGGTCGGCGGCCAGCCGGTTGTAGTAGCGCACATCCTTGCGGGCATTGTCCAGTTCGAAAATCAGCCCTTCGTAGTCACCGCGCAGCGAGGCCGCCATGATCTGCAGCGGGCCGCCGGTGGCGAATCCGCCGCCCGACAACACCTCGATCAGCTTGGCCGGGTCGACACCGGTCTTGACGCAGACCGTGAAGCATTCCGCCAGCATGGTGAGCGCGGATTGGAAAACGGTGTTGTTGGCCAGCTTGATGATGTGCCCGGATCCCAGGCCTCCGCAGCGATAGACGTTGTCGGCAAAGCAGCCGACGATCGGGGCGATCTCGGTGTACAACTCGTCGTCGGCACCTACCAACACGTTCACCTGCCCGGCCTCCGCCTCCCGGGGACCGCGGGTCAACGGAATATCGGCGAAGCGAACCCCCTTCGCGGCAGCCTGCTCGGCCAAGGCGTAGGTCATGGCTGGTTCGGAGGTGGAGGCGTCCAGGATGATCAGTCCCTCCCGGGGCTCGGTGAGTAGCCCGTTCACGACCTCCTGCACGTCGGAGGCGGTGGTGACGCAGATGATTACCACATCGCAGCCGCGGCCCAACTCGGCATGGCCGGCGACTCGGGTGGCACCCAGTTCATCGAGTCCTTCCGGCACCCGGTTGCGTACCGTGTAGGCAAGTCGGTATCCCCTAGCGAGAATGTTCTTGGCCAAACCGTGCCCCATCAATCCGCTGGCACCGACAAATCCAATCTGCTTGGTGGGTTGGTTCACAGGTGGTTACCTCCGTCTTGCTGTGTGGGACGACAGCACAATCCTGCCACCTTCGCGTCCGTCCCGCGCACGAGGTCAGACCAAACCGGCGGTTACCCGATGGGTGGCCGATGATGCCCGCCCGGCGCCGGGCGGGGTCGAATCATTCGGAGCCTGAGGTTGACCGCTAGGCAGGCCCAGCGGCACGGTCCTCGGGCATGCCCCAGATCTGATGACCCCGGCCAAAGATTGGAGAACTCCAATCGCTGTCTCACATTGGGCCGAGTGGCAGAGACAAAAATGTGCCGAGTGGTCAAAGAATATGGGATATGTCGCTATCCGGATCCTTCTTCGGCTTCGGCAGGGCCGCCCCAGACAGCCCTCATCACCGGTTGGGCGGTCAGCCAGTGGGGTCGGCGCTCGCGCCTGGCTCGATCCTGCACGCCATGAGCTGCACCCAGGTACCCGAAGATGATCGATAGCACGATCTCTGCCTCGCCGGGCGGTCAAACTGCCCTCATGAGCGAATCCGAACCGCATCGGGTAAACATCCGCACCCGGATCGCGGTTGCCGTGATCGTGTTGGTCGTCGGCGCGCTGGTGTTGGTGGGCGCGATCCTGTTCGCGGTCCAGCGCGCCGCCACCGAGGTCCGAGCGATCGAGGCTCTTGAGCGTGCCATCAACGAGTTCGAGACCCTGGCCACCCAGGGAGTCGACCCCGCGACCGGCCAGCCTTTCACCGGTCCCGAACGGCTGCTGGAGGTCGCCTTGCAGCGCGCCGAACTGGCCCCGACAGAAGGCGAACTGGGCGTGGTGGACGGCGAGGTTCGCTGGCAGGCACCCGAGCAGGTGACCTTCCGGCCGGAACAGGATCGAGATCTGCTGGCTAGTTTGCTCCCGTTGACCGGCTTGGGGCACTCCTCCACCGGAGAACTGCGCACCCCGATAGGTCACTACCGCTATTTCGTGATGCCGGTGGTTTTCGATGGGGTGGCCCAGCGTGGGGCACTGATCAGGCTGATAGACCTGCACGCCGAACTCGATCGCGTGAACGATGTCATGCGGGTCTACATCCTGGTGTCCTCGGGTTGCATATTGCTGGTGGCGGCCTTCACCTCGGTGATCGCCGGCCGGTTGCTGCTCCCCATCGAACGACTGCAGGAGGCTGCCGCAGCTATCCACGAGGACGATCTGGCCACCCGGGTGCCGGTCACCGGCTCGGATGATCTGACCGCGCTGACCGTGACCATCAACGGCATGTTGGGCCGCATCCAGTCTTCAGTCGAGGCTCAACGCCGGCTGCTGGACGACGTGGGTCATGAATTGCGCACCCCGGTAACGGTGATACGGGGCCATCTGGAACTGATGGACAGCGCCGATCCGGCAGATGTCACTACCACCCGACAGCTGGCTTTGGAGGAGTTGGATCGAATGGGTGGGCTGGTCAATGACCTGATCACGCTGGCAAAGTCGGATGGGCCGGATTTCGTCATACCCCAGTGGGTAGATATCGCCGAACTCACCGACGCCACGCTGGAGAAGGCCCGCGCGCTGGGCCGGCATCGCTGGCGTCTAAGTTCGGTGGCCGCCGGCCATGCCCGCCTGGACCGGGCCCGGATCACCCAGGCATGGTTGCAGCTTGCCGCCAATGCCAACAAGTATTCCGAGCCGGACAGCCTGATTGAGTTGGGCAGTCGAATCGATCGCGATCAGATCCGCTTGTGGGTACGCGACGAGGGTATCGGGATCGCCGCCGAGGATATGGATTTGATTCGGGCCAGATTCGGCCGCAGCCATGCGGGCCGGGCCTTCACCGATGGGGCTGGCCTGGGTTTGTCCATCGTCGGATCCATCGTGCGTGCCCACGGCGGCCGGCTGGACATCGAATCGAAGGTTGGGGCAGGCTCAATCTTCACAATGGTGTTGCCTATCGACCCCGCATCAAAGGATCGCGATGAGCACAATCCTGATCGTTGAGGACGAACCCCGTATTTCGACCTTCATCGCCAAGGGCTTGAAAGCCGCCGGCTTCGCCTCGACCGCGACCACGTCCGGTATCGAGGCGGTCACGATGGCAGTGCATGGTGACTTCGACCTTGTCGTTCTGGATATCGGGTTGCCAGATATCGATGGCTTCGAGGTGTTGGAGCGAATCCGCGGCCAGGGCGTCACGGTTCCGGTGATCATGCTGACCGCACGCAGTTCGGTGACCGACACCGTGGCCGGGTTGGAGGGCGGGGCGGATGACTACATGGCCAAGCCCTTCCGCTTCGAAGAGCTGCTCGCCCGGATCCGCTTGCGCCTGAGATCGGCCGACGGCAGCGGTCAGGGCGCCAGTGCCACCGAGTTGGTGGCCGGCGGCATCACCCTTGACCTGCGGGGACGGCGGGCCAATGTGGCTGGCCGGTGGATCGATCTGTCGGCCCGCGAGTTCGCGTTGGCCGAAACCTTTATCCGCAATGCAGGGCAGGTGCTCAGCCGCGAGCAGTTGCTGTCCAATGTGTGGGGGTATGACTTCGATACCGAATCGAACGTGGTCGATGTCTATGTCTCCTACCTGCGCAAGAAACTGGGCGAGAACCATATCGAGACGGTCCGTTTCATGGGATATCGATTCCACTGAACCGTAGACTTGATGGAGAGCTTTCCGATCACCGCTTCAACGGTGGCTCACCTACGGACAGTTGGATGGATCCATGACTAAACATCCGTTAGTCGGCTTGCTCGCTGTCGGGCTCGGATTGGCGGCGGTAGCCGCCGGTGTGTGGGTCAGTTTGCGCATGCCGCAGGGCGATCACAGCCAACGCCCGGCAATTCATGTCGCGGCCGCGGAGAACCTCGCGACGACCGATCCGGGCGGTACCCCGAATGGTTCCGCGCCTGCCACCGCCATCCCGCCGTCGGCCGCCGGGCAAACATCGGTTTCGAACATCGGTGGCAAACCGGTCGACCCGCCGGCCCCGGCACCCTATGTGAACGACGATGATGACGACGACGACCGGGATGACGACCACGATGATCGGGACGATGATTGATTGCGATGGTCAGCGGATCGCTTCGGGGCCAGCCGTCTCCGGGCGAGGTCGGCCCAGACGAAGGCTTCGGGGCCGGCCCGCACCGACCGGGCACGGATCTTCCCCACCGGATACATCACCGGCAATGGCGAGAAGAAGGTCACCCGGCCGGCCCGTGCCTACGCCGATGGCCGCACCCAGGAGTTGCCCGCCTGGCGGGAATGGCTGGCCGGGTGACGAACCGGTCAGCCGCCTAGTCGTGCGAAAGCCGCCAGCAGTTCCTCATTCAGGGTGCGCATGGCTGCGGGGTCCACCTTCAGCACCTGCCGGTCATAGCTGAACAGCCCATTGGTCTCAATCTCGACATCGCTCACCTGGGTATATACCGCGCCCCGTAAACCATGTTCGACCAGAGGGATCAGCTGTTTGCGATACAACCGGGCGAGGGCGGTGGCCAGTTCGGCAGGGCTGTCGTGGAAACGATAGCCGTACTGTGTGGTCCCCGGCCACAGATGACCGGGCACCGCCAGGTTTAACCCACCGAACTCGGACAGCAGGAAGGGGCGTCGGTCGCGGCGCGGCGGGCGCCGGAGTTTCAGCACATAGCGGTGACGGCTGCGGAAGTCGCCGCCGCCTTGGTCGTACCAGCCCGAGGCGGCGTCCACCAGCCGGGTCGGGTCCAGCTCGCGCACCAGTCGTTCGATCCGGCCGGTCTGATACTGCCCCCAGGCCTCGTTGAACAGCACCCAGCAGACCACGCTGGGCTGACCGGCCAGGTGTTCGATGGTCTGGGCGATGAAACCCTCGTAGCCGGCCCGATTGCTGCGGTCGGCCCGTCCGGCCCGGGCCATGGCCAGTCGGGAACGATCGCCGCGATGCAGGTCGAGCGCCATCACCAGGCGCGATTCGCCAATGGTCACTCCGGGCCGGCCGCCGTTCACGAAATCCTGCATCACCAGCATGCCCAATCGGTCGGCATGGTGGTAGAACCTGCGCGATTCGATCTTGATATGTTTGCGGACGCCGTTGAAGCCGAGTTCTCGCAGCTTCGTCAGGTCGAATACCAGCGCCTCGTCTGCCGGCGGGGTCAGCCCGGATTCCGGCCAGTAGCCCTGATCGAGCGGGATGTTGAGGAAGATGGGAGCCCCGTTGAGCAGCACCGCGGGCCGCTGACCGGGCCGGGCACCGGGGATTGGGCCGATCTCGACCCTGCGTAATCCGGCCCAGGTGGTCACCTCATCGTCCGGGGTGGTGACCTGTAACCGATATAGGTAGGGATCCTGCGGGCTCCAGAGGTGGGGATCGGGTAGCGCCAGATCGAAGTCCTGGCCGGCCGGGGCGTCGACGGTGATCGCAGTCCCGTCGGGCAGTGCCGTTCGCACTGCGACCCGGGTGGCACGCTCGGTATCGACCCGGCACCGGAATCCCCGCAGATCCTCCAGCGGTCGGGCGTGTACCTGGGTGATTGCGTTCTCGGGCAGCGGCTCGGCCCACACCGTACCCCAGATTCCACTGGTGGCGGTGTACCAGATGTTCCCCGGTTCCAGGGCCTGCTTGCCGCGGGGCTGGTGCCCGGTGTCGCTCGGATCGCGGACGGCCACCACGATCTCGGGATCCGGCCGACCGGTTGGCAGCTCAACCCCGAAGGGCAGATAGCCACCGGCATGGTGGCCCAGCAGTATGCCATCTACCCAGATCGCGCAGGCATGATCGACGGCTTCGAAGTTCAGCCGCACGCGTTGCCCGGCCCATTCCTCCGGCAACCGGATACGGCGGCGGTAAAATAATGTCTGGTCGGGACGCAGCGTCCGGCGTACCCCACTGGCCGGGGTCTCGATCGCGAATGGCACCCGGATCTCTCCGTCGAAATCATCCGGTACCGGCTGGTCGGTCAGCGCCGTTCTGCCGGCAGGCCGCACCGCGTACTGCCAGGTGCCGTTCAGGTTCAGCCAGCGGCCCCGCTCCAACATCGGACGCGGGTAATCCGGTAACGGGAGTTCTGCCGAGCAGGCCTGCTCGGCCCATGGAGTTCGCATGTCGAAACCATCGCCCATGCCCCGAGGCTAACGGCTGGTCTTCGCATTGCGCGCCGCCGAGCCCCGGCAAACCGATAGCCCCGCCGCGGCAGGCCGCTCGGCAATGCCGGTTTAGCCAATCCCGCCGGCGGGGCTGGCGCACCGCCCGTTCGGTGCCCCCGATGCCCGAACCGGGCACGCTGGTCACAGGCCGTGGGGTTTTCCACAGATTCGGTCGTTGCGGGGTTGACAGGGGGGTTCGGTGTGAAACAATAAGGGGTACCGGGCCGCTATCCCCCTTTGCGGGCCACACCCCCTTTGGAGGTTTCAATGCCGACACCCCGACCACTACCGATACCCCGATTAGCAGCTATCCCACTTCTACTACTGATCATGCTGCTGGCCGGCTGCGGGCCCAGACAGCCGGCCCCGGAGCCGTCGCCATCGCCGACACCTGCTTCCGAATACACCCCCGAGCCGACCTCGTCCAAGGCGGAGATGTATGCCAAGGCGGAGCAGGTGTTCTGGGGGTTCATCGAGGCCGAGCGCAAGTACGAGCTGACCGGAGACTATTCGCAGTTCCCACCCGAAATGGCCACCTACCTAGACGCCGACATGCTGGAGCGGAGGCGGGCCTTGTTCGAAAAGGCCAAGGCCGGGGGCTGGCATTCGACCGGGGCACCGACGATCACCACACGGCCGGTATGGGATAGGGGATATTGGAATTCGGTGGCCACCATGGCGGTCTGCCACGACGGTACCGGGCTTGCGGTGCTGGACGCCAATGGGAATGTGGTGTATGAGGAAGGTGCCCGTAACAGCTATTACGCGTATTTCCGGGTGGCCGATGACGGCCTGGTGAAACTGTTCCATGTCGATGTGATGGGAGATTCATTATGCGATTGATACACCGGTTGATGTGTTGTGGGCTGGTGCTGGCGGTGTGCGGGCTGGGTCTCGCGCCCCCGGCCCACGCCGACGGCTGCAGTGATACATCAGAAGTACTGAGGGGATTTGTGGAGTGTACGTTGACGCAGCCTGCTCAACCCGCCCAGCCGGCTCAGCCTGCTGGGCCGGCCCAGCCCGCTCAACCGGTTCAGCCTGCTGTTCCGCAGGCTCAGCCTGGCCAGCCGGTGGCGGGTGCGCCTGCCGCTCCGCAGCCGAGTGCGCCTCGGGAACGGATATGTATTCCCGCGTTCCTGAGTGTCTACTGCGGGCCGGAGGACACCCCGGCCCCCGCCCCGCCGGCAGAGGCGGCCGAGCCGGCAGAGGCGGCAGAGCCGGTGGCTGGCCTGCCCGAGATCGTGTCCCAGGCCTCGCTACAGCTGGGGGTACCCGCCCCGGTGGTGCGGCTCGGCCCGGACCCATCCTGGAACCAGTGGAAACTGCTGGCGGTCGGGCTACCGATCTGGCTGTGGACCGAAGGCGTCCAACCCCAGACCGCTGCCACCAGCATGGAGGGCATCGACATCCAGATGCAGGCCACCCCGGGCGGAGCCACGGTGGACTGGGGAGACGGCACGGTGATCTGGTGTGCGACCATGACCTCCAAGACCCGCTACACCGACCCACTCCTGATGTCGCCGGATTGTGGGCATAAGTATGAGCATCCGGGGGATTACACGATCACGGTCACCCAGCAGTGGATCGTCGACTGGGCGGCCCTGAACCAGAAGGGTCAGCTTCAGCTCCAGTCGGTCGGTACCTACCCGAACCTGCCCATCCGCAACTTCCACGCCGTAGTCACCGGATAGGCCACCAAACACCGACCGGGCCGGCCCCACACGGGCACCGGCGGCACCCAATAGCGTTCATGGTGCCCAGGCAGTTGAATGGGCACGGCTCCGGAGCCCGGTCGGTTCCTGTCGTCAGTTGAAGCCAAAGAACTTCCTGGCCACGCGATAGCAGACCACGGTGATCTGCCGGCCCATCGGGCCCGGCAGATTGACCAGGTTACCCATCAGGGTGTTGCGCAGCCGGCGCCGGGTGACCCGGTCGGCGTCCCGCAGCTCGCGCCACAATCGGGACTTCTCGGCGAGATGGGCTCTGGTTCCCGATCTGATGAGCAGAATCGAAGAGACCGCGCACATCACGCCTAGGTAGTGCTCCAGATAGCGGCGTTGCTTGGCCGGCAGCGGGATGTCCCGACTCGGCAGGTTCGCAATCATCAGGCGATTCACCAGCAACTGCTGATCGAGCCGCTTGATCATCACCTGTTCGGCGACCGACTGATCTGGCCGGCCGATGTAATAGCGATAGAGATCGACATCGATATAGGCCAGTGTCTTTACCCCAGCCATCGGCACATAGGCATACAGGTTATCGACATAGAAGGTGTGTTCGGGCAGTTGCAGGCCCACCTCGCGCAGCAGTTCGGTGCGGTAGGTCAACGCATGCATCAGCAGGTACTGCGAACGTCCAAACTTACCGGTCTGCGACCAGCCGATCACCCCGGGGCGGTCGAAGACATTGCGGAAGCGCATCACCCGCTTCTTGGGTTTACCCAGCTTCTCGTAGACATAGTTGGTGACCACTAGGTCGGGTGGATTATCGGCGTCGAGTTCGCGCAACGCGGTGAGGAACTCCTGGTAGGCCGCTGGATCCACCCAGTCATCGGAATCGACAACCTTGAAATAGCGCCCGCCGGCGGATGCTAGCCCGGCATTGATCGCCGAGCCGTGCCCGCCGTTGGGTTTGCTGACCACCCGGATACGTTCCGGATGCGCACGTTGGTAATCCTCGGCGAGCGCTCGAGTGCCATCGGTTGAACCATCGTTGACGATGATGACCTCAACGTCCTCGGGCACCGGGAGCATCGAATCGATGCACCGGCTCAGATACTCCTGCGAGTTGTAGCTCGGCACCACGAAACTAAGCAGAGCCTGCGCCCGGGCGTCCGCACTGGCGGTCACATCCCCTCCTTGGCCTGAATCCTAGCGATCCGCCTCGGAATCCGGCATAGCCTGGTTGCGCCATCGGGCGCCGAACGAAGCCATGCTACTCAACTTGCGGTCATCGACGCTATCTGCCACCGGCCGGCGAATGACCCGCCAGCATCCTAGCCGCGCGCCGGTTGTCGCGTCGATTGGCGAACCACCCCCGTATCAGGCGGTCCAGCCCGCTACGCCAGTGACCATTCGCGAGGTCGGCCATCCCCTCGGTCATGGCCATGGAAACCCGGCCATTGGACATCTTGGCGATTGCCCTGAAGGGCATGTTCAGCGCAAACAGCGCGTCGAGATCGGGTACCCCCGCCCGTTCGGCCCGCCGCCACCTATGCTCAATGAGCCGGTAGGCGACGCGCGCCAGTCGATTACGGGCCCGCCGAAGCTCACACAGCGGGCTGTTGACCTGCAATGGCGCGCAGGGATCCTCCTTCGGCAACGGACGACCCAGCAACTCGGCGAACTCCGCATCGCTCACCCGGCGAATGTCACCTGCCCGGTAGGATGCCAGTCCGGCCGGCTCGGGCGGGACACAGCCGGCGACCTCAAGGCTGCCGACCAACCGGATGTCGGCCGAGCTTGCCCCCACCAGAATCTGCCAGGTGCCCTGCTCCACCCGCCACCGGTTGGCTTGGACGTCAAAATGCCGCCAGGTGTATTCGTCGAAATCGATCCGGACGCGAGCCTGCTCGCCACGATCCAGCCATACCTTGGCGAATCCTTTCAGTTCCTTGGCCGGACGAACCAGCCGGGAACCAGGCAGGGCCACGTATAGCTGAACGGTCTCGGCTCCCGCCACCGGCCCGGTGTTGGTGAGCGTCAGTTCCACCCCGTCGTGGTCAACGGCCAGATCGGCGTATTCGAAGGTGGTATAGCTGAGGCCGAACCCGAAGCAGAACCGCACCGGGATACCGGCCGAATCGTAGTGCCGGTAGCCGACGAAGGGTCCCTCGCGGTAATAGGCGTATTGGCCGCGGGCCGGGAAGCAATCGGCCGTGGGCGTGTCTGCCAGGCTGATCGGGTAGGTCTCGGCCAGTTTGCCGCTCGGGTTGACCGCTCCGGTCAGGACGCGGACCAGAGCCTCGGCGCCGGCCTGACCGCCCAGATAGCAATGCACCACCGCGCCCACTCGATGTATCCAGTCGGTGGTCATCGGCGATCCAGCGCTGAGCGCCACCACCACGCGGGGGGTCACCGACGCCAACGCGTTCAACAGTTCGATCTGCGCGAGGGGCAGCTCCAGATGGGCACGATCCATACCCTCGGATTCGCTGATCTCGTCCAACCCACAACAAACCACCACCACTCTGGCCCGCTTGGCCAGTGCGACCGCCTCGGCGACCAGTTCGGGATCTGGCGCGGAGCCGCGCCGGTAGCCTCGGGCATACCCCAGATAATCCAGTTCGGGTGCGGCCTCGATGGCCTCGCGCACCGAAACCAGTCGAGTCGGGTTGACCATGGACGAGCCGGCCCCCTGATAGCGGGGCCGCTCGGCCATATCGCCGATGACCGCCACCTCGATGCCCGCGGGTAGCGGCAACAGTTCAGCCACATTGCGCAAGAGCACGACGCTCTGCTCGGCAGCCGCCCTAGCTAGGGCGTGATGGGCAGGGAAATCGATTTGCTGGGGGTGGCAGATCCGGGCGGCGGTCCGGGCAAGGTCGGCGACTTCCGAGCTGCGGGTGGTCAGATCGACGCCACGGAGCCGGCCGGCGAAGTGGGCGTCCACCAGTTGCCGCGCCGAATCCAGACCTGGCGCAGGCATCTCCAGGTTGGCGCCGGCACGCACGGCAGCCACCGGGTCGTTGGAGCCTCCCCAGTCGCTGACCACCACCCCCTTGAATCCCCATTCGGAACGCAGGATCTCGGTAAGCAGATGGTGGTTCTCGTGGGCGTAGACCCCGTTGACCAGGTTGTAGGAGCTCATCAGCGCGCGCGGGTGTCCCTCGCGCACCGCGATTTCGAAAGCGGTCAGATAAATCTCCCGCAGGGTGCGCTCGTCCACTATGGAGTCCGAGGCCATTCGCCGCAGTTCCTGACTGTTGACCGCGAAATGCTTCGGTGTCGCGGCCACCCCGGCAGATTGGACGCCCCGGATGTGGGCCGCAGCGAGCTTGCCGGCCAGATAGGGGTCTTCGGAGAAGTACTCAAAGTTCCGGCCGGCCAGTGGGCTGCGTTTGATGTTCAGCCCCGGCCCCAGCAGCATATCGACTTCCAGCCAGGCCGCCTCGGCACCCAATGCGGCTCCCAGGCGTTCGATCAGGGCCGGATCCCAGCTGTTGGCGACGGTGGCTGCCGTTGGGAAGCAGGTCGCCCGCTGGGCCTCGTGCAAACCAAGGTGATCTGGTGCACCGAGTTGTTTTCGGACACCGTGCGGTCCATCGGACATAAAGAACGACTCGATGCCCAGCCGGGGTATTGCCCGGCTCTGCCAGGTGTTTTCACCGGCCAGCAACGCTGCCTGCTCTAGTGCATTCGGTGCCTTGCTCATGTGTCCATCTCTGTTGGTCGGGTATGGGTGTCGGGTGTTTCGGGCACAACCGGTAGTTCGCACTACACGATGGGATACCAAGTCAACTCTGCCGTGCCCGCACCGCGGCCCAACGGGCGGGGCGGCCGGACGACTCGAACAGTTCGGGATTCTCAGCCTGCAATGCCGCCAGGTCGGTAAGGATCTCGCGCAGATGTGCCCGCAGCGTACCGGTGGCGGCGATCAGATCGCCTTCAACCACCTCGGCCAGGATCTGGCGGTGCTGATCGATCAGATGATCCAGCGGATGACGTGTCAAGCCGTAACGGCGAGCCCGGTCCAGGTGCGCCTTCTCCCGGGCCACCACCGGCCAAGCGTTCTCCCGGCGCCCCAGCGTCAGCAGCAGCCTGTGGAAATCCTCGTCCAGGCCGAAGAACTCACTCAGATCACCGCGCCGGGCTGCCCGGTGCTGACGGGCTAGGTTGTTTTCAAGACCGGCGATCGCCTCGGGTGCCGCCCGGCCGGTGTCGAGTTCGGCCAGCGCGGAACACTCGATCGCCTCGCGGATGAACTGGGCTAACTGCACCCGCTCGGCATCCATATGGGCCACGATCGTACCGAGTTGCGGAAACACCTCGACCAGGCCTTCGCCGCATAGCATCAGCAGGCTCTCGTGCACCGGAGTGCGTGATACTCCGAGTTCCCCGGCCAGATCGTGGGCCGACAATGGCGCCGTGGGCGGCAGTTCCAATGCGACGATACGGCGGCGCAGTTCAGCGTGCACGCGTTCCCGGGCAGTCGGCGGCCGTTGGTCACCCATGAGTGCGAGTGTAATCCAGGTTGCCGCACAACCTTGACGAACTGATATGCCACTTCTAGGATGCCGCTGAGGTCTGAACCAAGGAAGGCCCAGAGTTCCATCCCCGGGAACCCGGCGTGCGACCATGGCGGTCAGGGCGCTAGGTGACCAGCAAAGACCGGATGTGCTTACCGGCACGCCGCTTCAACTGTTCGAAACGGTTGGTGGAGATGAGCAGTATCGGCACGAAAGGAACGCGCCATGAAGAAGCCGTTGGCCGCCAGCGTTGCCGTGGCTGTCGTACCGCCGCAGATTCGATCGAAAGGATCCGTACATGAAGCTGGGGATGCGCTGGTTCGGCAGCAATGACGATCCCATCCCACTCGCCTACCTTCGACAGGTACCGGGGGTAACCCAGGTGATCGGTGCCCTGTTCGATGTGCCGGTCGGAGAGCCCTGGCCGTTAGCCGCCGTAACCGGGCTTCGGGATCAGGTCGCTGCGGCGGGGCTCAGCCTTGAGGTTATCGAAAGCGTGAACGTCCACGATGACATCAAGACCGGCGGTCCCGGACGCGACTGGGCCATCGAGAACTACCTGACCACCATCCGCAATCTCGCCCGTATCGGGGTGAAGGTGATCTGCTACAACTTCATGCCGGTGTTCGACTGGGTGCGCACCGATCTGCGCCATCGGCTGCCCGATGGCTCGTTCACCATGGCATATCGAGACGAGCTGGTGCAGGGCACGGCCCAGGAAACCATGGCGCGCATGCAACGCGCCTCCGGCGGGCACCGGCTGCCCGGTTGGGAACCCGAGCGACTCGCCGATCTGCAGCGGCTGCTGGACGCCTATGCACCGATCGGGGAGCAGGAGCTGGTAGGCAACCTCAAGTATTTCATCCAGGCGATAATGCCGACCTGTGAGCAGGTCGATGTCAGGATGGCGATCCATCCCGACGATCCACCGAGGTCGTTGTTCGGTTTACCGCGCATCGTCAAGGACGTCACCGATATGCGCCGGATCGAGAGCTTCCACGACTCTCCCCACAACGGCTTCACCTTGTGTACCGGATCGCTCGGCGAAAACCCGGCAAACTCGGTGCCCGGGATCATTCGCGAGTTCGTGGGCCGCGACAAGGTGCCATTCGTCCAGCTCCGCAACATCAAATTCATCAGCCCTACCGATTTCTACGAATCGGCGCATCCTTCCCCGTACGGTTCCCTCGACATGTACGAGATCGTCCGCGCCCTCTACGAGGCCGGGTTCGACGGTTATGCCCGACCGGACCATGGCCGCGACATCTGGGGTGAACGACGGCGCCCCGGTTACGGGCTGCATGATCGTGCACTGGGCATCGCGTATCTGACCGGGCTGTGGGAGGCCATCGGCAAGGCAGCCCCCCGCCGCTGATGGCCTCCGCTGCGACCCGGTATCCTCCCAACCGGGTCGGCACCACAGATCGGGGGCACTCCAGGCCTATCGGCTCTGGAGTGCCCCCGGTGATAGCCGGGTTATCGAGGCGTCCGGGGTTTGGGGACGCTCGAAGGCCCGAGCCAGGCTGGCGGCGGCTTCCTGCACCATCCAGCCCGACAGTTGCACCGACAGGTCACGTTCCGGCAGCCAGGCATTCCGGTTCGGCAATGCCGCCGGTATGCTCCAGTCGTGCCCGAACACCGGTAATCCATCACCGGGATCGATCGCATTCCGCCAAGCAGCCCTGGCCGAATTGCGCACCAGCCGGGCCGCGGTGGCTCGCGTCCGGTCGTCACCGGGCAGCCTGCGCGCCACCAAGGCCAGGTAGCGGGTCAGAATGCCACCGAACAATCCCCCATCGCCTCCGCCGCGGCCACCCAGCACACCGTCATCGCTCAGCTGCTGCTCCACCGCTTGCACCAGTTTGGCGATTCGTCCGGCCGACGCGGGCCCCATCAGTTCCAGTTCGGCCCCCAACACCACACCCTGGCAGTAGGTGTAGACGGTGGCATCGATCTGCGGTCCCGCAGGGGTTTCCACCAGGCCATCGGCCACCAGGCCATTGGCGAGCATGAGGTTATCGGCGATCCAGTTGACCATCCGAGCGGCATCCGGTAGGTCGCCCACTCGGGCCAGCATGATGGCTAACGGACCGTTGGCGGGCACATTCACAAAGACATCGCCACGCCGCCACGGAACCACACCATCGGACCGAATTCCTGCCCGGCAGCTACGCAGGATGCTTCTCTCGTTCGCGGGCAGGTCGAAGGCCCGGGCCGCACGCTGCAAGGCCAGGCCCCACCATGCCATGTCGTCGTAGTAGTCGTTCGTGCGCCGGCCACCATTGCGGATCAGGTTCGCCCGTACCAGACGGCGCGCCAACCGAGCCCGGGAAGGTTGCGGATCGCGCAGTTGCGCATCGACCAGGCAATCGAGCAGGTGCGCTTGCCACCAGTAGTGCCACTGGCGTGACCAACGATGGCTTAGGGAGGCGGGATGGCTGACGATGCCGATCCGGGTACCGGGCAATGCCCAAAGTCGGCGGACCATCCGGGTGCGGACGGCCTGCTCGGCCAGTGCGGCACGCGCAGCAGAATCGGCGTTTTCCATCGGTCCTCCCGGAATGCGCCACCGCCCAGGACGGTCAGGGGCTCGCATCCAGTAAACCAGCCCACCCCGCGTAGCCGGACATGTCCCGCCTAGTTGCGGCCGATACCTTGGGGCGCTGGGTTGTGCCCGGCCATCGCTCATGTGCTGATTCGGCGGCTCGCGCCGCCCGACAACCGCCATTTTGATTTAATTGGCCTGTGAACAGGATGGACATGACTGGCTGGGGTGCGGATCAGCCCGTTGTGGCCCACTCGGCGACCGCCCTACAGCCGGGTGAGCCCACGGTGGCTCGCTGGCGGACCTGCCCGGCCGCCGAGTTGGTTGCCCGGCTAGCCGACCCCGTCGAATCCGAGCGCCCCCCGGCCATCTGGGCGGTAGACGGACGCAGCGGGGCCGGCAAGTCGACCCTGACCGAACGGTTGCGCCGGCACCTGCGCGATGTCCAGGTGTTGACCACCGACGATCTGGCCTGGTGTGAGCCGCTGTACGGGTGGCAGCGCCTGCTGGTAGAAGCGCTTACCCGGTTACGCGAGACGGGCCGGCTGGATTTCACCCCACCGGCCTGGCCAGCCAATGGACGTCCCGGTGCCATCGCCATCGAACCCGCACAAGTGGTTATCGTCGAGGGTACCGGGGCCGGCATGCAGGCAGCGGCCGAACTGATCGATGCGCTGGTCTGGGTGCAGACCGACGACCTGGTCGCCGAACGGCGTGGCATCCAACGCGATATCGCTGAGGGTACCAACGGGGATACCGAGACCGCGACCCGATTCTGGCATGACTGGATGGCCGCCGAACGGCCCTTCTTCGCCGCGGACCGGCCTTGGGAGCGGGCCGACTTGATCGTATGCGGGGATCCCCCACCCGGGTTGGACCCGAGGTTGGTCGCCTGGGCGCCGGGGCCGCTGTCAGCCGCGGTCTGCCCCTGACCTGCTCGGCCACGGGTGGATTCCGGCAGTGCGAACGGCCCACGACCAGGCAGGCCAATGCCCGACCACCGATCGTTTCCCGGAGACGGCCCGAGGTGCGATCCTGCCGAGGACGATCCCGGCAGCCGCATGCCTGGTCGTGAGCTATGTGGGGTGTCCGTTCCCCGAGGCGGGCGGGTGGTGTCAAAGTGACGCTGGCACCGGGGGCGCCCGGTAATCCACCGCCGATGGCTATGCTGGTGTCCCATGGCCAGAGCCGACCGCATCCCAGCCGCCAGGGCCGATGACGAGACGACAGACCGCGAACCGGATCCCCGCCGCTACCAGGTGGATCTTGACTGGTTGTGGACCCAGCCCCCGCACAACGATGGCAGCCCGGCGACCGTGCGACTGACCGTCCGGGACGGGGTGCGGGATCGGGCGTGCTCTCGGGTGGCCGCCTGGCTGTCGAGGTTGCCTGCCGATGAGCAGGGCCTACACGGCTCGGGTGGTTGGGCGGTGCGCATCGTGGAGACCTGCGCGGATACGGTTACCGTGGACATCACCTCCGCCGGTGAGGACGTTGCCGACGGCATCGAAGCCGGCACCGAATCCGCCTTCGATCACCTGGCGCCGGGCACCGACCTGGGTTTGAGCTGGCAACAGTTGCCCCGGGGCTGCTGATCGGTCGAGACCCGGCCCTCCGAATCGCCCGTGCGGGTTGCGGCCACAGGCCGGCGACGGTGCGTAATGGGCGTCCGGATCACACCGGCAGGTCAGTGTTGCATTGTCTCGGTGGCGTGGTGCTGCTCGGTTTCAAGCTGAATCGTGATGTGCTGGGCGGCCAGCGGGAAGTGCTGTTGCACGCATTCGTCGATCTGTTGCAGTGTCTTGGGGGCGCATCCGGTGGTAAAGCATTCGTCGCGCAGCACCACGTGCGCGGTCAACGCCGTCAGTCCGGTGCCCAGCGTCGAGGTATGCAGGTCGTGTACCTCGCAAACATGTTCCAGGGCCAGGATGTGGTTCCGCAACTCGTCCAGATCGACCTCGACGGGGGTGAACTCCAGCAGGATGCCAAGCGATTTGCGGGCAAGGCGATAGGCACGCGGCAGGATCAGCAACGCGATGAACAATCCGGCGATCGCATCGGCGCGTTGGAAGCCGGTCAGCCGGATCACCAAGGCGGCAACTATCACCGACAGCGATCCAAGCGCGTCATTCAGCACCTCCAGGAACGCCGCCCGCATGTTCAGGTTCGCCCCTCGGCTGGGGGTGAGGACAATCAGCGAACCCACATTGGCCGCCAGCCCAACGATGCCGAAGATCAGCAGTTCTCCCGAGGCAATCGCCGGTGGTGCAATGATCCTTTGCGCACCTTCGATCACCGCGAAGCCGCCCACTACCAGCAGCAGGGTCGCCTGGGCCAGCGCGGCTATCACCTCCACCCGTTTGAAACCCCAGGTGCGGTGCTTGTTGGTGGGCAGCAGCACCAGACTGGCCGCGACGACCGCCACGACCAATCCGGACGCGTCCGCTAGCGCATGGGCGGTATCGGTCAGCAGCGCCAGGCTGCCGGTCAGTATCGATCCGGTGATCTGTGCGGCCACCACCACCAGGGTGAAGCACATCACCAGTATCAGTCGGCCGCGCACCCGGACGTCGGAATGCTCTATCAGGTGGCTGTGATCGTGTCCATGATCGTGCATCGTCATTCACCGTTTTCGTTGCGCTGATCGCGGGCCAGGTGCTCCCGCAGGGATGGATGGCTGCCGGACGCGGCAGCCAGATAGTCGGCTGCCTTGAGCACCTTCTTCAGCAGCCTTGGTTGCGCCAACGAGAACCAGGAGGCCCGGCCCTCCGATCGCATCTGCACCAGCCCGCAGTCCCGTAGGCAGGATAGATGCTTACTCACCGTCGACTGCGCCAGATGCATGTGCTTGACCAGATCGCGGACGCGATGCTCGCCACTGGCGAGATGCTCCAGCAGCGCCAGCCGGGTTGGTTCCGATAACGCATGGAATACCGCAGCACGGCCGGTCCGGTCGTCGTCCCAGGCTTTCACAGCCTCCGCGTTCATCGCCATACGACGATCATATCGCGATTCGACGATGATTGTGGAGTGACTCGGGGGATTCGAGGCACCGGCGCCGGCTTCGCCGGCAGACCGATGCGGCGCCACCGGCTCACGCCCGGGGATTCGTTGGAGACGGCGGGTAGGCTCAATGGCGTGTACGTCGCCAAACACCACGAGGTTCCGGCCGATCGGCTGGCTCAGTTGCTGGCCAGGGTGCACGCCGGCAACCTGATCACCGTCCACGAATCGGGCCTGCAAGCCACCTTCGTGCCGTTTCACCTTGAGCAGCGCCGTTCGGGCCAGGTGTTAGTCACCCACTTGGTACGCAACAACCCCCAGGCGGTGGAGCCCATCGTTGGGGACGCGCTGGTGATTCTGGATGTCGATGACGCATACATCTCCCCATCGTGGTATGCCACCAACGAGTCGCTGCCGAACGTGCCCACCTGGGACTACATCACCATCCACATCGGCGGGCCGGTGCGGGTTTTGACCTCACCGGACGAGTCCTTGGCCGCCGCACGGGCGCTGACCCTGCGAATGGAACAGCCGGCCGTTCTGGAGGCAGTCGGCGAGCAGAAGCTGCACAAAATGGCCCGGGCGATTGTGGGCGTGGAGGTCCTGGTCCGGCGAGTCGAGGCCAAGGCTAAGGCAGGCCAGCACAGGCATCCCGACGATCTACGCAGCGTTCTGCCGCATCTGGAGGAGTCGGGGCAGACCGAACTGGCCAGCCACGTTCGCGAGGTCTCGCTGCCCTATGCCGAGCGCCGCCACGGCACCATTGAGACATTGCGCGCCACCCACCGGCTGGCAGCCCATCCAATCGAGCAGCCAGGCGATTGACGGTGTTATAAGGCCACCCCGGCGGTTACGGCCAGTGCCCGGCCCAAGGTTATGCCGAGCATCGACCGCCATTGGGCGGATCGTTTTATCCGATCGATGGCGCCTGGTTCAATGGCTGGCATGGCATCATCCCAGGGTTACACCGATCCGCCGGCTCGGGAGCCACTGCCGATGCGGGGGCGTTGCGTGGTGATCACCGGTGTGAGCCGCCGGAGCGGGATAGGCTACGCGACCGCCTGCCGGTTGGCCGCATTGGGGGCAAGCCTGTGCTGCCAGCACTTTGCTCCCCATGACGCCGAGCAGCCCTGGGGTGCAGACGACACTGCGGCGGTCATCGCCGGCGTCCGGGGGCAGCTGGTCGCCGGCGCGGGATTGATCGACGTGGCCGCCGATTTGACCGAACCGGGCGCTCCCGAACGGCTCATCGCTGCCGCCGTGGCCGAGTTCGGCCAAGTAGACGGGCTGATCTGCAACCATGCGCTGTCGGGTAGCGACGGCCCGATCGGAGAGTTGAACGCATACCAACTGGACCGCCATTGGGCGGTCGACACCCGTGCGTCGATCCTGCTCGCCCAGGCCTTCGCCAACCAACACGACCCGGCCCGCAGCGGATCGGTCGTCTTCCTCACCTCTGGTCAAGGCCTTGGCCCGCTGCCCGGCGAAGTCGCCTATGCAGCCGCTAAGGCGGCGTTGGCCGGCGTAACGCTGACGATTGCCGACCAACTGGCCGACCTGGGCATCCGGGTCAATACGGTCAACCCGGGCCCGGTAGACACCGGATATCTCAGCACCGAGGCCTGGCTAGAGTTGCAACCGATGTTCCCGTTTGGCAGGGTAGGGCAACCGTCCGACGCCGCCCGGCTGCTGGCCTGGCTGGTCACCGACGAGGCCGGCTGGCTTACCGGGCAGGTGATCAACTCCGAAGGAGGTTTCGCCCGCTGGCGATCACCAAACCGGCGTTGAACGATCAATGCGTTCCCGGGGCCCAAACAACGTCCTGGCCTCTTCCGGTGCCTGGCATCGCTACCCACCCGTTGGCGCCGGCGGTCAGGAGAAATGGCGACGCAGAGCCAGGAGGATTGAGCCGGCGCCGGCTCCTACCGCACCTACCCCGATAGCGATACCGAACCACCGGAATCCCCGGAACGGCTGATCGGCAACTGTCGCGGTGGCCGCGACCGGCGCGTCCGCGGGTGCTATCCGGTTGATTGCCGGGCGGGCAACGACGTTGGCCGATTGACCTGGGCTTGCTGGTGGCTCGCTGGCCGATTCGGTGGGTGCGGGACTTTCGATAGCTGCCGGCTCGGTGATCGGCGGCGTTTCCGGCTCGGGTTCGGCCAATGGCTCGCTGGCCGGAATCGACTCTGCCGGCTCCGAATGCTGGGTTGGCTGAGGGCTTTGATATCGAGGCTCCGAAATGACAAGAGCTGCTCCGCCGGATACCGTCAGCCCGGCACCCGCCGGGTCGGGATAGGCGCCAAAGTTCTGGGTGCCGAACCAGGAACCGGTGGCCGGGTTGTAGGCCAAACCGATTCCGATTGCATTGGCATCCGAGGCCGTCATGTTTGCGTAGTGGCCGGGTGAATGGAGCCACAGGTCGAAAAACATGGCGCCGATGTCGGCGTTGGCGCAACCGCCGCACATGGCCACATTCTCTGCCGCCGAACTCCAGCCCGCCGGGTACATCAAAGCAAAATCCGGACGGTGACCCAGGTCATTGCCGCTGGCCATCTGGGCTGACCAGTCCTGGGAGATGATGTCCAACTGAACATACCGAGTGAGCTGCCCCAGCCCGAGGCCGGCTCGCAGCTCGTTGACCTTCACCAGGATGGTCTGCATGTGGGCGCCTGCGTCCGGGGCAGGTTCAGCCGGCCGGGACACGACCGGGGCTGGGCCATCGGGTGCTGGGGCAGCATGGGCGGTGGTGGCGGTCGCGGCGGCGCCGGCGAACAGGGCGGCCAAGACCACACGCGTCAGCTTCATCGGCTACTCTTTCCGGCCTGGGGGAACAGAACCGTGAGCCACTCAACCACATTGCTGCGGGTCGCGTCCGGGTAACCGGTGAATTCGGCCGCAATAGCTCTCCTGCGTCCGCACTCCGGTCTTTGGGTATGCCGCCAGCCAGGCTTTCAAAGCCCGCATTCACAAGGTATCTCCATACCGGCACTTGCCCTGGGGCCGAATGGCGGTACGTGCGCAGTCCGGACGCCCCTTCACCGATGGAGCCTGCCCGGCGATACTGAATCCCATGCTGCGCAACTATCGCTTTCCACTGCTCATCCTCACCGGCGTCGTCGTGGGCGCGATCGTCGGGTTGGTGGCCGGCGAGCAGGCCGCAGCGCTCAAGCCCATTGGGCGAGTTTTCATCAACATGATGTTCACCCTGGTGGTGCCCCTGGTCTTCTTCTCTATTGCCTCCGCGGTGGCCGCCATGGAGTCGGCGAAGCGGCTGGGTAAGATCATGGGTTCGATGCTGCTGGTGTTCATAGCGACCGGCATCGTCGCGTCCCTGGTGATGTTGTCGGCGCTGTGGCTGTTCAGGTCGAACGCCCCGTTGGACATCGCCCTGGGCGATGAGGAGCCGACGGAGAATCCAGGATCTTTCGGCGACCAGTTGGTCGATGCCTTGACCGTAAGGAATGTCTCCGATCTGCTGAGTCCCTCCCATATGCTGGCCTTGATCGTCTTCGCGATTCTGGTGGGCTTCGCGACAACCGGGGTCGGCAAGGCGGGCGCACCCTTCGCGGCCTTCCTCCGATCGGGCAGCGAGGTCTTCCTCAAGTTCACCTCGATCGTCATGTATTACGCCCCGATTGGGCTGGGTGCCTACTTTGCTGCCTTGATCGGCGAGCTTGGCCCGCAACTGGTGGGTGGCTATCTGCGCGCCTTCGCGGTCTACTTCCCGGTAGCTATCGCCTACTTCCTGCTCGGGTTCACCCTGTATTCATTCATCGCCGGTGGCTGGCCGGGGGTACGCAGATTCTGGCGCAATATCCTGGAGCCGGCCATGGTCTCGTTGGGTACCGGCTCCTCGGTGGCCACGCTGCCGGCCAATCTGCAAGCGGCACAGCGCAATGGGGTACCCCGGGATATCCGAGAAACCATCCTGCCGATCGGGGCGACCATCCACATGGAGGGGTCCTGCCTGTCGGCGATCCTGAAGATCTCCTTCCTGTTCACCTTGTTCCAGCGCGACCTGTTCACTCCGCAGAACATGCTCATCGCCATCGGTATCTCGCTGCTCAGCGGCATGGTGATGAGCGGCATTCCTTCAGGCGGTTTCGTGGGCGAACTGATGATCGTCACCATGTATGGTTTCCCGCCTGGCGCGCTGCCCATCATCTCGATCATCGGCACCATCGTCGATGCGCCCGCGACCAGTGTGAACGCCATCGGCGACAACTGTTCAAGCATGCTGGTGGCCCGGATGATCGACGGGCCCGGCTGGATGGCGGTCGGAGATGCCGAGACCGCCGCCGGCGATGCCGCCGAAAGCATCGGTGCCGCCGCTGGGGGCGAAACCGGCGCCGTGGAACCTACAGCCGACCACACCGGGCGGGCAGCCGGCGACAGCGGGGCTAAAACCCCGAGACCTGCAACCGCCAGCCGGCCAGATTAGGACCAAGACATGTCATTGCTCGACCGATTTCCCCGCCGCACCTACACCCCCGAGCCAACTCCATTGGAACCGCTTGACCGGCTGAGCGCATCCCTGGGCGGCCCACGCATCTGGATCAAACGCGATGATCTGCTGGGCCTGACCCAGGGCGGCAACAAGACCCGAAAGCTGGAATTCCTGATCGCCGACGCCTTGGCGCAGGGCGCCGACACTCTGATCACCGTGGGCGGCGTCCAGTCCAATCACTGCCGTCTGACGCTCGCGGCCGCAGTGCGTGAGGGGCTGGCCTGCGAGCTGATTCTCGAAGAGGATCCCGGCCCGGACGGGACTGCGCTACCCGGCGGGGTAGGAGCCAATCCACCGGCCTACGATGGCAACTTCTTGTTGTTCGACCTGCTGGGTGCCGAACGGGTCACGGTACTCGCCAACGGCGCCGACCTGCTCGCGGCCGCCGAAGCCAGGGCGGCCGAGCTGCGCGCATCCGGCCGGTCGGTATACGTGATTCCGGTCGGCGGATCCAGCCCCATCGGAGCGCTGGGCTATGTTGCCGGCGCCCAGGAACTGTTGGGACAACTTGCCGGGATGGGCTTGTCGCCGGCAGCCCTGATCGCACCCAGCGGTTCCGCAGGCATGCAGTCCGGGCTAATCGTCGGTTGCCAGGCGGCCGGCAGCGGATTGCCGGTCATCGGGGTGAATGTCAGCCGCGGCCGGGAGGCCCAGGAGGCCCGGGTGCGCGGGCTCGTGGCGGAACTCACCGCCCTGCTGGGGCTGCCTACCGTACCCGGCCGGCAGATAGTCGCACTCGGCGACTGGGTGGGCGCCGGCTACACCCTACCGACCGATGCCATGCGTGCAGCGGTCCGGCTATTCGCCCGCACCGAGGGTATCCTGCTCGACCCGGTGTACACCGGGAAGGCGGCTGCTGGAATGATCGATCTGATCCGGCGAGGCGACTTCGCCGACGCCAGCGATCTGGTCTTCCTGCATTCGGGTGGGATTCCGGGACTGTATCCGAGGGCAGCCTACTTCGCCGCCCCCTGATCCGCCGCAGGCCGGCACTCGGCCGCAGCCAGCGTCGACGCTTCCGGGCGGGTTGTATGTACCGCACGCCTTGGGCGGCAGGCTGACTCGATGGCTGTGAGCCTACGTTGACTGCGGCAGGATTACAGCATGACCAATTTGACTAGCACCTCGTTCGTCGACCGTGCGGCACGGACCGCACGCCGATGGGCTCAGCGGTCGCTTTCCTACCCCGAGCCGAGGGCGGCTCGGCTACTGGCCGGCGCGCTGGAACACCCAGATGGGCTCCGTTTCACCCTGGAATTTGTGGATGGAGTCCTGCGCCCCGAAGACTCGGCGGTTGCCGCCCGAACGCTGGGACGGCTCGCCCGGCAGCCGGTTCCCTTCCTACCCGCATATCTGCGAGCCGGTTTGGGGCTGGGTGTGGCCACCGCACCCCGACCCCTGCTGCCCGTGGTGCGGCGGGTATTCGCCGCGCTGCTGGGCGATCTGGTGGTCGATATCGGCCGCGACCTAGGCCCGGCCCTGGCCCGGTTGCGGCGCGGTGGCGCCGACCTGAACATAAACCTGCTGGGCGAGGCGGTGCTCGGCGATGAGCATGCCGCCGCCCGGCTGAATCGCACCATCGAACTCCTGGAGCGTCCCGACGTCGACTATGTATCGATTAAGGTGTCGGCGGTGATGGGTCCGCACGCCCCATGGTCGCACACGACCGGTGTCGCCGAAGCCGTGACCCGGTTGCGTCCCCTGATGCAGGTGGCCAACCGCACCGGCAAGTTGGTCAATCTCGACATGGAGGAATACCGCGACCTTCAGCTGACCTTGGAAGTCTTCGAACGATTTGCCTTGGATCTGCCAAACCTGCGGATGGGGCTGGCGGTGCAGGCCTATCTGCGGGAATCCGGTCTACTGATCGATCGGGTGCAGGAATTAGCCCGGCAGCGCCGGTCGGCCGGTGGCGCCCCGCTGCGCGTCCGGCTGGTCAAGGGCGCCAACCTGGCGATGGAGCGCACCCAGGCCGAGCTGCGCGGCTGGCCCAACCCGGTACTGCCGAGCAAGGTGGCCAGCGACGCCAGCTACCTGCGGGCACTCGACCGGCTGATCACCCCCGAATCCATCGACACCCTGCAGCTCGGCGTGGCAAGTCACAATATCTACAGCCTGGCGACCGCGGTCGAACTTGCAAAGGCTCGCGGGGTGTCCTCCGGTGTGGGCATCGAGATGCTGGCCGGGATGGCTGTGCCCCTGCAACACGTCATCATGGCTGAACTGGGCTCACTGCGCCTATATGTACCGGTGGTGCCCCGCAGCGAGTTTGACGCGGCTATTTCCTATCTGGTGCGCCGGCTTGAGGAGAATGCCGCGCCCGAAAACTTCATGTCCGGTGCCGCCGATCTGGGCAGGGATATCGACTTCCTCGACCGGGAAGAACAACGCTATCGGGAGGCGATCGCCAGGATCGACGACCCTGGCCCACTGGACTGGGCGCGTCAGGAGCGCACCATACCAACGACACCGTTCGCCAACACCGCCGATACCGATCCCGCGCTGCTGGCCAATCAGCAATGGGCGGACGAGATCCGGGCTGCACTGCCCGCCCCCGATCTGGGGGCCAGGACCGTCGCGGACGGCACCTTAGCTACCGAGGATGCGCTCAGTGCCGCGCTGGAAACCGCCGTCGCCGCCGGCGAACGGTGGGCCACGATCCCGGCGGCGGATCGGGCGGCTGCTCTGCACCGGCTGGGCGCCGAGCTTGAGGCGATGCGCACCGAACTGATCACTGTCGCGGCCGGCGAGGTCGGCAAGCTGATCGATCAGGCAGATATCGAGGTCTCCGAGGCCTGCGATTTCGCGCACTACTATGCCGGTTTGGCCTTGGAAGAGATACCTGGAGCCGTTCACCGGCCACCGCGGGTCACTCTGGTCACTCCCCCGTGGAATTTCCCGTTGGCCATCCCGTTGGGTGGAGTAGCGGCAGGGCTGGCTGCCGGTTCAGCGGTGCTGCTGAAACCGGCATCCCCGGCTCGTCGCTGTGCCGCGCTGCTGGCCGAGGCCTGCTGGCGGGCCGGAATCCCGCGCGACGTCGTGCAATATGTCGTCGCCGGCGATCGCGCGCTGGGCAAACAGCTGGTCAGCGACCCCCGGGTCGATCTGGTGGTGTTGACTGGCTCAGCCGAGACCGCCGAGCTGTTCCGTTCCTGGCGCCCCAATCTTCCCCTGCTCGCCGAGACCTCCGGCAAGAATGCGCTGGTGGTGACCCCTTCAGCGGATCTGGATCTAGCGGCCGCCGACCTGGTGGCCTCGGCTTTCGGGCACGCCGGGCAGAAATGCTCGGCCGCCTCGCTGGGTATCCTGGTGGGCTCGGTGGCCAATTCGCGGCGGTTCCTCGATCAGGTGGTGGACGCCACCTCGTCGCTGAGCGTGGCCTGGCCCATCGAGCCGTCCGCGCAACTGGGCCCATTGACCGAGAAGCCCGGCGATAAGCTGCTGCGCGGGCTGACCCGGCTGGAGGCCGGACAGAGCTGGCTGCTCAGACCCGAGCGTATCGACGACCGGTTGTGGCGGCCCGGTATCCGGATCGGGGTCCGGCCGGACAGCGAGTTCCATCGGGTGGAGTATTTCGGGCCGGTGCTGGGGTTGATGGCGGCGCGCGACCTCGACCAGGCCATTGAATGGCAGAACGGTACGGTCTACGGCCTCACCGCCGGTCTGCATTCGCTTGACCTGGACGAGATCCAGACCTGGTTGGACAAGGTGGCCGCCGGCAACCTGTATGTGAACCGTGGCATTACCGGAGCCATCGTCCGCCGACAGCCGTTCGGCGGTTGGAAACGTTCGGTGGTAGGCACCGGCGGTAAGGCCGGCGGCCCGAACTATGTGCTCGGCTTCGGCACCTGGCAGCCGGGGACGCTGGGCGCCACAGCTGAGTTGACCGATCCTGGTCTGGTACGCCTGGTGACCGCTGCCGGTGGGATCCTGGCGGCGGATCGGTTGGCCTGGCTACGCCAGGCCGTTGCTTCCGACCAGCAGGCTTGGCGGACCCACTTCGGAATCGGCCATGATCCCTCCGGTCTAGAGGCCGAGATCAATGTATTGCGCTACCGACCCGCGTCGATCGTCGTGCGCGTGGAGACCGACGATGCGGCGGCGGTGCTCCGGGAAGCGTCCGCGGCGATGATCACCGGAGCCAAGGCACGGTTCTCCTTCCGGACCGTGCCCGGGCCCGAGTTGGCCGAGTTGCTGGGCAGCCACGGGCTGATCGTCGAGGTTCGTGAGGACGAGCGATTCGACCCCCAGGCGCGCGGCCGGATCAGGTATCTGGGTGACCGGGACCTGCTCACCGCGGTGCAAGGTTCGATCGATGTCAGTGTCTATGCCGGCCCGAGTATCCAGACCGGACGCCTGGCACTGCTGCCCTACCTGCACGAGCAGGCGGTTTCGGTAACTAACCATCGGTTCGGGCATCCGACGCCACTGACCGACGGCCTGCGAATCTGACCGGCCGGGCAGGGCTGGTGTGGGGTTGGCGGATCGGGCGTCCGCCAACCCCACACCGGTCAGCAATAGTTCGCAGTCCGCTGCCGGCCCGGCCGAATATGCGCGCGGTCATTCCGAATGGCGCATCGCCCACTTAGGCTGGGCGCATGATCTTCATCGTCGTAAAATATCAGGTTAAACCCGAACTGGCGGAGGAATTCATTCCGGCCATGCAGCCATTCACCGCGGCCACTCGCGCCGAGCCCGGGAACAAGTGGTTTGAGTGGTCGCGCAGCGTAGCGGACCCTAACCAGTTCGTGCTGGTGGAGGCCTTCGCCGACGATGCCGGCGAGGCCCATGTCGGCTCGCCTCATTTTCAGGCGGGGTTGAACACCATGCGCCCCTTCCTGACCGCGACCCCCAAAATCGTCTCGCGCCGGATCGACGGGGACGACTGGGACGAGATGGGCGAGTTGCGCATCGGTTGAGGCCTAGGCCGGCCAATCGTTCCCGGGCATGACCGGATCTGTGCTCGCGGATCGAACGCCTTCCCGCAGCCCGGTTTCCGTCTGCGAACCTCGTTCCGGCCGGCAGATCCGAGTCATGCCCGGTGGGTCCGTGCCGGTGGGCGGCTAGGCTTCCGGCATGCGCGAGCTCGACTGGGGTGGCATGCCGAACCTCCGGGATCGGATCGGGCTGGCCGGCGGCTACGGCACCACCAGGTTTGGACGAGTCGCCCGCGGCCCCCGGCGGGAATTCATGACCGGACCCGGTTGGCGGCAGGCCCGCGAGCGGGGGTTGCGCTCGGTGGCGGATCTGCGCCGCCCATTCGAGTGTGGCCGCCGAACCGGCGATCCGGTGGTGCCAGGCGACATCCTGGCTGGGGTGAGCGTGCATGCCACCCCCATTGAGGATCACGACAACGCCGGGAGTTGGCAACCGGCCGCCAGACTCGGGAACGACTACGCGAATTGCTGTTTTAAGGCGAATGCTCCCAGCGGGACCCGCCGTCACCCGATGCGTCCTGGCTGTTGGACGCGCCGAGCCCCCTGCCGCTTGCCGGCAGCGAATTCGGCTATACCGGTCGACGCGCCGCGAGCGAATCTCGCCTGATGCGAGTTCTCAGCGCAGCTTCGCCCGAAGCCAGTCGGCCAGCACGACCGCCTGGTTGTGTTCGCGGTCGTGCGCGGCATAGACGAGCATGAGCGGATCGTCCTGGGTCGCCGCCCGGGCTAGGCTGATCAGTTCATCCAGTTCGCGGGTCTGCTCGGTGTGGATGCCAGCGGCTAGCTGGGACTCACGATCGTCTAACTCACTCCGGTAGCGTTCGGCGAATTCTGCGAATCGGGCGGGATCATGGCTGAACCACTCTCGCAGTCCGGCAGATGGCGCCACCTGCGGCAACCAGGCCGCTAATTGCACCGCGGCCTTCTTGACCCCGCGCGGCCACAGCCGATCTACCAGCACTTCGGTACCCTGCCGGGGCACTCGGCCGGCTTGCAGGTCATGAATCTTGACGATTCCGATAGCGGTCATGCCCCCAGACTAGGTGCCCCGGCCTCGGCTGGTTCCGGGGCCGGCATGGTCCACTGTCTGGTGCCGATCGTGGGCATGCCCGGTTTCTCGCGTGTGGTGAGCGCCTCACCGGTGCGTGTTCGACGCGACTCGATCCAACCAATCGGTTAGCAGCGCGGCGGTCAGGGCGGGGCGTTCCAGGGCAGCCTGGTGACCGGCGGCATCCAGCACGGCGAGAGTGGCCCGGGGATAGCCCCGCGCGGGCCGCCACTGGTCGCGGTAGCCGACGATGGAATCCTGCCGGCCGGCGATGATCAGCACCGGAAACTCGGCGGACTCGGCATCGGCATAGGGGGATTCGGGCAATCCATAACCGTTGATCTGCAATCGGCTTGCGGCCACCGCATCATGGGCATGCAGGCCGCTGGCCACCTCGGCGGTGAATCTGGTCAGGGTCTCGCGAGTCTGCACCACCGCGGAGGTTTCGAACTGTACCCGTTCGGCAAGTTCCAGATCGGCCACCGCGGCCGGGTCACGAACGAGCACCTGGTGCGTGGGCAACTCTCGCTCGTTGAATTGCGGGATCACCAACGGGCAGATCAGTGCCAGGCCGGCCACCTGTGCGCGACGTCGGCGGGCCAGTTCCGCTGCCAGGTAGCCGCCATAGGAATAGCCGACCAGCAGGAGTTTCCCTTCGGTCACGAGTTCATCGAACAGCTCCGCCAGTACGGCAACCATCTCGACCGAACTGCGTACCTCACCGATCGGTGAACGCCCAAAACCCGGCAGGTCGGGGTAGATCCGCCGGTATCCCGGGCATCCGGCAAACAGCGGTTCGAGGATGCCGGCCATCTGCCGGTGATCCGGCCCGAACCCGTGCAGTGCCAGTACCGGGCGTCCCTCGCCTTGCTGGACGATGTTCAGGGCGGGCATGGTATGAAGTCTGACACGGTGCCGGCACGGTTGTCAGCCGATGTCTTGTCCCCATCCGGCCCGTCGCCTCTGTAGTGCTCGTCGATTCGGTGTGCCGGACCGGTCAGTATGCCGGCCGCGGCGATGGCTGCTGGCAGCACGTCCAGCAGGATCGCTGGGGTCTCGTCTGGTTCCGTAATGTCGAGTTCATCCGCGGTAGCCTCGGCTATGCCGGTCAGACGGCAGCATATCGTGGGGTTCGCCATGCGCTGGCGGCTTGGGCTCATACCGGGGGCCGGGACGGTGCGCTCAGTGGGGTACCCGTAGCGCCTTGCGGTGCATGTTGATCTTTTTGCGAGCCCATTCATAGTGACTGGAGGTTGCCGATACGAAGTAGGAGCCAAGCGTTGTCGTCCCCGTCCAGGCGAGGCGTCCCTTGGTGAACAGTTTGTCGTCGTCGAACGATTCCAGCAGTCCGACAACTGCCTGGTGAGTGGACGCCAGCAGTTCCTTGGCCCGGTCGAGGTCGGTGATTTGATGGTTCTGCCAGAATTCCACGTTCAATTGCCCGTAATTCTTCCAGTTGTACGGTTCGGGCAGAAATGCCCGCCGCTCCCCGCGGGCATTGGCGTGCACCCAGGCCAGCAGCAGGTTGTGCCATTCGTGCAGATGGATCAGTACGTCGCGGATGTTCCGATCACGATTCCAGTGAGCCTGCCTCCGGCCCGCCACGTCGAATGCGAACGGCTGCCGTTGTCCGTCCGGGCTGAGCGATTCGATGAGTTCGGTCAGTCTGTCGTATTGCGCCCGGGCCGCGGCCAGCAGATCTGATTTGGTTTTCGGCCTGGTCATCGCGGTAGCGCCTCCTCTGGATCGTCTTAGTCGGTTCTCGGACGAACCTTACGCAATGCCTGGCATGCCTGCTCCAGGATGGCACCGGGCCCGGGTGGCAGCGTGGGGATCCAGTACGGTGCCGTTCCAGTCGGCTACGGTGCCGTTCCAGTCGCTGCCCGGCCCCAGCAGAAGCTCCCATTCGCGTCGGATCGGGTCATCTGTAGACTAGAGCATATCGACCGGACGATTCCCCAGCCGATCTGCCAGCGGCGTCCCGGCTAGGTGGTTGCCGGTAGACGAGCAGGTCTGATGCAGACGAAACCTCAGGTCCGCACCTTAACGGCCGATGGGTTAGGCTTGCCTAACCAAGTTGTCCTTGGAGCGGCTGCGTCAAGGCAGTCATCACTGGGCAATATGATGAGAGGACGCCGGTGGGTCTGAGTGACGTTCAGCAGACGCTGTTCTTCCCGTTGATGGGACGCGCGATAGCCGCCCGCCGCTGGCCCGATCTGTTCCCTGATCCCTGGGCGGAACACGCCGCAGATATCAGGGCGGCCGAAGGGAGCACGGCCGAGCAACTGGGCGATTTTCCCGCGGCCGTCTACGGGCTGCGTCACCTGCTCACGATCCAGGAGATCAACCGCTATCTGGTGGATCATCCGGGGGCAGGCGTGGTGAATGTCGGCTGTGGGCTGGATCGCATCGTCTCCGAGTTGGCCGACCCGAATGCCGTCGTCTACAACCTCGATTTCCCGGAGGTGTTGACGGCCCGGGAACGCTGGGTGCCCCGGGACGAACGCGAGATCGATCTGCCGTATTCGGTGACCGACCACCGATGGTTCGACCATGTTGACGGAACCAACGGACTGATCGTCGTGGCCGCGGGCGTCTTCTACTATCTTGAGGCCAACCAGGTCAAAGCCCTGGTGCGCGAGTTGGGCGACCGGATACCGGCCAGCCGGCTGTGCTATGACGCGGAATCCCCCATGATCACCGAATTCAGTGAACGCCAGATCCGCCGCAATGGCACCCCGGAGGCGACCATGCCCTTCCGGCTGGGGGATCCCTATGGCGTACGTACCTGGAGCGACCGGATAGCCGACGTCCGGGTGGAATTCAATTTCGCCCGCTATCTGACCGACCGTTCGCGCCTGCCGTTGGGAATCCGTTTCGGATTCTTCTGTATGCGGTTGATAAAGGGCATGTATGAGGTGATCATCACCTTCAAGTGAGCCGGCATGACGCTGGTTGGGGCGATCCGGGACGCGGCGGTGCGCGTCTCGGTTTCACGCTGCGCCGCCCCAATGGTCAACCCGGGTTCCGGGGATGTTCCCGCCCTACCGCGTCGCAGGTCTCGGGTGGGCGGCGGCTTCCATGCCGAGATCGAAAGCCGATAGCCGGTTCGCACCGGAGCCTGGAAGGCCGGGGATCGTCATCCCAATTCGATGGGTCGCCGGGGATCTGTGATCCAGTCGCTCCAGGAACCCACATAGATTGCCGGATCCGTGACCACGCCGCATATCTCGGCAGCTAGCGCCGCATGGCAGGCTTGAATGCCGGAAGCGCAGTAGATCCCGGTGGCCACCGCGGCCTGTACTCCGGCCGCAACGAACCGCTCGGTGAGTTCGCTGGCGGGCAGGAAGAAGCCGTCATCGGTGATGAGACTGCGGGCAGGAAGACTGCGGGCGCCCGGGATGTGACCGGCAACCGGGTCGATGGTCTCGTCCTGACCGCGGTAGCGGTTGATCGGCCGGGCATCGAGTAGGACACCCGAAGCCGCGATGCGGGCGGCTCCTTCGGCATCGATTACGGTGCGTCCGCCCGGTTCAACGACCAGATCTCCTGGCTCGGGCATGACATCACCATCCTCAACCTGCCCGCCGGTGGCCAGCCAGGCGCCCCAGCCACCGTCGAGGACGCGGACATCGCGGTGGCCGGCCCAGCGCAGCAGCCACCAGGCGCGGGCGGCGGCGATCGACAGCCAGTCGTCGTAGACGATGACCGGCCGGTCGGCGCCCACGCCGGCGACGCGCATCGCCGCCTGGAACGCCTCGGGCAACGGCAACGGGTGACGGCCGGTGACGCCCGGCTTGTGCGGTGCGGCAAGCGCCTTGTCGAGGGAAACGTAGACGGCGCCAGGCAAGTGCGCTGCACGGTACTGCCCATGTCCGTCGGCTGTCGAACGTACCCCCGGATAACGCACATCGAGGACGACGGGTCGTGAAGGCACTTCGAGGGCGAGCAGTTCTGCAAGCTCGGTCGCGTCGACCAGTGGTGAGGAAGCGGGGCCGGGGATATCCATGTCCGCCACCCTATTGCTGTCGCGTCGATTGCGTTGGCCTCGATAGTGATCACCCCCCCAGTTGCATGGCATCGACATCGTTGCGCGACCGATAAAGCTAGCGTGGCGACGATCGGCGGCCACGATCTGGTCGCCGGGTGCGGGACGGTGGAGAACCACGACGTGTATTCGTCCTAGTTGGGGCGAAGAGTTCGCGGGTCAAGCGGTCGCCGTAGTCAGCGGCGGGATGCTGTCGGCTGCGGGTCCGGTTCCGCGGATTCATCGATGGCGGTATCTCGCTGGCCGGGACTTGGCGTTCTGGCTAGCACAACCGCTGCGACGCCACCGATCGCGCAGGACAGCGCAAAGGCTATGAAGACGGTAGCTGCCGGGCTGGTTAACCCGTCGCCCGGTGGCACGATCGTCAGCAGTGTCGAACCGATGACCGGGGCGGCGACGGCGCCCATCCGACCGATTCCTAGAGTCAAGCCCAGGACCGCGGTGCGCTGTTCGCCGCGAACCGAGTTGACGACTAGGGAATTGACCAGGTTCTGGGTCGACGGTGAGGCCATGCCGAGCGCTCCTACGAGCAGCAGAAGCCAGCCTCCGGATGCCAGGCCCGAGGGGACGAGGACCAGGAAGATCACACAACCAGCCGCACAGATTAGGGTAAGTCGCAGTGCGCCGTACCGAGTGGCAGCGATGCCGACAACTACCGATCCGATGACCGCCCCGAGATTCATGATCATGCTCAACTGGAAGGCACCTTGCAGCGGTATAGCCAGGGTCGTCATGAGCTTGGTGGTCCAGGTGATCAGCCCATAGAAGGACAGGAGGAAGCAGAAAGTGGCGATAGCGCCGGCGATCACCGGCCGGATGACCTGGGTCAGCGGCAACTGCTTCGTCGAAAGAGCCTGTGCCGGCGAGGAATCGATATGAGTGCTGCGCCGGACCATGGCCATTGCCATGGGGAAGATCGCCGCTCCAAGGAACGCTCCGAGAGCAAAAAGAATGCGCCAGCCCGTCTGCACCGCCCAGAGATAGGACACCAGGCTGGCAGTCATGCCACCCATCGGGATGCCGGCCATGACTACGGAGATCGCTAACGGTGAGGTTGCGACATCGCACCTTGACCTGGTGATCGACATGCACCCGGGCATCACCACGCCCAAACCGATCCCGGCGATTAGGCGCCCCAGACCGAGTAGTGGGACGCCGGGGGCGGCAGCCGAGAGCAGCATCGCCAGGGAGAACACGCCGATACCGGCTCGGAGTACGACTGCGAGTCCTAGTCTTCCGCTCAAGCGACCGACTAGGACTCCGCCAACCAGCATGCCGACAAAACCAGCCGATCCGACGAGACCTGCTTGACCGGTGCCCAACCCCAAGGAGGGATCGTTCAACAATATGGGGAGCAGGCTGCCAAGTATGCCGAGGTCATATCCCTCAACACTCATTACCGCGAAGGCCATTGCTATGATGGCCCAATCCGCGTTCCACGTTCGTTGTGTCACAGTTCACCTCGTTTGTGTGTCTGATTTACGGTCTGTGGGTCGTTCCACTCTCGTTAGATGCCCGTCGGAACTGCCATTGAAGTAAATTCCACGAACCCGGCTCCTACCGGGACGCTCGTACCGGCTCTTGTCTTTTCTGCAACGATCACGCTATTCTAGATGAATCCCTTCTAGCCGATCCGATAGCGCCTTACCCGCATCAAAGCCGTCAACGTCTCAATGCTAAGCCGGAGGCTTGCATTTCGCGGTCCTTCAAGATTCGCCGATCTCAAAGAAATCCTTGAGCTTGGCAATCCCTATTTCATCCAAGGGGTATTGTTCTGCTATTCGGCCGCCATCCATCCGGATGACCTCATCGCATGCTTCGGCGATGAACTCGTAATCGTGTGTGATGACGAACAGGAATCCGGCTTCTTCGCGCAGCCTGCGGAGAAGCCGCACCGTCTGCATCATATGGGCGTAGTCCAGCCCGCTGGTGGGCTCGTCCAATATTATGATCTTTTTGCCACTGAAGCAGGCCGAAGCGATGATGACCCGCTGCTTCTGCCCGCCCGACAGCGTCATGGGATGACGATTTTCCAAACCGGCAAGGTCCATTTCAGTCAGCAGGCTAGCCAGTTTTAGCGCCCCGGATTCGGTAGCCGAATCCCGCGATCCGAGGGTCACCTCAGTCGCCACACTATCGGCGAAAATTTGATGGTTCACTTCCTGCATGACCAGATAGCTCAGCTTGAGTCGCCGGCGTTTACCAAGCTCATTGCCGTCAATCAAGCACTTCCCGGAAGCCTTCTTCAATGTTGCACACAATGCCGCAGCGAATGTCGATTTTCCCGCGCCATTGCGACCTATAACGGCATAGGCTCTCCCTGCCCCGAAGGAGGCATTCTCTATGCATAGGGCCCTCCGTTTGCCATGGTAGCCTTCCAAATGAGCGACCGAGAGCACCGCCCTTTTGTCCCGGAGTGCAATCGGTCGGGTTGGCACATCGGTCAGTGACATGAAACGCAGGCCTGTTCGTTCCAGGTCGGCCTGCGTCATGGAGTCGAAGTCCTCTTGTGTGTACTGGGCGCGGATTTTACCGTCTTCCATATAGATGGCGCGGTCGAATATGCCGCGAAGATAGAACAGTCTATGTTCTGCGATGACGATCGTCTTGCCCTGCTGCTTGAGGAGACCCAGACTCCGGCGTAGCCTTTTCACGGTGGCCATGTCGAGATTCGCGGATGGCTCGTCGAGCACATACACTTCCGGCTGCATCGCATACACGCTCGCAAAGGCTACTATCTGCTTTTCCCCGCCCGATAACCCGAATATGCTTCTGTCCAGCAGGTCCTCGATCTGAAGGTCTTCGGCGGTTTGACGCAATCTCTCGGTTATCTGCCGACGAGGCATACCCAGATTTTCGCAGCCAAAGACGATTTCGCTTGTGGTGTTTACGGTGTAGAACTGCGTACGCGGGTTCTGGAAGACGGTTCCGACTCGCTCAGCGATTTTGTGCATGGGGAGATCCTGTACGGCCTGACCGTCGTGAAGGACCTGACCAGAAAGCTTCCCTTCATAGAAATTCGGGATCATGCCGTTCAGCAGTCTTGTTACGGTCGACTTCCCGCACCCGCTCTTTCCGCACAACAGGACGCATTCGCCCTTAGAAATCGAGATGGATAGCTTCTCGAGAGCCGGCTGATCGGCCTCATTGTAGGTATAGGTGACATCTTTGATTTCTATCATATTGCGCAACATGCCTTGAGAACGATGAGCAGTGCACCATAGACCACAAGAACGACCATCGCCAGGTAGTCCGCCAGTCCAAAGCCGACTTCCACATATGAGGTGTGTTCCCCCGGCGCATCGAGTCCACGGCAAAGAGCCGCCGCGGAGAGTTCTTCGCCGACGTTCACCGCGGAGAAGATCAACGGCACCATGATGTGCTCCACCGAAAAACAGATTCCGCGCATCCGCATGGCTGCGCGGATCGATTCCCATTCTTCACGAATCGTCGGAAAGTACCTGAACATAACGGACAGCGGGATTATAACTGACTGCGAGACATGCATCTTGCGCATGACCGCGACGAACGCACTGACCTGCGTCGTCGTAAGGATCCATCTCCCCAGGATCCAGCATGGCATGAATTTGCGCAAGGTTAACGCGACAAAGGAGACAAGGGCAAAAGCCATATCCGACAGGCGCGGGGTCAGCATCTTGTCGACCAGGAGCATTACCACGAATACCGCGAGGTACTTCGCCGCGCTTGCAATCCTTCGCGAGGCAATAATGATGGCCTCACAATACAGGAATAGCATCAGTTCCAGCACGAACGAATGGCTTGCCAGGAGCAGCAGATTCACTACCAGTAGGGCAATCAGCTTCGTTCTCGGGTCGAATCTGACCGCTTTGTGTCCCACTAGACGATGCCGGCTCTTTGGAAATGCTTCTTGAACAGCTTACCGCTGACGAGCACGCCTATGAGGCCGGCTATAACGGTGCCCACGATCATTATCAGCAAAACCCACATCGGGGTAAGAGCCCTCAAGGTATCCACAAACTCTTGGCTCATTCCCCTCGCTAGCGTATCCGCGAAATAGTAGTCCCGCATGATCCATATGGGGAGAAAGCCACCGATGAGATTCAGATCGAAGAACAGATAGCTTATGGCGTTCCGAGTGTTATTTCGAAAATTGCCGCTTCCGGCAATTAGCTCGGCAACGAGCCCGAAAATCACGCCAAAGACGATGACGATCCAGATGTTGCCCATGAGGATCAGGAATAGACATGGCAGAACTGCCGCAATGAAGATCGGCCCGTGCATGGGGGCCTTTGCCAAGAGCATCAAGTAGACCGGTGCAGCGAAGAATGCGATGATGCTGGTCATGGCAAGATACAGCGGTGGAACGGGCATACAAATCGTCCCGATAACCGCAAAGACAACGAAGTACAGGGCGATGAACACACCGGCCAGTACGAGCCTTCTTGATTTCTTGACATCCATTTTGGAAGCCTGTTCTTTCATTACTCTCTCCTAGTAGTCTACGACTTGGTTTGCGACCCATCTCTGGCTCTTCGCCTGAATGGCGAAGAGCCTTGCATAAAGACCATCTCTGCTCATGAGCTCGTTGTGCGTACCGACATCGTCCACTCCGCCAGAGTTGAGCACGATGATCTTATCTGACCTTGTTATCGCGCCCAGCTCGTGCGCGACAACAAGAACCGTTTTCCCAGCGATCAGGCGTGAGATCGCCTTGTGAAGTTCGCATTCGTTTTTTGGATCAAGGGCGGCCGTGGCCTCATCCAGTAAGATGATCGGCGCGTCTTTCAGAATTGCCCGGGCAATGGAGATTCTCTGTCGTTCGCCTCCGGAAAGCGTGCTGCCGTTCTCCCCCAAGCAAGTCTGATACCCATCGGGGAGCGCTCCGATGAACTCATCGCAGTTCGCTGCACGAGCCGCCGCCATGACCTGTTCGTCTGTGGCGCGGGCATTTCCTATACGGATGTTATTCATGACCGAATCGTTAAACAGGATGACGTTTTGGAATACAAACGACATATAATTCATCAGGTGTTCGGGGTCAAGCGTCTTCACATCAACGCCACCGATTCTCACCGCACCCTTGTCGACATCCCAGAATCGGGCGATCATGCGTAGTAAGGTGCTCTTCCCGCTTCCGGAGGGGCCCACCAGCGCGGTCACCTTCCGCTCGGGGATCTCCACACTGATATCCCGCAGAGCCATCTTCCCGCCGTAGGAAAACCAGACATGATCGAATTCGATCCCGAAGTGATCGATTGCGGTCTTGCCCCCACTCATGAAGGGTATTGAGAATAGAGCCCTGATGCGTTCGGTTGAGGTTACGGTGTGAAATAGCATGGGTAGCAGCGTAAGAATCGACAGGATCGGCCCGTATACGCGGCAAACCACCACTAATGATAGCAGGAGCGGAAAGAGGTCCATGCTTCCACCAACAAATAGCCGGACTGCGACGAAGACGGTCAATCCGATTCCCGCTTGGAGCACGAATTGTGCAACGGAGATGACGACGCCTGTCTTCAGCTCCATTCCAATCGAAGCTTTCCTGAGCTCGGTCAACGCAGTCTCAAGCTCTGTGGATTTCTCCCCGTCGAGAGCGCATTCTTTGATCACTCGAATTCCTTCGAGATATTCCTGAATCTTATTGGAAGCCGCTACCTTGGCGTTTGCCTGACGGTTGCTGACCTTTTTCTGTGCTTTTCGGGTTCCAAAGATGATGAGCAGTGAGATCGGCAACGTGCAGAAGATGGTCAGGGCCATGCGCCAATCGAAAAATGCAATACCGAGACTGACGATAGCCGTCGATATGCAGTTGGCAAGAAGCGGGGGCACGATATGGCTCAAGGCGTGTTCGATGTTAGCACAGTCGCCCATGAGGTTTGACGTGAGCTCGGCGAGACTCTTGCTGTCGAACACGCTCATCGGGAAGTGCCGAATAGTTTCAGCTATCCGGACGCGACTGTCTTCCGCCGCCATATAGCAACTCAAATAGGTCTTACGATAATCGTTTTTGGAACAGAAATAGGAAATGATCGCTATCGCGAGACCGACGAAAAATAGTATCCACAGGCGGGGCCAGGAGGCCTCCGCTCCGGTTAGGGGCTTCAATACCTCTTGAAAGGCGAGGACGACGATCAGCACGGATAGCAGCGTCACGATATTTGTGAGCGTACACGCAACGATACCCTTTCTTAGGCCCAGCGTAGCCTCATCCGATATTTCGAATGCATTCTGTAGTCTCTTCATGATCATGCTGTCTCCCCTCCTCTCAGTTTCCAAGCCGTCGAGTGGGTATAGCACTCCCATAGGTTGCTGAACTGGCCCTTGGCGGTTATAAGTTGTTCGAAGGTGCCTCGCTCGACGATCGAACCCCGTTCCACGACGAGGATGCTGTCTGCATTCCGGATGGTCGAGAGGCGATGCGCGATCATTATAACCGTTTTGTCTCTCATCAACTCGTCGAGAGCCTTCTGGATGAGATACTCGTTCTCCGCGTCGGAGAAGGCAGTTGCCTCGTCCAGCACCAGTACGGGCGAGTTCTTCACAATCGCCCTAGCGATAGCCAGACGTTGGGCCTCTCCGCCGGATAGTTGCGCTCCGCTGCTTCCGTATACCGTGTCATAGCCGGCCGGTAGCTCGCAGATGAACTCATGGCACTGTGCGGCCTTGGCCGCTGTCACGACGTCATCGCGCGATGCTCCTTTTCTTCCCATGCGAATGTTCTCGAAAATGGTCTCCCCAAATAGAAACGTATCCTGAAAGACGAAGCTTACCGTCTCCATCAGATCATCGACGTCCATATCGCGGATATCGACTCCACCGATAGTTATGGCGCCTTCATCGACATCGTAGAAGCGAGGGATCAGACTGGCGATAGTAGTCTTACCGCCACCGGAAACACCGACGATGGCTGTCGTCTGCTTTTCCGGAACCGTGAAGGTAATATGCGAAAGTGCCCTCTGCGTCGACGACTCATCGTAGGAGAAGCTTACGTTATCGAAAGATAGAGCAAATCCCTCCGGGCGCGCATGTCTTCCGTTTTCCGTCATCGTCGTTTCGCCCAGAACGGAATCCATACGCTCCACCGCACCAAGAAACTGCTGCGTATTTGCCATGGCATATATGACTTTCATCAAGATGCCGCCGATGACGGGAACGAATATTAAATAGAAGATGAACGACGACACAAAGCCCCGGTAATCGGCAGCGCGCCGGCCCATCAGTATCCCCGCCGGGATCAAAATCAGATACATCGAAGAGAAAGCGGTGGTCAATGTAGCGGTCATGTTCTCCTGGCTCAGAGAATATGTTGTGACCGCCTTCGTATACCGGCCAATTGAACTTCTCAGACGATTGAACGAATCCGCCGTCTGCTGGAACGCCTTTATGACGCCCATCCCACGAACATACTCTGTGGACGCGTTGCTCATGTCTCCGAGCGCGGACTGATAGTCCGTTATCATTTGTCCGGTCTGTTTGCCGGCGGAGGTCGCACCGTAAAGCACAAAGGCAACGACGATACCCAACAGCGAAACGAGACCGAAGCGCCAGTCCACGGCTAGAACCGTCACGATCATCAGTATCGGGGCGGTGAACGCTGAGACCATATTGGTCAGATCGTGGGCGATGAATCCTTCGAGGCTCTCGATGCTGTCATCCATGACTTCTCGCAGCTTTCCCGTGCCCGTTTTTAAGATGAATCCCAACGGCACTCTTGCGAGATGTCTCAGAAAGTCCATCTTCAGTTGGTACAGTGTGCCATATGCCGCGATATGCGAGAATGCGACAGAAAGCATATAGAGTATGATACTCATGAACACCCCGGCAAGGGCTAGAGTGGCATACATGTGTACCGTTCGCGTGCCCAGATTAGCGATTGTCGGATAAACATAGACAATCTCTTTGATCACCAGGTAGATGGCAGCATAGGGAATGAACGACGCGATGGTCGAGAGGATGGCGAGGCTGATGGCGGCCGCCATTAACCTCTTCTTCGTCATCGCTATCTCAAGTAAACGGGAGATCCCAGACTTCTGCCTTGGTCCGCGTCCCTTTTTTTCGAGCGACGTAGCCGTCTTCCCGTCGCAAAGCCTTTCCATGTCGTGAAAACCACCCTGGCTCACACGCATCACCGAGCCTGTCGCCTGGCTATCATGTGAACTATGTTGCCGGGCGTCTCGAAATCTTCAAGGCTCAAGTCCTCCAGATCGATGGATATCGAGAATACCTTTTCCAGCTCCATTATCAGGGTAACTACTTCAAAGGAATCCATGTTTCCCGAAGCAATGAGAGAGGTTTCGGCGTTCAATTCGACGTCCGCCAAGTCGTCTACGATCTCTCTAAGTAGCCGAATGATTTCCTCAAGCATCCTTACGTTCTCCTTCTAGAGCATCCATGGATAATCCTAGCTTCTCCAGGGACTCCTCGATCGCCTCGCCCGATATCGGGCTCTCGCAGATATCCAACGCTCGTTGCCGGGTCATCTCTCCATCCCGTACGAGTTCGGAAAGCTCAACCTCATGCTGCGCGTATCCAAAATCCTTCTCAGCCAAGTACTGAGAGACATGGTTGAACAAGCAATTTGAAGAATTGGTGGGCCAACTCCTCGAAGAGCGCTTGAATCCCAACTCTTTTGTCAACAGCTCGACGATCTCGCGTTCGTCCCATTTTACGTATTTGAACGGCGAAATCTGCGCGATCTCTGGATAACGCTTGTGGAAGAAGGCGGTTTGGTTGGCAACCAACTCGGTCAACTCGCGGTACTGGGGGTATTCCGAAAGCAAATCGATGGCATTCTTGTCGGAAACATCGTAGATCCAGAACAGTTCACTGTTCCTGATGTACTGCTGTCCCTTCGTGTAACCACCGAGGATCAGTTTAACGTCGAACCTCTGCGCGATTTCATGAATCTTCCAGTCAAGGAGCGCATGGCATAGACGACAGTAATAGATCCTTCTTTTGGATTTCAAGAACAACTTGAACAAATCTTGGATATCCGAAACCTTGAAGATCACGCTATCTATGCCCAAGGCATCGGTGGCATTCGCCAGGTTCTCGGGCATCTCGGGCAAGGAAAAGCCGCTATCGATCATGACGGCCAGCGGTCGTAGCCCTAAGATCTTTTTCGCTATGTAGAGAGTCATGAGGCTGTCTTTGCCACCGGAAACACTGCATACGCAATCGTAGGGACCATCGTTCCGGAAGCGGTTCACCTTTTTCTTCAAAAGATTCAGTTTCTGCTCTCCATCAGTCTTTCCGAAACTGCCGTGTTGCCGCGCTAGGGCGTCCCGGCGCCTACAGATGTCGCATACGCCTTCATCGTCGAACACAACGTGATCAGGCGCCTCTGGCATGATACAACAGCTACAATGCTCTCTCCTGGGCCGCTCGATCGTCTTTTCCTTGTCGTTCACGTCAACCATCCTCTAGAACGATTACAGTTCGACATAGCGGGAGATCTCCGCACGGGTTCGCTCGTCCCAGGCTATCGGATCGGCGCCCTTTTGCGAGAGCAGCGCGAAAGCCAAACGTTCGATGCCGAATGCCAGACAAGACGTGTAGCAGTAATCCTGCGATTCGTTGCGAATGTTATACGGTTTGGAGAAGTGCGTCCGATGGAAATTCATCGAGCCGCATGCGGTATATGAATCATGCGCCGGAATCTTCCATTTGAATTCGCGTTTCGAATCGCCGAGTATCTGAAAGAACCGTAGTTTTTTGTAGTTTGACGCGAAGAACGAGTCGTTGGCGGTGTCGAGTCTCGCGTTTACCCGGAAGACTTCCTGCCAGAAGTCCCATAGGCCTTTCGCTACCTGCATGCGATCCTCGCACTGCCCAGGAGTTCCCACGAAGACGTATTCCTTCATATGGAACTCGTTCAGCCGCGTCAGTTCAAAGATGTTGCTGCCTTCATCGCGGAAGCAGGTTCCAGAAACGAGAAACTCAATCGGGCGGGCACCGGTAACCGCCTCGTTCTCCAGCATTTCATAGACCGGTACGCAAGCGGCATGCCGAAGGACGTTCTCGGGAGTGCGCATCTCCGCGAGCACAGATCCGTCACCGATGCCGCTCTTTGAAAAACGATCCAGAATCTTGATGTCCTTTTTCATGGAGGTTTGAAACATCATGTAGTGGGGGAAGTTCTCGAAATAACCGCCCTTCCCATACTGATCGATCGCGTGAAGCACCGGGAAACTATACTCTTGCACCTCGCCGAACGTGGCCCGGGCATAGTCGTCGATCTTCCTATCAAAATACTGGAAAACCTTCAGGAAGAGTCTGCTGTACGCATAGGTTCCCTTTGCTGTCTGGCGTATGTCACCGTTTTCGAGCAACTGCTCGAAAACCGAGACGCTGTTCGCCATGGGCTCACCGGAATGATCCTCCAGCGTCTTGATGGGAACCTCCTTGTCGCCCAGACTCCCATCTTCTATCATATTGTAAAGGATCGCGATCTGTTCCTGCACTTCCTTTTGATCGCGTTCTCGGCATTCGACCAGGATGCCTTGCTCGTCCTTGGCGACGCGGTAGATTTTTGGCGAGACGTAGGGCAGCATCTCATAGAAGAGCTTCCGGTCAGATGGGATCCTCTCCCTATCGTAATAGAACGTCATCATCTGTAAACGACCTCCCGATCATCCGAATTGCCGTTCCCTATTCCGGCTTTTAGCGTTATCCATCAGCTTGCGCCAGTGGTCTGGCCAAGGCAGCGAGAGCATCTCGAAGCATGTCAACCCCAGACGCTCGCCAAGCTCAATAGCGTCCTGAGCGAGCCCGCCCATCTCGGTGAGACTCGTCAGGTTCCCGATGCCGTCATCGCGGAAGTACTCGCGACATATTGCCAAGATAAAATCGTTGTCCTTTGCCTGATCGGCCTGTCTTAACCGGCTCCGGATGAGGGGAATCCAATCTGCGACCACAGGGGTGTTCAGGATCTCGTAGACTTCCAGTTCGACGTGCATACTCCGGTAGAGCCTCGATATGAACTGCATGGCAGTAACCGAGTCCCCGCCGATGAAATAATAGTTGTCATCGGGCGAGACGGTATCTAGCCGAAGAACCTCCGCCAGTAGGGCAAAGACCTTGCCTTGTAGGCGGTCAGGCTCTTCTTCCTTCCTTCCAGGGCCTGCCTCGGGATCTATCGCTGTGCGTGTGCCGGCGACCGGATACGATGCCAAGCTCTTGCGATCCGGTTTACCGTTGTACCTCAACGGCATAGTCTTGAGCTTTGTAATGTGTGCGGGCATCATATAGTCGACCAACTTGCTTTCGAGTTGGCCGCGCACGTCTTCCAGGGTGATTTCACCCACGTAGAACAGTGCGATACGTTCGCTTTTTCCATGGATCACACAGCAGCTGCTGTCGATCTCCGGAATTTCGTTCACACGGCGCTCGATTCCTCCCAGCTCGATTCGCTTGCCGTGGATTTTCACCTGGTTGTCAGCGCGGCCCATGAATCGGATGCTTCCGTCCGGAAGGTACACCCCCCGGTCCCCACTCTCATACATTCGTTTGCCGGCCACCGTGCGGAAGTGCCCTGCGGTTTCCTCGGGATCACCCGCATACCCAATGGCAACACCGATCCCTTCGATGAACATGGTGCCTTGCACTCCAATAGGGCATTCCCGCAACCGCGCATCGAGGAGATGGTACTTTGTGTTTGGGAAGGGTTTTCCATAGGGGATGAACCCTGCACAGATGTCTTTTGTTTCTATCGGGTGAGATATGTTCCAGATGGTTGTCTCTGTGGGGCCCCCAACGCTGAAGATCCGGACTCCGGGGGAGAGGGAGAATAGCTTCTCAACGGTACCGGTCCGAATCCAATCCCCGCCCAGAACTACCCGCTTCAAACATTTCAGGGCCAACGGGACTTCCGGGCTCTCAGCCATGAGCATCATCTCCATGAGAGCCGGAACCGAGTTCCAACAATTGACCCCCTTGTCGCGGATTAACGCTGCGAGATATTTCGGATCCCTCACGCGCCGGTAATCTGGTAGCACCACGCTCCCGCCTAGGACGAACATACCCAGGTAATCGAATAGGGACATATCGTGGCAGAAGTTTGTGATCCCGATGGCCCGCCACCGTACGCTTTGGTCCAGCTGGAGCCTTTCAGGCGAATGCATGAGGCAATTCACCAGGCCGTCCGATCCCAGTAGGACACTTTTCGGGCGCCCTGTTGTCCCAGAGGTGTTTATGACGATCGCCGCACCATCCGAATCGTCAAGGGCAACCGGCTGCCAATGAAGCACATCCTCCTTTTTCGGATCGGTTGCACCTCCGGTATAGAGCACATCCCATTCCCTACAGTTGATCACCGGAATGCCAACGGATTCTGCCTTTTCCTGCAGCTGGTCATCTGTCAGAAGCCGCCGGATATGGGCGTGTTCGATACACCACCTGATATCTTCGGGCGGAAGCGTGGTCTCGATGGGCATGTAGGCGACTCCCGCGAAGATCGACGCCAGAGCCGCCAGGATCTGCTGCGGGCCCTTCTCCATGAGGATCCCAATGCGCAGGTCATCGGTTTCTCTCTTCCAGGAGGCAAGCTCCGCTGTCATCGCAGCTGCCCGCTGCCAGACCTCGCCATAGGTGAGTTCGAGTTCGTCGGCGAGGATGGCCGGCTCATCCCAGTTCGCGCGAATGGACTCGGTGATCAGGTCTGCAAGCGGGGGAAAGTCCATCTCGGATGCTGTCCCATTTACCCGGTCGATAAGCATCCTTTCCGGCAGGCTGAGTTCGATTTCAAGGTCGTCGAGGGCGCCATCTTCGTCGCAGACGCTGTGCAGCAGACTCACATATCTTCGGATGATGCTGCCGAGGAGCCGCTCGTCTACCTTGTCGGGGCGATACGTCGAAAGAATCTGCATTTCCCCGTTGACCGCGAGCACCAAGGTTTCGACATCCAAGGCCCCGGTCTCGACACGCACAGATCTCAACGCCAGGCACGGCGTCTCCTGGTCACGCTCATCAGGCAATACTGCGGTGAATGACCAGGGCAACTCCAGTTGAGCGCCCCGGCGTTCCTGTAGCAGCCGAACAACCTCTGGGCCGGCCACTGCCGCATGATCCTGCATATCCCAGAGTCTGTCCTGGATACGCCGAGCAGTATTGGACAGGGACTCCGGTTCGCTCGTCGGCTCCCACGGGAAAACGAAGAAGTCGGCGCACATCCCAACCGTGTTCTCGATGCCGTCCAATCCGTACGGTCTGATCGATCTGGGCATGGTCAAGAGAAAAGAATCCCTGTCGCTATAGCGGTCAAGTACTCGGAGATAGAGAGCGAACATCAAGGCATAAGGCGTCACGCCCAGAGCCGATGCCCGATCCACCAGCCGGTACCATGTGTTCATCGCCATTGGCTGCGATATGTACCTTGTTTCAGGCCCATCGGTCGCCTCAGAAAGGCTGGGCAGGGAGAACCCTTCCGCATTTTGTGGAATGATTTCCTTCCAGAAAAGCTGTGCCTCATCCTGTTCATCCGGAGGTCGCGAATCGCTCATGAACTCGACGAACCGGTTGAAATCGCACTCGGTATCAACCGACCTACCCTGATAGAGCAACCCCAGATCGCGAATCATGATCTGCTGGCTCTCGCCATCCATTCCGATGCCATCGGTCACCGTTAAGATGCTGGCGCTACCATCACCCAATCGGACGACATGGACGGCCTGTAGCGCAGTTGCCCCCAGAACAGCAGAATAAAACACCTGCTGCTTCAAACCAGCTATCTGTTCGAGATTGTCTTCATAGGCACCCGCAAAATCGTAGTAGCGAACGGGTACTTCATGACCACCCGCAATCCACTGACAGCGCTCTGCCGCGGAGAACGCTGCAAGCAACATCGGATGAACCCGGCAGAGCTCCTGCAACGCTGCTTCGAACCGGCTCGTCTCAAACTCCGCGCAGAACAGCTCATACATCTCACGGTCAGGAGGAAGGGACTCCGGCGAAAGATTCCGCCTTAGCAGGCCATAGCTTTCCTGCAGCGGCGTCATTGCGATTCTTTCAGGAGTCATGCCTGACGTTGCCCGGTAGCATGATCCGCAACATAAGTCGCGATCGACTGGATGCTTCCCAACTCGTATAGGGTGCGAAAATCCACCTTCACTCCGAATAGTCTGCGCAATTCGATTTGAAGCTTCATAGCGTCCACGGACTTACCGCCCATTTTCGAAAAATGGGTATCGCCATCGGGATCCTCCATATGGAAGACATCCTCGAATATCTTCTTGACCCGCTCCTCCATCTTTCCCTTCCTGACCCTGATCGGTTCTTTAACTTCGGGTTTCGAACTAAGACAACCCGTACCGGTACTTCCGCTATATCCTTGTCGCAAGCTCAACGAACCGCGAGAACCATCGTTCGATCCTTTCGGTCCCCATCATCTCCATCGGGAAGACCCAGCTGTTCAGCAAGCCGTCGGTCATGCGGAATAGCTGAACATCGAGGCATACGTTTGGCGTTTGAGAAATCATGTAGGTTAGATTCCCGAAGCTGCGCCGAAATTCCTCATTCAGAAAGACGCCGTTCCGATTGAACGAGTATACTAGGGGAACCAGAGAATCCGCGCTGGTATAGTGTACAGGTCGCTTTGCCTCGACTTGCGCCGCCAACTGGTACTTGAGTTCTCTGGCGACTTCCAGAACCTCCCTTTCGGCTATGTCTTCCACTTTGAGCCATACGATCTTGGTCAGATCCCTCACGCAGTCCTCGCCGGGTGCCGTCACAGCGAATAGCGGGACGTTCACGACGAAGTCCTTCTTTACGGCCTCGTCTCCGCTCTTCAGCAAGCAGGCAAGCAACCCATGGAACAGATCGCTCCCGTTCGCCTCGAAATACTCACACAGCCTTTCCCGGCGGGGCACATCGAAGGTCTCGTTGAGCGCGACGTATCGGCATCCGCTCAGGTCCCCGGCGTTGGCCCCATAGTTGAACAACTCGGTAAGCGACGCCATCTCGATGATTTCAGGATCTTTCGCATCGTCCGCGTGCTCGGCCCACACTGGCAAGGCATCCGCTATTTGCGGATACTCATATAGCAGCGCCAATTCATTGAGCATCTCCTGGAATCCGTTGACGTCGCAGATGGACAACTCGATATCAAAGCACATCCTCGAGCGGTTCTGCGGTAGGAGGAAAAGCACCAATCCACAACCCTGCCCCCGCGAGAGGTCCATCTTGCGGTGGGAGAAGTTGCGACGGCAATCCTGCAGATAGCCTTTTGCCTCGGCTACGCTCCTGCTCCTTGCGTCAAAGAGCCAAAAAGCATTGTTCATGAGATCATCTGCGGCAGAGACCGTTGCATCCTTTGCGATCTTCACCTGAGTCATCACGTGCCTATCCATGAGACGCCGCCACGCCCATTCAAGTCGGGTCGCATCGATATCACCGCCGCTTATCTCCAGGTAAGCATGGCACGCGACCCCGCCGAGCGAATGATTCAACTCACGTCCCACGAGATAGGACTTCTGCAACTTGGTGATGCCCACCGCTTTCCTATCTCCGGTCATTTGACGCCAACTCCTTCAACCGGTTCTTATCGATTTTGCCGACGGCGGTCAACGGCCAGCTTTCAAGACGTTTCAGGCGATCTGGGATACAGCAATCCTCTATATGCTGATCGCGAAGCAGGGAAACAACCTCTTGGAGCGATAGCTCCTCCTCTCCGATGTAGAAGGCACAGATTGCCGTACCAAGGATCTCGTCGTTCACGCCTACTACCGCGCACTCCTTGATCGAAGGCACGCTCAGCAGCCACGCCTCTACCTCGGAAGGCATGATCTTCTCGCCCGCCCGGTTGATCTGCTCCTTTACCCTCCCGGTGATCCTGATATCACCAGATGGCAGCTTCAGTCCCTTGTCGCCGGTGCAATAGAAACCGCCTCTGAAGCTCTCCCGATTGGCAGGAACATCGCTGTAGTAGCGCTGAATGGTGTAGGGTCCCCTCACCACTACTTCGCCTTCCTCGCCGTCCGCAACGTCATTGAAGTTCTCATCGACGATACGGAACACATCTTCCGGAGAACGTGGGCGTCCTTGGGCGAAATAGCGGATATCCTCGGGCGCATCGAGGTCGGTAAGAAACGTCATCCCCTCCGCCATGCCGTAGACCTGGATAACTTGAGCTCCCAAGGCGCGCTCTGCCTCCCGAGCCTGAACGGGGGAATAAATGGCTCCGCCGACGAGGAAATAGCGAAGCGAACCCAGATCGCTGCTCTCATCGATATCGCGGTAACGAACGCACAGGCTGGACACTGCCGGTACGAAGCTAGTGATGGTCACCTTTTCCCGTTCGATCCAGTCGAAGATATCCATGGGGCTTGCATACTCGCACATGACGTTCTTGCCCCCGCACAGGACCGTTCCGATCATTCCGGGTGTGCCCAGGGCGAAGTTGTGCGCCGCCGGAATCGCTGTCAGCATGATGCTATCTGCATCCATGCGGCAGTGTTGTGCCGTGATTCGCGCGTTATAGCAGTACGTACCATGAGTACGGCCGATGAGCTTCGGAATCCCTGTGGTTCCTCCCGACAAAGAAAGGAACGCCAAATCGCCGGGCTCCGGTTTTGCGTGGTCGATCGGCGCAGCAGACCCGTCTGCGAGCGCTGCACGGATCTCCGCATCGGTGTACAGCTTCTGTATGGACCCGCACCGATCCACCATGGCTTTTCCGATACGATAGGATTCCTCATCGACCGAATCCCGTGTGGTGACGTAGGCCTTTGGTTGTGCGGCCCGGCCCAGGGCAGCCACGACATGCTCGCGATGCATCGGCAATACGAACACGGGAAGCGCCCCGATATCGAACAGTGCAAAGCAGATAACCTCGAACATGACGGAGTTCGGTAGTTGCAGGATCACTCGGTCACCTTTTGAGATGCCGTTCGCCAGGAAGAGCCCTGCAACCTTTCGGGATGCATCCCAAAGCTCAGCGTAGGTGAGGCGCATCAGGCGATCCACCACCGCCGTACGCTCGCCAAAGGACTCCGCAGACCGCCTCAGAATATCCGAAAGCGTCTCGGTTTCCCATTCTCTTTCCATCGGGACTCTCTGCTATTCCTTTTCCGCGAGTTTCTTTGCTATCAGGGCCGTCAGTGAATTCACCGAAACCGGTTCCATGAGGTTCAACTCGTCAGCCAGCATGACGCCATACCTATCTTGACAAGTGAGGAAGACCTGGACAATGGCGATGCTGTCCGCGCCGACGTCCTCATAAAACATGGCGTCGTCGCTGAACTCGGTGTTCCCATTTTCGAGCATCTGCTTTAGGGTCGACCTTATTGTCTCTCTTACCTCGGCCTCGTCTTCAGGAGTCATTCCTTTACCCCACCTTTTCTCATGTTGTACTTTCTAACCCCGCCAGCACCAGCGTTCCATTCGGTCAAAGAGATGCTGACGGCATTCCGGTCTACTTCCTGCTTCGAAGTCGACGGCAACGGACCGGCTGTCACGAAAACCAATTCGATGCGCTTGTAGTGCGGCAGGCGGTTATTGACCTGCAATATTTCTCTGATTAAGGCTCCTTCGTCAGATGCCGGACGGAACAGGGCAAGAACCGGACGACCTTCAAAACCTACCGCACAGTATTGCCCGACCTTATCGCGAAGCAGCTCGAAATCCTCTTCAAGTTCCTCGACGTAGATGTTCTCGCCGGCATCGTTCAGAATCATGTTGTCAACTCGACCCACGCAATAGAAATCGTCGCCTCGTATCTGGAAGACATCCCCGGTGCGGTAGAGTTCGCCATGGACTTCTTGTCTTGACACGAATTCGCCCTCGCGCAGGAAACCGTCAGCTATGTTCTTTCCCGTTACGGCCAGTTCGCCCATGCCCTGCGGCTGCCAAGAGCCATCTTCCACGATGACACCTGCCGTATGGGCGTTGAAGAGTTGTCCCGAATAGCCAGCGGGACCCTCCATCGACTTGACGTCATTGAGGAAGCCGAGGGCGATGCAACCACCCGTCTCCGTGGAACCGTAGGCATTGCCCATACAGAAATCGATTGTGCCGACGAAGGCCGCCAGTTCCTCATCGATTTTCGTACCACCGATCAGTCCATGGCGGAACTGCTCCCCGAAAAAGTCTGAAAAGCTCTCCCTGCCTACCCCGCCTACCTTATTCCGGTAGACATTGAAGATGGACTTCCAGACGGCGGGTACACCATAGGTTGTCCAGATCTTCTCCTCGCGAATGGTCCGGACCATCTCCAACACCCCCGGGTTCTTCGGGAAGACGAGCGTGCACCCGAAGCCCACGAACACCGAGGGAGCCTGGAAGCCAAACACATGCCGCATCGGCAAGGTGGCCATCATCCTCATCTGTTCGATGTCAAGGTTCTCCGCGCTTCTCATGGTGAAGGGATTCCCGAAAATGGTGCACCGGACTGTTCTTTGGATACGAGTTAAAGTCTTTGCCTGGAACACAACCGCTTTCGCGCTTCCGGTGGTGCCGGAAGTGCACAGGCACATTATGCTTTCCCAGGCTGTCGAAGAAGGTTCTCCTGCCTCGGCAGCCACAGCATCCTCAAAGGGAATACTCACTACCGGAAAATCCTCGCCACGCGTTCCAACTATAGCGGCGAGTCTGCCAAGCTCGACGGCATTCCGGACGTACAGCGGAGTCGCCCCTTCGTCGAGTAGCATGACCTTATAGCCGATCATAGCGAGACCATAGAACACATTCATCCATAAAGGATGGGTCGGGTATTTCAGCCCGACCCAACGTCCCTTTTCAACGCCCTCTAACGCTTTTTCAAGAAATGCGCCAACCGCTTTCGTCTTATTCTTGAAATCTTTCGCATACATGAGCCGCTTCTCGTCGCCAACATAGTATTCCACCATGGGGTAGTCCGGTGAGAAGCCCGCGAAGACATCCTCGTATATTGTTTCCAACGTTATCATTGGGTTCCCCTTCAAAACCATCACATCACTGCCGACAGGACGCCCATGTTGGCTCCCACTGCACCGCCGAGCATCAGGATTTTACTTTCATTCTTCAAGATGCCCAGCCTCCTCGCCTCACAGGCCATGATCGGGATATTGGCAGCGCCGACGTTTCCGATGCGCTCAACGATCTCCGGCATCACCTCCTTATCCACACCGATGATCTCCCGGATATTCTTGGTGATCCACTTGGCGACTTGGCTCACCAACACACAATCGATGTCTTCCTTGCGCCAACCGCTTTTCTCCATGACGGGAGGGATATAGGTACGCGAGACTTCCTGATGCATGTCGATCAGGGCCTTCGTGGTTCCGGGAATGTAGAGCTTGTCGTTCGCCTTCGGGTAGACCACGCCGCCACCCCAGATGACGTTGTTATTCCACACGGCGGGAACCGTATGAAACAGTGCCGTGAGGATTCCGCGTCCGTCGTCTTCCTCGGAACCGCGGCTCACGACAAAGGCGCCGCCGCCATCGCCAACGCTCAACGCGGCTGGAGCACGATGCAGCAGTTCCTGCTTATCCGCATAGTCGAACTTTGTCCAGCGGGACAGCGCCTCTCCCGAGACCACCAAGACGTTATCCGCCTTATCCGACTTGATCAGGCTGTCTGCCACATCCAACCCGCTCAAGAAGGCATTGCACGCGTTCTTGATGTCAAAGGAATAGGCACCGCGAATGTCAAGCTTATCCATTACGACGTTCACCGTCGCCGGCTCTGCGAAATCCTGTGTGATAGAGCAAAAAAGCACGGCGTCGATATCCGAAGGGGCAATACCGGCATCCTTCATGGCCGCATCACCCGCCCGAGCCGCGATATCTGAGCAATGTTCCTCCTCCGCCGCATAGTGTCGGCTCGCGCAGCCCGTGAGCATCTTCACCAACCCGGTCTTTATGCCGAATCTTTCGTAACCGGCACGCTTTTCGATCTCTTCGCTCGAAAAGACTCGCTCGGGAAGATACATCCCAATTCCCGTAATAATACTTTTCACGATCGGTATCTCTCTGCCATCAGGGAGAGACGCTGCCCAAGCAACATCCAGCATCCTCCCTCAATCGCCCTGCCTCCGCATCGAGCAGACGCATATTCATGAAGGAAATGAGTTCATTCTCCTGCTCCTGTCTTTGCATGTAAAAATGATTTCCATCGACCACCCGCACCTCCGGCTCGACGGTGAAGTAGTCCTTCCAGTAGGGCAACTCGTCCAAGGAGACCTCAAAATCGTCATCGCCACAGATCACGCTGCCGGTCATGGGCCGATTCAAAGGGTCGGCTTCGTGCGGACGATAGCTTTGCAGAAGTCTCAGATCCCTTACGCACAGTTCCATGAAGTATCTAGCGATATCTTCGTCTTGCAAGATGAGATCGGGAACGCCACCAAGTCGTTTCAGGAAGTCAAGGCCTTCGGATTCGCATTCTCTGTAATGCTCCGGAATCACCTTGCAAGGTGGCTTCTGACCAGAAATGAAGACATGGAATGGCCGCAGACCATAACGGCTCTGGAGCAGACACCCAACCTCATAGGCCATAAACGCACCCATACTATGGCCGAAGAGGACGTAGTTGCCATCGCGGAGCTCACGCGCAACTAGCCGCTTGCACATGCCCTCGACGCAATCCTGGAAATCCCTATATCCTTTTTCGGAGGATCGTGCCCGCCTGCCGGGATAATCCATGAGTTCGATGGAGTCCACGCCTTCAAGCGAAGCGCGTCTGAGGAATGCATAGTATCCGGAGATTCCTCCGGCATGGGGAAAGCAGATCAGCTTCATGCTCGCAACGCTTCCCACTCGCGTGCATAGTCGTTAATGATAGGTATGCAATTTTGATATCCGTCGATCAAGATCAGGTGCCCACCATCGATCACATGCAAATCGAATTGTTTACCGGCCACCCTACGCCAGCCGCGTACCGCATCGAGCGTGGTCATGGTATCCCGATCACCCGCAAAAACGGTCACAGAAGAATCTACGAGGAAGTAGTTTTGCGGGGAGCTTTGATACTCTTGCACGATCTTCTGATCGATGTCGAGCAAGTCCATCGTGTGATTTGCGAACTCGAGCGCCTTTGACTTCTCATAGTACATTTCCCTGCGGTTATCGTAGTCCTCGAACATCTCCTCCGGTCTGACCGCAATCACCTTTCCTGCTCGTTCATAGCTTTGATAGCATAATTGCGTATATTTCCAGGAAAATACCTCTAAGTCTTCTTGGCTATCGAACAAAGACGGGTGGAAGTAGCGAGTGAGCGTATCCTTCAACTCGTTTTCACGGTTGCGATCGGTGAAGATAGATGTCTTATACGTATTGCCATCGGGCGGATCGCTGGCACAAAAGAACATTCGTGCCGGCAAGTCCATGCCCGAGCCCGCGATCCTGCGATACAGTTCATAACCTGCCACGGCGCCGAAGCAATAGCCCAAGACCATATAGGCCTCGCCATCCTTCAGCTGTGACTTCAGATTCCGGAAGAGGTCGTCGGCGACCTCCCCCATATGGACAAGCGACGGCTCCTTGCGTCGCAATCCCCTACCGGGGATTTCGAGAAGGCAAAGGCTTACGCTCTTATCCAACAGCTTCACCCAGGGAAGATACGCCGTCGCCGAGGCCGCACCCCCGGGTATGCAGAACAGCTTGATCATGAAACGCTCCTAAATAAAGCTTCCCGTGGTCATTCCACCATCCACGGCGATGCATTGACCCGTCATGTAGGATGCCGCCTCGCTCGCCAGGAAGAGGATGGGACCGGCTATCTCCTCAGGCCTGCCCGGCCTGCCAGCCGGTATCTGTCTGTTGAAGGTGGATAGACCGAAGGTGTTCTTGAAGAACTCCTGTGTCATCTCCGTCTCGAACAGACCTGGGCACAATGCATTCACCGTGATTCCCCTCGATGCATATGTCGATGACATTCCCCTGGTCAGACCACAGATGCCTGCTTTGGAGGCGTTGTACGGATGCCGCGGCACGGTCTTCGAGGCGACGAAGGCGTTCACCGAGGCGATGTTTATGACGCGCCCCCACCCGTTAGCGAGCATACCCGGAATTACCGCATCGCACATGTAGGCGGTTCCATTGAGATTCACATTTATTTCTCGTTGCCATTCCGCAAAACTCGGCCCCGAGTCGCCCACAGCGAATTCACCGTTTGTCCCGGCAGCATTGACAAGGATATCCACCCGGCCTAATTGCGTGACGACTCTGGCCACCGTTCTTTGCACGTCGGTTTCATCGGATACATCGCACACCTCGCAGATGCCATATCCATCTTCAGCGTGCATTCCCTTCAGCGTCTCAAGAAGTTTTTCTCTCCTCCGGCCCACCACGCAGACCCGTGCATCGCGCCCGGCAAAGGCCATGGCCGCGAATCGGCCGATTCCACTGCCGCCGCCGCTTATGAGTACCGTCTTGCCCTTGAACTCGCCCATCGTCTTGCCTCCTCCCATTCAATGAGGCTGCTTCCTCACCACCTGCTTGACCATCAGAACCTCTGTGATCTTGCGACGGAAAAGCCCGTCGAGCTCGGTTACCTCCCTATAGCCGCGTCTCTTGTACATGGTCATAGCCCGTCCGTTCGTCTTACTCACAAGAAGAAAGGCACTAGTGCGGATGAGTTTACGGTTACCATCTTCGAGGATCTCGCTCTCGAAGAGATCCATAAGTTCACGGCCTAGCCCTCTGCTCTGACAATCCTTCTTGATGACTATTAGATGCAGGTACGGAAACGAATGGAATGCGCCCTTCCGCTGGAACCAGACGATCCCCACCGTCTCGCCGTCCTGGGTGGCAACATAGCAGTCGTCCTCTCTGATTCCCCGTTCCAGTTCATACCGGAGAAACTCCTCTGTCGGATAGTATTTCTTTCCCAGGTCGCTACCGAAAATCAACTTCACACACGGCGCAGCTTCCTCCAGCGTCAGCCGTTTCGTCACCATAGCGATCTTCTCTTCCCGGCTGCCACGAGTTCCTTCGGGGAGTCGAACCTGCAAGAGACCGGCCCCGGCTCCTCGCTACAAACGGAAAGCAGATGGCTGTCGCCTATCGAAAGGGTCTCGAAATGGAGCGTTTCACCGCTGCCCGACAGGATGGCCTCGTCGTCGCAAATCTCAAAGGAGACCGTCTTCAAATCATAGGCCAGCCCGCATCCTCGGTACTTCCCGAGCGCCTCCTTCAAAGTCCAGATCGCACAAATGAATCGATTTCGGCCAGCATGGTCCAGCTTTGAATAACAGGAAAACTCGTCTTCCGATAAGATGTGACCGGTAATTCCCGTGAAGTCACGAGAGGCGTCCTCGATATCGATTCCAATGGGCAGCCCGCTCAACGCACAAGCCACATATCCGCCGGAATGCGAGATACTGAATTGGATGCCAGGAGCGTTCTTGAATACCGGCTTCCCGCTCGCAGTCCTCACCATTTCCAAAGATGACTCCGAAAGCCTAGCAGCCAAAACAATAGCCATCAAATATCCCAAGCACGACGATTCGCGGAACCGAGCATTCTTGGCTTTCCTGTATTGTTCGACCTTCCATTGGGGCAGTGCATGCCAGCACTCATCGAGCGAAAGCCCTTCTTGGACTTCCATGACCGAAACGCAGGGCATACTCTCCTCATCTCTAGGCTAGATTAGCCTTACCTAAGTATGCAACCAGCACGGTACTGTACACCACGCTGCTCGGGTAGCTGTAGGCGTCCAGAGCCGGCAACCGATGGGCGTCTGTCTCATCGCAGGCGGGGGCCCGGTCAGACATAGACCAACAGCTGTCAAAGACCGGCCCAGGGGGATCGATCTGTATCTAGCCGGGCCCTGCGGCCAACCGTGGTTTCCGAGACCGATCCATGGTTGCACGTTGCGCCTGCGTGTACCGCCGGCAGACGCTATTCACCGGCGAGCATGCCGGGTCTCGTGCCGAGTTGGTCACCCGTTGTGCTCGCACATCCAGCCGGCGGCGAGGAGCCTCGGGGCAAGCCGACGATCGGGGTCACCGATGTCATATACCGACAACCCCGATCGTCGATCTTTCGGCCGGTCAACGCGGATGATGCTCATCCGGCCATGCTCGGGCACCGTCAGCGGAGCCCGGTTGCATCGGTTGCCAATGACGATGGGCATGGGCAACCGATTTTCCGATCAATTCCGGGTGTAGTGAGCGACCCAGTCGATCTCCACATCGGAGACCGCCGGGGTCAGTGGGCCTGGTACACCGCCATCCACGGTAAGCTCCCATTGGCTTGCTTCGCCGTTCGGATCCAGGGCAGCAGCCTGCACTGCCAAGAACATCTCTTTGGTGGTAATGCCGGATTGCTCTATCCGGCCCGCCTCTTGGCCGTCGAAGGTGAAAATAATCCGATCGTCCTCAACAATGACGCCGTAGGTATGCCACCCGTTCATGTCCGGATTCTGGAAAAAGCGATGCTCCTGCTTGTTGTCCGGATCCCAATGGTAGGTACCCATGATCTTAGGATTGGTGGCCGACCCTTCCGCAAAGTTGATCTCCGGTGGCCAACCCTCATCGGCCGGCCACAGGAGGAAGCAATAGCCGATGCCCTTGCTCTGCGGGAACCTTGCCCGCACCTCCCACCGGCCGCGCGAAGCCGTGAATACCCCGCCGCTCGAAGTGCCTCCGGCGCTCCACTGATCGTTTTCGAACTTGGTCCGCAAAATGAGTTTACCGTCTTGAACTAGGGTATTCTCCTGCGAGCGTACTCCGAGCCCACCGGAGCCAACGGGCGGATTTTGCCAGCCATAGGGCTCCCACTTGGTGTCCCGTAGCGAGCCGTCGAAACCCTCGTGATAGTCCATCGTCCAGCCATCGAAGGCGGGACTGTTTTGTCGCTGCCGCTCGGCGCCATCCGGTTCCTGTGCATCGGGAGTGCCCTGCGCATCGGGGGTGTCTTGTGCTTCGGGAGAAATCTGCGCATCCCGGGGCCCGCTGACAACCGTCGTGGAGATATCGGGCGAAGGGGAACTCACCGCCGGGTCGGCAGGGATGTCTGTGCTTGTGAACTGGCTATCCTGCGATTCCAGTTCGAGTGAGGGTGTGGCTGAAAAAACGGCTGGAGAACTCGTAGGAGCATCGGACGGCCCCGTCGCGCTGCATCCTCCGACAGCCAACGCGCCGCAGATGCACAACGAGACCATGGACAGGGCATGTTCTTTCAATCGCATGTTTGTCCTCCTGGTGTTTTTCGATGACTTTAACGTAACCCGGTAGCGCTGCGCCGAGCAGCCGGGACACTCGATGCCCACACCAAGCCCACTCGCAATGCTGGCGAACGGCTCATCCCATAGTCGGCCGACGTCCTTGGCCGCACCGATTAGCAGACTCCCGCCGTCTTGCCTTCCGCGAAACCCCAATGAGCACGGACAGACAGCCAAGATGCCTGCCGCCGAGGCCGCTCCGGCAAGAACGATCTCCCCCACACGTGAGACGCGACGCATCCTGGAGGAGAACCACCGGGCATTCGACAGTCCCGCCGACCGAGGCCCAGTCCACCGGAATATCGAAACGCCCGGCATACCCGAACAATCGATAAGAATTGACCCGTATGGCGTACAAATGGCCAACGTGACGAGATCCTTCCTTTTAGTTGAAAGACTCTCCACCTCGTCCGGAAGGACCACCTCGAAGGACACCGACGCACCATCGGGGAAGCAGCGCAACGAGCCGGGGATTCTCGTATCCCCCGGCTTTTCTATTGCTAGTTCATTTCAAACTCTAATGCTGCCTTCCCCGGTGAACAGGACGAGCGCGATTCCGACGACCGCCAGCAGCACGCCGAGGCCGGACAGGAGGAAGATTCCAGCCCCACCTGTCATGGGCAGAGCGAACATCCTGGGATTCGTCACATCCACGGTCGATACGAGGTAGTTGTCCTCCACGTTAGCCGCCGTCGCAGGATTGTCCTGAATGCAGGCAGCCTCACTCAGATTGAAGGTCTGGTCGGGAGCCTTCCGGTAACCGGAGGGCACGGTGGTCTCGACTGCTGTATAAGTGCCGGCAGCCAGGTCTTCGAAGTACACGTAGCCGTTCTGGTCAGAGGTCGATGTCAGCTGTCTGCCGTTGGCCAGCGTGACGGTGAAGACGGCTCCAGCCAGGGGATGTCCATCCGGTGTGACCCTCGTGAATACGTAACCGTAGGTTTTTACCTTGGCCCTGCCCGCAAGACTCGCGGTTGCCGGGCTGTAGGGGTTGGGATTGAACGTGACGGTGGCGGTGTTACCCGTCAGATCATCTGGGCCGCGGGAGAACGCCGCCGATGTCAACTTGGCGTTATAGGTGACGACGATCGGTGCACCGGGGTGGGCTAGCACATATGCCCTCGTGAACTCGATCCGGTAACCCGCGGGGGACGCGGTCAGCGTGTAGTCGGCGCCGGACTGCGCGACGGCCCCGTTGAGCTGGATGGAAGCGGTGTCGATCTCGGTGCCGACCGTCGGAATGTCGCCGATAACGAAGGTGGCGTCCCTGGCATCGGCTGGGTAAGAGGGTACCGCAGTGGAAATCCGGAACGGCATGGAGTCACCCACGCTGTACTCGTTCGTGGATTCGTCGTATGCCGCGCCGACGCCCTTCTCGATGGCGACTTCGGTCTTCTTGACGCCGATCGGCGTCAGCGTGCGCGGAGCATAGGCTCCGTTCGAAGCCTCCGGGCTAGCATCGACGATCATGCTCTGGTAGACGCGCGACTCACCGTTTGTGCCAGTCACACGGACGAGGTAGTAGCCGCTACCGAGCGAGAGCTGGGCTGAGGTTCCCGTCGCGGTGACAGTGACGGCCGGGGTACTCAATGAATTCGCGATGACGGAGGCGGCATTCTGCATGGCGCTGTTTTGGACGAACGCGGCGCTATCCGATGCGATAGCGGCGATCTCATCGATCGAGTCATATGCGGCCGGCAACCCGGGAGCCATCGTGTAGGTGAGATTGTTGGTCGCGTCGATATCGGCATCGGCTATGAGGTATGCACTCACAGTGTCTCCTGCAAGCAGATCGTTCACGGTCAGCATGGTATTGCCGACATCGGTGGGACTGGTTGGCGCCGCAAATGCCATGGCTGGGGACAGCGACAGTGCGATCGCCGCGGCTGCGATCGCATAGCCGCAATTCTTCACTACCTTCTTGGCGAAGGCCGTTATCATTTTATGCTCCTTGGGTGTGGGTTGATATCAGGGATTTCAGAAAGGGTTAATCGCGCACCGCCCAGCAGGGTGTCGTCCTCGCCGGACCGCTCGATTACGGCCAGCGGATTTTCGTATTCGCCGGTGAAGCCCGCACCGTCCGAGTCATGGGTGACAGCTACGTCCGGCATTCCCTGGCCGGCATCATCCACCCTGACGGTAACGGCTCCGGGATGGGTGTCATAGGCATAGCCCTGCACCGCATCATTGCATCCGGCAATGGCGTCCAGCCCCGTCTTGAAGCCTGGCCACGTCGTGCCGCTATAGGTTACCCGCCCATTGCCGGGATAACGCCACCGCACATATGGCCCACCATATCCGGTGTGCCCCCACCGGCCATTCCCGATGTTCACCGATGGCCCGTCCCGGGTGTTCTTGTCCGCGAGACCGAGCTGGCTAAAATCATGCCAGGCACCATTAACCCAGAATCGCCCGGTTTCTCCGGCTGGCGTTTCGCCGATGTAGTCGTTGCCGTCAACGGAACCAAGAACGCCGGCGACCCGCGTCACGGTTATGGCGTAGGCGCTGCTGGGAGCAGAAAGACACAGGCGAGTCACCACGAGGCAGGCCGGCAGCAGACCTCGACGTTCGAGAACCTGTCCCCCTACCACAGACTCAGCCATCACGCCCCCGATGCTGGCAGAACTAAAATGAGGCTAACATCCCTCGTCAAACGGGTCAACGCCGCGTGCGCCATGTTCTGCGCATGCGGCTCCGCGGATCGCCCCATCGCGGATATCGCAAGTGCCCCCGCCGACGGATGCCGGAACGCATCACCGGGTGGAATACCGGTCCCTTTCAGATTTCCCAAAGGGAACAGTCGTATAGGGTGCATTGGAGCTGCTTTGCCGTTCTCTTGCCGGCAAGGGTGAGAGCAATCCTCACCAGGGCCAGTCCGAGGTCAGGTATGCCTCGACGGCACGGTTCTGGAAACGATAGGGCCTGCCGCGCTGAACGATACGGCGGGTGAGGTTCAGGCGTTGCGCGGTTGGTCCCGCGTCGCTCGCCTTCTCGTAGCCTATTTTCTTGGCGATGTTCGTCAGGGACCGATCTCCCCGCGCGAGCTCGGCCATTGCCGTAACGAATTCCTTTTCGCGGGCGGGCAACCGGTCTAGGATACGCTGCACATGCGCCTCCGCTTCGACTGCGGCATCTTTCCATCCGGTCCTGACGTGTTCGGATGTGATGAGGTTTTCGGTTCCCGCGTACCAAGCGCGTTCTCCTGCGAGTTGGAACAAGAAAGGCTCTCCGCAGGCCAGTTCGACGATGGCGCGCTGGGCCTTTACCTCCATGAATACCCGGTCGGTGCTACCAGCGTCATTGACGACCGGCCAGCCCTCGGTGACGAAGGGCTGAAGCGCGGTCATGAGATCGTCGTTGCCGATTGCCTCAAGGGTGGTGGTCTGGAATCGACGCGCGAAGGTGGCGCCCGCCCGCGCGCCGGCTAGGTCTGCGAACTCGGGCAGACCTGTGAGATACACGGCGATGGGTAGGGCTCTATCGACCTGTAGCCCACCCGGGACGGTGATGGTCTCGTCGTAGGCCAGAGCATCGCCGAGGGCGATGAGCAGTTGCGATCGAGCGCGCTCGTCGGTGATGTTCTGCACCTCGTCGATGTGGAGCACCACCATGACGTTCTGGCGCTGAAGCGCCGCGCGGCCGATCTCGATGAGAAGGTCGGTTAGGGCGATATAAGGCTCAGGGCCGTCTTGCGCGCGCACGGAAAGCGAAACGCCAGAGGCGGCGACCGTCTCGACCCTGCGCAGGAGGTCGCCGATGCGTTGTTCGCGGGCGGCGGGCAGGCCCGCTGTAGCCGACAATTCCAGCAGGGCGGAGGCGACTCTCTTGATGGGGTCGGTGCCCGAGGGGATGCGAAGCTGCGGCGTCGCCCAGTCGCCGGCCTCGGAAGCCTCGCGTGCGATCCTCCGCACGAGTGAGGACTTGCCGGAGCCGGCTTCGCCGAGGATGGTGCGGCCTCGCTCATGGATGCCAGCCACGCGGCGTGGACGGAGGACGTCTCGCCAGTCGCTGAGCTGGCTGGTGCGACCGGCCCACACCTTGGGCACGGTATCCGAGCCCGGGCTGAACGGCGAGTCAAGCGGAACCCTCATGATGATAAGTTTATCAAAGGACGGATTCCTTGATAAACTTATCAAGGCTATTCCAGCCGACGGTGCGCTTCGTCTTCGCACCAAAACCTCTGCCCAGTAGCAGTAGCGTATGCACCATAGCCAGGTACCATGATCGACGCTGAACCCCAGGCCGGGAGGCTGTCCCAGCGTGAGTTGCGCAACGAATCCGGCCGGGGGTTGCGTGCGGTGAGCGAGGGCCGCTCTTTCGTCTTAACCAATAGTGGGGTCCCTGCGGTGCGGATCGTGCCGCTCGGCGAGCCTGCACCCACATTGCGGATCGTTCGCCCGGCACGGCGTCAGGATGCCGGGGTGACATTGACCAAGCTGACACGACCCGAACCCTCGTCCGATCCCCATCGGCAGGCAGCAGAGCTGCCGAACACCTCTTTACCCACTCACCGAATGAGGTCTACCTCCCGGACGCGAGCCCCGTCCGGAACTCCACCACGTCCCCGGGCTGCATGACGTAGTCCTTGCCTTCCAGACGCACCTTGCCCGCGGCCTTGACCGCAGCCTCGCTGCCCAGGGAAACCAGATCGTCATAGTTCATGATCTGGGCCTTGATGAAACCCTTCTGGAAATCCGTGTGGATGACTCCGGCGGCCTCCGGCGCGGTGGCACCCTGTTTGATCGTCCAGGCACGCGATTCCTTGGGGCCGGCGGTCAGGAAGCTTTGCAGGCCCAGGGCGCGATAACCGGCCCGGGCCAGCTGGTCTAGGCCGGGTTCGGTCACCCCGGCCTCGGCAAGGAACTCGCGGGCCTCCTCCTCATCCATCTCTATCAGTTCGGATTCGAACTTGGCGTCCAGGAAGATCGCCTCCGCCGGGGCCACCAATTCGGTCAGTCGCTGTTTGAAAGCCGGATCGGCAAGCTGACCCTGATCAAGGTTGAACACATACAGATATGGCTTGGCGGTGAGCAGGAACAGATCGTGTAGCGGCTCGGGGTCAAGCCCCGCCGCATGCACCCCCTGCCCGGAGTCCAGCACCTTCTGGGCCTGTAGCCAGGCCTGTAGTTTCGGCTGGGCCGCCTTTTTGATCCGGGCCTCCTTCTCCAACCTGGGTAGCGCCTTCTCAAGGGTTTGCAGGTCGGCAAGGATCAACTCTGTGCGGATGGTGTCGACATCGGCGGCCGGATTGACCCGGCCGGCCACATGAGTGACTTCATCGTCGGCGAACACCCTGGTGACCTGGCAGATGGCATCGGCCTCCCGGATATTTGCCAAAAAGGCATTGCCCATACCCTCACCCTGGGAGGCACCCTTCACGATGCCCGCGATGTCCACGAAACTCACCGTCGCCGGCACGAGCCGTCCGGACGAATACAGCTTCCCAAGCACCGCCAGCCGAGCGTCCGGCACCCCCACCACACCCACATTGGGTTCGATGGTCGCAAAGGGATAGTTGGCGGCCAGAACCGAGTTCCGGGTCAGGGCGTTGAACAGGGTCGACTTGCCGGCATTAGGCAGCCCGACGATTCCGATGGTGAGTGCCACGACCCAGCAGCCTACCCCGGTGGCACGACGGCCCTCGAATACGCTCCCGGCGTGTGCAACCATGGAGGACAGCAGCAACTCGACGAAAGGCGATGACTCACGGTGCCCCAGACGCCGCAGTTCAACGATCCCTATGACTCCTACTACGGTCAGGGATCGGTTTCTGGTGCCAGCGGCTTCTACGGCCAGCCCCAGGATCAGGCCAACCCTGTCGATCATGCCCTGAACGATCCGCAGCCGAACTATCAGAACACCAATACCGCCTATGGCTACGCCTACGAGCAGCCCCCGCAGGGTGGCACGCTCGAGCCGTATACCCCACCGACCCCCCTGTCCTACGTACCCGCGCCCGAGCATCCGCAGTCAACCAGCGTGCTCATTTTGGGCATCCTGGGTCTGTTCCTGTTCCCGCCGCTGTCCTTCATCGCGCTGGTCATGGGAGGGAAGGCCCGGCGGCAGATTCGGGAATCCCCGGGGCGCTGGTCGGACAGCGGTCAGCTCACCGCGGGCTGGGTAATGGGCATCATCGGCAGCACGCTCACATCGCTGGCCGTGCTCTTCATCATGGCCGTGCTATTCTTCGCCATCCTGGCCACCATGATGGCCTGATCGTACGTGACAGCATCCCATAACCCGGTACCACTAGGGTCAAGAGTCAGGCACCGGCCAGGAAGGCAGTACCGACCGCGATGAACGCGGCCTGATCGGCCGGGGCGCACTGTTCGCGAATCGAGTGCATGCCCAGGATCGGCACCCCCGCGTCCACCGTGCGCACCCCGAGCCGGGTCGCGGCCAGCGGACCGAGACTGGCCCCTCCGGGCACCGAGTTGTTGTTCACGAAAACCTGATCGGTGATCTCGGCCGCTTGGCAGGCCCGCCGCCAAATAGCCATCGTTTCCGCATCGGTGCCGTATCGTGCGGCGGCGCTCCATTTCAGCACCGGCCCACCGCCCAGCCTCGGTTGGACGATCGGGTCGTGGCGTTCCGGCTGGTTGGGGTGTAGCCCATGAGTGACATCTGCCGACAGTTGCCAGCCCCGGTTCAGCCAGGCCAGGTGCGCGTCCGGCGGCAGGCCGGCAGCGGCGCTCAGCCTGCGTAACACCTGGCCGGCAAGGGGACCGGATGCCCCGGCGGCGGTCTGCGAACCGACCTCCTCATGATCATGGATGGCGAGGATCTGGGCATCCTGGGTGACCGGCGCAGCGAGGAAGGCCGTCAGGCCGGCGTGCACCCCGAGCAGATCGTCCAACCGGGCCGCCACCAACAGTTCACCGTGAGCCCCAAGCCGGGCACTGGGCTCGGCGGATACCAACAGCAGATCCTGCCCCGCCACCCGATCGAAGCCCAAACCCACCCCGGCAGCGACGAATTCCAGCAGGTTGCCGTCGTAGCCCAAGCCCCAGGTGGCCATCAGATCGCGTTGCCGATCGATCTGGAAATCGTTGTTGGCGTCCCGGCCCAGGTGGATAGCCAGCCCCGGCACCCGGGCCAGGGCATCGGTACGCACCAGGTGGCTGCGCCCGGTCAAATCAACCAGTCGCCCGGCCACCGCGAGATCCCGGTCTAACCAGGTGTGCAGCATCGGAGCGCCATATACCTCTACATCGATCATCAGCTGACCGCTACGAGCGTAGTCACCACGTGGCTTGCAGGCCAGTGCGGGTGAATCGCTGTGCGCGGCAAAGACTCTTAGGCCGGTCGACCGGGACCATGCCTGCGGCAGCCGCCAGGCATGCAGGGCGCCGCCACGACGGACAAACCCGAGCCGTGGTGCGTCCGGCCACGGCTCGTCGATCGCCAGTTCCCGGGCCCCCGCGGCAAGCAGGCGATTGGCCAAGCCGTCCACCGCATGGTAAGCGGTGGGACTCGTGTCAAGGAACTCCTGAAGATCGCTGGTCAACTGATCGATGTCGGGCATATCCGCCAGATTAGGCGACTCACCCACTGCCTGGACGCCGGATGCCCCCCATGGGATCACCGCCCGGCAGGGTAATCCGAAAACTGTCGGTGCCCTGCGGCAGGCTTTCTGGTATGGAACCCATCGAACTCCTCCTGCTGGTGGCAGCCCTGCTGATCGGTATCGGTGTGGGAACGTTGCTGGCTCGTTCGCAACGCGGCGCCGAGGTGGCCGAGTTACGCGCCATGGCCAGTGAGGCACGCAGCGACCTGGTGCGCGCCCAATCCGAGCTCAGCACATTGCGTGCCGATCTGGGCCGGGCGGACGCCGAGCGGACCGCGGCAGTGGCCGAGGCGAGGAGCTCGACCGAGCGGGCCCGGGCCGAAAGCGCGCGAGTGAGCGCCGAACTGGCGGCCGCCCAGGCGGAACGAGACGCAGCTTTGCGCAACGTCCGGGAGCTCGCCGAGAACCGCGAACAGATCACCAGGCAGTTCCAGTTGCTGTCTGCGGAAGCCCTCACCGAGCAGGGCAAACAGGCCGATGCCGCGGCCGAGCGACGGCTGGTGGCCACCCGCGAACTGATGACCCCCGTGGAACGGGGCCTCGCCCAGTTGAACGAACGCATCACCCAGGTCGAAAAGGAACGAGCCGAGGCAGCCGCCAGCCTGCGCGCCCAGGTGCAAACCGTGCTGGCCACCAGCGAAAACCTGCGCCGCGAGACCGGAGCGCTGGCGAGTGCGCTGCGCAAACCCCAAGTCCGGGGCGCCTGGGGCGAGCTACAGCTCAAGCGTGTGGTGGAGATCGCGGGCATGCTGGAATACTGCGATTTCCTGCAACAGGTCACCGACCAGACCTCGGCGGACAATCGGATCAGGCCCGACATGAAGGTGCTGCTGGGTGGCGACAAATTCGTCTATGTGGATGCGAAAACACCCTTGGCGGCCTATCTGGATGCGATGGAGGCCACCACCGACGACGAACGCGAGGCTCGCCTGCACCAGTTCGCCGAGCACGTCAAAACCCATATCGACAAGCTATCGGCCAAGGAATACTGGAAGGCGGCCACCGGGACACCCGAGTTCGTGGTGCTGTTCATTCCCGCGGAGGCGTTGGCCGCCGAAGCACTGGCACAGCGTCCCGATCTGCACGAGTATGCGGCCGCGAGGGGCATCGTGCTGGCCTCCCCCACCACCCTGATCGCGATGTTGCGGGCGGTAGCCTATGGCTGGAAGCAGGCCGCCCTGGCCGATTCCGCGGCCGAGGTATTCGAACTGGGCCGTGAGCTGCATGACCGGCTCGCCAGAATGGGCGGTCACTTCGGTCGGCTGGGCAACTCGTTGACCTCGGCGGTCAAGGCCTACAACGCAACACTGGGCTCTCTGGAGGGCCGTGTGCTGGTCAGCGCCCGCCGGCTCAGGGATCTCAAGGTGACCGACCGGGAATTGGCCCGGCTGACTGGCGTAGACGAGAGCACGCGGCTGTTGTCGGCCCCCGAACTGTTGGCGGATGCCGTAGCTACAGCCGAGCGGCTCGTCCCGGTAAACGACCCGGAGGCCTTGGAACCCGGCGGGCCACAACCCGAAACCTTCGATGCCGAATTGGTGGAACAGGATTGATCGGGTATCCGCCTCAATGGCAGGCGGTCGGCTCTGTCGCCGGGTGACCCGGCTGCGAGACGGCCGGGCTCCGAGCCGGAATGCCCAGGCAGGGCGATCGCACCCAGCCGGTCACGGTCCGGGCAGCGCGGATCGGCGGGCGGTCTATGGCAGCCACCCTAGACTGGTCACCATGACCGATCCCGTCAGCGCAACCGCGTCTTCGATCGACCGGCGCGTCTTCGTGGCGGCCCCACGCGGCTATTGCGCCGGTGTTGACCGGGCCGTCATCACGGTCGAGAAGGCGCTGGAGAAGTTCGGCGCGCCAGTGTATGTGCGCAAGCAGATCGTGCACAACAAGCATGTCGTGCGCGCTTTGGAGGCCCAGGGCGCGGTTTTTGTCGATGAACTGGACGAAGTCCCGACCGGCGGACTGGTCATCTTCTCCGCCCACGGCATCGCCCCCCAGGTGCGCGCCGAGGCGGAACGCCGGGGGCTACGCACCATCGATGCCACCTGCCCGCTGGTCACCAAGGTGCACAACGAGGCCAAACGGTTCGCCAACCAGAGGCTGCCTATTCTGCTGATCGGCCACGCCGGCCACGAAGAGGTCGCAGGCACCACCGGTGAGGCACCCGACAACATCATTCTGATCCAGCATCCCGACGAGGTAGCCGGCATCGATTTGCCCGACGACCAACCGGTCGCCTGGTTGTCCCAGACCACCTTGAGCGTCGACGAGACAGCCCAGACGGTGGGGTTGCTGCGTGAACGTTTCACCGGCCTGGTCGATCCGCCCTCGGACGACATCTGCTACGCCACCCAGAACCGGCAGGATGCGGTCAAGCAGATCGCCTCGCATTGCGACCTGGTGATCGTGGTCGGCTCGGCGAACTCGTCCAACTCGGTGCGACTGGTCGAGGTCGCTCTCGAGGCGGGGGCAAAGGCCGCCTACCGGGTGGACGACGCCGCCGAGTTGCAACCAGCCTGGTTTACCGCCGTCAACCAGGTCGGTGTCACCTCGGGTGCCTCGGTACCGGATTCCTTGGTCGGCGGGGTATTGGATCGGCTGCAGGAGTTCGGCTATCCGCAGGCCACCGAGGAGCGCCTGGTCAGCGAGTCGCTCAGTTTCTCGCTGCCCACCCAGGTGCGTGACCTCGACAACCGTGCCCGGCGACGCTGATGCCCGCGGGACCGCCCAGTTCGGCGCGTAACACCCCCGAGACCGCCCAGCCTTTGGGGTTGGTCATCGACAAGCTGCGCGGCTGGGTGGAACGCTGCGGCTGGGTGTGGGTGAACGCCCAGGTGATCGAGTTACGGCGCCGGGCCAATCCCACCCAGTTCCTGACGCTGCGCGATGCCAAATCCGAGAACTCCGCCACCGTCACCTGTTCTGCGGCCGTGCTGGACGCGGCCGGTCCACTCACCGAAGGCATGAGCGTCCTGGCCTGCCTCACCCCGAGGGTCTGGGTCAAAGACACCCGGCTGTCGTTCGAATGCGCCGAATTGCGCATCGCCGGAGCCGGTCGGCTGCTAGCCCAGCTAGAACAGTTGAAACGCAAACTACAGGCCGAGGGGCTGTTCGATCCGGCGCGTCGCAAGCAGCTGCCGTTTCTACCCCGCGCCATCGGGCTGATCACCGGAGCCAACAGCGCGGCCGAACGCGATGTGCTGTCGAATATCGCCCGTCGTTGGCCTGGTGCGGAGGTCAGGGTTCGCCACGCCCTGGTTCAGGGGCCGGGGGCGGCCGCAGATGTGATGACCGGATTGGGCGAACTGGACGCCGATCCGCTCGTCGAGGTGATCGTGATCGCCCGCGGCGGCGGGGCCCTGGAGGATCTGCTGCCGTTCAGCGACGAGGGTCTCGTCCGTGCCGTGGCAGCCTGCAAGACCCCTGTTGTGAGCGCCATAGGTCACGAACCGGATTCGCCCATTCTGGATTTGGTGGCGGACCGGCGCGCGTCCACCCCAACCGAAGCCGCCAAGATCGTGGTGCCAGACGCCACCGAGCAGGCCGCTCAACTGCAAATGCTGCTTGGCCGGCTGCGTCAGGCGATCATCCACAAGCTGCGCACCGAGCAGGCCGAACTCGATCAGCTACGATCGCGGCCGGTGCTGCGCGACCCCACCGGCGGGTTCGGCGCCCACTACGAATGGTTGGCGCTGACCCGGCACCGCCTGGCCACCGGGATCAAACATCGGCTGGCCGAGGAGGCCAATGCGATCGAGCAGGCGCTGCGCGCGATCCGCACGATGTCACCGCGCGCCACCCTGGAACGGGGTTATGCGATCCTCGCCGATGCCGAGGGAAGGTCGGTGACCTCGGTGCATGAGGTGGCACCGGGCGACCAGTTGCAGGTATACCTGCGCGACGGGCAATTGCCGATCGAAGTTGGCTATCAGGAGGATGCATGAGCGACGAACCGACCGAACTGAGCTATGAGCAGGCCCGCGAGCAACTCCTCGCGGTGGTGAACCGGCTGGAATCCGGTGGCATCGGGCTGGCCGAATCCATGCAGTTGTGGGAGCGCGGCGAACGGTTGGCCGCCAGCTGTCAGCGTTCCCTGGACGGTGCCCGCGCCAAGGTGGCTGCGGCCTGGGAAGCCGCGCGCAGCGCGGACCAGGACGAGTCGGCCCGGTCATGAGCCGCGCCGGGCAGCTGGTCTAGGGTTCGCCCACCTGCTCAGAGCACCGCCAGCAGGATAGCCGTCCAATGGCAGAATGCGCCGATGATGGTATGCGCATGGAAGATCTCGTGGTAGCCGAACCATGCCGGGTTCGGGTCGGGTCGTTTGCGGGCATAGACCACAGCCCCGACCGAGTAGGCGATACCGCCGACGACCAGCAAAATCACCACGGCCGGGCCGCCGGTTCGCCAGAAGCTCGGCAGCCAGAACAGCGCCGTCCAGCCCATCACCAGGTAGAGGGCCACATATAGGCGTCGTGGGGCCCCCAGCCAAAGCGTCCGGAAAGCGACTTCGGCTAGGGCGCAACCCCAGATCAGCGACAGCAGCGCCACCCGCGAAACCCCACCGAGCAGAGCGAGAGCCAACGGGGTGTAGGTGCCGGCGATGAAGATGGCGATGTTGGAGTGGTCGATGCGCCGCAGCCACTGCTCTAGCCGGCCACTCCAGCGCCCCCGGTGATAGACCGCCGAATGGGCGAACAGCATGATCGCAGTCAGCGTCCAGACCGCGCAGCCCAGCCGCAGCAGCGCCCGGTCGGCCAATACCAGGGCGCACAGGCCGGCGATCAGCACGATCGGGACGGCTCCTAGATGCAGTATGCCGCGCAGTCGCGGCTTGCCGGGACGTTCCCGATTCGTGACGGAACGCTCACGGGTGGCGTCTGGCTGGCAGTCGGGGGTGGAAAGCAGGTCCACATGCATAGAACCTACGCTACCGTAGGTTCCGGCGGAATCGGAGTCCGGTCCCAATCGCCGGCAGGCCCGGCCGATCTCGCTACGCTTTCGTCATGGCCAACAAGGTGATGAACACGGTAGAGGATACCGTGACGCTCATCCTCGATCGCGCGCCTCGCCGACTGGCCGGGGTCTGCTACCGGTTCTACGAGAACCGGCTGCGCAGCAATTTCACACCGGCCTCGCTGCCTGGGCATATCGCGGTATTGGCGGACGGCAATCGGCGCTGGGCCAGGCTGAACGCTCCCGGCCGGCCGCTGGAGTATGGCTATCGGGCCGGTGCCGACAAGCTGAAACAGTTCGTCGAGTGGTGCGCGGAGGTCGATATCGGCATCGTCACATTGTGGGTGCTGTCCACCGACAATCTGCGCCGTTCGCAAAGCGACGAGTTGCTGCCGTTGCTACGCGTGATCGTCGATCTGGTCACCGATCTGGCTGCCACGAGCCGTTACCGCGTCATGGTGGTCGGCGATCTGGCCTTGCTGCCCGATGCGACCGCGAGCAGACTGGCTGCCGCCGAACGCGGTACCGCCGGCAATGCGGGGATGCACATCAATGTGGCGGTCAGCTATGGGGGCCGCCATGAGTTGCGGGACGCCGTCCGCGAGTTGCTGGCCGAGGAAGCCAGCAAGGGCACCAGTTTGACGGAGCTGGCGAAGACCCTGGAGATCGATCAGATTTCCGACCATCTGTACACCCGCGGGCAACCCGACCCGGACCTCATCATCCGAACCTCGGGAGAGCAACGGCTCAGCGGTTTCCTGATGTGGCAGTCCGCGCACAGCGAATTCTATTTCTGCGAGGCATTGTGGCCCGATTTCCGCAAGGTGGATTTCTACCGGGCGCTGCGCTCCTTCGGGGATCGGGAACGCCGGTTCGGTAGGTGACGGCCGCCGTTGGCGGTGCATCAGCACGATGCTGCCCCAGGGGGCCAATCGTCGGCGTGTTGACGCAGGTAGGGGCTGGTGGCGACGGCCAGGCGGTTCGGCATGCGGCCGAGGCTACGGTCTGGGCGTGGATCGCGTCCAAACAGCACAGCGCCCCGCTTGTCGATAGCCCGTCGCCGGTATCGGGCCGGCATTCTGGGGCTGTCCGCGACGATTCGGGTAGTAAAGGGCGGTATCAGATCAGCCGGAAGACCCGCAGTCGCGGGCCGGCATCGGGGGTTTCAGCCCGGTGGTCGAGCCGGTCGATGCAGATCGCACCGCTCCGGGCGGCCACCGCCAGGGAGGATGCGTTGGCTCGATCGATTCGCAGGATGAACTCTTGTAGCCCGATCAGCCGACCCCAATCGGCGAGCAGCCCCACCGCCGTGGTCGCCACCCGCTGCCCGCGTCCCCAGGGGGCGACCCAATAGCCGATCTCGGCCTGCCGGGCGGGCGCATCGATCGCAACGAATGAGATGGCCCCCAGCATTCGATCGTCCGAATCGCAGATGGCGTAGTTTACGCCCTGTCGCTCGGCGAACAGCCGCGCGCCGGCGGCGATGAATTCCTGGGCGTGCACGAGCAGATAGGGTCGCGGCACCGTGGTGAAATGTTGAATGTCCGGATCCTGACAGGCCAGGCGTACCGCTGGAACGTCTCCGGTATGCCATGGGCGCAGCACCATGGAGCCAGCGGTGAGGGTGGGCTGCTCGGGGGGCCAGGCTAGCGTCATGGGCGGCAGCATACCGGCAACCGCCTAAGACCGCACCCAATTAAGGTGGCTGAAACCTTAGACCATGGCTGCTGGCCGGTCCGGTGTCAGCGGGGGACGGTTCCCTCGATGGCGCCGGTGTGGCTTATCGAGTAGAACACATAAGAGACCTCTGTTGCGGAGGTTGTCGCGCCGAAGGCCAGCATTGTGGCGTCCTCTGCGGGGAACGACGCTTTGGCTAGGCCCTCGTCCAGTGCCTTCGCATACGACGCGGCCGGGATATCGGCAGGCCTAAAACTATACGGCGGCACCCCAGCCCCCCTACCCAGCATGGACGCATAGGGACCGGAGTCATCATCGAGGCCCGCCGTCAACGCGTCATTACGCGATGGGGATTTCGGGCCGTTATAGGTTACATAAAACCGTTTCATGGTGCCATCCGCGGCGGCCACCATCCGGGCACCGAACATCGTAAACTCCCCCCTATATATCCCGCCGAGCTGATTGTTGAATTCCACCACCTCCCCGCCGTCGAACAGCGGTGTCAGCACGTCGAGGGCGGCCTGGAACGCCTGCTCGTCCTCCGCGCCCGAGGCATAGTGGATCTCCCGGTCATCCACCCACACGCTCACCGCCGGATCGGAACGGCTGCAAAACCCCCGCCGGTACACATGCCCGAACGGCAACCAATCCACCCAGACCTCGGCAAGCTGGCAACCGGCCGGCATTAAACCCGCCAGGCCAGCCCAATCCACCTCACCCGCAGCAACCGGCTCCGACGCATACGGAAACGACCCCACACTCTCACCCTGCCTCGGTTCCCTGCCCGGCGCGACACTCCAATCCACATCCGCGCCCCCCACCCGCACGGTCATATCCAACTGCCCCGACCAAGAAAGCCCCGCGCTGACCACCTGGTCCGAACCGGCCGCGGCCACGATCTGCCCGGCCAGACCGGCCCAATCCGTTCTCTGTTCGCCCCCCGGCAGCACCCCGCAACCAGCCAGCAGGCAAAACACCAGCCACCAACCGGCCACCCGCAAAACACCCACCACAACCAACCTCCAAACCAATAGACGAAACCGACACGCTATTCCAGACGACTAAAACCCGGGACCATGGCTGCTGGCCGGTCCGGTGTTAGCGGGAGACGGTTCCCTCGATGGCGCCGGTGTGGCTTATCGAGTAGAACACATAAGAGACCTCTGTTGCGGAGGTTGTCGCGCCGAAGGCCAGCATTGTGGCGTCCTCTGCGGGGAACGACGCTTTGGCTAGACCCTCGTCCAGTGCCTTCGCGTATGATGCGGCCGGGATATCGGCAGGCCTGAAACTATACGGCGGCACCTCAGCCTCACTACCCAGCATGGACATATAGGGACCGGAATCGTCGTCGAGCAGCACCATCAACGCATCGTTGTTTATCCGGGATTTCGGGCCGTTATAGGTTATATGCAGTCGTTTCATGGTGCCATCCGCGGCGGCCACCATCCGGGCACCGACCATCGTGAAGGTCCCTCTATGTCCCTTATCGAGCTGATTGTTGAATTCCACCACCTCCCCGCCGTCGAACAGCGGTGTCAGCACGTCTATGGCGGCCTGGAACGCCTGCTCATCCTCCGCGCCCGAGGCGTAGTGGATCTCCCGGTCGTCCACCCAGATGCTCACCGCTGGATCGGAGCGGCTGCAAAACCCCCGCCGGTACACATGCCCGAACGGCAACCAGTCCACCCAGGCCTCGGCAAGCTGGCAGCCGGGCGGCATTAAACCCGCCAGGCCAGCCCAATCGACCTCACCGGCAGCGGCCGGCTCCGACGCATACGAAAACGACCCCACACCACCCTCATCCTGTTTCGGTGTCTCACCCGGCGCGACACTCCAAAGCACATCCGCGCCGCCCACCCGCAGGGTCATATCCAGCACCCCACCCGAGCGAGTAAGCCCGGCGCGGACCACCTGGTCCGAACCGGCCGCCGCCACGATCTGCCCGGCCAGACCAGCCCAATCCGGTTTCCGTTCGCCCCCCGACAGCACCCCGCAACCAGCCAGCAGGCAAACCACCAGCCACCAACCGGCCACCCGCAAA